>NZ_LT629742.1:2400000-3118860 GCF_900104895.1 Microterricola viridarii
CTAGTGTCGCAGCGGTGGCCTGCACCGGCTCCCCGAATGTGACGCCATTCTCGTTGAATGAGTCCACCGCGAACCAGGCGCTGGCCCCAGCGTTGAGCGTCGGCACCTCCAGTGAAGTGCGGCCATAAACCAACCAGCTGCGGTAGAGCTTGTCGCGATCCGGCCCGTACCGGATGTTGTAGCCCTGCGCCCCGTCCGCCTCTTCCCAGGTGAGGCTCGCGGTGCGATCGTCGACGCGCACCACATCGGGGACGATCTGCTGTGGAGCGATGCCGCGACCCCGACCGAACACACGAAGTCCGCTCACTGCGAAGGCGCCGTCAAATGGTAGCGACTGAGCCGTTACCCGGATGTAGCGCACGGCTTGGGGTGCGTCGAGCACGACCAACGCGTGCGGTCTGTCCTCTCCTGCCTGACTGCCGTCGTGGAGTACTGCCCAGTTCGCCCCGTCGATGGACCCCTCGAGGAGCACTTCTGCAGGCGCGTGCGACTCATAAATCCCACGCCAGGTGTGCCCGCTATCGGCACCCTCGTCGAGCAGCGGTGCGCTCTGCGCGAGCTCGTGGTCCCCCAGATTCACCTGAACGGCGTGTACGTCCTTTTCCTCGCCGAGATCAGCGGTCAACCATTGGCCAACGCCAGGCAGCGCGGATGCCCACCAAGAACGCACATCCTCGTTGACAGCGAGGTCGGAGTCATGACCTTCGGCATGTGATGACGCCAGCGTGCGAGCTTCATAGGACAGCAGCATCCACGGCGGCCGGCGTAGTTCCTGCGGGTCAAACGCGCCTTCGGGCACGAGCATCGGGTAATCCGCAAAGCTCTGATTGCAGAACAAGACTCCGTCCTCGTCAAAACCTGCGGGGAAGATCCCGACTCGCCGTTCGAAGACGTCGTTCACGCTGATGCGCATTGTCGCCGCATGCCACCAGTTGCCCCATTCATCCTGGAACGTACTGCCATGGCCCGCGCCGGTGATGAACCCACCGGGCTTGGACGAGAACGGACTATTCGAGGAATAGGTGAACGGCCCGAGCGGGGAGCTCGCAGTCAGATAGCCGTCCGCGTAAGTATTCCACTGGGTACCTGGAGCCGAGTACTGCAGATAGTAGAGATCACCAACACGCGTCATCCAGGCGCCCTCGACGTACGTTGACGCTCCGGAGAATTGCGCGACGAGCCGCTCCCGCTCGGTCGTCGGCTCCGGCACCATATAGTCCTCTCCGGGGCGCTCCCATCCCCGGCTACTGGCGTCAGAGTAGGCAAGCGGCACTGCCTCCCCGATCGGCGTCAGCTCGCGATCGAGCTCGATGCCGTACAGCGGCTGCACTGCATCGCACCCCCAGTACAGATAGATGCGGCCGTCGTTGTCCTGGAAGACGCTCGGGTCCCAGAAGGCAAATGTTCCAGCGGCAATCTCTTCGAAGTCGTCCTCGAGCGGGTTGCGGCTGCGGAAGAAGGGCGAGTTTCCGGTCTTCCGCGATGCGCTGATAATCAGCGTACCGTCGACTTCACGGACGTCTGGGGCGTAGTCAAAGGGTGGAAGCTTCGCGGTCGGGTGGAATTGCCAGCTGTTGAGATCGGTCGACGACCAGAATCCGCGAGACATAGAGGCGAAGAGAAGGTAATGCCCCTGGTATCTCACGATGGAGGGGTCTGCAGCCTCGCGGTGCACGCTGCGCTGCGGTTCACCGATCTTGACCCCCTGCACCGATCCCGAGAAACGAACGTCTTGGTAACGGTACGGAAGATCCAGCGGATTACACGATATGTGACTCATGAGTGACACCCCTACATTTCTTGATAGCTGTGCCCGCGCACCGGGCATTCCTGCTCTATTGCTCACGTCAGGCGAGCGCAGCGACCTTGCGTCGCTCGTCTCTGCGAGCCTTTTGTTCGATCGGGTTGGCCACCGGTGCGGCCAGCAGCAGGCGTTGCGTGTATGGATGCGATGGCGTCGACGTCACGGTCGCGGCAGGCCCGGTTTCTACCAGGTCGCCTCGGTAGAGCACGGCGACGCGATGGCTGATGTGTCGTACGACGGAGAGGTCGTGCGACACGAACAGGTAGGCGACACCCGTCTCTCGCTGGATTTCGATGAACAGGTCGAGCACCCGCTCTTGGGTCGACAGGTCCAGTGCGCTGACGGGCTCATCGCACACGATGAGCTTGGGCGCTGGCGCGAGGGCACGCGCGATCGCCACACGCTGACGCTGACCACCGGAGAATTCGCGCGGAAGCCGCTCGGCGGCATCCGCGGGCAATCCCACCTGGTCGAGAAGCGTCTTCACTCGTGCCTTCGCGTCCCGGGCGGAGGTCCCCTGTACCACCAGCGGCTCCGCGAGGATGTCACCCACCGTGAGCGAGGGGTTGAGCGAGGTGTACGGGTCTTGGAACACCACCTGGATGTCCTTCGCGAGACGGCGACGCTCACGGGCACCGAGCCGGGAGATGTTCTCACCTTCAAAAGAAATGCCGCCTCCCGCCGGCTTCACAAGCCCAAGCACAGCGCGCCCGATCGTGGTCTTCCCCGAACCGGACTCACCCACGAGGCCGAGCGTTTCGCCGTGGCCGATCTGCAGGGAAACCCCGTGCAATACCTCGAGCGGCTTAGCGCGCCATCCTCTACCTGGAAAGCTGACGCGGAGGTCGGTGACATCGAGCAGGCTCATCGCATACTCCCCTCAGTGGTGGCTGCAATGGACGGGTCAGTACGCACGGAATCCTCGCTGAGAATTGCGGCGAGCAAGAGTTGCGTGTACTCGTGCTGCGGATTGCGGAAGATCTCATGCGTGCTGCCCGACTCAACGACAACGCCGTCCTGCATGACCGCGATGTGATCGCAAATGTCGGCTACAACCCCAAAGTTGTGGGTCACCAGCAGGATGGCCATGCCAAGCTCGGCCTGCAAGTCTCGCAACAAATCGAGAATCTCGGCCTGCACGGTCACGTCTAAGGCCGTCGTCGGCTCGTCAGCGATGAGCAGCCGAGGGCGGCTGGCCACAGCGCCGGCGATGAGCACGCGCTGCGCCATGCCGCCAGAAATCTGGTGCGGGTAGGAGTCAAAAGTGCGCTGAGGGTCGGCGATTCCACACCGTGCGAGGAGTGCGAGAACACGCTGTTTCGCTTCCTTCGTCGACAGCCCCAGCGCAGAGCGCACTCCCTCAACGAGCTGCGAACCCACGCGGAACGATGGGTCAAGGTTCGACATCGGCTCCTGCGGAATATACGCAATTTCCTTGCCGCGCAGGGGTCGCATTTGGGTATCGGTGAGCCCGACGAGTTCGCGGCCATCGAAGCGGATTGAACCGCGGGTGATCAGCGCTTCCGGAGGGAGCACGCCCAGGATTGCAAATGCAGTCTGCGTCTTGCCTGACCCAGATTCTCCGACGAGCCCGAGCACCTGACCCGGAGCGATTGAGAGAGAGACACCGCTGACAACCTCACGCGGGCGCCCACCGGGACCACGATATGCGACGCCGAGGTCGGTGATCTCGAGCAGCGCCCCGTGCTGAGCAGGCGTAGTGGAGTCGTTGCCGATAACACGCTGACCGATGCCGACCTTGATCGGTTTCGGCTTCGCGCCCTCGAGCGTGTCTCGCAGTGCGTTGCCGAGCAGCACTAGCGATGCAGTGATGACGCCGAGCATGAGGCTAGGCCAGAGGAACTGGGTCGGCGCGATGTAGAGGTTGCGGAAACCCGACGAGATCATGGCACCGAAACTCGGAATCTGCAGCGAGCCAACGCCGAGGAACGCAAGCCCCGATTGCACAGCGATCGCGGACCCCGACATAAATGCCGCGGCAATGATGATCGGTCCACGGATCACGAACAGCACGTGTTTGCTCAGAATACGGAGATTGCCGAGCCCCGAGACACGTGCGGCGTCGACGTAGAGCTCGTTCTTGACGCCGACAACGAGGTTTCTCACGATGCGGTAGATGCCCGGCGAGAGGAGCACGCCGAAGATGAGCATGGTGAACCGGTAGTCGCCACCAGTAACAGGCATCAGGATGATGAGAAGCAGAATGCCGGGGAAAGTCATGATGAGGTTGAAGAGCCACTCGGTGGTGGCTCGAGTGGCGGTGCCAAAGTAGCCGCCGATCAGGCCGGCGACTACGCCAATGACGAGAGCAACGCCCGCGCCGATAAGCGCGGAGATCGCAGCCGTGTTGATGGAGTGCAACAGCCGCGTCCAAATGTCACGGCCAACCTCATCGGCGCCGAGCGGGTACCCCGGTGTACCGACTGGTGCGTTGATCATCGACAGGTCAGCTTCATTCGGTCCGTGCACGGTGAGGAATGGTACGAGAACGCCAAGCACGAAGATGACGATGAGGATGCTCGCAGTAATCACCGCCTGAGGATCTTTCAGCAGACGCTTCCAGGTTGGAGTGCGCGCTGCAGTGGCCGCGTGCTCGATGGCGACCAACAGCTCGGTACTTGGAGTCATAATCGATTGCGTCACAGGTTCACGCTCGTTGCTCAATGAACTCTCGCTTTCGGGTTCAGCCAGCCGTTGGCCAGGTCGGTGAGGAGGTTGACAATCGTGACAAGCAACACGCCGAACGCTGCGACGCCCATGATCACGGGGAAGTCGCCTTGCAGCGACGCGTTGAAAGCGAAACTCCCGTAGCCGGGCAGGGCGAAGACATTCTCGATGATGAGTGCTCCGCCAAACATTTGGATGAACTCGAGTGACATTACGGTCAAAGCCGGACCGCCGGCGTTGCGCAGCGCGTGACGCAACACGATTGAGCGAGTCGACGTGCCGCGGGTGCGCAGAGTGCGCACATAGTCTCGTCGAAGTTCGTCGATCATCCGTCCACGCACCTGTGCGGTCATGCTCGCAATACCACCGATTGAGAGCACGATTACGGGGATGGTAATGCTCCGTATCCAGGCGGCAGGATCCTCCGTTGGCGGCGTATACCCGGTCGCAGGGAGCCATTTCAACTGCACCGCGAAGATGACCACAAGGCCAATGGCCAATAGGAGACCCGGCAGGATGTAGCCGATAAGTGAGATGCCCTGTGCTACGCGGTCGATGGCTCCGCCCCGCGAGGCGGACCACACACCCAGAACGATCGACACGATCACCGAGATGATGAGGGCGGGCACGATGATTGACAGCGTCACTAAGAGTCGTTGAATGACGGAAGGGCCAACCGGCAGAGACGTGTAAACAGAGACGCCGAAGTCGCCTTGGACGGCGTTGACGAGCCAGTCGGCATATTGCACGACTATGGGCCGGTCCCACCCTTTCTCGGCGATGAGTGCCGCGGTGATTTCGGGGGTGGCTGACGAGCCGAGGATTGTCTGCGCAACGTCGTCAAATGACGAACTCAGGAGGAGGAAAGTGATGAGCGTGACTAAAACAGCGAGCACGACGCCCGCACCGAGGCGACGAAGAACATAAGCGAGCATCTAGGACTCCGGATCTTGTGGTGGGGGCGATTGCTCGCCCCCACCCGTCACCTATTCGGTGACCGCGAACTGACGGATCGTGGACAGGGTGTTCGCCTTGCCCACATAGGAGATTCCGTCGCCGGTCGCCCACGTGGTTCCGCTGAAGACGACCGGAGCGACGAGAGCCTGGTCTACGACGTACTCGTTGAGCTCCTTGTACGCCGGCAATGCTTCCTCGAAATCAACCGTTGAATTGATTTCAGCAAAGAGCGCATCAAGCGTCGGGTCAGTGTAGTTGCGGGGGTTTCCGACGTTGTCGACAGCAATGGTTGTGGCAATATCCGCCGCGTCTGAGTTGAAGCCTAGAATCTGGAAGTAGAGTCCGTAGTCTCCCGAACGAGCGGCAGATTGAGCCTGCTGAGGCGGCACGGTCACCCACTCGAGGTTCAGGCCGATGTCAGTAAAGGCCTGCGAAAGTACGGGCTCGATCGTGCCAGTCAGGAACGTGCTGGGGATCTGGAATGTCTCGCCAGCGAAGCCCGCTTCCTCTACAAGCGCACGACCCGCCTTGGGATCGTAAACATAGGTCTTGTTGAGCGACTCGTCGTAGATCGCGCCGTAGGGGCTGGGCAGCTGCGCCGTCTCAAGACCGACTCCGCTATAGAGCGCCTTCACGATGCCCTTGCGGTCGATAGCAAGGTTGATTGCCTGGCGCACTCGCTGATCGCCGAGGGCTGGCCATTTCTCACCGCCACGGTCGAGGATGTTGAGGATGGTCGTCGCTACAGCTTGGTTTTCAGTGATGGTGAAATCATCCGGGTTCAGCTGACTGACCATCTGCGATTGAACGGTGGATGCATTGATCTCACCGGACTGCAAGGCATTGAACGAGGCCGTTGGATCTTGGATTACCTTGACCGTGAGCGTGGAGAACGGCACGTTTTCCGCGTCCCAGTATTCGTCGCGCTTGGTCAGAACGTAGCTGCTGCCCGGAACCGTCTTCGCCACGTCAAGGATGAACGGGCCGGAACCTATCGGATCTGTCGCGGTGCGCTCCTGGTCCATTGTGGCGGGATCGCCGATGGCACCTGGTCCTGATGAGAGGTTGTCGATGAGCTGCGGGTCGAAAGCGGTGAGCTTGATGACCACGGTGAGGTCGTCTGTTGCGCTCACGCTTTCAATTCTCGAGAGGCGCCCCTGAATGTTGCCGGGGGTGATCCGCGAGCGGTCAAGCGTCTTCACGACTGCCTCCGCGTTCACCGGGTCACCCGAACTGAAAGTCATTCCTTCACGAAGCGAGAGCGTCAGCTCTGTGCCGTCTGAGTTGTACTCCCAGGCTTCCGCGGCGCCCGGGATGGTCGAGCCGGTGTCGGGATCCTTCCGCAGAAGAGTGTCGAGCACAGAGGACCACACGAACATCTGCTGTCCGTCAACCAGTTGAGCGGGGTCCAAGGAGTTCGGAGCGGAGAACGCAGCGAGTGAGAGGTCCTTCTCCACAACGACCGGTGCGCCGCTTGCTGCGGGCTTCATGGGTTCCGCGGACGGTGAACATCCGGTCAGCGCGAGGGCCGCGGTGAGAACCGCAGCCGACAGGACTGCCAACTTACGCTGGCGATCCGTTCGGGAATTCGACATCTTATTCATACTCCTTTGAATGAATCAACATTTACGCAAACGCGTGAGAGTCAAAGCCGCAAGGTTGTCTCAACGATTGGGCATGAGCCAGTCAACCATCATTTCGACATTTTGACAACCGATTGCCAGCAGGAGGTTCGGACGTTATGAACACGTGATCCCGTGACAGCATGACCGAGGCCGTTATGGCCGCACTATTTCAATGCAGCAGCAGCGAGATACGCATGTTGCCAGAGGGTGAGGCTACGCCCTGTAAAGAGTGTTCACTTGCGACATCCGATTGCCAGACCGGGCTTGACGCCGTCACCACGACACGAGGCTCTTCACCTGCTGAACCGATTGCTCGATGAGCGTTACGAATGCGAAATCCTCTGCTAGTTCCGCGCTCACAGCGGTGAGCGCCCCGGCCACGGAGTTATCCTTGGTCGGGGCCTCGATGCCGGAGACGGATGCCGGCGCCAAGCCGCTTTCGCTGGCGACCATCCAGGCAGCGAGGACAGTCGCACACCCGCGTGCTGAGCGCCCGGCGCGGCGCTCCCGCTCTGCAACCGGCGCGATGCGCAAGCGGAGTTTCGTTGGTGTGTCGAGCACAATTTGCGACAGACGGTGAACGATTCCCGGGTTCGTGAAGCGCTCGATCAGAGCGGCACGATAGCCGTGAAGGTCCAAATCCTCGGGAAGGTGGCGCTGTGCTTCGCTCCAGAACTCTTCGACCGCCTGGCGACAGACGGGGTCCGCCATGGCGCGTGCAACGTCGACGTGCCCTCTCAGGAGACCAAGGCATGCCAGCAGCGTGTGGGCACCGTTCAGCAGCCACAGTTTGCGCGCCTCCCATGGCTCGAGCTCGTTGGTGAATCGTGCGCCAGAGCTCTCCCACGCCGGTCGACCCTCCGGAAAATCGCCCGCGAGAACCCAATCGTGGAAAGGCTCTGTGAGCACAGGAACGCCGTCCCCGTAGCGCGCAGCGAGAGCTACCTGCTCCTGGCTTGATATGCGCGGGGTGATTCGATCAACGGATGAGGACACGAACGAGATGTTCTGTTCACACCACATCGCCGTTTCTGGCAACACCGAACGTGCCAATGAAACCACGCTGCGCCCCACGTGCCTGCCGTTGTCGGGGAGGTTGTCGCACGAGACGACGGCGAGCGGGGTCCCGTGTGACCGCCGCCGCAATTCGAGGCCCCACACAAGCCGTCCGAGTGCGGTCTGGAGGCGCAACGTCCCGGGGTCACTTCCACGGGCGAGCGTCCGGAGCGCCGCAATGTCGGCAACAACGAGCGGGTCGGTGAGGTCTGGCGCCCCGTCGGCCCCAGATCGATAGCCGGCCTCGGTGATCGTCAAAGTCACGATCGACGTTGTGACCGCCGCAATGTCAGCGAAGAGTGAATCGAGATCATCGCCCGGGTGCGCGCGTACGATGCTCTCGATGACTTCAGCCTGATCGCCACCGGCGGAGCGCTCGATCAGCGTGTACAAACCATCCTGCGCGGTAAGCGCTTCAGCGAGATACGCACTGCGGCCCGTGTATGCAGCGATGCCCCATTCGTGTGCATCGGCCGCGTGAGCGGTGTACCACGCTGTATGCGAACGACTGAACGCGCCAAGCCCCATGTGCACGATTCGAACCGGCGGGGCCGGCCGCGTGCGCGCACGTTTGTGCGCGGGTACGACGAGGCTCATAGTTTGAACACCCGCTTCGGCTGCGGACCGACAATATCGTCAATGATGGCCCCAGCGGCGGCAACCGAAATGCGACCCTCGACGACCAGTCTGGCGAGGAATGAAGCATCGGTTCGACGCGCGGTGTCATGGCGCGCGGGGATCGAGAGGAATGCCCGCGTGTCATCGATGAATCCGGAACCACGAGAGAATCCCGCGGACTCCGTCACTGCTGACCGGAAGCGAAGCATCGCATCCGGAGCATCGAGGAACCACCAGGGAGCCCCGATATACACGCTGGGATAGAAGCTGGCCATCGGCCCGATCTCGCGTGAATACACGGTCTCATCCACGGCAAATAGCACCAGGTGAAAGTCTCGCTCGAGACCAAATCGTTCGAGAAGCGGCCGCAGCCCACCGACGAAATCTGTGCGTCGCGGAAAATCGTGGCCTGTGTCTGCACCGAAGCGCCGATGGGTTTCCGTGTGGTGGTTGCGCACAACGCCGGCATGGATGGTCATGACCAGCCCATCGTCGATGCTGAGCTGCGCCATGCGCAACAACATGTGGCCAGTGAAAGCGCGTCGATCCTGCTGGCTCGCGCCACCCCCGATGACAACTCGAAAAAGACGCTCGGCATCGGCGTCGCTCATCTCGACAGTGACAAGCTCTTCAACTCCGTGGTCAGCCGAGACCGCTCCATGACCGATGAAGTGTTGCCGGCGCGCCGCAAGCGCACTCAAGTATCCGACAAATGTTGCCGGCTCACCGGTCGCAGCCAGGAGCCGATTGACGTTCAGGCTGAAGCTTTCTGCATCCGGATCCAGGTAGCGATCTGGCCGAAATGTTGGCAGAACCCGCCCGGCGAGTCCGCTCCGCGCGATTGCCGCGTGGTCAGCGAGATCGTCCAACGGATCATCCGTAGTGGCGAGCACTTCGATACCGAATCGCTCGAAGAGCGCGCGTGGACGAAACTCAGCAGTCCCGAGCAACTCGTGAATGTGGTCAAAGATCCCATCTGCCGTCGCAGGCGTCAGAGGGGTGTCAATCTTGAGCTCGGCGCGCAGTTCCTGCTCGATCCAGTACCCGGAGGCGGTGCCTGCGAAGAGGTGCCAGTGAGCTGCGAAGATTCGCCAAACCTCCCGCGGATCCACCGCATGCCCGCCAAGCCCGAGCGAGGCGAGGTCGACTCCAGAGGCGTGCAGCAGTCTGGTCACGTAGTGATCGTGTGAGACAAGCAGCGCAGCCGGATCCGGAAAAGGCGTGTCCTCGGCGAGCCATCGCGCGGGAACGTGCCCGTGCGGAGACACGATAGGCGCGTCCGCAACACGTTGGTACAAATCCCGCGCCAGGCCGCGCGTGTTGGGGTCAGCGGGAAACAAGCGGTCGTGGTCGTGGTCGTTCCGATTCGAGGAGAGCTTTTCATTCATTCCGGAGAGCCCCAGCTTCATCGCCACGCGAACTCTCCAGGAACACCAGCGAACGCGCAGCGTCTGGACGGCGAACTTCGGGCCACGGCGCTGTGTCAGGAGAGCCATCTCGGGCCAAGCGCGGCAACCCATCCAGGTCTACGAGCTCACGGGTTGGTGACCATTGGGGTCTCAGCATCGAGGGTCCTCTCTTTCCGGATGGCTAAGCACCGTCCTTGTTGCGTCCCTCGAGCAAATCACGAAAACAAATATTTGGCAAGCGGTTGCCACGCGTGTGTTTCACAGGTGATGGGCAACGCGCGACCCGCTGCGCGCCGCGCCCAGCACAGGGCTGGGTCGCGGCGTCCGTTACGCCGGGTTCGGCAGAGTACGCCTCCCCCGGAAGTGGCCGGCCGCCGCCAGTTCCGACGACCCATCGGGAAACAGAATCACTGCCGACGAACTCGGTGGTACGTCAACTGTGATCTCCATTTCAGCATCCTCAATTCTCCACTCGACCCGAATGAGCCCTTGGGGGGTCTCGTGCGATCCCGACGCCCACGTGACGTTCTCGCCTCGAACCGGCTGCACGATGAAGGACTCCCAAGCGATTGACGTTGGGGCTTGCCGGAGCCCGAGTGTGTGCGTGTGCAGAAAACGGATCACCGCGCCCTTGCTGTAATGGTTCAGTGACTCGTGGGCGTTGCCGTCTTCGTCGATGCCGTCCCAGTCCTCCCAGATCGTGGTCGCTCCGCGGTCGACCATGTAGAGCCACGATGGCGCCGACCGCTGAAAGAGGAGCTCGTACGCCACATCGGAGTGCCCGCTGTCACATAAGACCGGAAGGAGGTCGCCGGTCGCGAGAAACCCTGTTCCCAGGTGCGTGCCTGCAGCGCGAATCAGCTCGACGAGTCGGCGCGCGGCTGGCGCACGGAGTTCATCGGGGACAAGCCCGAATGACAGTGCGCGCACGTAGCTGGCCTGAGTGTCACCGAGAGTTCGACCGTCCCCATGCAGGAATTCCGTCCGCCATGCGTCTCGGATGCGATGTGCTGTCTCCGCATATCTTTCGGCGTCGTCCATGCGACTGAGCACCTCTGCAGTGCGAGCAAGGATCGACACCGAACGGTACAGGAATGCGGTACCGACCTCCCCTTTGTCCGCCATGAACCACGCCATCGGATTGTGCTTGATGGGGTCGATTCGCGAGCCGTCGGCAGCCTTCGCTTTGGGTTCGGTCCACTCCCCCCAGTGGAAAGATCCGTCCCAGAGGTACTGCTCATGCGGCAGCGGTTCGGTGGACCGTTCAATTCGAGAATGATGACGAGCCGTGGCGGATGTGTGAAGTGCCCAGTCAACCCACCTGACCATGGCGTCCCAGTTCTCGACGAGTACTTCCCGATCTCCATACGCCTCGTAGAGTTCCCACGGAACGATGGTGATCGCGTCGCCCCAACCCGCCGATCCCGTCATCATGGCGAACTGGTCGTCAAGGTTGCGCTTGATCTGCCGCCCATCCGGCGAGAAGTTTGCGATCCGGCCGTCGTCGAGCTGGTCGTCCCTGACCGAGCGCAGCCACTTGCGGCTGAATCCCAGAACGTCGTAGAGCCGTGTCGCTGTGGGGGCGAAGACCTGATAGTCCCCCGTCCAGGCGAGTCGCTCACGCGTTGGGCAGTCAGTGGGCACGTCGACGGCGTTGCCGAGAAAACTCCATTCGGCGATTTCATGGAGGCGGTTCAGGTCTGGGTCGCTGCAGGCGAAAGTTCCAGTGCGCTGCAGATCAGAATGCACGATCCGCATCGTCACACTCGCCGGGTCGAGATCGGCTGTTTGGCGACGGATGCGTGCGTACTGGAACCCATGCACAGTGTGGCGCGGTTCGAAGACTTGGTTGTCTCCGGCGGAGACGACCTCATCGCGCTGCACGAATGCTGTCGGCTCCTCCCCGGGACGTGAGGAGTCCAGATGCGCGGTGGAGAGGTCCCCATCCGGGCCCACGTATTCGCCATAGTCGATCGTCGTGCGTGTGCCGACCGGGCCAAGATCGGCAAGCGCGATCCATCCGGATGCGTTCTGGCCGAAATCCGCAATCCAGACACCGGTTTCGATCTTTCGGAGCGTCGCCGGCTTGCGACTACCGACCACACGCACTGCGGGCGCGGGCGACCAGTCGATCGCGGGAGCCGACACCCTGTCAACAAGTACAGCGCGCGGCACATCTGGAACACTCGTCAGATCCACCGTCTGGCCGTCCATGAGGTCCGCCCGAGTGATGGCGGATGGCACGCTCGTCCAGTTCTCGTTTGTGCGCACGATCTGGCGCGCGCCGTTCGCGAGAACAAGGTGGAGCTCGAGTCGAGCACCGAGCACCGTTCCCCATTGGGCGGGCATACGGTGAGCGCCGACCAACCCCCGAAACCAGCCGTCCGACAGCACGATTTTGAGACGATTCGTGCCGATCCGAAGGCTGGTGAGTACATCGGATGCCTGTGCGTACAGGGTTTTGTCGTAGGAGCTCGCACCGGGAGACAACTCGGCGGTGCCCGCACGATCCCCATTGACAAAGGCTTCATAGACGCCGAGCGCGGTCGCGTACAACCGGGCTGTTTGCACATCGGAGGTGAGATCAAACTCCACGGAGAGCGTGTGCGCCGGGCGTTTGCCGTAGCCAGGATCGTTGCCTTGTACGGGCGAGATCCACTTCGCCTGCCAGTCATGGTCAAGCAGTCCGGCTTCGAAGTCGCTCCATTCCGACCAGCCCGAAGCGCCCTCTGTTCCAGCGACGCGCACCCGCCACTTCACGCGCTGCGCGCTCACGAGCGGCGCCCATGGCCAC
The DNA here is from genome assembly GCF_900104895.1 of Microterricola viridarii. Taxonomy (NCBI): domain Bacteria; kingdom Bacillati; phylum Actinomycetota; class Actinomycetes; order Micrococcales; family Microbacteriaceae; genus Microterricola; species Microterricola viridarii. The sequence continues at coordinate 2,412,952 of NZ_LT629742.1, forward strand.
GCAATGTGCAGATGACGGGGCGAGTCAGCCGAGACCGTCGGCATGGATGCGCCGTCGACTGTCGCATCCAGTTCATACCCGATCTGCGCGCCCAACCCCAACGGCACTTTCCAGGACATCCGGGGCGTCGGGCCCGAGACGACGAACTGGTCGCCGTCGCTGTCGATCGTCAAATCAAATGGCATTCGGGTCATCGTGATTACTTCCTATCTCGCGTCGAGGTACGTGGCTCAGATGTCGGCTATCGAACGGACTTGACTTTGAACATGATCACCAAGCCGCCGATCAGAGCAAACGCGGCCCCGGCGAGGTACAGCAGGGTGTAATTCTTCTCCACCCCGACCGCGCCGATCATGATGATCAGTGGCGCGATCAGCGGCGCGATGGCGCTCGGGATCTTCTGCGCGAAGGCGACAATCGCTAGATACCGTCCGGCTTCGGCGCGATCAGGCAAGATAGCGAAGACAATCGCTTGGTCGACGGTTGCGAACACCGCGATAGCAAGTTGCATGAGCACGGCGCCGGCAATGAGCGGCGCCAAGGACCACGCGAATGCCTCCGTGACCGCACCACAGACGAAGAGCGCTGCTGCCACGACGACAAAGAGTCGCCGACGTCTGAGCTTGTCTGAGAGGAACCCGCCCAGAATTGCACCGGCTGCGGCGGCGACGATGCCGATCATGCCGATTGTGGTCACGACACCGGCGACCTCACGCACGGGCAGATCGAGGCGCTGGGCGTAGAAGAAGGTACCGAATGTCGTGTTGAAGTACAGGCCAATGAAGAACACAAATCGTCCGAGCCAGTTCCACGCGAAGTCAGGGTACTTGCGCGGGCTGAAGCCGTAGCTTGTCACGATCTTCTTCAGGGTGACGTCGGAGGTGCTCACGAAATCTCTTGAGCTGCCTTCTGGCTTGAAGACCGGGAGCAGCACCAACAAGAGTGCACCGATGAGCCCAGGAACGAGGAACACGAGAAGCGTGTTGGATGACACCGCATATGCGATGCCGATGCCGACAACCGGGGCAATCTGGGTCGTGAGGCTCGTGAGGGCAGAGACCTTGCCTCGCTGTTCTTCGGGGAGTTTGTCTGCCTGAAGGGTTTGAATCGCGGCACCCGACATCGACCAGCCGGTCATTCCGAGCACCCAGCCGAGCGCGATTATGGGGATTGCCGGCGCTAGGCCGATGATGAGCAGGCCCACGATTCCGATGGCAGTGCCGAGGAAGATGAAGGGCGTGCGTCGCCCTAGTCGGGAGCGCGTTCTATCGCTCCACAGCCCAACCATCGGACTGAGAATGATGTACACCAACTGAGCCGACCCGGTCACGTAGCCGAGAACCTCTTCATGCCCAGGTGCAAGTTCCGAGATGCGCAGCGCAAGGCCATACGCCAGCGGAACCATCATCGCGAGCGAGGCACCGAAGTTCGCCACCATCAACCACGCGACGTAGCTGCCACTCACTCGCTTCAGTGGAGGGGCGCTGTTTCCGCTTCGCTCACCCGCAAGGGCAGTCGAATCTGGGGGGCCACCCGCCACTGGCTGGGAGGCAGCCACTTCCTCGATCGTCGCATCGAGTTGGGACTCACTCGTACTCACCTTGACTCCTTTATCGTTCAGTGACTCGCCGCAGCCAATGGCAATCGGTTGCGGTGCGTAGACAAACTGTAACCACCATGGTTACAATTTGCAAAACAGGTCCGCCGACAAGGAGGAATATGGGAACCGAGGAATCTCCCCAACCCGAGACTGAGCCGGTCAGCCAGCGACGGCGCGGGCCGTACGCCGCGACAGCGGCGCGACGCGCAGACCTCGCGCGCGCCGCGCTCGCCAGCTTCGCTGAGCATGGCCACGAACGCGCATCCCTGAGGGACATCGCCGCCCGCGCTGATATGACTCATGCGGCGCTGCTACGTCATTTCTCGGGCAAGGATGAGTTGCTTCTCGCCGCGCTCACCCAGCATGAGCAGGACGAGGAAGATCTCGCGGCACGGATTGCAGAGTCGCGCCTGCCCGCCGAGAAGATCTTGAGTACGGTGCTCCGCGAAGAATTCTCGGAAGCCGACTATCAGCGAAACTGGATGGCGCTCGTGGTCGCGGCGACCAATCCCACCCATCCTGCGCACGAATTCTTCATGGGGCGGCGCGAGCGCATGCGAACGCGCTTTACCGGCACGGTTCTGACGACTTCACGTGACAGTGCAAGCATTTCGGCCGATGAGAAGGTGACTCTTGCCCTAGCCATGATGGACGGGCTTCGAATTCAGGTTTTGATGGACCCGACGCGCGACGTCTTGGCTGTGCTCGAGGTGTTCATGAAGCTCATCGCGAGCCCCGAAGAACACGGGCACTCTACGACGCCTACAGAGAAGTAACGAAGAATTTCCGACCGCACAACCCCTGACTATTGGAGAACAATGACCACGCCCCGGCTATCAATTCAGCTCTACAGCATCCGTGATCAGCTCGACGACCTCGATGCAACGATGAAGCGCATCGCCGCGCTCGGCATTGATGCCGTTGAGCCCTTCTCGATCTTCGACCGACCGCTCGAGCTGGGAATTGCGCTCCGCGCTCACGGTCTCAGCGCGCCGACCGGGCATGCGCCCTTCCTGTCTGACGAGATCGAATTTGGAGGGCGGATGGTCCCACTTCCCCCGGCATCGATCGCGTTCCAGGCGGCGGCCGCGCTCGGTGTTGAAATCCTGTTCGATCCGATGGTCGCCCCTCATCGGTGGCGGACGCCGTCCGACGTGGCAAGCACGGCAGAACGTCTGAATGTCGCCGCTGAAGAAGCGGCTCAGCTCGGCCTGCGAGTCGGGTACCACAACCACTCCTTCGAATTCCACAATTTCTTCGACGGAGTCTCCGCATACGAGTACTTCGTCTCACTTCTCGATGAGCGAGTTGCTCTCGAACTCGACGTCTTTTGGGCGGCGACGGCAGGCCAAGATGTCCCGGCACTCCTCGGCCGACTCGACACTCGGGTGCGTGCTCTGCATCTGAAAGACGGCGTGCTTGCTGCAGATCCGTTTGCCCCGGCAGCGAGCTACGATCCCACCGCTCTCGAGCTTTGCTCGTTCGGGCAGGGCGAGCTCGGTCTCGACCGCATTCTCGGCGCAGCAACGTCGAGTGAGTTTGATGTCATCGAGTTCGATCACTTCGATGGCGACATTTTCGAAGCAATTGACCAGTCTGCGACATTCATGCGCGAGGTTCGTGGGCAGGCCGTGACGAATCTCACGCACGACATTGCGTAACAGCTTCCAGTAGCGGCTGGGTTGATTTGATGGTTGCGAGAAATGCTCTCGACGATGAGCAGCGGCACGACGTACTCCCGCAGGTATGCGACGACGGCGAATTCGTGACCGTTCAGGGTTGCGTCGCCGAGGCCCGTGAGTCCGTCGGCGGTCGTGATTTTCGAGGTGACGAAGTTGCGGTCGGGGCTGACGATGACCTCGGCCTTGTCGATGATCGTGCTCATGTTGTATTTGGTGATCGTGCGTGGTGCGCCAATGGGGCCAGGATGCCTTGAGTGCGGTGCCATTCGGAGCCGGGCCGGCAGCCGCCTCACGTTCTCCGCGAATCCGACTGCGTCGGGGTCGAGGTACCGGTCCAGGCGGAACGTCGGCACGACCCGACCCGACCCGGAAGCCCGGATGCGGCCAGTGCGCCACACCGTGCGCGCATAACTCCCCGAAGCCTCGTCGCCGAGCAGATCGCGCAGGTCGACGCACGAAGCATGCAGGAGCCGGGACACGTAATCGTCCTCGTTGAAGAGCAGTGCGGGATCGCGGGGTCACACGGTCATTTGGCGATGACGTTGAGCCGGGCATTCAGCGCCGCGACGGCCTCGATGGGCACACCGCCCGCCTGCTTGATGAGCTTCTCCACACTCATACGGTCGACGATGGCCTGCATCGCCGGCGGGATCTCAACGCCGTGACCGACCTCTCCACGGCTGGTCGCGACGGCCTCCATCACCGAGGCGATGACGCGGGCACCATCGTTGGACTGCTTGATGTCGCCGAGCGAGTCGCGCACGGAGAAGAACCCAACGGGGCTCGGCAGCTCGGCCTCGTCGAACCAGTTGGCGATGGTCGTGGTAGGCATCACGCTCGAGGCGGGAACCTCGTCGACTCGGCGGAGCACGACGGCATCGGTGAGATCGCCGGAACGGGCGATGATCTCGTGTTCACCGCTCAGCGGCACCTCGAAGCGGAAGACCCGACGGCCTTCGACAGTGCCGGACTCGACGCCGTCGACGGACAGCGTGACCTTGGCCTGGTTCGAGTACACGATCACCTCGGTGACATCCTCCGCCCGTTCTGTGCGGCGACGCCCTGCGACATGCACGAACGGTTCGCTCGACCAGGCTGCCTTGTACAGGTAGAACGCATCCTTCTTCAGCGATCGGTCGAACGAGACGAGGCCCTTCTGGTTGCGGCCGGCCGCTCCGCCCTCGTCACGACCGGCGGAGCCGAAGTCGGCGAGGTTCCACACGTGGGTGGCCCAGAGCCATGGCCGCTGCTCGATCATGGCGAGCATGTGCTCGTGGTAGAGCGCCTGGTATCCCTCGGTGTAGTCGCCCTTCTCGGGTTCAGCGGACTGGAACTGCGCGTTTGCGTCCGCGCCGTATTCGGCGAGGCCGATCGCGATCCCGGGGTACGCCGCGTGGAAGTCGTCGAGCCAGGTGTCGTTGTCGGCGACCTCGCCGACGTACCAGCCGAAGTAAAGGTTGTACGACATGACGTCGGGCAAGCCGACCAGCGGGTGGTCGGTCTCGAGCAGGAACAAGTTCGCCATGGCGGTCAGGCGGGTGGGATCGAGTTCGTGCGCGAGGTCGTTCAACTCGCGGTGGGCGGCGACCACGTCTTCGCCTGATCCCGCGAGCGTGATCTCATTCGACAGCCCCCAGGAGATGATGCTCGCGTGGTGGCGGTTCTGCACGATCAGCTCGGTGAGCTGGCTGCGGGCGTTCTCGGTCGCGCCCGCGAGGAAGACCGTGATCTGTGGGATCTCAGCCCACACCACGATGCCCGCCTCGTCGCAGAGGTCGTAGAAGCGCTGGTCGTGCTGGTAATGCGCGAGGCGCACCGTGGTGGCGCCGAGCTCCAGAAGCAGCGCGAGATCGTGCTGCTTCATCGCCTCGGTGACAGCGTTGCCGACGCCTTCGTGGTCCTGATGGCGCGAGACACCGCGGAGCGGGTACTCCTCGCCGTTCAGCAGGAAGCCGCGGTGCGGATCAACTGCGAACTCGCGGCATCCGAATCGCAGCTCGACCGCGTCGAGCACGGTCTCGCCCGCGAGGAGTTCGGCTCGGGCGGTGTAGAGGTGGGGGTCGCGCAGGCCGTGCCAGCGGCGCACGCCTTCGATCGTGAGCGTCGCACGCGCCACTCCGCCGACGATCGGCACGGTCTTCTCCGCCTCGCCGACGATGGTGAAGCGAACGGCGGAGGCCGCGCCCGCTTCACTGGTCGATATGGCAGCGGAGACCGTCACCTCTGCGCGCTCGCCGTCGAGTTTCGGAGTGACCGTCAGGCCCGGTCCGCCATGCTCGGCGAGCTCGAAGTGCTCGCGCCCAACGGTTATCAGACGCACCTCGCGGTATATTCCGCCGTAGAAGGTGAAGTCGGCCTGCTGCGGGTAGACGTGGTCGTTCGCGGCGTTGTCCACGATGACCAGGAGGGTACGGGCGCCGGCAGCGAGACCGGCGGTCAGGTTCACGCGGAACGTCGAGTACCCGCCGTCGTGACACGCGAGCAGTTGCCCGCCGAAGTGCACCTCGGCCGACGAGTTCACGCCGGCGAACTCGATCCAGGTGTCGACGCCGGGCACCGCGGGCTCGATCAGGCGTGCGTACGTCGAACGACCGCGACGGTACTCGCCGCCCGCCTGTCCGTCGGTCGCGTTCCAGGTGTGAGGCACGGTAACCTGCTCGCCAGCCGCCGCGACATCCTCCCAGCTCGAGTCCGCAGGCCGCTCGACGGGCGCGAACGCCCAGCCGTCGTGGATCGGCACGACCAGGCGGGCGTCGGTGGCAAGGTGCGGCGTCATGGGAGTCTCCTTCGACGGGAATGCGCCGGCGCAAGCCGGCTGGGGTCCCACCACGATACGAACTACCACCACGCGCATGATAGAACTGGTCACGCACGATCAGAATTGATTCAGCACCATCTGCTGTCCTGACGAACCGAGGCATCCAATGACGACGACGTCGCACTCGCGTCCGCTCGACGCCCTCGACGCCCTCGACGCGGTCACGGCCGCGGTGGCCGGCGTCTTGAGCTGCCCGATCGAGCTCACGACCGACCTCGTGGTTGCGCTCGATGAGTTCGAGGCGGCGCACTGCCTGGACTCGCGCATCCTACCCGCGTTCACTGCGTCGGCGATCCGCGGGTTCGCTCGCGACATGGAGCGGCAGGTCGTGCACGAGATCCGGGAACCGCTCGGAATGGCGATCGCGCTGGTGCACTGGGACGACCGACTGCTCGTCATCGGTCCCTACACGCATGCGCCGATGCATCCCGGCGTCGCCGAGGAGGCATTCACCAGGCTGGGCATTCCGAGTGCCCATCTTCCGGCGTACAAGCTCTACCGCACCCGGTACCCGATCGTCGATGCCGAGTACGTGTATCGCGGGGCCGTGGCCCTGCTCCGAGCGACGGGGAGCGAGGACCTCCTCGGCAGCCTCCGCGAGGTCGAGGTCGAAGGCGGGACGATCGCGCCGGGGTTCGGCGAGACGCTGCAGTCGGCCGCATTCACCGTCATCGAAGACCGGTATCGGCTCGAGCGGGATTTCATGGACGCGGTCGCAGAGGGCTCGTCAGAACGTGCCCTCTCCGCCCTGCAGCGCATGGGGCGGATGCCCCAGACCATCAGTTACCTGAACACGCCGTTCCTCGGCACGACGATCCTGCGGATCATGGCCAGGGTCGCGGCGCAGCGGGGCGGATTGCCGCCGGTGGCCATCGATGCGATCTCGCAGGAGTACGCGCAACGTCTGCACCGGGTCGGCCACTCCTCCATCGCGGAAAGTTCGTTTGCCTTCACCGCGGAGATGGTCAACGACTTCTGCCGGCACGTGCGCCGTCACAACCAACTTGATTTTCCGCCGCTGGTGCGCCGGATCGCTGACGAGGTCGACCTTCATCTCCGCAGCCCGGTCACCACGACGGACCTCGCGGAGCGGCTCGGGGTGTCCGCCTCCACGCTCGCGCGCCGGTTCAAGTCCGCGACTGGCATGACCATTGCCGCCTATATTGCGCAGCAGCGCGCCGAGCGCGCGGCCAGGCTGCTCGTGACGACGACGGAGAGTGTGCGTGACATCGCACTGTTCGTGGGGTATGACGACGCGAACTACTTCGTGAAGGTGTTCCGCAGGGCGCACGGGGTGACGCCGACGGCGTACCGCGAGGCGCACACCGTCTGACGTGAAAGCCGGCCGCCGATCGTGGGATCCGCGGCCCTCAGCACAAGCGCCTCGTCAGGCGAGGACGCCCTCGGTTTCACTACCCGCTGGCTGCAGTGCGTCCTTCTTCTCGGCGACTCGCTTCTGGACCTCGATCATTTCGATGCGGTCGAGTTTGTAGCCCCGCATGGCGATGATGGTGCACGCCCAGCCGAGGATCGGCAGGCCGAAGAAGAGCAGCAGGCTGATCAGCAGGATGGGCGTCGATGGGCTGTCGGTGGGCTGGGGCATAACCGTGGTGAACCCGATGAGGGCGACGGCGCCGAGCGCGAGCGCCGCGCCGAGCGAGGAGATGATCTGGTCGACGATGTTGTACGTCGCGGTGACCGTCGCGGGGAGGAACTTACCGGAGCGGTCTAGCTCGTAGTCGATGACGTCGGCCCGCATGGCGCCCGACGCGACGGTGACCACCATGGACGCGCCGTTCAGAAGCAGGTACACGAGGAAGAACCCGATCGTGAGCCCCAGGTTGCCGAGAATTGAGCCCATGTCGACCACCAGGCAGAACACGGTCAAGATCACGGCGAGGATTATGCAGATCCAGGTCCATGTGACGGTGGCGGCCTTCGAGCCGTGCTTGCCGGTGTAACGAGCACCGAAGATCGCGAACACGATGCCCGGGAGGATCGCGATGAGGCCGAGCACCGATCCGAGTTGCATGTTGCCGAGCAGGATGCCCCACATGAGCGTGCCGATGACGGCCTGCGACTTCACAACCTGGGCGAGCTTGTCGGACGCACCGCTGATCAGGTAGCGCTGGAACGGCCCGTTCTTCGCCAGCAGGCTCCACATGTCGCGCATGGAGACGTCGGCCTTGTCTCGGTCGACCGAGATGTGGGCGAAGTTCTCGGGCTTGTCGATGCGCGAGACACCGACGCAGGCGAGGATCTGGAATACCAGCGAGCAGGCTACGTATGCGATCGCGGTCTCGCTGAGCATCTCGACCGTGAACTGGTTGCCGTGGCGAGGCAGGAAGACCAACGTCGAGAGGATCGAGAAGATCGCGGGCACGAAGTACGCGTAGGCGGTGGACCATACTTGCACGGTGGGCCGCTGCCGAGGGTCATTGGTCAGCACGGGGCCGGTCATCTGCCCGGCTATGTCGTTCATCGAAGATCCGATGATGTAGACGACGTATATCGCGATGAAGAACACGGCTCCGAGCCCACTGTCGGGGGCCCAGACGAAGAGCAGCAGGATCGCAAGGGATCGAATCATCCAACCACCGAGCATGAAGAAGCGCAGCTTACCGAACCGGAAGTCGACCTTCTCGATGATGAGCGCAAGGAGCGGATCGATTAGTCCGTCGAAGACGCGGGTGAGCGTGAGGATGAGTCCTGCCGCCGCGACCGCGATGCCATAGCCGGCATTCTGCAGGTAGCTCATGAGGCCGACGAGGACGTAGAAGATCATCGCCGAGCCGTTGTTCATCTGGGAAAAGGCGATCTCCCACGTCTTGGCGCGGCGGTAGGTGATGCCGTCCGCCTCGCTGGCCGTCTGCTTTGGGTCACGCGCCATTGCGTGTTCACTCCTTCGGGAATCCGCCCCGGCGAGCGACGGGTCGTTCCGCCGGCCGCCTCATGAGCTACAGCCACACTACGAAGGCGGTGCGCGTTCGTGATAGAAGTCGTTGGGCGGGCGTAGAAGAGAACCGGCGAATCTTGCGAGCACCGCGATGGAGCGGAACGTCAGACGCGGCCGTTTTCGCCAGGCGATGTAGTCAAAGAATCGCACACACCATCATTGATTCGCAGCTTGGAGCCGAGGCTGGTCGTGTTGGTCGCGATGAAATCGACGGTGACGGCATCTGCGGTTCTGCCTCGCAATGCGGCCTCTAGATCGTAGTTTCCAAGAGCTCGGCTGGCGACGAGTCCGCATCGCCGTGCAGGCTGAACTCGAGAGCAACCGGTGTCCGCGCGGAATCTAGATTGCCCCTACGCAGTCTTTTCTGTCCACACTCTCTTTGCCTCCCTCTACGAACCATGCTCCGGCGGTGGAATCGGCGTGAAAGTCGCCCTGCCGAGCGACTTCTCGCGGTCCCTCAAGAATCACGAGCTCGGAAGCGGAATCCAGCACTTCTGACCCCGGCGCTCCGTCAATGAGCTCATGGGTGGACGCCTCCAGCCAGCCATCGGCGAGCGGCGATCCGAGCACGACTACGACGCTGAACTGCCCACCTGTCAAGGCCAACCGGCGAGCTCGGGCGTATTCGGTGGAAGCACCGGAACTGCAGTTGTGGTGTAGGTCGGCTCCTGCGGAGCACCAGAAGCACGTCCCGCTCGCCAGGGCCAAGAATCGGATTCTGCATGCACGCAGCTGACAGCACGACACTCCAGTCTGGTCAGCAGATCGTTTCATTTGGCATCCGGATGAAGCCCAAGCATATTTCGGGGTCCGACCACAATTTCAGCACGGATGCATCATTCTCGGCGTGCTGTTGCCGACGATGAACCGACGAGGCGGAATGTGACCCGCGAAGGACGAAAGATCAAGGTTCCCCGAGCGCGCTCAAACTATGGAGAGCCTCAGTAATACAACCGGCGGGATCAGCCACCTCCGCGTGCAGCGCCCACCAGCTGAGTGCTTCCATGATTGCCGCGTGCATTGCTGTTCCCGCGGTGACGCATATCAAGCTATTCGGGGCAAGCTCGAGCCGGAATGCCACAAAGCGGATGATCGCCTGGCGCCAGCCTTCAAAGGTGGCAGATCGACTCGCCTGAAGTTCAGGGGTGAGTGCGATCAGCCTCAATCGTGTGCGCATGATCGCGAGGTCGTCAGCATTCTGATCGAAAACGCCGGCAATGGCATCGGCGACTGCGTCCAGAGTGCTGCGCGCTTCGTCCGCGCTATTGAGCTCTGACACAAGGATTTCGATTGACGACTCGATTCCGCCCCAAACGATGTCCGCTTTGGCGGGGAAATAGCGGTGCAGGGTGCGCACATTCATGCCCACGTCAGCAGCGAGAGATCCCATCGAGGCACGTTCGTACCCAAGCTGCTCGATGAGCCCGAGGAGCTGTGATCGCAGAGCCTCGGGCTCGGCTTTCGGCGGGCGGCCGATTCGCAAGCTATTTTGCTCCATCCGCTAACGCTACCCATCTAGCCAGGCAAATAGTTTTGCCATAGTCTGGCAAAACTATTACCGCATCTACCTGGAGGCCCTCATGCCTTTTCCCTTTTCCGATGTGTCCGCCCGCTCGGTCGCAGATCTGATCGCGCTGAACGGCCGTTCGGCACTCATCACTGGAGGCGCGCAGGGCCTTGGCAGGGCGATCGCTGAACGGCTCGCCGAAGCCGGCGCCAACATCGCCCTCGCCGATCTCAACGGCGAGCTCGCAAGCGAAGCCGCCCTCGCTATAGGCCATCGCTTCGGTGTGACCACCATCGGCGTACGAATGGACGTCACCGATCAGAATTCTGTTTCGGATGCCGCCGCCGAGGCCGCCGCGGTCGTCGGCGCCCCAGATATCTGGGTGAACAACGCGGGCCTCTTCCCGAGCGTGCCAGTGCAGCACATGTCTGTCGAAGCATGGGACCAGGTGTACGCGGTCAATACTCGCGGCGCCTTTCTCGGCGCTCGCGAGGCTGCGAACCAGATGACAGGGAACGGCGGCGTCATCATCAACATTGTTTCCACCGCCGGCTTCCAGACGCCGGCCCCAGGACTTTCCGCCTACGTCAGTTCCAAGCATGCAGTCCGCGGCATGACAAAGGCCATGGCGCTCGAGTTCGCCCCGCTCGGCATTCGGGTTCTCGGCGTTGCTCCCAGTTATGTTCCGACCGAGGGCAACATCGCCATGGCGACGGCGATGATGGAGCAGGCTGCAGCCGCGGGGGTCGAGATTCCGTCTATGGACGTGATGAGCCAGAGCCTCATCGGGCGCATCGGCCGCCCGGACGACATCGCCCGCGTCGTGCTCTTCGCCGCGAGCGACCTGTCCATGATCATGACGGGCAGTGTGCTGCTTGCCGACGCCGGCGAAACGATCTGACATGGCCAGGGTAAATGAGGAGCAGAGCTACGACGTCATCGTCGTGGGATTCGGTGTCGCCGGCGCTGCTGCCGCGATCGAAGCGGCCGATCGCGGCGCGCGCGTGCTCGTGCTGGACAGCTCATACGGCGGCGGCGCCAGCGCGCTGTCCGGCGGAGTCGTGTATGCCGGGGGTGGCACTAGCCACCAGAGCAAAGCTGGGTATGAAGACAACCCTGAGAATCTTTACGCTTATCTCAAGCAAGAGGTTGGAGACGCCGTGGACGACACAACACTGCGCCGCTTCTGCGCTGAGAGCGCTGGGATGATCCCGTGGCTGGAGCAGCAGGGAGCATCCTTCGGCAGCTCGGTCGCACCGTACAAGACGTCTTACCCCACCGACAGGCACTACCTGTACTTCTCCGGCAACGAGAAGGCGTATCCCTACCGACAGGCTGCTACTCCCGCTCCCCGTGGGCACCGCGTGCTGGCAAAGGGCCTCGCCTCGGGAATGGTTTTGTGGACTCGGCTCGCCGAGTCTGCAGTGCGGAAGGGAGTGACATTCATTCCGATCGCGAAGGTCACTGAGCTGATTATCGAAGACGGCGTCGTGACTGGCGTGAAATACCGTGTGCTTGAGCAGGCTCACCCGAGCGCAGCGCGACACCGCCGGATGACAAAGCGCACGGCAAAAATCGGCAACTGGGCGCCGGATCTTGTCAAGGGCACAACCGACCGCATCGCGCACATCTGGAAGAAAGGTGCGGTCGAGCGCGAAGCGCGCGCTTCTGCGGTCATTCTCTCTGCCGGCGGCTTCATCTACAACAAGCAATGGGTCGCGCAACACGCGCCCGGGTTCGTCAAGATCTCCCCGCTTGGCACACCCGCAGATGACGGCAGCGGTATCCAGTTGGGAATGAATGCCGGCGGCACGACCGCGAAGATGGGAAACGTCACCGCGTGGCGGTTCCTTTCGCCACCGAGTGCATTCATCGAGGGCGTCACCGTTGGACTCAATGGCCGCCGCATCGCCAATGAGGATCTCTACGGCGCCACGCACGGCAACGTACTCATGCGCGAGTTCAGCGGCAAGGGCTGGGCCGTCTATGACTCCGAGAACTGGAAGAAGGCCCGCGGGCAGTACTGGACGCAGACACAGATCTTCCACAAGCTCACAGCGACGTTCACGTTCACACTCGGCCACAAGCGCGCCCGAACACTCGAAACACTTGCCGCGAAGATGGGTGTCGACCCTGCCGGAATGGCGCAGACGATCTCCGCGTACAACGCGGGCATCGCTTCCAGCGCCGGCGACCCTGCACACAAAGAGGCCGACGTCTGCCATCCGATCACCAAAGCGCCGTTCTACGCGGTGAACATATCCGACGACTCGTCGCCCTTCTCCCCCATTCCCGGCCTCACGCTGGGAGGTTTGGTGGTCGAGGGAGACAGCGGACTCGTGCAGCGAGCCGACGGGTCGACCATCCCCGGCCTCTACGCTGCCGGTCGAACAGCGGTCGGGATCTGCTCGAACAGCTACGTCAGCGGACTCTCGCTCGCCGATTGCGTCTTCAGCGCCCGCCGGGCGGCAGCCCACGCGGCGGCCCGCCTCCACGCCGTGGCGTAGGCAACCGACCCTTGTGACACCCAGGCGTCGTGAGCGGAGAGGCTTCCCCGTCCCGCTCACGACGCCGGCTGCAAATCTGTGGCGGAACGGGCCCCAAGCCGCGCTCAAGCCGAAGTCCAAACTGTCAGCGGACGGACGCGAGGCTCGTCGCCGTAGCGGTGGCCTGCAGTTGTAGGCTCACCGTGCCGTGTCGGGTACTGGTTGCGGTAAGGACAATCGTTCCCGGAGCGCCTGTGCCACGAATAACTGCCAGAGCCCGACCGCGCCAGGTAGTGTGCTCATCGTCGGTGAAGCTCTCGGTCGAGGATGGGGCGGCGCTGGCAAAGCCGACGAGTTCCGCCGGACCGACGATCTCGATCGCCACGTTGTCATCGTCCAGCATCTCGATGACTCCATTGTGGTCTCTGATTTCGACGTTCACAAAGGCAACATCGCTGCCATCACTCTCAACCCAGCTGGACTCCGCCACCAGCGCGAGAGACGTGTCACTCGCGGACTTCAGGGTGCTCCGCGAAGTCTCGATGTTCCCGCAGTAACCCACGGCAGTGATCTCGCCCGCCTCGTACGGGACCCGGAAACGAGTGACGAACCCTGCTCGAACACCGGCCCGTCGGCGGCCCAAGCTCCGCCCGTTGATGAGAAGTTCAACCTCATCGTCGGAGGAATACACTTCAATCTCTGCACGCTTGCCCTCGGAGCCTCGCCATGCCCAGCTGGCTACGGCATCCGAAGGACGCCACGCCATGCGTCGAACCTTTTGTCCGCTGCGGTCCATCGGGCGGACAGCGATGGCGGGCGCATCCAGCTCACCCCACACGGCGCGGGCTAGAAGCATGGGCGCCCCGGGAACACCGGTAATGTCGATGGCCCCACACCCCGCGGTCAGCTGTGGAAATGGCTTCGTGATTGAGCCGGATTCGGATCCGTAGGCCCACGTTCCAATTCCGGCTTCTCCGAGGTAGTCCCAGCCAGTCCACATAAAGTCGCCGATGACATTTGGCAATTCCTTAACGAGGGGCCAGATTGAGACAATGTCTCCCGACATTGACTCGGACCCGACCACAACGCGGCTCGGGTAGTTGCGGGCATCCTTCTTGTACCGCGACCACGCGTAGTTGTAGCCGGCGACGTCGACAGCGGGAAAGACGTCCCGTGTGCTCTTGTCGGCAATCGGGAGGCCCGAGATGAATTGAGTGATCCGTCCGATCCTGTTTGAGATTACGTTCGCCATTGTGCTCGTGGCTGCGGAGGACTTCCTCACCGGAGCCTTCTTCTCGGTGGAGAACACCGACTTGCCTTGGCTGGCCATGACGTTGAGGAGAAAGTTCACCGCGAGTGTAGTGGGGCGATCGGTATCCAACTCACGCACGAACGAGGAGATTCGACGCGCAGCATCGATCCCGGCTGTGGTTCCTGACTCAGCTATTTCGTTGCCGATCGAGTACATGATGACGCTGGGGTGGTTGCGAACCTTCGCGACGAGCGACCGAGCGTCGTCCGGCCACAGGTCCTCGAAACGAGCAGAAAGGTCGTGCGCAGTCTTGGGCGCAAACCAGACGTCGCTGAGCTCGTCCATGACATACATGCCAAGTTCGTCGCAGGCATCGGTCATGTCGCGCGAGAGCGGATTGTGTGAGCTGCGGATCGCGTTGAACCCATTCTCCTTCAGGATGCGAATACGTCGGAACTCAGCTGCGCGAAAGGTAGCGGCGCCCAAAGGGCCGTTATCGTGATGTACGCAGGCACCGCGCAGAAGCACCGTCTGCCCGTTGATGCGAAGCCCGTGCGTTGCATCAACCTCGACGGTACGGATGCCAACTCGCTGGGTGAACCGATCGAGAATACGTCCATCCTCAACGAGCTCGATCTCCGCGGTATAGAGGAAGGGGTCCTCCGCCGACCAGAGCCGAGCTCCGGGCGCTTCTACAATGTTCGACCCGATCACTCCGACGTGCTCGAGAAGTACCGAATCGCCGTCGCGCAGGGAGATCCTCACCGACGCTGCATCCGACAACGGGCCGTCGACATCCACCTCAACGCAGAGTCGTGCCCGGTCCTGAGTGGAGAGTGTCCTGATTCGCACACCGTCGAACGCGAAGCGGGTCTCGGGAGCAGAGATGAGCGAGACCGGTCGATAGACTCCGGACCCGGTGTACCAACGACTGTTTGGCGTCAGGGTGTTGTCGACGCGAACCTCCAGAAGATTCTCCTCGCCGGGCCTCAGAGCAGATGTGAGCGGCACGCTGAACTCCCGGTACGGGCTGACCGATTCGCCCACGAGCTGACCATTGAGGGAGACCTCAGTCGCTCCATAGACGCCCTCGAAATGCACTGAAAGTGTGTGGCCGGGCTCGACTTCGGCGACCCAGCGTTTCTCGTAAAGGTATCGGCCGCCGGGAAAATACGAGCTATGGTACCCGCCCGCGGCATCGGCCGAGCGGGTCTCGGAGATCATCGCATCGTGCGGGATCACCACGGCGATGTCGTCGACGCCTTCTCGTCGCAGAGTCCAGTTCTGACCGAAGGGTTGGATGATTTTCATGTGGGGAGTCCTAACTGGGGTTGTGAGGTGGCGCACGCTCGAATGCGGTCGAGAATCTCGGCGATCGTGATGCTGTCTTGGAGGGGGTGCAGCGGATGTTCTTTGAGGCCGTCCGCAATGGCCTCGGTCACGGCTCGCAGCATGGGGACATAGCCGAACCCTTCGCGAGGGTGCACCGTAGGGTCGGGGCGGAAGAGAGACTCCTGATCAGTCGCCCCACCCGCGAGAGAATGCAGGACATACCGATCGGTCGCCCAAAAGGGGGGCGAGAGAGTGAGCCAACCGGCCGATCCACTAACCGCGGCACTCAGCTCCGTCCACCCAGTCATCGAGGCAGCGAGCTGCGCGAAGCGGTGGTCGCGGTACTCGAGCGTCGCGTGGACGGCGAGGTCGACACCGTCAGAGCGCACGTGCGCTGTCGCGCATAGTGACTCCGGCACTCCAAGCACATCGAGAGCGAGGGTCACGGGGTAGATTCCCTGATCGAGGAGCGTGCTGCTGCGTCGTTGTACAGTCCAGGACGCGGATTCGGGATCGCCAAAGGGAATCCCGAATGACGCGCGTACGCTTGTCACGCTCCCGATTGCTCCATTGCGTATGTCCTCGATCGCAGCCCTGTACGCGGGGGCGAAACGCATCCACATCCCCTCCATCGCGAAGCGCCCCGACGCTCGGGCTGCGTCGGCGATGCGGCGAACATCACTAGAGTCCACCCCGGCCGGCTTCTCGACGAGCACGTGTCGGCCAGCCTCGAGCGCGCGCACCGCGATGTCGGAGTGCGTCGCATGCGGGGTACCGATGTACAGAATGTCAACGTCCTCATCTGCGAGGAGCTCCTCAACACCGCCGTATGCGCGCTCGATCGAAAACGTATCCGCGAACTCACGCGCCCTCGGTTCTTCGCGTGAAGTGACAGCGAGTCGACGGACGCCCGGCGTCAGAGCCAGATCTGCTGCGATGGCCCGGGACACGCTACCAGTTCCGACGATGCCCCATGCCAGTTCGGTCACCGCGGGTCGCCTTCTGCAGTCGCGACCGCTATGGCGCTGCGGCGAGCGGCGAGGTCGACGTGAATCTGCGGGAGGTATTTGTCGATGTTGAGGAACCACACGATGATGCCGGTGAGAATAGCAACAATGAGTGGAAACCAGAGCTGGAGGAAGATCTCCGCCGAGATGGCCGACGGCGCCTGCAGGGCCGCCTGCCCGTCGTACGATGCCGCGGCGAGCACCCAGCCGACGATTGCGATGCCGAGACCTGCGCCGAAGTTCTGACCAGCCGTGGCGGCTGCATATGTCATGCCGTCCAACCGGGCGCCGTGCTTCCACTCGCCGTAGTCCACGATGTCGGCGACAAGAGCAAAGAGCGACGCCATGGCGGGAATGCCGCCGAATCCTCGGATGGCGGTACCGAGAATCACCAGGGGGAGATTGCTTGGGTCGATCAGCGTAATGATGGAACCGACGATGACAACGACGGTGCCGAACAGAATTGACCGTCGCTTGCCAAACCTGCTGATGACCCGGGGCATGAACCACAGCCCAAGCAGCATTGGCGCGAGTTGAGCAACAGAGAGGAGTCCAAACGAGTTGGGATCGCCGAGCACGTCGCTCGCGAAGTAGACTCCCACCCCGCTGGTTCCTTGGAGGATAAACGTGAGGAAGAACAGTCCGAATCCGAGGAAAAAGAAGGGATTACTCAAGAGCTTCTTCAACTTGATGCCAAGAGGCATGGTCACGACGTTGTTCGCCCCCACCGCAGGCTTCACCCTCTCCTTCGTCCCTAAGAAGAGCACGGCGAACGTGATGGTGGCGATTCCGCCGTATCCGATCATGACACCCGTCCAGGCGCTCTGACCAGAGCCGAGTGCTGTGATGAGAGGCATCGTGATCGCATTGACGACCAGGGTCGTAGCAAGTGCGAAGAATGTGCGGAATACGGTAAGAGAGACGCGCATCTTTGTGCTGCTCGTAATCACCGAGAGCAGCGTGTGATACGCGAGATTCGATGACACGAATCCCACGCCAAGGCAAAAGAAGTAGAAAGCGAATGCGTAGAGCTCCTTGCCACCCGGTGAAAGCCCGGAAGGCACATTGAATAAGAGCACGAAGGAGACCACTAGCACGGGAGTGGAGAACAGAATCCACGGGCGCGCTTTGCCCCAACGAGTGGATGTCTTGTCGATGAGCGTCCCGACAATGAGATCTAGCGTGCCATCCATGACCCGGCCAAAGAGCAAGAGCGTGCCCGCGATCGCCGCTCCGATTCCCACGACATCAGTGAGGTAGAAGAGCAGGAAAGCGCTGATCGGAGCGAAAACGAGGTTGCCCCCGACATCCCCCACTCCGTAGGAGAGTCGTTCCCTGATTGTGAGTCGTTCAGCGGTCGCATCGGCGCTGCTTGATGTCGCCGTTGAGTCGGCAGCCGAAATGGCGGTGGTGGAAGCACTGGTCATGGAACGTCCTTGTTCGGAGGGTGCACGTGCGCGAACATTGTCACGTGACAATGAGAATACACGGTCATTGTCACGTGTCAATCATGGGCTTTCAAGCGATCCCACTGTGCAAGACTTGCCACGTGAGCGAGCAGGCGGAGCAACCATGGCGGCCAACGGCGAAAGATGTCGCCGCATTTGCTGGATTGTCCAGATCCACCGTGAGCCAGATTCTCAATGGGCACGGCGACCGCTTTCACGCTGAGACGCAGCAACGGGTCGCCCAGGCGGCCGCCGAACTGAACTATCGACCGTCTCGGGCCGGGCGCGCCCTGTTGACCGGCCTCAGCGAGATGGTCATCGTCGTCGTGCCCAACGCCACCTTCGGCAGACACCTCCAAGATGCCGTCGATCGAATCGCAGGGGTCACGTCCATCCATGGCAAGTCCGTGGTTGTCCGCTACTCGGGTGACGATCCCGCGGCTACCCTTACCGCGGTGCTAGATCTTCGCCCCGCAGTGGTCGTCGATCTCGGGGTCTTCAGCTCGAGCGAGCGGCGGAGAATCGCGGCGGCGGGGACAACGATCTATCCGGAGCTCACCGCGGAGAGTGGGGTGGAACAGCCGAGTGAAATGGTTGGGCGGTTGCAGGTATCCCACCTCTTGCGGCACGGCCACCGTCGGGTCGTCATCGCTTTGCTCGCGGACGAGCGATCGGACCCGTATGGGCCGTCTCGTGTTGCAGGAGCTACGGCCGAATGTCTCTCCCGCGGGCTGCCCCCGCCGGATGTCGTCTCAATCCCTTTGCGCCGCGAAGGCGCGCGTGAGGCTCTCGAGCCGTTGCTTCGCGAATCCGACGAACCCGTTGCAGTGTGCTGCTACAACGACGACGTTGGCTTGGCCGTGCTCGCTGTTGCGCACGATCTTGGCTTTGCCGTCCCCGAGCAGATCTCCGTAATCGGCGTCGACAATTCCGAAGTTGGCCAACTTGTGGAGCACCCTCTATCCACGATCAGCGTCGACATGCCGTCAATCGTGGCCTCTTTCTTCGCCGAAGTCCCATCCGACAACCGTTTTGATCGATTCGTAACGATCGTGCCTGGCGCCACCACATGAGAATTCACGCCACGAGTTGCCTCACTCACGCCTCGTGGCCTCGAACGGTCTGCAGCCGAATGAGGGCGACAGGACTAGCCACGCTAAACCTGAGTAGAGTTCACGCTAACTAGAAGCAAGGAACGTACCTTCCAGCCCGTCCGAGCCGCCAACGTCGAATAACTCGGTGAACTACACCACGGTCGTGGCACGCTGGGTGAGAAGGAACACCACCGCATACCCCACAGGCCGCGACATGTGGGGAGCGCGTCGATCGCGCTGTTCGTCGGCACTGAATGCAGGGCACGATGCCTTGTATTCGGTCGCCGGCGGCGCGCTCCCGCCCCACGGACGTCACTTCGGGCAGCTTAAGGGTTCAGGCCGAATCTCTCGCCTCTTCGAGCGATTCGCTGTCGACTAGCTCACGTATCGCATCGAGGCTTTGCGCGACCTCAACCGTCGAGGTTCGATCGTGCCACGGGTCTGCTGCACGGTTAGGTGACATCTGATTTGGCTTGCCCGGGAGGGCGGGCCTGGAAGGATGTTGCTGTGCCCAAGCCCTACCCCACTGAGTTCCGTGACGACGTCGTGCGCGTTGCGAGGAACCGCGAACCCGGAGTGACGATCGAGCAGATCGCGAAAGACTTCGGCGTCCACCCGATGACGTTGCAGAAGTGGCTGAGCCGCGCCGCGGTGGACGCGGGCGTCAAGCCCGGCCAGACGCGCAGCGAGGCGGTCGAGTTGCGCGAGGCGCGGAAGAGGATCCGGCTGTTGGAGCAGGAGAACGAGGTCCTCCGGCGGGCGGCGGCGTATCTGTCGCAGGCGAACCTGCCGGGAAAGGCTCTACCCGCTCGTGAGCGAGCTCGCCGGATCGGGGATCCCCGTGACGGTGGCGTGCCGGGTCCTCAAGCTCTCACGTCAGCCCTACTACCGGTGGCTGGCGGACCCTGTCACGCCCAGCGAGCTGGCGGAGGCGTATCGGGCGAACGCGTTGTTCGACGCCCACCGGGACGACCCGGAGTTCGGGCACCGGCTGCTGGCCGACGAGGCCCGCGACGCCGGCGAGCCGATGGCCGACCGGACCGCCTGGCGGATCTCGTTGGCCAACGGCTGGTGGAGCGCGTTCGGGAAGAAGCGGGGACGGAAGGGGAAGAAGCCGGGGCCCGCGGTCCACGACGACCTCTGCACCGTCACCGACGAGAACGGGCGGACCCGGCACGAGTTCACCGCGGACGCCCCGAACAGGCTCTGGCTCACCGACATCACCGAACACAAGACCGCCGAGGGCAAGCTCTACCTCTGCGCGATCAAAGACGTGTACTCGAACAAGATCGTCGGCTACTCGATCGACTCGAGGATGAAGTCCAGTCTGGCCGTCAGCGCACTCAACAACGCTGTGGCCATGCGCGGGAACGTCGCCGGCTGCGTGGTACACAGCGACAGAGGATCGCAATTTCGAAGCAGGAGGTTCCTCCGCACCCTGGCGCGGCACGGCATGGCCGGGTCCATGGGGCGGGTGGCTTCGTGCGGGGACAACGCCGCGATGGAAAGCTTCTTCAGCCTGCTGCAGAAGAACGTCCTGAACCGCCGCTCGTGGAGCGCACGGGAAGAGCTGCGAATCGCGATCGTGACCTGGATCGAGCGAACCTACCACCGCCGACGCCGCCAGCCCCGCCTGGGCCGTTTGACCCCGATCGAGTTCGAGGCCATCATGAACACGCCAGCCACTCTGGCCGCGTGACTACAACCTGTCACCTATTTGTGCAGCAGACCCGAGCGATCTTCTTGGGTATGTATTGTGAGCTGCCCGCAACAGAGTCGCCGAATTGCGCACTACCGCTCTGGCTAGAGGCGGACCGTGTCCCCGAACTCCAAGCGACCCCAACCTCAAGTCGCAATCACGGAGGAACCCCATCAGTCGTCGCCGAAGTGCCCATCCGCACACACCTTCACAGGCCTCGGTGGAGACGTTGAGGCATTTCATGCGCGATTCGATCGGTTTCGCATCACTCGCAACGGTCTTGCTGGATGGATGTGCCCTGACGTCTGAAGAGATGGCAACAACTCTCCACGCCAAATCTGATGTCACGATCCCGCCGAGGCTGCAACCGGAGACGGCGGAGGTGTTGGTGCCCACGCCACCAGAAACAGAGGATCGATGTCACGTCGACGGTCCGGTCTCGGCGAATGCGATGACCGGGGCCAAGCGAGAAGAGACAACTCTCAGGCGGCAGCACCATCAGTGTGCCGGAGGCGGAAGCTGATTCGAGATTCCTTCACGGCGGCGCACATTCAACAGTGCCAAGAGCGTCCCCGGCCCCGCGACGAGAAACTTCAGTGCATTCCAGAGAGACAGAAGCGAAAGCAATGAGAGCCAGCCTCCGTCGCCTGCCTCGAACAAGCCCGCACAGTAGACGGCTGCGAGTCCGTACGGGATCGCGAGCAGCATCGCGGGGGTGCCCCATTTGAGTCCGCGGCGCGAGTGAATCGCGTCGAGCAGAACATTCGTCGGCGCGAACCGGCGGATGAAGTGGTATAGGCGAGCGGCGATCGCCAAGCCAAAACCGAACATGAAGGAACCTCTTCGTTTCAGCAACAAGAGGTCGAGTGGGCTTCCCGTCGCGGGGAGCCATGTCATCGCGACGAGCGATGGCGCGGGTAGGAGGTTGCTTGCTGGCAGTCTAAACCCGAAGCACGGCTCCCGAAAGTGGTCGATGAGCAGTCACCAGCTGCGCTCCGAACTGACCGGAATCTTGTTGCGCGAGTGCGCTTGCCACCTCCATTGCGGCCCGCGCTCGTCCGGCATCGATCGCTTGAATGTCGGTCGCAGGCGCGGCTCCCAGCGGCCGCGCACTCGAGATTCCGTACCGCTCACGATATGCAGCGACGATGCGTGCACTACGCCGCCAAACGGCCTGACTCGAGGACCGCACTGGTGGGGAACCGAGGCTCCGGATCCACGCTTCCCTGCCGTCAATCGCCTTCCGAACCAGTGCATCCGCCCGCGCTTCGATGAGGCGGTGGCGCTCCGCCAAGGCCAGGGCATACTCGGTCGGCATCGGCCCGTCGGCTAGTGGGATCAAACCCGCGATCAGCCGTGGCGCGTTCCGCGTGCGGGCTGCACCGGCATTCCTTACACCCACCCTCATGATTCGGGCGCGGAGCACAGCGGCGATGTCTTGCGCATCGTCGAAGCCACGCGCACGCACGACTCGCCCAAGCAAGCTCTCGACGTTCGAGTGGTGAGCTTCTGCCCTACGCAGTTCTGCTCCCAACGACCCGAAGGCGTCGGAGGCGATGGCGGATGCCGCTTGCTCGGCGCTGAGGCCGCTCCCCTGCACCAGCGCGGCCCACCGTTCATGTTGGGCGGATGCCGCAATCGTCTCGTACTCGGCCGTAAGCTGCGCAATTGAACCCCAGCCGTCCTGCTCGGCCGCAAGCGTCTCGTGCGCGGACGGATCGGAACTGACATGCTGCAGCACCCCGGCCAGAACGCTGCGCCCGGTCGGTACGACCTCATCTCCCGGCAGCG
Organism: Microterricola viridarii; assembly: GCF_900104895.1. NCBI lineage: Bacteria > Bacillati > Actinomycetota > Actinomycetes > Micrococcales > Microbacteriaceae > Microterricola > Microterricola viridarii. The sequence continues at coordinate 2,435,624 of NZ_LT629742.1, forward strand.
GCGCACTATGCACGGCATCGGGCCGCTCAATCGCGACGTATGCGGTGTTCGAGTCACGCCCACGAGTCATCGCCACGTAGAAGCTTTCCCTCGTCCCTCCCGGTGCAACCACCACGTGGGCGGTGTCGGTAGTGAGCCCCTGGGCGCGAAACGCACTCACGGCATAGCCCAGCTCAACGTGGCGCTCCGCATACTCGCCCGGAAGCACGACCGTACTCCCCCACTGCCTGCCAAGCCTGCGCACTTCGAGCGCGCCGTTCCTCCGCACTGCCAGCACCGTCCAGCGGTCCCCATTTCGCACCCATGTCCCTGTCGCGCGCAGGTCTCGGTCGTTGCGGCGGGTGATGATCGTGTCACCGACTGCCGCGGCCGTGCCGTCATGCAGGGCGGTCTCGCGGCGGGCATCGATGCGGCCGGCCAGGATGCCGTCGGCGCGGGCCCGCGCGTTCAGCGCAGCGAGGGCTTCGTTCGAGCCGCTCACCAGCACGCTGACTTTGGCGGCGCGGGTGTCCTCCCGCCACGCGACGTAGGCGGCATCCGCCATGTCGTCGGCGCTGCCTTCGTGCACGCGACCGTGGGCGACGTAATCGTCGACGGCCTCGGTATTTCCGTGACGCAGTTCGAGCGAAGCCGCGCGCTCCCACTCCTGGGTGAATCGGCGCACCTCCAGGAGCTCCGGCGCATCCGTGCGGTCGTGAACGAGCAGCGCGAAGGCGCCGCCTGCATCGGCCGACTGCAGCTGGGCATGGTCGCCGACGAGCAGCACTTTCGCCCCGGCACCCGAAGCAAGGCGTGTGATGCGATCCAATGCCATGGTGCCGGCCAGGGACGCCTCATCGATGATCACCAGCTGGCCAGACTCGAAGGTCGTACCGTGCGTGAGGTGGTTCTGCCACCACATCGCCAGGTTCTCCGTCGGGATGCCGAGGTCCTGGGCGAGCACGCCCGCTGCCGCCGCGGACGGCGCGAGGCCCAGCACCGAGCCCGGCCCGCGTTGCGCCTCCCAGGCATGACGCAGCGCACTCATCGTGGTCGTCTTCCCGGCTCCGGCCGGGCCCACCAACACGTCGAGCACATGACCCGAGCCGGCAACGGCTATCACGGCTCTGAGCTGGTCATCGCCCAGGGCATCCCAGCCGCCGGCCGCCCGGCGCACGCTCTCCGTTGGCGCCATCGCTGTCACACGCGGCCCCGATGTATCCGCGCCGCGCTGCAACAACCGGGTCTCCGCATCGAGCAACTCCGTCGAGCTGAACACGGTGGAGTACCGGGGGCGGAAGACCGATGTGCCATCCTCACGACGAAAAGCGGCCGGGCTTGTTGCGAGCTCGGGCGGAGAGAGCCGCAGTGAGGCTTGTTCCGCCGCGGCAACGACGCGCTCGATCACCTGTTCCCGGTCGGATGCCGTCGCGAATCGGAAGCCCATGGTCTGACGGGCCGCCTCCGCGAGGAGATTCCAATGCCGCCATGTGGAGCGCTTCTCGCTGACCGCGCCCATCACGCTCCGCCCGATTGTATTGAACGCAGTGGCCGGCAGTTCGTCCGCCCGCAAGGTCGATGCCACCGGGGTGGATGTCGCGCTCTTCGCCCACTGCCCTGCGTCCGCTCCGAGGACGCGGTTTGCCTGCTGGCGCCACGTCGCGGTGAGCTCCGCCAGCGAATGCACCTCCTTCGCGGGCCGGGTCGCGAGAGTCGCTTGAGCGCGGAGCTTCATGACCGTCGTGGGCTTCGGGCGGTGCCCATGCGCGCTCACAAAAGCACTGATCAGTCGGTCGGTCTCCTCATCGATGTGCTTGGCCCGGGTCGAGAACTCGGCGACGAGCGCTACCGGCACGGAACTGATCGCCCAGGTCGGGTTACGGTCACGGCCCCGCTCGCGTTTCTCCCACTGCACCCCGAGGGCACGGGTGAGAGCGTCCGCGAACAGCGTCTCGTGCAGCTCCGACAGGGCGACGACCGCGCCGTGCAGGGGCCGACCATCGAGGGAGCGCCACTTGCCGTCGAGCACGGTCCGCACCTTGTTGCTCACCACGACGTGGGTGTGCAGGTGCGGGTCGCCCGCCCTACTGTCGAAATGGTCGAACGCCGTCGCGATCAGCCCCGACACATCGACCTGCGCGGCAGCCCCGTTGCCGGCCGTCGCACCCGTCCGGGTCGCAGCGACCTCGCGTTCCATGAACGCCACTACGTCGGCCACCGCCTCGTGGTGCGCTCGTGCGATGATGGCCTGCGTCGGCGCATCTGCGATGCCCCACAAGATGCTCGCCGACTTCGGAATCGAAAAGGTGAAGTCGTAGCCCGCAACTGCGCGGCGCACGCATGCGGCCTCAGGCTGGCCTGTGACCGGCTCTGCTGCCACGGGCTCAGTTGGACCAAGCACGGTCTGGGCCTCGGTGGTTGGCGCACCGTTCCGCGCAGCAGCGGAGTAGGCCGGGTATGCCCGACCCAGTTGTTCACCGCTCACGGGATCGCGACCCAAACCGATAAGCAGCTGCAGCTGCCGTTCTGTGACCGCGTCGCCCCGTCGGATGCCGCCGCTTCCCAGTCCGGAAACACCGCCGCCCATCCACAGCCCGGGCGGGGTTCCCTTGGCGCTGTAGTAGCGGGTCAGCGGTGTCGACAGCGAACGGTCTCCGTCACCAGCGGCGATCGTGCGAAGCAGGTACTTGTATCCGTCCCCCGCGCTCATCACACGCATCGACACCGTCACCGCGCCACCTCCGCCATCACAGAGGAGGTGCGCTACCTCGATCTGCAAGAGGCGTGGGCCGACCAATGAGAACGCGGAAGCTCGAGGCGTTGCAATCACATCCCGCCGACGGCGACGCCCTGAGTCGCGACTGTCGAGTCTCGCCACAGGAACGAGCCCTTGTCCGGCCTAACGAGTCGAAGCGTCCGGGCCCCTTTCGCCGCTGGAGACCGCCCGTCCATTGGCCGGGTAGGCGCCTGACAAGTCAGTACAACGAGGCGGTCCGGAAAGATCTTCGATCCTCAGTACTCTGAGAAGTCACGCCTGAAAGGAACCCAATGAAGAGTGACCGATCGCATGCACCTCATGTCATCGTCGAACGATGCGGCGCCGACAGTAGGGAAGTCGTATTTTCTGACTCGATCGTCGAAGTAACGCTCGACACGACAAAGGCCTGAGTGAATGTCGATTCAACACGGCATCCACGTGACCAAGGTCAGGATCGAGAAGTTTCGTGCGATTGGGAAAGCGGAAGTCGAGCTCCAGGAGGCAACTGCTCTCGTTGGGCAGAACGGCTCAGGAAAATCGTCGGTTCTCCGGGCGCTGAACTCCTTCTTCAATTTTGAGGAGGAGAGGGCTGACTTCGAGGCGGGAAGACATGCATATCAGAAGGGAACGGGAAGCACCATCGAGCTGACAATCACGGGGCTCGCATCCGATCCCGCGCTCCCATACGTGCAGCCCGGCGGCACGACTCTTAGGGCACAGTTCAAGTTCACTCGTCTGAAAGCTTCGTGGCACGTTTATACCGGTGGCCGATGGCAAAAGGCACCCGACGGTTTCCGCGACGCGTTGCGAAAGCAGATTTCCTTTGCCTTGATTCCCACTCGGCGTGATCACGAGGTCGCGCACGGCGCAGAACACGGTCTACTCGGTCGCGCAGCAGGAGAGTGGATCGCCGCCAATAGGCAGCGGGATCGAGTAAGCCCGAGACTCGTTGAGATCGGGGCTTCCTTCAAGAAGAACGCGCTCACTGGGTTCCAGAAACAGCTTCGCCAAGTCGCCCCGATGAACGGTCCCTTCAGTTTTGAGTTGGAGTTCTCCACCGACCCGGACTACCGACTACTTCTTCCGAACCTAGCGTTGACGGTGCGGGAAGGAGGCCAGTCCATACGGCTTGAAGACAGCGGGTCCGGAACTCAGAGTATTGCCATCTTCGCTCTCTACGCATATCTCGCAGAACTAGAGGGCAAGGCGTTCATTATTGGAATGGAGGAACCGGAACAAAACCTCCACCCTCAGGCGCAACGACAGCTCATGGCACACCTTGTCGGCATGGGTCTGCAAGTAGTGTTCACAACACACTCACCCACGATTGTGGACACCCTTGAGCACGAGCAGGTCATTCTGTGTCGGCGCGTAATTGGGAAGTCTCGCGGATTGGAGTCGCAACTCACCCAGGTGGGGTCAAACTTCTTCACGAGATACGGGATTGATCGAGCTAGCTACTACCGATTCCATCGAAGACTGAACTCTGAGTTCTTGTTTGCGGACTTTGTCGTAGTCGTTGAGGGTCCGGCCGACACGGCGGTAGTCAACACACTGATGCAGGATGCTGGGGTGGATACCGCCGAACTGGGAATGAACATTGTGACCCTTGGCGGCGTTACGTCTATCGCCCACATGTACTACCTCATGCGGGAGCTTGACATCGCATCTGCATACGTAGTCGACAAGGACTATTTCCTGCCGTACAGCAAGTCTGATCGGGCGGCCAGTTTGGACAGCGCTGGATACCCGCAGTATCAATCTGTTGCCAAGTCCGGGACCCTCCTTCCGGTACTTTTCCCCAAAACCTCGGATCAGGCCACCCTCACAAGGCACCTTCACCGAAACCATGCAGAGGCCATGAAGATGTTGCGGCCCCTAGGGTTCTTCTGTTTTCGCTATGCACTTGAGGTGGACCTTGTGGCGGCGCAGAAGCCGCGGGCGAAGATGTTCGCGAGTTTGAAGGTTGCGGCTAGTGACCAAAACGAAAAGCATCTTCTCACCAAACGATATGCATCCAAAGGAATCAAGAGTCTCGAGGTGATCGTTGATGCCATTACAGGCATTCCACCAGTGGCTCTTCCGAACTCGTATAAGGCTCTCCGTCGTGAGCTCCCCCTGATGGCGCAGGCCGCGCGCAAACGCCCTTGATTGAGCTGACAGCGAGCGGATCCTTCGGACGTGAGAGGCCGATGTCGCGCGTCGTGGAGCCGGAACTGCCCAGCGCGACTGATGCGCGAGGATACATCTATGGGCGCATAGACGCTTGCCAAGGGCGAATCTGTTTGGGAGGACTAACAGCTGCGATCAACCTTTGGCATGTTCCGGTTCACCGCACGATTCCAGGAACGAAAGAACGGCGACTCGCCACCGATCCCTGTCTGAGTTCCATGTCATTGCATGGTCTACGTGGAACTTTTGGAGCTGCACGAGGTCCGGGCGGCGATCGCGGAGGCGTGATGAGATCGCAAACGGCACCGACGTGTCGGTTGAACCATGCAGGATGAGAGTCGGGACGGCGAGTTCGTCGGCGCGCGCGGTCCAGTCAAAATCGCGCAGTCGAGCGCGACCGCCAGGGCCGGTGATGCGAGCGAGAAACCCGCTATCCAGCCAAGGGACAGCGAAAGTGCCTGCCCATGCTGGCAATCCCGACCGCACGCAATTCGCCTTGATCGTCGAAACCCAGTCAAGAACTGGCGATTCGAGCACGAGCCCGGCAACGACGCCGCGGAGTTCAGTGTCGACGGCGAGCTGCAGTGCGATCGCGGCGCCCATGGACCAGCCGAAGAGGACGATGCGGCTCGCACCATGCGCGAGCGCGTAGCGCACGGCATCCCGCACGTCGTCGACTTCCGTGGCGCCCAATGTCGAACGACCTGACCCGACCGCCGGGCCTTCGCGGTCATTCCGGTACGTCACGACAAGTGACGTGAGCCCAGCATCAGCGGCGACTTGTACGCCGCGAAGCGTCGCAGCGCGACTGCTCCCGAGCCCGTGGATATGGATCGCCCAGGTCGACGACGGCCCCCCTGCGGGGTTGATGAGCCATGCGGGTGCCACGCCGACATCCGTCTCGATATCGACGTCCACTGCCTCGAGGCCGGCGTCTTCCGGGCTCGCGAAATAGATGCCACTCCAGGATGCCCGCGAGCCGGATCTCACACTAGGGTCAAGCGGCCCCAGGACTTCGCGGCCAACAAGTGTTGGACCGTGGTCTTTGACTGCGCGCGACAGCCGCACTAGGCCGCCACTTTCGAGCAGGAGACAGTAGGCGCCGGGCGCGGCAGTGCGTGGTGTGCGGTCGAGGAGAACGACCGGTCGCTCCCCCGACCTATCGACACCTCGAATCGTGAGCTCATAGCGTCGCTCGCCGACGGAGGCAGTGAGGCGCCTCGCAATGACCAGGCCGAGGCCCCCCAAAGTTGCGCCGGCCGCAGCCGCCGCACTCGTGACCACCCAACCCAGCCTCATGCGCGCTGCTGCCCGTCGACTATCTCAATCCTCGACATCGAACTGCTAGGTATGCCCGTCGAACTTGCTCCGAGGAGGTGCAGCTCGGCACGCTCAAGCAGCTGTCTCTCTCCTTCGCTCAGCTCGAACGACACCCGGGTATCGATCATCGCGTCACGGATCTCCACGACATGGCGGTGAAGAAGAGTTTCGGGCTCGTCCGCGTTGAATGCAGCCGTCTCGTTCTGGCTGATGCCTGGCCGTAGCGCCGTCGCTGCAGCCCAGAGCGGATCGAGCTCACGCACGAGCATCCGCGCTCTTTGTTCTCGCGAACGCGTCTGCATGGCCCGGGCCGCTGGCTGGCCGGCAAATCCCAGGCAGAGAAAAAGGAATGTCAAGAGGTTCAGCGGCCCATATGCCTCAGATACCGCCGACATCAGGCCCAGGTTGCCCGCCACGTGCGCAAGGTTCATCACGATGACGATCACGGCCAGCATGACTCCGAGGACGCTTCCGAGGAGGAGAGAAACGGATGGCAACCGCAGGGCACCCTCGTTGACACGGATTTGCCTCGCCGACAGCACCGCCATCGCCGCAACCACAATTCCGTAGTAGAGGAAGTGGATTGTCGAGTAGGCAGCCGCGGCAGGCTGATTGCCCAGATCAAGCATGAAGTTCGTGGTGGTGGCGCCACGATCGATGAGGAAGAAGGTGACGACAGCGCACACGAAGGCGATCGCGAGCACGGCCCGCCCGAGTGCGAGTTGCACGGCTCGCGACTGGTGATCGGATGCCCGGTTAACGCCGCGACCGAGGAAGAAGATGCCGACCATCAGGGCGAGATCGGCGACAAGCGTGACGAAGTTGGTGCCGCCCGCAAGACCGTCAAGCGTTTCGTAGACGGAGTCGATGTTCAGGGTCATCGCGATTGCGATGGTGAGCGCGGCGTAGGTGATGCTGCGTTCACCGCGCCCGCGCCGCAGAATGAGCAAGCTCGCGAGAAGCGTCCACATGAGGGCTGATACGAGAACTGGGATCACCCGAAGATCTCCAGGAATTTGGAGCCGTGCATTGTCGAACCCCTGATGGCCGCGGCGAGCTTGTCGGCCAGTGACTCCGCCACGATCTCGTCGGCAGTGTCCAGATTCTGGCGCCGGAGAAGGCGCCGGCGTGTCTCGGACGGGATGTCGGGCAGGAGGACGTCGGGCATATCTGGATCATCATGGTTGCCGTGATTGAGCAGGATGTGCGCGAACTCGTGCAGCACGAACTGCTGCCGATGCAGCGCCGAGTCGCTGTGGGCGTGAAGCACCAGGTCCTCGGCGTCCGTCATCAGCCAAACAGCACAGAGCCCGTCGTGATCGCCGAGTTCAGCCAGTTCGATGATGCGCAGGCGGCGCTGGCGGCGCTCTTGCACCGCGCCAACCAGCTCGTCGAAGGAGAACGTGTCGCCGAGTGCGAGTTCGTCGAAAGCTGCCGACACGATCACGTCTGTGTTCACGATGTCGTCACTTCCCTTCGGACGTGCCTGGATCCCCGCGTCCCCGGCGCACTCAGACAGCTGGCTATGTTTGGGCGATCTCCTCGTCGAGGAACTTGCTAATCGCCTGAAGCGCGTTGGGTGAGATGTCTCCCAAAGTGCGAGCCGCATACGACTTCACCCGCGCGGCGCGCATGGAACGCACCAGATCGAGCTGTGCGCTCACCCGGGCGGGGGTTTCGGCCCCTTCCGCGCCCATCAGGAATGCGGGATCCACGTTGAAGAACTCGGCGAGGCCGTCGAAGAGCGCCTCATCCTGCACGTACCGATGGCCGTTCACCATGTACGTCCAGCGAGAGCGCGAGAGGTTGGACCCACGTTCCTCAAGAAATGCTGCGATCTGCGAAAACGTCGGCTCGGCACCGGTCTCGGCGATCGCAACATCGAGCAAGAGCCGGAGGCGCTTGGCGAGGTCCTCCGCGGCGGCTTTGCTCTCTGCCTCGGTCAAGTCGCGGATCACCATTCACCACCTCTGGGTAGGCACACCACCATCATCAGCCCGCCGCAAATCGTAGAACATTGGGAATGCTCAATTTACTCCTTGAGCATGCCCAAATCAAGGGTTGCGCATGCTCAATTCGAGTGTTAGAACGTATCCATCCACTGCATTGAGCATGCTCAAAGGGAGGCGCCAACACGTTCTAGTTGTAGCCACGGACTCCGCACCGCTGCCGCGTGCGGAGTCCGCGAAGTTCGCACTCTGCGCCCGGGCCAGCCGTGCGCAGCGGAGCACACCTATGTGTCGTCCACGCCTCTTATGTGTGGCGACGACCCGGGAAGGTGATCGATGTGTCGATGAACCCGCAGCCTCATCACGAGTGGGAGGAAAAGCTCACTGAGCTTCATGAGCATCTGGTCTCCGCCGTTGAGGCGCTTGTCACCGGCGATGAGTGGAAACGCGCGCTGGAGTTTGTGGCCCGCTTTCGATCACGCTCGTTCAACAACACGCTTCTGATCTGGTCGCAGCATGACGCCGCGTACCGGCGCGGGCTCGTCCCGGACCCAGTTCCGAGCTACGTGGCCGGTTTCAAGCAGTGGCAGACGCTCGGCCGGCACGTCGTGGCTGGCCAAAAGGGGTACATGATCTTCGCCCCCGTAACCGCGCGGTTCGCATCATCCTCGCCCAGCGACCCTGGCTCGTGGCGAAGGCTCAACCCCTCCGAGAGACCGCGATCGGGCGAGGTCGTGCGCCCGCGCATGATTGGCGTCAAGCCGGCGTACGTCTGGGACGTTTCGCAAACCGACGGACAGCCACTTCCCGACAGTTCCACACCGCACCTGTTGAAGGGTGAAGCGCCGGCCGGGCTCTGGGATGGTCTCGCGTCGCTCGTCCGAGGCGATGGATTCAGCCTGTCGCTGGCACAAGATGCCCAAACGCTCGGCGGCGCGAACGGCATGACCGGCTTCGGCTTGCGAGCTGTCACCGTGCGAGCTGACATGGATGCCGCGGCTCGCGTCAAGACGCTGGCGCACGAACTCGCCCACATCCGGATGCACGAGCCCAACGGCGAAGCACGCTCTCACCGTGGGACCGGTGAGGTTGAAGCCGAATCGGTGGCCCTGATGATCGGTGCGGCGCACGGCATGGACACCACCGCGTACACGATCCCCTACGTGTCCACATGGGCGGCTTCGGTGTCGGGCACGACAGCCGTCGAGGTCGTGCAGGCAACCGGCGAGCGGGTGCGTAGAACCGCCGTAGCGATACTCGACCAGCTCCCCACCGCGCAGAGCGGGGCGGGTGATACCCCGGGGCTCGACCGGTCGAAGCCGGCGCAGGTCATCGCCGACACGGCCCCTAAGCCGTCAACCGCCCAAACGGCGGTGCAACGTGGAGCACTGACGCTGTGATGGACGTCGCTGACGTGCTCTTCACGACGCGCGGGATGCCGTCGCTCGATGCCGCGCTCGCCTTCGCCCGCGCCGGCATCCGAATCTTCCCGTGTGCCAGCGGCGGCAAACGCCCACTCACGCACGCGGGCTTTCACGACGCCAGCCGCGACGTCGCCCAGGTGCGCTCATGGTGGACTCGATGGCCTGCTGCGAACCTGGGGCTGCCAACGGGCAGCGCCTCGGGCATCGAAGTCGTCGACATCGATGTAGCGGATGCCGGTTCGGGCTTCGTCACGTTCGAACGCGCGAGTGCGGCCGGGATGGTCGCGGGCGAGCTTGCTCGGGTTCGCACGCCGTCTGGCGGCCTGCACGTCTATTTCCCCGCTTTGCCGAGCCACCCACAGCGGTGCTGGCAGTCCGCCGTCGCGCACATCGACTTCCGCGGTGAGGGCGGCTACGTCGTCGTGCCTCCCTCGGCGCTGGTGACGAACAACGGAAGAGTGGCCTATCGCGTTGTCTCCCTGTTTTCTTCTGGTTCAACGTCAGTCGATGCTGCCGCGCTCCGGGACTTCATCGACCCCGGGCATAGCCGATCAGAACCACCGCCCGACGGAGCCGCGGCCGCTGCGCCTGCACCAACCCGGCTAGCGCGCTGGATCGCCAATCTTCACGAGGGCGAGCGGAACAGCGGCTTGTTCTGGGCTGCCTGCCGCCTGTTGGAGGCCGGCAGCCGACCCGCCGAGGTCGAAGCGGCGCTCGCGCCTGCCGCGGCGAGCGCCGGACTTTCGGAGCGAGAGATCAGAACGACCATCCACTCGGCGAACCGGCAAAGCGTCAGAATGCCGCTGGGTTCAACTGCCGCGACGTGGTCGTATCCGGTCACTCCGCGACACAGAGATGGAGACGCGCCGTGCCTCTCGTGAAGTGGCCGCGCACAGAAGGCGTCCGGCTGGCGATGGTCACCGCGATCATAGGGACGGTGTTCATCGCGGCCGGCGCGTTCTGGCTGTCGTTCACGTCACTCACCGATCTCGCCCGCCGTTCGGGCATCGATGCGGCTCGAGCATGGGTCTGGCCGCTCATCGTCGACGGAATCATTGTCGTCGCGACTGTAGCCGTGGTCGCGCTCGCACGATCGCGCGCGGCTTGGTACCCGTGGATGCTGCTCATCGCGGGCGCCGCGATCTCTGTCGCAGCAAACGCGACCCACGCGCTCGTTGCCGGAGCGACCGACGTCCCAATCCTGCTCGCGGCATGCGTCTCTGCAGTCCCTCCCCTGGTGATCCTCGCGATCACGCACCTCACATCGGTGCTCATGCGGCACGAGACGGGCAGGGCCGTGGCCCCCGCGACGCAAGACGTTGTCGTGCCGGCCGTCGAGACCCTATTCGATGCGGATGCCGCCGCAGTCGGCGAAGGCCAGGCCGACGCGTCGTCGCTCCGGGCGCTTGGCTGGTCGAACTCGGCGATCGCACGGCGCCTGGGCGTGCATCCGTCTACCGTCGGGCGGTGGTTTCGGGTTCACGCGGGTGCACCTGCTGTCCAGACCACAACAGTAGGCGAGGGCATGAGCGATGAATGACCACGAGGTTGAAGAGGCACTCCTGACGGAACACCTCGATGCGGCTGCCAACGCAGAGGGCACGCACCCGGTGCAGGCCGAGCGCTCTCTGCCCTCCGCAGCCCCCCGGCGCTCGCAGGCGCTTAGACATCCGGGCCGTTCCACTCTGGTGAGGCCTGACTACCGCTCGGGCATCGTCTGGGTTCGCGCATCGGACCTCCTGAACACCGGCACCGGCCGCATTGCCGGTCGTGGGCTCGACTTCGAGTCGGAGCTGGTCCGTCGTATGCGGCGAGCGCCCGCGACAACTCGTCGGGCGATCCGCGAGCGCACCGACCGGCTGCCCCCGCTCTCCGCGTTTGGGCGGTCGACCGAGAGTGCGTCGGTCGCGCAGCATGGCCTTGGACGGCGCGAGCTATGAACACCCCACTGCACACGGCATCCCCTACCGTTCCTGCTGCACCCGCCGCGATAGGCCGGACCGGGCAACGGACTTCTGGCTCGGAGGCGTTCCGCGACTCCGAGGGTCTGCGCACGCTGCTTCGCCGGTTGCAGGCTGACGACGGTTCCGCCTGGCGGACCGACCGTGAGGCGGCCGAGCTCATGCGCTTCGTTGCGGAGCGCTACGCCGCGCTGGCACGCAAGCACGGCTTGGATCCCTGGGAGGCGGCGGCCGCCGCGTTCGACGCGATGCGGGCGCCGTCTGCTCTGCGCGCCGATGACCCGTGGGCGATCGTCACCCGCGCAGTGCAGGTCACCTGCATCGCCGAAGAACGCGCACACGGACTGCTCTGCGCGGTGCACCAGGCACGCAGACCCCGCCTCTCGGGATACCACGACGCCGAACGCTTCAGCGATCGCGAGCACCCTCTGCCGGACTACCACCCAGCGTTCCACACCAGCCCGGTCGAGGAACCCGACGAACCTCCGCTCGGCGTGCAGTCGGCTGTCGAAAACGCGATCGAGTTGTTCCGCTTGCTTGGCTGGCCGCCCGACCGTGCACGTGACGGTGTCGAGTACATTTGCAGCCGGCTCGCGGATGCCGCGTCCCGACCCTCGGCCTACGAGTCCCTGCGGCGGGACTACGCCGCCCGGGCCCTCCTCGACCTCCCGCAGCGCGCGTGGATGACGATGCTCCGTACACTCCTGGGATGCGGTGACCCGCTGCAGGCCCACACGGCGGCTGGCCGCGGCATCCTGCTGCGATTGATAGTCGGCGAACCGCTCGATGTGCTGCTTCGGGATGACGAGCTGGTGTCGGACATCGTGGCCAACGTTCCGGGCGTCGGGCCGTGACCAGCACCCCGGGGCACATCGAGTTGGAGCGATCGATCGACTCCATCCGAATCGGTGCGCGGCATCGCACCGACCTCGGCGACATCGACGCACTCGCCGCCTCAATCGAGCGACAGGGACTTCTCCAGCCGATCACAGTAACCCCTGACGGCATTCTCGTCTGCGGAGCCCGCCGGCTGGCCGCCCTCCGGCAACTCGGAGTGCGCAAGCTCAACGTATGGGTTCGCTCCGGCATCTCGGACCGGCTCACCCAGCTGCTCGCCGAGCAGGACGACAACGCGCTGCACAAGTCCCTGAGCCCGACCGAAGCAGCCACCCTGTACCGCGAGGTGAAGGCACTTCTCGCCGAAGAGGCACGGCATCGGCAGGAGTCGTCGCGATTCGGCGCGGCCCCGGAGAACCGCCGATCAGGTGGTGCTGCCACCGTGGCAGCACCGGTGACGCTGCTCGACGGCTACGCCCGGGCACAAGCGGCACTTCTGGTGACCGGGCGGCGCTCGTACACGACGCTCGATCGCATCAGCGACGTACAACGCATCACGGCCGACGAGAGCGTGGACCCCACGATCCGCGAGCAGGCACAGCGCGAGCTAAGTGCGATTGAGGCCGGCGGCTCCGTCGCTTCGGCGCACCGCCGCTTGAACACGCAGCTCACACTTGCTGAGCTGGAGCATTTGGCAGCGGATGCCGCGCAGCCCGCGGGCATCCGCCAGGCCTCGTCGGTGGCTGCCGCACGCGTGCATGCCGCTGAGCGCTCGGTGACTGCGGCCGAACTCGAGCAGCTGGCGCGGGAGGCCCTCGCCCGCGTGAAGGCAGCACCGAAGGCAAAGGGCTCCCGACCGGCGCATCCGTCAGCGTCGACCGCCATCACTTCGAAGTTGCCGACCCGATCATTCGTCTTCCTCTGGAATGACTTGCACGACTGGTGGCTCCGCTACGACGTCGCTGAAATCGCCGCCGAACTCACCGAGGAGCAGTGGGAGCAGTTTGAAGCGGCGCTGGCAGGCACGCTCACCTTCGCCGAGCGGATGCGCGCGCAGCGCTCGGACGTGCAGGCGGCGGCCCGCGAAGCGCAGGCGGGTGCACCTTCCTAACGTCCGGGTCCATCGCCCCGGCCCCGAGGAGCAGACAATGCACGTCCCACACAGGCGCCGCCCGATCATCGCGATAGCCGGTAGCACCATCGCGCTGCTGATGCTCACAGCGATCGGCGTGTACGGGCTGTTCCGGGGGCCGTCGCCCGCGGCTCGACCGGCGCCGGCGGCGAACAACGGATCCTTTTCATCGACGGTGCCCGATCGCGTCGACCAGCCGCAACCGGTGGCGGTGACGTCTGATCCCAAACTGTTCGCCCGCAGTGTCGCGCGAGCACTGTTCACCTGGGACACGCGCCACGAGGGCGGCCCCGGCCCGTGGGCGCAGGTGCTCGTCGACGCCGCCGATGTCGACGAGGCGGCCGCCGTGGCATCCGATGTTCGCGGCTTTCTCCCGGGCGTCGAGATGTGGCAGCGGCTTGGCACCTACGGCACGCGCCAGTGGCTCGAACTGCGGTCAGTCGCCGTTCCGGATGCCTGGTCGACAGCGCTCGAGCAGGCAGCACCTGGGCAGCTCCCCCGCGGCGCCACGGCTTTGAAAGTGGTGGGCACCCGCCATCGGGCAGGGACGTGGGACACCGAGCTCGTGCGCACAGACCGCTCCGTGTCTTTCACGATCTTTGTCGCGTGCCCGGGCGTGGACCCGTGCGTGCTCCTGCGGCTCTCGCAGCTCGACCGGCCACTGGAATGAGGCCGGGAGATGAAGAGACTCATCGGCTTCCTTGGAATCATCCTGCTGGCCGGCCCGCTACTTGGACTGATGGGCGTCGCCGCACTCATGAACCCCGCTGAGATCTCATGCGGCTGGGGATCACTTGCCGTCGGTCGCATTCCCGACTCGCTCACCGCGCACACGCGAGACGGCGGGTCGATATCGCTCAACCGACAGCAGCTCACCCATGCAGCGACGATTCTCGCTGTCGGAGGGCAGCTGCCTGGCGTCGGCCGCCAGGGCGCACTCATCGCACTGATGGCCGCACTGACAGAGTCGACATTGCGCATGCTCACCAATCCAACCGCGCACCCCGAGTCTGCGAGCTACCCCAACGACGGTGTCGGCTCCGATCACGACTCGCTGGGGCTCTTCCAAATGCGATCGGCCTCGGGCTGGGGCACCGTCGCCGATCTCATGGACCCTGAATACCAGGCGCGGGCATTCTTCGGTGGACCGTCGGGGCCGAATGCCGGATCGCCACGCGGGCTGCTCGACGTTGACGGCTGGCAGTTCATCGACCCGGGCGAAGCCGCGCAGGCAGTGGAAGTCAGCGCGTACCCGGATCGGTACCAGAACTACCAGCCGGTCGCGGAAGCGATCATCACCGCACTCACTCAGCCGACGTCGACGAAGCCGAGCGCTGCCGGTGTGACCGTTCAGGAGACGTCACGCATCGTGTTCCCTCTTCCGGCCGGCACATACACCGGAACCGACAGCTTCGGCTGGCGAACCGACCCCGTCACCGGGGCCCAGGCATTCCACGCGGGCAGCGACCTGGCTGCACCGGCCGGAACACCGATCCTCGCGGTTGCGGACGGAATCGTTGGTTTCGCCGGTCAACGCGGCAGCTACGGCGGGCTGATCGTCATCGAACACACGGTCGCCGGTGGGCCGGTTGCTTCGTACTACGCGCACATGTACGACGATGGAATCCTTGTCGCGGTGGGCGAGCGCGTGGCCGCGGGCCAGCACATAGGCGACGTCGGCTCCGCGGGCAAGTCGACCGGCCCGCACCTCCACGTCGAGATCCACCCGGGCGGTGAGCGCGAACCGGCTGTCAACGCGATGGAATGGCTCGCGGAGCACGGTGCGGCGGGACTCGCCGGTGCCGAGGCAGGCTCGACCGGGTGCAGACCAGGCAAGGCGGCATGACATGGACGTGTTCCCCGACTTCGGTGCCGTGGGCGGCGCCGCCGAGCTCCAGAGCATCGTTGGCGCGCTACTGACTCTCGTACTCATCGTGGCAGTGCTGATGATGGTCATCAGTGGGGTCACTTGGGCGCTCGCCACGGCGAACGGCCATTTCCAAACCGCCACAAAAGCCCGGACCGGGCTCTGGATAGCGTGCGGGGCGGCTGCACTTGCTGGCGCCGCCGTCGCCCTGGTCAATTTCCTGCTCTATGTAGGTGCGGGGCTCTGACGACCGGCCCTCATGCCGAGAACCGCGCTGACAACACGACGTCATGAAACTCGGACGGCTCAGACCTATCTATCAAACTGCCAGCAGCAGCCATCCCCGAAAACGACTGCGCAGATGCCAAGAATCGTCTGCGAATCAGTTTCATGCCCGCAGGCCAAGGGCCTATTGAGCCTCGCCTCTCTCTCGAACTATTCTCCGAACCCATCTGACGGAATCCAGCATGTCTGCCCAATCCAATGCACCAGAACGGCCGATCTCGAAGACGATCTGTTTCAGCAACTCTCGCAACTCCTCATCGCTAAGCGGCCCGATCATATCGAGACGATCTGGCGTAGAGGCGAGGGCGAGGCGAGTTGCCTCGACCCAGCGCCGTTCGGCCGCTTTCCTCTGGAACCGTGCGAACAACGCCTTGCAGCCCCACCAGATCGCTATCACTAGAGCCGCAAGTCCGGCGAGGACAATCGTCAAATCGGGAAGCATGAGCCGGAGTCTATGAGTCAGCAAATACGAGCTCCAGCCCCAGAACTGGTCCTGCCGCCCCTCGGCCGCGCGCCAACGCTTAGGTCGATGTCAAAGCATTGTGACGATAGGTATGGAGAGCGAATCGGGCTCAGCTCACCGGAATAGTCTGTCCATGGTGATCCTTCGGATGTAGTGGTTCGCATCTCCACGTGGGGCGAACGACGATAATGGGTCCCTTTGTTGAAACTCTTCGACAAGAAATTCCGCCACTATTTCGCCCAGCCGCGTCTCTGCCGCCCAATCTTGCGCCTGGAACGGCATTTCGGCTGGGACGGCTGAAGCTATGACAGCCGTCATCGCGCAATGATGCTGCACGTCGCGGCCGACACGCCCCCTTGCGGCAAGCCGACGGGCCATCCATCGATAGGTTGTAGGCAATCACTTGACTACAGAGGATTCGAAACTCCGATGATTTACAGCTCGTTTATCGCTACCGCGGGATTCATCAGCGATCCGTTTGCTTCGACCGATTCCGATCGTGAAGAGAGATTATCCGAGTACTTCGTACCGCCGCCGTACTTCGCAAGTGTGATGGGCGATCCCAGTGATCCCGAAGCCTCGATTGTGTTCTCGCCAAGAGGTACGGGCAAATCGGCGCTGCGACGAATGGTTGAGGAAGGCGCGTCAAATCCTACGACGCCGTACCTCGCGTTGACCTACATGGATTTTGAGTGGGCGGCCGGCCAGACTCCGACCGTCGAAGACCACCAGCTTGCCGTGGCACGCTTACTCACGCTCGCTATCCTTACTGAGCTCGACGCAGAGCCCAACGGCGCAGATCTGTATCTCGATGAGCACGACAAGAACGTCCTCAAAACAGCCGCGAGCGCTCTACTCACAAGCTTGACCACGTCGCAGTATCGCGACGCGATGTCAGCGGTCAAGACCCTTCACGACAAGGCGAGCGAAGCGTGGCACAAATACGGTGGCGTTGTGGCGACCGTGGTCGGCGCACTTATGGCGAAAGCGGGAATTGAAGGTTCGACCATCGACCGCGACCTAGTCTCCACACCTGCCTCGCTCGCCGCGGGGGCGAGAGACCTGCTCACAGACCTGCTGGCGATCTCGAAGAAGCTCTTCTGGCGTTCGGTCTACGTCCTAGTTGACCGGGTAGACGAGACATCGGCGACTGCGAACAGCCCTCAGGCGGCCTTCGACATAGTGTCGAAGCTACTAATCAGCCTGCCCACGATCCAACAAACGGGAGTTGGGTTCAAATTCTTCCTGTGGGACCAGACTGAACGCTTTTTCATGGAAGCTGGGGGGCGCCCCGACCGAGTCATGATCCACCGACTACGTTGGTCCGTTGAAGAGCTCACCGAGATGCTTTCACGGCGGCTACGAGCGCATTCTGAGAAAAGAATCGGCTCGCTCAACGACCTCCTTTCGTCCGAAGCCGGACTTGACGCCCACTTGCTCATTTGCCATGTCGCTCATGGCTCACCGAGAGACATGATCCGCATTGCGAAGCAAGTGATTGCGGAGGCCACAAAATCCCAAGTCGGTGAGGCGCGGATATCTCGAGACAATGTGATGATTGGGATCGGTGAGTTTTCGAAGCAACGAGTCGACGAACTCTACCCGCGATTCTCCGCAGAATTTTCGCGCGTACCGAACGCCAACTTCACGACACCTCAACTGGCGAATGACGTCTTCCGGATTACGACACAGGCAATGCGACAAAAGATCCTCCAATGGGTAGAAGTAGGGGCGGTGCGTAAAGTTGCGGAGCAGCCGACGGGAGAGAACCGCCCCCTGCACGTGTACGCCTTCAGCGATCCACGGATTCTCCTCCGTGGATTTCACGCCTCGACAATCGAGCTGAACTTGGACAACTACCTGCTCGAGTGCGAGCATTGCCGTTTGATCGCGATCGGCTCGGACGCCGCTTTCACATGTGCCGAATGCGGGTCAGACGTGGTACTCAAGGATGCGCGAAGCCTCCTCGAAATTGTGTCCATCTAGGGCTAGCTTTTTTGAGCTCGGTCACGTCCCATGGACTCCTCTTGACTCACAGCGGCGGCGGCGGCGTACGCTCGTTTGTTATCGAACATAAGTTCGACTGAAGCAAGTTTCGAGAGAATGCAGGAATCATGCGCACCGTCACCGACGCTGTAACACTGTGGCTGCACGGCGGGGTCCCAACACGAATGATCTGGCGGGGATCACGATGGCGAGTCACCGACACACCCACCGAGCTCTTCCGCGACGTTGGGTCACTCCCAACAATGATCACGCACCCGCCTGTAATTCCGGTCGGCTGGCGATTCCAAGCTGCCGATAGCGCCGGGCTCAACCGCATCTTCGACGTTCGACGTGATGGCCTGAGCTGGTTACTCGAGCACGTCTATGAGTAGCGGCAGGCTTGGCCGTTGTGGGATGCGCCACGTTTCCGACCCTGATGGAAAGTCCATCAAGTTGGCGCCGAAGTCCCACGACAGCGTGATCAGCGTCATCAGCGCTCGCTAGTTGTGCGGAAGCGTCGTCGGCGATATCCGATGATCTGCGTGCCAAGAGAACGGTCCGGCTTCGTTTGCATACGCAATGGCGCGTTCCTCTGTAGCTCGCGGAAGCGCTGTGCGCTCCTCACGTTCGTACCCATTCAACGAGCGAGGGAGCACCCTGTGATCGACATCGACCCGAACGGGACCGGCCTTCCGGGCATCGAGCAGCTGCGCGTCATCGTCGGCGCGGTGATGACGGTCGGGCTGATCCTGAGCGTGCTCGCCCTGATCATCTCGGCGATCGTCTGGGGGTTCGGCGCCAACTCGTCCAACCCGCACCTGGCGTCGCGCGGCAAGCTCGGCGTACTGGTGTCGTGTGGCGCAGCGATCATCTGCGGCGCGGCCGTCACACTCATCAACTTCTTCTGGGGCGTCGGACAAACCGTCTGACCCAGCGAGACAACCGGTCAGAGCGATGAGTGTCTGCGACATCCCCGTCATCGCCGAGGTGTGCAGCACCGTCGGCGAAGGCACCGCTTCGCTGATCGCGGCACCGTTCGACTGGCTCGCGAGCGCGATGGGCGCGGCCGCGGCCTGGCTCTTCGAAGCCGTCTGGGCAGCATTCGACACAACGACTCTCGTCGACGTCACCGACCCCGGATACCTCGACGTGTACAACGTGCTCTTCGGCGTCGCCGTCTTCGTCACCCTGGTGCTCTTCTGCCTGCAACTCATCACCGGGCTGGTGCACCGCGACCCGACTGCGCTCTCCCGAGCCGCGCTCGGCCTCGCCAAGTCGGTGCTCGGTTCCTTCGTGCTCATCACCCTCACTGGCCTGATGCTTGAGATCACCGATCATTTGGCGATCGGCGTCGTGCAGGCCAGCGGCAACACCATGGAGGGAATGGGCGACCGCATCGCGCTTCTCGCCGGCGGTCTCACGACGATCAGTATCGCTGCCCCCGGTGTCGGTGCGATCGTGACGATCTTTCTCTCAGCGCTCGCAATCAGTGCAGCCGCGATCGTGTGGTTCTCGCTCCTCGTCCGCAAGGCACTGCTACTCGTCGCGATCGTGTTTGGGCCGATCGCTCTCGCGGGCGCAACCTGGGACGCGTCGAAGGGGTGGTTCACGAAGTGGGTCGCGTTCGTGCTCGCCTTGATCCTGTCGAAGCTGGTGCTCGTCGTCATCTTCCTGGTTGCCGTTTCCCAGGTCTCCGCGCCCATCGATGCGGACCTCGCCTCGATCAGCGATCCGATCGCGGGCATCGTGCTGATGTTCATCGCCGCTTTCGCACCTTACATCACCTACAAGTTCCTGAGCTTCGTCGGGTTCGACATGTACCACGCGATGTCGAGCGAGCAGGAAGCCAAGTCCGCACTGAACCGGCCCGTTCCTGTGCCGAGCACACCGATGGCGGAGAACGCGAAGAAGATCCTCGGCCCGAGCAAGGACATCGAGAACGCGACACCTGCAGAGGGCCGCGCTGTGCCTACCGCCGCACAGGGTGGTCGCGGTTCTGCCACTGCAGGCGGCACTGCCACCCCAGCCACCTCGAGCGCTGGCACGGCGGGCGGTGGCGGCGCCAGAGCGGGCACCGCGGGCGCGGGCACCACCGCAGTGCCGGCCGCAGCGGCCGTGACCGTCGGTGCGTCAGTAGTCGGTGGAGCGGCCAAGGCCGGCCCGCAAGTCGGCAATGCGATCGGCCGGAAGGCCGACGCCCACGCGCCATCAGCCGACGACGTCGCTGCGCCTGCCCCGGCGAGTCCAGCACCGCCGGTCGTCGGCCGCCGGCGCCCGCGGGTTTCCTCGCCGTCACCAGGTGCGCATTCCCCCATCACCGCACAAGCACGAAGGGACGTGTGATCATGACCGCGGACGGCAACCGCACCGCGTATCAGCTCTCCCCCGTGCAGTTCTCACGGCTGGCCCGCCGCGGCATCCTGCTCGGGCTCTCGCTGCCGCAACTGATCGCCGTGTCGACCGGGGTACTCACCCTTGTCACCGCGCTCTACACGGCGGGCGCCCCGGGCATCGCCTGGACGAGCCCGATCTGGGGCACGGCGGCGCTCACTGCCGCCATCGCGATCGGCGGACGCAAACTCGTCGAGTGGATGCCGATCGTCAGCCGCTGGATGTGGCGCAGCGCACGCGGCCAACTCACCTACCGGCGCCGCGTCATCCGCCCACGCCCCGTCGGCACCCTCGCTCTCCCCGGCGACGCGGCCTCGTTGCGTGAGTGGAACGATCCGGAGTCTGGCGCCGTGATGGTGCACGACCCGCACGAACAGACGCTGACTGCGATCGTCGCGGTGTCGCACCCGGCTTTCGCGCTGCTCGACCCGGGCGAGCAGAACCGCCGCGTGGCCGGGTGGGGCCGCGTGCTTGCCGGCGCGTGCCGATCTGGCCGCATCGCCCGCCTGCAGCTGTCGGAGCGCACCCTGCCCGACTCCGGCACCGGTCTCGCAGAGTGGTGGGAGCAGCACGGCATCAACGATGACGGCTGGGCGGCCGCCACGTACCGCGACCTGATCGAACGTGCCGGCCCGGCTGGCGAACGCCACGCGACCACGATCAGTCTCGCGCTCGACCTCCACGCCGCGTCCCGACAGATCCACACGCAGGGCGGTGGCATGCGCGGGGCGGCGACGGTGCTCAGACAGGAGATGGCCGCCCTCACCGGCGCCCTGCGCGCAGCGGATCTCGCAGTCGGCGGGTGGCTCACGGCCGACGAGCTCGCCAACATCCTGCGCACGGCATATGACCCCGCCGTCGGCGTCGCCCTGGAACGCCACCGCGAAGTCGGACGTGACCTGGCCACCGCCGGCCCAGTGGCCGTCACCGAGAGCTGGGATCGGCTCCGCACCGACAGCGCATTCCACGCGGTGCTGTGGATCAGCGAATGGCCACGCTCACAGGTGTACCCCGGCTTCCTCTCCCCCGTCGTCTTCACCAACGGTGTGCTGCGCACGGTGTCGCTGCACTACCTGCCCGTGCGCGCCGATCAAGCGGCCCGCGACCTCCGCAAGAAGAAGACCGAGCTGATCAGCGACGCCCACCAGCGCAAGCGCATCGGCCAGATCGAGGATGCCGGCGCGAATGCCGAGTACGAAGATGTGCTGCAGCAGGAGGCCGACCTCACCGCCGGCCACGGTGTGCTGCATACGACCGGTCTCATCTGCATTACAGCCTCAAGCGCCGATAATCTGGACGCGGCGGTCTCCACGATCGAGCAGGCCGCCATCCAGGCGTCGTGCGAGACGCGCCGACTCGTCGGACAGCAAGCGCAGGCGTTCACGGCGGCCGCCTTGCCGCTGTGTCGGAGCGTTTGATCGCTAGGTCCGGCGCCAAGATTATGGGGCCATGGTCGGCGATATCAGGGAACTTCATGTAAATCTTTTGTTCTGACATCGGGACGGCTGTCGCTGGTAAAGGGAGTTCGATCGAGGTTGTGTCCGCCGCTCAGCATTGGCGAGGGATAGCCAACCATCGACACGACGTCATCGTGACGTCCTTCGTCGAATTGGTGGAGACAGCTGGTCAACGGATACCTCCCAAACCCGATCTATGCGGACGCAAGGATGCTGGCTGGAGTACTTGCCTGGCAGTCACCTCGACCACACCCTGGAGCTTCGCTGGCAGGTACGCCCGGACGGAGAGCATTGATCGACCCGAGCTTCCACCTGCAGATCTCGGCTCGGCAGCAAACGGAATCCGCTCGCAATGCGCAACTTGGTTCCAGTTTGAAGCCAACGGGTCTGCTTCCGCGCAAGACATCAAGCCCACGCTCGATCTAAGCGCCTGCACTGCACGCTCCCCATGACAGGAGTAGGCCTAGTAAAAGCGCTCGAGGACCTCGGCGACGTCGAAGCCAGCCGCCTTCGCTTGCTCAATGAGGTCGTGGCACGGCCCGCGACTGGTGAACCCGTTCCTGCCAAACCTACTGTCACAGTCCGGGTCGTCGAACTTCACGCCGTAGGGGCGTTTCGCCCATCTATCGTCGTCAATCTCAATAGTTGCTTGTACAGCCATCACTGATCCTTCTTATTCGCAGCCGGTGAGGAACCGAACCTCGTCAGATTGCGGCGAGGCCGCCCTGAGGAGATCCTCGCAGATACGCGCGCATGTCGAAGCGTTTAGGCGGCACGTCTCCCGTGCAGAAGACGTATGACGGGGGTCACCGCCTGTTTTGGGGGTACCCGGGAGATACCCGTCGCACCCACAGCGTCGGTCATGTGCACTATTTCCTTTAGCAGTGATCGCAACTACGACCTCGAACCGTCAGTGCTGCGCGCGTTCGGTGTCGACTTTCACATGCCAGCATTCACGGGCTCTCGCCCGAAACGCGGGCAGCTCTCGTGAAGTGTGGCTAACGCGTTCAGGTTAGTAGGGGCGCTGACAGTGCTTTTCGCCCGCGCGAAGGGGTATGGGAGCCGTGCGCACCTGTTGGGCAGAAGTCCCTGATTGGAGTCGCCATGTTCAATGATCGCGGCAGAGCCCCGGCATCCCGCTGGATCAGCATCATCTTCCTGCAGGGCGGCGAGGCCGACGACCTCCTTGATTTAATCGATCACAGCGGCCCCGCTGCGGCGATCGAGTATCTGCAACAGTGGGACTTCGGCAACGAGACGGTCGACGCCGCGCTCATGAACGGCTATGTGTACGACCGCATCCCGGCCGGGCACACCGACCGGACAGTTGAAGTTTTCGGCTCCCCCTACGCGTTGACCTACAACGCATCGTTCGGGTACGTCTCGCTCCTCCGCCGTTACAGTGCCGATCCTGAACGGACGCTCGTCACCGCGCCGAGAGCACCCGTCGCTCAGTCGCTTCGAGCTCGTCAGGACGTCGCCGACACCTGGGCCGGCAGCGGCGACCGGGCGACGAGCAAGACCGGGCACGCGGTCTCATTGTGAACAGGTCTGGAGATGAACGGCTGCACACCACCGCGCTGATCGAACCGCGCGGCGAACTTCGGCGAGACCGACATGCACGCCGGCGTGAAGCATCCACCATAGAAGCTGATGCTCGCCGCACCAATCAGCGCGAGGCGCGCGCCCGCTGGCGGGCTGAGCGCGACGAAGCCCGCCAGTCGGCCTGCCTCCCCGCTGGCGGCGAGGCGGGCCCCGCACAGCTGCGGATGCCGGGGCGGCTGCGCCTGCCGAAGCACCAAGACACGTCCGCGACGCTGTCCGGCCACTATCCGTTCCTCGCCGAGGCCGGGCTCGGCTCGGCCGGCGTCTTCGTCGGCCAAGACCTCTACTCGGGGGCATCCTTCGTCTACGACCCGTGGGTGCTCTACCAGCGCGGGATGATCACCGCTCCCAACGTCGTCCTGGCCGGCATCGTCGGCTCCGGCAAGTCCTCGCTGGCCAAGTCGCTCTACACGCGCTCGCTCCCCTTCGGTCGACGCGTCTACGTGCCCGGCGACCCGAAGGGCGAGCACACCGCTGTCGCCGAGGCCGTCGGCGGCAAGGCGATCATCCTCGGCCACGGCTTGCGCAACCGGCTGAATCCGCTCGATGAGGGCCACCGCGCGGCATCCGCCACCGACACCGAATGGGCGGCGCAGCTGGCCGCACGGCGACGCGAGCTGATCGGCGCCCTCGCCGAGACGGTGCTCGATCGACCCCTCAGCCCGCTCGAGCACACGGCGATCGATCTGGCGCTGGCCGATGCTGTGCGAAGCGCCGAGGTGCCGATCCTGCCCATGGTCGTTGAGCGCATCCTCGCCCCGAACCCCGAAGACGACGAAGGCCGGCTCGCGGACGACGGACGCCTCGTAGGCCATGCGCTGCGACGCCTCGTCGCTGGCGACCTCGCTGGGCTCTTCGATGGACCGTCCACCGTGCGCTTCGACCCCTCGCTGCCGATGGTTTCCCTCGATCTCTCGCGGGTGGCGGAGAACTCGACGCTGATCTCCGTGCTGATGACGTGCTCGTCGGCGTGGATGGAGTCGGCGCTCGCCGACCCGGCGGGCGGCCAACAATGGGTGATCTACGACGAGGCGTGGCGCCTCATGGCCTACCCGGCACTCCTCCGCCGCATGGACGCCCACTGGCGCCTCGCCCGGCACTACGGCATCGCGAACATGCTCATCTTCCACAAGCTCAGCGACCTCGACAACGTCGGCGACTCGGACTCCGCGATGCGCGCCCTCGCGTCATCGCTGCTGGCGAACGCCGAAACGCGCATCGTCTACCGGCAAGAGGCCGACCAACTCGGGTCCACGGCGAGCGCGCTCGGGCTCAGCGGCACTGAGCAGAAGTTGCTTCCCGCGCTCGGCACCGGGCAGGGCCTGTGGCGGGTGAAGGATCGCAGCTTCGTTGTGCAGCACCAGCTGCACCCCGATGAGCTCGCGGTGTTCGACACCACGGGCCGGATGACCGCGGGCATGTAGGCACGCGTGTGCCGGGGCGCACCTGTGATGTGGATCGAGGAGGCAGGGCGATGGCTGCGAATGCTGACGAAGCGAGAGAGGCGCGGATGACGCTGGCTGCGCTGTCGGAGCCGGGCGACACCATCACGGGCACGCTGCTCGCCCGGCTTGGCGCGATTGAGACCGTGCAGCTGATCACGTCCGGCGATCGTCTCCCGAATGGAGTCGATCCGGCGGAGGGTGAGCTGTGGCGGCGAAGGCTTGCCCCACGCCTCAACCCCGGTCAGGCAGACCGCATTCGTGGCGACATGGAGCGCACCGGCATGCGGTTGCTGACTCCGGAGGACGTTGAGTGGCCGGGCGAGCTGCAACAGCTCGGCGTGGGTGCGCCGATTGCGCTCTGGCTCCGGGGCGATCCGGGACTGCTATCGGCCGGGCTCCCCGGCAAGGTCACCGTCGTCGGAGCCCGCGCCGCGACGGCGTATGGCGAGTATGTCTCCACCGAGCTGGCCTCGGCGCTCGCATCCCAGGGGCGCGTGATCCTCTCCGGGGGCGCGTACGGCATCGACGGCTCCGTGCACCGCGCCGCGACCGCGACCTCCCCCGGTTCAACTATCGCTGTGCTCGCGGGCGGGCTCGACCGGCTCTACCCCACCGGCCATGAACAACTCTTCGAACGCATCGAGCAGAGCGGCGGCCTGCTTCTCACCGAGCTGCCACCGGGTTCCATCCCGACGCGGTGGCGTTTCCTGCAGCGCAACCGAATTCTCGCGGCGCTCTCCGGCGCAACGGTCGTCGTCGAAGCCGGGCATCGCTCCGGATCACTGAACGTCGCCAGCCAAGCGCACGCTCTCGGCCGACCGGTCGGCGCGGTCCCCGGCCCGGTGACGAGCGCGGCGAGCTCGGGCTGTCATCGGCTGATCCACGAGGGCATCGCGAGCCTCGTCACCGACGCACAAGACGTCACCGACCTGCTGGACTCAACCGCCGGGTTCTCCGGCGACCGAACATTTGTGCACGCGCCCAGTCGAAACGCCGCGCGGACCGGCCCCGGTCTGGTGCTCTGAACACCGCCGAGAGAGTGGCGACGCTGCAATGAGCACCACACGAGCCCAAGGCACACTCGGCGACGAGCTCACCAACCTCGGCGTCGGGCTCCTGATCGGTGCCGCAGCCCTCGCCCTGCTGCTCCGAGCCGCAGGCGCAGTCGCGGCCTGGGCGACGGGCATCGCGCAACCCTCCGGCGGGCCGGCATCCGGGCTCGCGGTGCTCTTCAACCTGGGCAACCCATCCGCGGCACTGAACGCACCGGACCTCAGCCCATTTGCGTACTGGCTCGCGGTCGCCGTGCTGCTCGGGATAGCGGTGACCGCGACGATCTGGCTGTGGAGGATGCTGCGCGACTCAGGACGCACCGCCAGGTACGACCCGCATCGCATCCCCGGCATTGCCACCCGCGCCGAAGTCGCCCGCGCCGCTTCACGCTCAGCCCTCATGAAGCGCGCGGCACACCTACGCCCCTCCCTGACGAAGGCCCGACCAAGCGACGTCGGCTACCGCATCGGCCGAGCACGCGGCACCACGGTGTGGGCAAGCGTCGAAGACTCGATCCTCGTCATCGGCCCACCACGCTCCGGCAAAGGGGCACACATCGTGATCAACTCCATCCTCGACGCCCCCGGCCCCGTCGTCACCACCTCCACGCGCCCTGACAACCTCACCGCCACATTGCGGGCTCGGCAACGGCTCGGCCCGGTTGCTGTGTTCGACCCGCAACAGCTCGCTGCGGGCATCCCGGTGGGGCTGCGCTGGTCGCCGATCCGCGGATGCGAAGACCCGCTCACGGCCATGATCCGGGCGACGGGGCTGGCCGCCGGCACCGGGTTGGCCGCGGGTGGTGTCGACGGCGGCGGATTCTGGGAGGCGAAGACCCGCACGGCACTCCAATCGTTGCTGCACGCGGCGGCCCTCGACCACAGCTCGCCCGCTGAGCTCTTCCGCTGGACCCTCGATCCCGCCGCCGCCCACGACGCGGTGTCCATCCTGCTCAGCACCCCGGCCGCCGCCACCGGCTGGGGAGACTCGCTGCAAGCGATGCTCGAGGCCGACCCGCGCACACGCGACTCCATCTGGCAGGGCGTCTCCCTCGCCTTGGGAGCGTTGGCCGACCCTCGAGTGCTGGATGCCGTCTCCCCCGACGACGGCGAAGGCTTCGACCCTGAGCGCTTCCTGCGCAGCAACGGCACCCTGTATTTGCTCGCCACCGGCGCCGGCGCGAACAACTCCGCTGCACTCGTCGCGGCGTTTGTTGAAGACCTCATCGAGACCGCCCGCCGCATCGCCGCGCGCAACACCGGAGCCCGTCTCGACCCGCCCCTGCTGCTGGCACTCGACGAGATCGGCAACCTCGCTCCCCTCCCGTCGCTCCCGAACCTCATGGCGGAGGGTGGAGGCACCGGCATCACGACGATTCCCGTTCTGCAATCACTCGCGCAGGCGCGCACCAAGTGGAGCGACAACGCGGCCGGCGCCATCTGGGACGCGTCGATCGTCAAGATCGTGCTCGGCGGAGCATCCAACTCGCGAGACCTGCACGACCTCTCGACCCTGATCGGCGAGCGCGACGAGTCCACCAACTCGTCGACGATTGGCGACCGCGGTTCCCGCTCTTCACAACGCTCGATCCGCCGCGTCGCGATCATGCCGCCCGACACGATCCGCACCCTCCCATTCGGCACCGGCCTCATCATGCTGCGCGCGGCTCCGCCCGTCGTTGCCCAGTTCCGCATGTGGACGGAACGCAAGGACGCGAAAGTACTGCGAGCGAATCGCACGGAGATCGAGTCGTTCTTGCGTCTGCCGGCTCACCAGGCGCCTCCCGAGCATCCGATCACCGATGCAGAATGACGGTGCCTGCCTGCGCTCGAAACCATGGCCCGTCTGGCGCACCTCCAAGTAGAAGCGGATCTCAACGAATCCGCCCATCATTTGGAGGACAGTCCCATGGCATTCCACACGCAGCAATCGCTCTCAGGCTTCATCGCTTCGGAACCGCAACAGTCTGTCACCGAAGCCGGCGACACGCGCTTCTACGTGCGCATCGGCCAACCGCACTTCCGCCGCGATGACGGCGGCGGCTTTACGGAGCTGGAGCCAACATTCCACGACATGGTCGCCTACCGCGCCACCGCTGAACGGGCGTACACGCGGTTCGCGAAGGGTGACAGTTTCGTTGCCGAAGGCTATGTGCGCTCGTTCACCTTCGTCCATGACGGCATGGCCTTGGAGCGAGAGGAATTTGTCGCGAAGAAGATCGGCCATGACCTGGCCCGCACGAACTACGACGTCGACCGCGCCCGCCGCTCGTCCACGAGCCCCGACCATGAGCACCCGATCGCACAACTGGACGCCCAGCCAACCCCGATTCCAGATCGGGCCCGCTCAGTCGCACGCGTGATGTGAGCGGCACGATGTCGGCCTACTCGGGCGAGTGGCCCACTGGCGATACGGATGCACCGCAAAGCGCAGCTGCTTACGACGATGTTGACGGGCCGATTGACGCTGAGCCGCCACACCCGGTGAACTGGAATCTCCTGACCGCTGAAGACGCCCAGACCGAATGGATTGAGCTCAACCGGTGGGTGAACTGGCTACGGCGCACGTACGGTCTCCCTGCGTCAATCGTGCCGCCGTTCTGGCACCGACACCCAGAGCTCGTCTGGGAGCTCTCCGCACTCCACCTGCACTGGCTCTGCGCCTACGACCCTGACCAACACGGCTCGGCCCCGCTCGGCTGGCACCGCGACTTCGCTGACGCGCGCCAACGCCTCCACGACTGGGTCGCTACGTCGGGCACTCGCCTCGATCGAGACCGGCCGACACGGCAAACCTCCTGGCCTGGTGAGCCGGCTGCCACGGACATCGACGGAGTCCAGATCGATAGACGCGACGATGACTTTGCACAGTTCGTAGTGGATGACGTCACCAAACGAAACGCGGCCGAAGCGGACTTTTACGCACAGCTGCCCGGGGATGATCCAGCCTCGCTGTAGAGCTCCGCAAGAATACTGGCGGGACTATGCATCCGCGCTATTGCAAACCGCTGCCGTACAGCTGCGTCACATTGGGGTCAGGGGGCTTTGATCTAACGCCGGTGACGCGTTTCACACAGCTGTCACGGGAGACGACGGTGAAGCCCCAATTCGTCAGCTTTGTGCGCTTGCCAACCCCAACGCTGGCTTGGCTGTTGAAGCCAAGCCAGCGTTCAGATTGCGGCCGAGAACACTCGACCGCTTGTCCGACGACGGTGTGAGGTTGGATTGACCTCGTCCTACTTCACTCCGGCGCCCCTGCTTTGTGTGACCTGGCCGACGACGAGAAATTCCCCGAGAACCGTTGACCCGTCAACCCCGTAGACCGGGATTACGTGGTCCTTCGCCCCTTCGGTCGCCTGCCATTTCAGAGCGTCCTCCGGAGATTTGAACGATGCCTGAGCCGCTGTCCCATTGACGGCATCAAGCTCAGTCTTCCTGACGAAACCTTCCTTGCCGTTGGTCGCCACTGCTTGAATCAGGTCAGGCTCTGTCTCAGGTGAGATGGCATCGACTGCGGAACCGTAAGTGAGACCCTGCCGGTTCATTTCATACTCGGGTGCGGGTAGGGGCTTCGATTGCATGCCCTCCGCAGTCAGCCCTGCAGGGGCGAAGAGCGTGGGAACGTATGCGACTGCTGTTCCCGTGCCAAGGCCGGCGAGCGCGAGAACCGCTACGCCAACTGCGAGTGTGGTGGTGCGTTTCTTCATGATTGACCGTCCTTCCTAGGAGTTCTGGAGTCGGGATTGGAAGGTGTAGACCGGATTATAGCCGCTCCCGTTCCAGCCGTACGATACGCCGTATGAGTACCAGGATCCCGTTTGCCATCTAGTGCAAGAGTCTCCGTTGGCGTAGGACGCCCCTGAGTTGTAGGTGATGTTGCCCTCGCAGCTCAGGGAATTGTTGCTAGTGAATAGCCTCCCCTTGGAACCCATGTCCCCGTTCTGAGCCCCCGGTCGTGAGGTCGTTGTCCTTGCCGATGCCCAGTGTCCGGAGGTGTTGCCCGTTACGGTCGCGTAATTTGTGTAGGTCTTGCCGGAAACTGTGAACGTTCCAGTGTCGCTACTGGCGTCGCCAGCCGATGCCGGCTGGAGGCCGAAACCAACGAGAAAGGTCATGACAAATGTCCCGACTAGTAGCATCAACCCGCGACGGCGATGCCCCGGGTCGCGCGTTTCGGAAGGCTCGAGATTCTCTCGAGTTGCGGCTAGATTCATGGGCGGTTCCTTTCTCATCGATGTCGGCCCCAGGCGCAGGCTTACTAAGAGATGTCCGGATCGCCGCGAATGGTTCACGTCTGACCTGATATCCCTCGCGTTCGTAGAATGACCGATGAGGGGTGCAAGTGAAGAGCGAACAAAAGTCGGATTCCGCGCTGTGGCTAGAAGCAATCTCGGGAACCGAGCGCCTTTTCCTAGTGATCTTCGATCGCTACCGAGACCGCACCTTTCGTGCCTCGCCATAGGGCCCAGCGGATCAAGCGGTGTGGGTTGCGGGCTCGGGGCCATACGAGCCATGCGATGAGGTGCCTGATGCCAGGAACTGAGAGTTTTGCCAGTTGCCCGTAGCCTGGTTCTTGGCCCCCAAGCTTGAGCAGCTGGTGCCAAGGCAGGCGGGGCGAACATGGAGAGAACGATGTGCCGATACCAGCCGGTGTTCTGGCGGACTTGGTAGTGATCGAGTCCGGTCTCGCCTTTGGAGGTTTGACAGGTTTCCTCAATGGCCCGCGGGCTCTGGCAGCCCTCGCGGGCTCAATGAGGGTGACGTTCTACGGAGTGTGGCAGATGAAGTGGGCCAAGTCTGATGGATCTTTCACCGACCGGCAGCCCAGTAGCCAGTGCTCGCCGGTTCCGGTCGAGCGGTTGATGCGGATCCGGGCTCAGGCGTAGAGCTTCTCGCCCTTGATGGCAGCACCAGCGGTGCGGGTGCGCCAGGCGCATACGTCTAGAGAAGCGAAGAGCTGATGGGGTCGGCTACCGGAGCCTCGTTCTCTAGGGCTCGGAATCATGGTGCTGGTGGCGCGATGATCTCCGTCGAGCTCCCACCGCTGCTCGAGCTGAGCGCTAGCCAGTTTCACGAGTTGAGGTCGACGTGATCTGGACCGCGTACGTCTCATCGGACATCTCATGTCAAAGGGCTTACGAGGAGCTCTCTGTTCCAGGAGGAAGTTGTGAAGAATCGAATCGTTCAATGTGTGGGGGCGGTCATCGGGGCTGTGGCACTCAGCTTGGGCTCGGCTACGACGGCGGTGGCCGTCGAGAGTTCACCCGCCGTAGAGCATTGTGCTGTTGAGGCAGCTCAGCTCGGCTCAACGGAGGAGTTGGCCGAGCCGGTGTGCTTCGGCACGACCGATGGGCTGAATGCGTTTCTGGAGAAGGTGGGTGCAGGCAACGCTGCACGAGGGGTTACCGCGAACGTGCTGCTCGGGACCGTCTACAAAGATGCCAATGGAACAGGTGCAAGCCTGGCGTTCTACGGCTCGAGCGGTTGCGCGGAGGTGACGTTCGGATTTTCGACGCTGACGGCGGGATGGGACAACAGCATTAGCTCAGCCCGAGGCTCGAATGGGTGTTGGCTCACCCTATACACGGCCACAAACTACGGTGGAAGCAAACTGAATTGCACCCCGTACTGCTCTTCAATCGGAGGCTGGAACGACAACGTGAAGTCTCTCGTTTTCCGGCCGGCGGGCACGTTTGGGTAGATCTACTCGCGGTCGAGTGGCGCCATTCCGAGCGAGAGACAAATCGATTCTGAAGAACTCGGAACGACCGCTGCGCTTCCGTCTCGGAGCACGCAAATTTGCAGCGGTGGCGCGACTCCCGGCGCATGTGCGGGAGCTGTGGGGTCTGAGTCATCACTGAGCGCGCCCTCTTCCCACATCTGCGTGCACAGCACTATTGCATCTGCTACGTGACCTGATCCGCCACCGTTCTCGAGGGTTGCAGACGACCCGGGGTAGCTTCCGTCAGGGTTGACATCGGTGGAGCTGAGGCAGTGAACGAGGTTCATGTTGGACATATGGGTGGCATTTAGAACGATCGCCGCTCCCGTGGCGAAACCACCAACGAGGAGCAAACCCGCGAAGCTTCCTGCGAGGATTCGCCGCCGTGTTCGCCGTGCTACTTCGTGAGGCTCGCCGCGAAGGCGCTGCATTAACAGCTCACGGATCGCATCAGTTCGTTCCGGAGTCATGGCGGGTACGTCATAGGTGTTCACGGTGCGCGCCTCCTCTCGTTATCTCGCCGTCTGCTACTGATGTGTCCACATCCGTCAATTCGGTACGGAGTTGGCCGCGTGCTCGATGAAGTCGCGATTTTACGGTGCCCGCGGGAATGCCCAGAACAGCGGCAGCGGCAGCGATTGGCAGCTCTTCGACCAGACATAGATCGACCACTGCACGATCGGCTGGGGCAAGTTTCCGGAGCGCCTGAGCGAGGCGGTTCCCGCGCATATGAAGATCTATCCGTGCATCGATCTGGGGTGCCGCGTCTTCGGCTGAGGGGCTGGGCGGAAGATTGCCGATGAGGCGCCTGTAGCGGCGCTGAGCTCGCGTCAGATTCCGTGTGACGTTGGTTGTCACAGTCAGGAGCCACGGAAGAAGCGAGCCGTCAACGATCCGCACTTTCTTGCGGAGTCGCCACGCCTCGAGGAAGACGATTGCGACGGCGTCCTCAGCATCAGCGACGTTACCGACCCGCCGATACGCCGCACGGAATACTCTGGCTCGATGCCGGTCGAAGATGACAGCGAAGGCACGCTCGGTGCCAGAAACCGCCTCTAACCACAGGGCCGCATCTGAGTCTCGTTCCTCCACCAGCTCCCACCCCCCGTTCGCGCATCCAGCTTACGGGTTGAGTCCGAATCGAAGGGGAAGCAATCAACCTTTCATCCACGCGCCGAGCATCCCCTAGCAACGGCCTATTGGAGACCAATATCCCTCAAGCCTCGAAAGGCAATGGGAGATGGATTTGAGTAGAAGAATAGCCATATGGGGGTGGTGGCGGTCGGATCGATCGGTGCCCTCCTGATCTTGGGGAGTGCGTTGCCGGTGTCGGCCAGCTCCTCTGGTAAGGATTCGAGACGGAGCTAGGAGTCCGTCGCCTCGTCGATCAGCGCATCGAAGCAAGCCACCGCGGAAAGCTTCGCCGCGAAGTTCGTCTTCGAGGACCCCGTCCACGAAAACGCTCTCGGTTTATCAGCGACGGAGTTCGCGGCGTACAACGATCAGCTCGAAATCGACTTTGACCCCGGCGAGTGGACACCTCACAGCAGAGAATGCTCACTCTGGCAAGGACACATCGGCCGCTCACTCCCGAGCACAAGGACGAGGCCGTGAAGCTGGTCATCACGACCGGCAAGGCAGTCGCCACCGTTGCACGTGAGCTCGGCATCAACGAGGCCACTTGGGTCGTTTGGTGATCGCGTTCAAGGCCCGCAACGAGACCGGGCAGGCGGACGTGACAGAGTCCAGGCGGGCCGAGCTGTTAAGGCTGCGGATAGAGAATGCAGACCTGAAACTGGATCGGACGCTCTTGAAAAAGCGTTCACCTTCTTCGCCCAGGAAGCCACGCGACGGCGGTGAGGATCCAGGACGTGCACCCGAAGAACTACGGCGTCTACGGCGCCCCGAAGGTGCACGCGCAGCTGCGCCGCGACGGCCATCCGGTCGCGCGGAGCACGGTGGAACGGCTGATGCGCCGCGTGGGGCTGCTGGGCGTGTCCCGGCGGAAGGGGCCGCCGCCGACAGTGTCGGGGCCGTTCTCGGACCGGGCGGGCGACCTCGTCGACAGGCCCTGCACCGCGCCGGCGCGGACGGCCTGTGGGGGGCCAGGCAAAACCATACGAACCCGAAGGCGCCTCGAGTTTGACTAGCGTCCAGCGGTCCGCAAAAGCCAGCGCTAGCTGTCCAATTGTGAAGATCAGCGCGTCTGCCTGAGCAACCCTGCAGGCGACATGGTGTAGATGCGGAGGCGACTACGAGTAGTCAGGCGCAACGTCGTCGCCCATACCCGGAACCTAGCAAGCTGCGCAACTCTCGTAGGCGAGAGTGTCCCCGGTCAATGGCGACTCATGCAGCTGTCATTCGCAATGCACCGCGTCAATCGAGAATCGATGTCTCGTTGATCAGAGAGCTACATGCGTCCCTCGGCATGGCGTCCACGATGTGTCAGGAACCCGAATCTCCTGCCTCCCCACATGTCGCTACAGCGAGTCCGGCCCCAAACGTTGCAGCACCTCCGCCGGCGCAGACTTCACCGTGCGATCCGGCTCGGCGTAGTGCTCCTTCGTCGTCGAGGTCGAGGTGTGCCCGAGCATGTCAGCCGCGGCCTGGATGCCGAGCTCGTTGGCAAGCAGCGTCGCGCCCGTTCGGCGGAACGCGTGCGGGGTGATCTCCATCTCCTCGAGGCCCGCGAGCTTGAGGATCTCGCGGAAGTTGCGCCTGACGTTGTTTGGGGCGAGCGGAGTGCCATTCCGCGAGATGAACAACAGATGCTCTGCATCCTCCCCGGCTATCAATGCCAGACGATGTCGAATCACCTCAGCAGCGAACGCCGGCACGGCCAAGACGCGATTCGACTCGTGCGTTTTCGGATGCTCCTGCCGGTACACGCCCTTGCCCGTGCCGACGATCACCGTGCCGTTGATGTACACGCGGGGCGGGTCGGCTGCCATGTCGACGTCACACTTGCGGAGCGCTAGCGTCTCACCGATGCGCGTCGCCGTGCCGAGCATCACCTCAATGAGATCCCGCACCTGACCGTCGGGCCGCGGCCCCAGCGTGCCCGGGGCAGAGCGCCAGTCCCGCGCGGCGATGCGGATCGCGGAGATCTGCTCCATGGTGAGGGCTTTGGGTGTGTGCGGCGGCTTCTTCATCCGCGTGGTTTCCTTGACCGGGTTGCGCGGAATGATCTCGCGCCGCACGGCGAAGCCCAGCACCATGCCGAGGATGGTTTTGGAGTGCTTCGCACGCGGGTAGGACTTTGCCCGCTGCACCTTGAGAAAACGCTCAATACGGCTGACGGTCACCTCACGCACCGTGAAGTGCTCAAAGGTCGGCAACACGAGGGTGCGCAGTTCTCGCTCATAGATTTCTTTCGTGCTGTCCGCACGGTCCATGTCGAGCATGAGGTCTTCCAGCCAGGCTTCAGCGAGCACAGTGAACGGTGAGCCCGCATCCAGCGAGGCTGTCGTGTCGCCGACGTGCATACGCTGCGCCAGATCGGCCTTGAGCGCGGTGATCGCACCGTTGCGGCTCGACGCCGTGCTCGTGACCTGCCGGTTCTGCCCGTCCCAGTCGCGAAAACGGGTCCAAGACCGATAGCGATCGGGCCCGAGGCGCGTCGTCTGGATGGCGCCGAAAGTGCCGACAGGGAGGCGGGGCCGACCGGCCATCAGCGCACCTTCTGACCGAGCGCCAGAGTCGCGGCTGGTTCGTGGAGCCCGTCCAACCAACAGACGACATCGGAGATGCGATAGCGAATCTCTCGCCCCACCCGCATGCCGGAGGGCCCGCGGCCATCGGCGCGCAGATCATAGATAGCCTGCACGTGCACGCCGAGGTACTCTGCGAGCTCACTCGTGGTAAGAACCGGCTCGAGGCCGAGCCCGGCGAGGCGATCGGTGTTCATAACACGTAGGTGTTCGAGGCCAACCCAGCTCAATCGAACCGGGCCGAATACGGGGTTGGCGTGGCGCCGCAGAGTCGCGTTTTCTTCGAATAAGTGTTGAATAAACGTTGAATGTATCAAGTTTCTGCCTTTTCACTAAGACAAGAAACCCTGATCAGTTCGTTATTACAGTAGGGCGGACGGGACTTGAACCCGTGACCGGCGGATTATGAGTCCGATGCTCTAACCAGCTGAGCTACCGCCCCGTGCGCCTGCCGGCATCCGGCCAGAAGATCAGTCTTCTGCGGATGCGGCGGAGGCGACGTTGGTGACCGGATCGGTCACCGGCTCCCCACGATACAGGCTCTCGAAGGTGCTGATCGTCCGCTGGATGTCGTGCACGACGATGCGGTCGAGCGACTCCTGCTTCATGGCGGTGAGCTCGTCCGGGGCCATCTCGAGCACGGCGCGGAGCTTCGCGGCGAGAGCGGCCGGGTTGCTCGGCTCGAACAGGAAACCGTTATGGCCGTCGGCGACGAGGTGCGGCAGCGCCATAGCGTTGGCGGCGACGATCGGCAGCCCGGAGGCCATGGCCTCCATGGTCGCGATGCTCTGCAGCTCGGCGATCGACGGCATGGCGAAGACGGTGGCGGCCGTGTACTCGGCGCGCAGCTCCTCCTCGGTGACGTAGCCGCGGAAGACGACGCGGTCGGCGAGGCCCAGGCTCTCGGCCAGGTGCTGCAGGTTGCGCATCTGGTCGCCGCCGCCGACGATGTGCAGCTTGGTGTCCAGCTCGGGCGGCAGCTGGCTGATCGCCTTGAGCAGCACGTCGATCTGCTTCTCACCGGTGACACGGCCGACGAAGAGCACCGTGTTGCCGGTGCGCGGCTCGAAGTTCGGGGTGTACTCGTGGGCGTCGATGCCGCAGGAGATCGCGTGCACGTTCTCGAGCCCGGTGTACTGCTCGAGGAACTGGGCGGCCTTGGCGGTCGGCGTCGTGACGGACTCCGCGCGGCCGAAGGTGCGCTTGGCCGCCTTCCAGGCCAGGCCGATGGCCCATTCCTGCCAGGCCTTGGGCAGCAGCGTGAACTCAAGCAGGTTCTCGGGCATGAAGTGGTTGGTTCCGACGATGCGGATGCCGCGCTTCTCGGCCTCGATGGTGAGGCCGCGCCCGACGATGATGTGCGACTGGAAGTGCACGACATCCGGCTTGACCAGGTCGAGCACCCGGGCGCTGTTCTGCCGGATCCGCCACGGCAGCGCGAAGCGCAGCCAGTCGTGCGGGTACCAGCGCCAGCTGTACAGGCGGTGCGCCATCATCTTCTGGCCCTCGTGCACCTCTTCCCAGCTGCCGTGCTTGCGGGAGGCGGCCGGAGCCATGATGTGCACCTCGTGGCCGCGGGCGACGAGGCCGGCGGCAAGGCGCTCGGCGAAGCGTGCGGCACCGTTCACATCGGGGGCGAAGGTGTCGGCGCCGATCAGCACACGCAATGGCTTCTGCGCGGACTGCGCGCCGTCCGCGGGGGCGGCGGGAGACGAGCCTGGCGTTTCAGTCAAGTGGAAGGTTCCCTCACGGTGATGGGCCGGGAAATGTCGTCCGGCGAAAAGTCAATGGGCCGCGGTGAAGCGGGATTGGTGCCCCCAGTCTAAACCGGGTCGGCTGTGACCCTACCAAATAGCGCCCGGAGCGTCGCAACTGGGCATGTGTTCAGGATTTGGTCTGCGGGTGGTGCTTGGCCAGCAGGAAGACGCCCCAGATCGCGATCGCCCCGGCGACCACGAAGCCGATGTTGGCCCAGAGCGGGGCCTGTGAGGCCTCGTCCAGCACGAAGATCCCGATCGCTACCGCCACCAGGGGGTCGACGACGGTGAGGCCGGCGATGACCAGGTCCGGCGGGCCGGACGAGTACGCGTTCTGCACGAAGTAGGCGCCGAGGGCGGCCGCGGCGAGCAGCGCGACGACGCACACGAGGGTGAGCCACTCGAAGTTCTGGTGCTGGATCCGGTTGATGATCACCTTGGCCAGGGTGGCGACGAAGCCGTACAGGACGCCGGCGCCGAGGATGTAGAACAGCGCCTTGAACCGGTTGCGCAGCGTCGCGAACGCCACGACGAAGGCGACGAGCACGATGGCGAGGATCACCAGGATCGTCACCAGGTCCTCATCCGTCACCGGCTTGTCGACGGCGGTGAACGCGGCGATCGTCACGAACAGGGCGACGCCGCCGACGCACATGCAGATGGCGATGATGGAGGCCCGGTTCAGCGCCACCCTGCTGATGCGCGCGTTGACGATGGCCGTCAGCACCAGCGCGACCGCGCCGAGCGGCTGCACGACGATGATCGGGGCCAGCGAGAGGCTGGAGAGCTGCAGAACGACGGCGAAGCCCAGCATGAGCGTGCCGATGACCCAGGAGGGGCGCGCGAGCAGCAGCATGAGCTGCTGGATGTT
Source organism: Microterricola viridarii (assembly GCF_900104895.1). Lineage (NCBI taxonomy): Bacteria > Bacillati > Actinomycetota > Actinomycetes > Micrococcales > Microbacteriaceae > Microterricola > Microterricola viridarii. Next base: position 2,473,767 of record NZ_LT629742.1, read on the forward strand.
CAGCCCGCTCCCACCGGTCTCCTGCGTGTTGCGCTCGACCTTGACGACGCCCCGGTGCTGGAACTGCGCGCCGAGCGAGAGGAAGACTGCCCCGATGAGCGCCAGCACGATACCGAAGACGACCTTCGGGTCTTGCGGGATCAGTTCCTCGGCGAGGTCAACGATTTCGAAGGGCACCCCACGACACTAACGTGAACGGGCCGATATTCTGTGAACATGGCCGTTCTTCCCATCCGGATCTCCGGAGACCCCGTGCTGCACTCCCCCGCAGCCCCCGTGACCGTTTTCGACGACGAGCTGCGCACCCTCGTCGCCGACATGTTCGAGACGATGGATGCCGCCCCCGGCGTCGGCCTCGCCGGGCCGCAGGTGGGTGTGCCGCTGCGCCTGTTCACCTTCACCTGGGTCGAGGACGACGGCACGAAGTGGCGCGATGTCGCCATCAACCCCGAGCTCTGGCTGAGCCCGCTCACCGTCGGCCCCACCGACGAGGACGAGGAGTCGGAGGGCTGCCTGTCCTTCCCCGGCGAGCGTTTCCCGCTGCGCCGCGCCGAGCGCGCCATCCTGCGGGCGACGAACCTCGAGGGCGAGCGGTATGAGATCGTCGCGGAGGGCTGGCTGGCCCGCATCTTCCAGCACGAGTACGACCACCTGGACGGCCTGCTCTACGTCGACCGCGTCGAGGAGGGCTACCAGCGCCTGATCGGCAAGATCACGCGCAAGCGCGGCTGGGGCGTTCCCGGCAACTCCTGGATGCCCGGCGTCGACGACCTCGACGACTAGGGCGCGGCGCGCTCAGACGAAGGCGCGGATGCCGGCCGCCACCAGGGCGGCGGCGATCACCACGACGATGAACGGCGCCCGCAGGGCGAGCAGCCCCGCGGCCACGATCACGGCCGGCACGCGCGCGTCGAGCACGACCTCCTGCCCGTGCGCGAACGTCTGCACGCCGATCAGGGCTGCCAGCAGCGCGACGGTGAGCAGCTCGGCGATCCTGGAGACCGCCGGGTTCTGCAGCACCCGCGGCGGCACCATGTAGCCCGCCATCTTCATCGCCACACAGGCGATGGAGGCGGCGATCACGATCTGCCACATGGTCATGCCCGCTCCTCCCGCCCGAGCCAGTTGAAGGCGCCGACGATGACGGCGACGAGCGCGGCGACGAGCACCGGCAGCCCGGGCATCAGCACGGGCGTCAGCATGGTGGCGACCAGCGCCGCGGCGACGGCGACGGCGCTGGCCTGCACGCGCTTCAGGCGCGGCCAGAGCAGGGCGAGGAAGGCGGCGGCGGCCGCCGCGTCCAGGCCGTAGACGCGCGGATCGCCGAGGGCGTCGCCGATCAGGGCGCCGATCAGGGTGGTCAGGTTCCAGCCGACGAAGATGACGGCCGCGGTCACCCAGAAGCCGACCCGGCGCAGGTGCGCGGTCGGCTGGGCGAGGGCGACGGCCGTCGACTCGTCGATCGTGCCCCAGGCCGCGGCGAGCCTCGTCCACCAGCGGCCGCCCAACACGGAGGCCATCCGCATGCCGTAGATCGCGTTGCGGCTGCCGAGCAGCGCGGCGCTGGCGATCGCGGTGGGCCCGGCGGCGACGCCGCCGGAGGCCAGCACGCCGACGAGGGCGTACTGCGAGCCGCCGGTGAACATGACGAGGCTGAGGAAGCAGGCCTGCCAGACGTCGAGGCCGGCGGCGACGGCCAGTGCGCCGAAGGAGATGCCGTAGGCCGCGGTCGCGATGCCGACCGCCCAGGCCTCGCGCACGACGACGGCGCGCGCGGCGCGCTCATCGAGGACTTCGGCCTGCGCTGTGGTCATCGAGACAGATTAACGCTGTGCACCCCGTTGTGGAAGCGCAGCGCCGGGAATATGACGGAGACGGAGAATCCGACGCCGGGAACGGTGCGGGCCTGGAACACGCCGCCGTACAGTTCGGCGCGCTGCTTCATCTGGGTGAGCCCCGCGCCGGTGAGGTTCGCGGTGAGCGCGTGCAGGTCGTCGTCGATCGTGTACGCCGTGTCGCGGTTGATGCCGTCGGCGTCGAGGCCGGCGCGCCGGGCCTTGGCGCGGATGCCGTCATCGTCCACGAGCAGCTGCAGGCCGTCGCGGGTCCAGCTGAAGCTGACCTTGGCCTCGGTGCCGGTGCCGCCGTGGGTGAGCGCGTTGGCCAGCGCGCCCTGCAGGATGCGGAAGATGGCCAGCTCGGCGCCGGGCTTCAGCTCGTAGCGCTCCCCCGACTCGTCGAAGACGATGGTGAGTCCGGCATCGCGCATCACGCGGAAGAGGTCGCGGGCCGACTGCAGGCCGGGCTGGCGCGAGGAGACGGACTCGCCCTCGCGGGCCACGGTGAGCACGCGGCGCATGTCGCCGACGGCCTCGCGGCCGGACTCGACGAGGGCGCTGACGACGCGGGAGGCCGAGCTCGGGTCGCTCTCGACCGTGTACTTGGCGCCCTCGGCCTGGGTGATCAGCCTGGACACGTTGAGCACGGCGACATCCTGCAGCTCGCGCACGATTCCGAGCCGACCGGTCTGCTCGGCCAGCGAGAGCTCCAGGTCGATGCGGGTGCGCTCGGCGCTGATCCAGTCGCGGTCGGTGCGGCGCAGCCGGCGTGCGGCGCGCAGCCAGAGCCAGAGCAGTACCGCCAGGGCGAGGAGCAGGACCCCCGCCGCGATGATCAGTACTGTCGGCGCCGATTCGCCCTGTAGCCATTCGGCCATGTGTGTTGCCTCCGCTTTCGTGCGGGCAGAACGCCGTGCTGCCCGCACTCGACTTTAGCGGCTGCGGGCTACTCCGGCGGCCGGTTCGCGCGCAACACCTCCAGCCGGGCCCGGTACTCGGTCTCGTCGATGTCGCCGCGGGCGAAGCGTTCGGAGAGCGTCTGCTCTGCGGCCTGACTGACCGACCAGCCGCGCGGGCCGTGCGGCCCGTAGCCGCGGCCGGCCGCGCGCCAGCGCCGCCCGAAGATGGCGAAGAGCACGACGAACAGGAGGATCCAGAAGAACGGAATGAAGAAGAAGAACCAGCCGGGGAACCCCCAGCCCGCGCCGGGGTAGACGACGTGCAGGGCGGGCGAGGTGAGCAGGGCGGTGATCATGAGGCTCCAATCAGCGGCGGCGCGGCCGGATCCGGCCACAACCCCAGCCTCGCCGCGCCGGCGGCCCGGCACATCCGCCCGCCGGCGTCACCTCGGCTACTCCCCCGGGAGTAGCCGGCCGGCTCGGGGCGCTAGTTCCAGCCGGGCCGCACTAGCCCGGTCTCGTAGGCCGTCACGACGAGGTGCACCCTGTCCCGGGCGCCGAGCTTGCTCATCATCCGCGACACGTGGGTCTTCGCCGTCAGCGGGCTGAGCACGAGCTCCGCGGCGATCTCGTCGTTGCTGAGCCCGCGGCCGACGAGGGCGAGCACCTCGCGCTCCCGCTCGGTCAGCAGCGCCAGCTGGTCCGAGTGCGGGGCCTCCTTGAGGCCGGATGCCATCCGCGCCAGCAGCCGGCGGGTGACCCCCGGCGAGAGCAGCGCATCCCCGGCGGCCACCACGCGCACCGCGCGGATGAGCTCGACGGGCTCGGTGTCCTTGACCAGGAAGCCGCTGGCCCCGGCCCGGATCGCCTCCGCCACGTAGTCGTCGAGCTCGAAGGTGGTGACCACCACGACGTGGGTGTGGGCGAGGCTCGGGTCGGCCGTGATCTCGCCTGTGGCCCACAGGCCGTCGCCGTCCGGCATCCGGATGTCCATCAGCACCACGTCGGGCCGGGTGCGCCGCACGCCGTCGAGGGCCGCGCGGCCGCTCGCCGCCTCCCCGACGACCTCGAAGTCGGCCTCGGACTCCAGCAGCGCGCGGAACCCGCCCCGCACGAGCGCCTGGTCGTCGGCGAGGAAGATCCCGGTCACGACTCCGCCCCCGGTGTGGCCGGGAGCCGCAGCACGACCCGGAAGCCGCCGCCCGGCTGCCATCCGGCCTCGAGCGTGCCGCCGACGAGGGCGGCCCGCTCGCGCATGCCGAGCAGCCCGCGCCCCTCCACGAGCGCTGCGTCGGCCGGGGTTGCCCCGTCATCCCGAACCGTCACGGTGCAGATTCCGCCGTCGAGCGCGAAGTCGACGCCGGCGCGCTTCGACGTGGAATGCCTGCTCACATTGGTCAACGCCTCCTGCACGACCCGGTAGACAGTGAGCTCGGCCAGCTGGGGCAGGCCCTCCGGCGCCGTCCCGGTGACCTCGACCGGCAGGCCGTCGACCGCGAAGGAGTCGAGCAGGGCGGGCAGGCGCTCCAGCTGGGGTTGCGGGGTGCGCCGGTCGGACTCCGGCTCGTCGACGGCGCCGCGCAGGAAGCCGAGCACGCCGCGCACCTCCTCGAGTGCCGCCTTGCTGGTCTGCTTGATGTTGGCCAGGGCCTCCGCCGCCTTCTCCGGCTGCTCGTCTATCAGGTGCAGGCCGACGCCGGCCTGCACGTTGATCGAGGAGAGGGAGTGGGCCAGCACGTCGTGCAGCTCGCGGGCGATGCGCACCCGTTCGCGCTCCGCCTCGCCCTGGCGGCGGCGGGCGGCCTCCGCGCGATACTCGAGGAAGCGCTCGCGCCGGTTGCGGGCCGCCTCGCCGATGCCGACGAGCACGCTGAGCACGAGGAGCACGACGAGCGGGCGCACCAGCTCGCGCGGGCTCGGCGCGGCGATGAAACCCAGCACGAGGGCCAGCAGCAGCGCCCCGCCCACGGTCGCCCAGACCCACGCCCGTGCACCCTGCGCGGTCGCGCCGATCACGGCGAAGGCCAGTGGCAGGGCAACGATCACGGGCAGCGTGGTGAGCGCGACGGTCGGCAGCGTGAGCAGTGCGATCAGCACGAGCGTGGGTCCCGGGTGGCGGCGGAGCCAGAGCAGCGCGATGGAGGAGAGCATCGCGGCCGCCACGGCGGCGATGTCGCCGGGCCGGCCGCCGCCGGTCAGCGCGAACAGCCCGACGACGAGTTGCACGAGCAGCGCGATGACCACCGGGATCCAGCGCAGGCTCCGCGGCGGGCCGCCCCAGGCGTTGACCCGTGCGTTCTCGACCTCTGCCCGCATCATGGATGAAAGCGTAGCGAGGCTTTCTGCGCGCCGGAGCAAAAACACCGGGGCACAAAAAAGGCCACCAGGGGTGGAGCCCGTGGTGGCCTTTCGCTCCCCGACTTGGACTCGAACCAAGAACCTGTCGGTTAACAGCCGACTGCTCTGCCAATTGAGCTATCGAGGATTAGGGAGGTGCTGTACTGCTTGTGTTTCTGTTGCTGCGGTGTTGATCGCTGCGTAGCTACTTTAGCAAAGGATTCGGATCTACCAAATCCGGCGCACCCGGGTGTGTCGCGCCGCCCGGGCCGCCGCGCCGCTCAGTAGCCGCGTTCGGGGTCGACGACGCCCACAAATCGGGCGTCGCCGAGGAATGCCCGCACGTTCAGCCGAATCCGCTCGGCCAGCAGCGGCGCCGTCATCGTCGGTGTGTCGGCCATATGGGGCGTCACGATCACGTTGGGCGCGGTCCACAACGGATGCCCGTCCGGCAATGGCTCGGGCGAGGTGACGTCGACGGCCGCACCGGCGATGGTGCCCTGGTGCAGCGCGTGTACGAGGGCGTCGGTGTCGACGAGCCCGCCGCGCGCCACGTTCACGAAGTATGCCGCCTCGGGCATGAGCGCGAACTCGCGCGCCCCGAACAGGCCGCGGGTGGAGCCGGTGAGCGCGGCGGCGACGACGACGAGGTCGGCATCCGGCAGCACGTCGTGCAGCGCGTCGCTGGACACCGTGACGTCCGCCCCCGGCAGCGGCTCCGCACTGCGGCGCACCACGGTGACGTGGGCGCGGAAGGCCTGCAGCAGCCGGAGCAGCTCGATGGCGATGCCGCCCGCCCCGACGATGACGACCCGAAGGCCGTAGAGCGAGACGCCGTCCGGCCGGTCGTCCCAGGAGGTGGCCCGGATCCGGCGCGGCAGGAAGCGGGCCAGGGCGAGGCTGAGCGCCAGCGCGTGCTCGGCGACGGGCTGCGCGTAGGCGCCCTTGGCGCTGGTCCAGAGCAGGCCGTCCCTGTGCTCGCTGCGCATCACCTCGGCGAAGGCGTCGACACCGGCCCAGGGCAGCTGCACCCAGCCGATCTGCGGGTTCGCCCGCAGCACCCCGGCCAGCTCCCCCGCCCGCCGGTAGTCGAGCCAGACGACGCCGCGGGTGTCGGTCGAGAGTGGCGCGACGGCGCCTCCGCCGGATTCGACGGCGGCCACGAAGACGGGGTCCGGTTCGGGCAGCACGGCGATCGGGCCGGGCGCCGGGCGGTCCGAGACGGCGAGGACGGTCGCGGATTCGGCGAGCACGGCGCGGTGCCGCGGCTCCGGGGCGGCGTTCATGCGGCTCCCCTGGGCGTGCGCGGCTTCTTCGGCGGCGGCGTCGGCAGGGCGTCCGCCGTGGCCTGGACGGCCTCCTGCAGCCACTCCCGGTCCTCCAGCGCCTCGCCCGGCACGCGGCGGTAGAGTTTCGCCCCCGGGTAGGGCGGGGCCGGCTCGGTGCGCGCGAACAGCTCGGCCGCGGCGTCCGACGGCTTGATGAACAGCGTGTCGTCGCAGATCAGGCCGACGATCTTCTCGTCGCAGTAGATGCCGTACTCGCCGAACATGGCGGCGGTGCGAATCGCGAGCGTGCCGAGCTGGTCTTCGATGAACTGGACGGTCCCCGGGCTAGTCGACATCGTGGAAGCTCTCTGCCAGCCGGGCCACGTAGGGGTGGCTCGGGTCGTCGAACACCTCGTCGATGGTGCCGAGCCCCACCAGCACGCCCTGCTGCAGCACAGCGATGCGGTCGGCGACGGCGCGCAGGACGGCGACGTCGTGGCTGATGACGAGCGCGGTGAATGCCCGGTCCCGCTGCAGCTCTGCGAAGAGTTCGCTGATGGCCGCGCGCACCGTGACGTCAACGCCGGCGGTCGGCTCGTCGGCGATGAGCAGGGTCGGCTCGAGGATGAGGGCGCGGGCCAGGGCGACGCGCTGCCGCTGGCCGCTGCTCAGCTCGTAGGGGAACTTGCTCAGGATGCTGAGCGGCAGGCGCACGGCGTCGATCATCGTGACGACCATGCCCTCGAGCTCGCGCCGGTCGAAGTGCTTCTCGCGCCGCAGGACCGGCTCGGCGACGAGCTCGGCCACGGTCGAGCCGGAGTCCAGGGTGCTGCCGGCATCCTGCGCCAGGAACCCGACGTTGAAGCTCAGCTTGGCGGCCTTGCGCCGGCTCAGGCCGCGCAGCGACACCCCGAAGAGCAGGGCGTCACCGCCGGTGATGACGGGGCGCAGCTCGGGCCCCGGATCGACGAAGGCCGCGGAGAGCACGCGGGCGACGGTGCTCTTGCCGGAGCCGCTCTCGCCGAGGAGCCCCAGCACCTCGCCGGGGGCCACCCGCAGGCTCAGCCCGCGCACGGCCACGTGCGCGGGGCTCGCGCCGTGCGGCGGGTACTCGATCGTGAGATCGCTCGTCGCGATCGGGTACCCATGCGCCACAGTGCCTGCCATGCCTCCTAGTCTGCCCCACGCAGCCGGGCCAGCGCCTCCCGGCGCTCGGCCTGTTCCCTCGGGTCCGGCACCGGCAGCGAGGCCAGCAGGCGCTGGGTGTACGGATGCCGGGGCGCCCCGAGCACCTCCAGGCCCGTGCCCTCCTCGACCAGCTTGCCTTTGTACAGCACGGCGATCCGGTCGGCGACGATGTCGACGACGGCCAGGTCGTGGCTGATGAACAGGGCGGCGAAGCCGAACTCCTTCTGCAGCTCGGCGAACAGCTCGAGCACCCGCGCCTGCACCGAGACGTCGAGCGCCGAGGTGGGCTCATCGGCGATCAGCAGCGACGGCTTCAGGGCGAGCGCACGGGCGAGGCTGGCGCGCTGGCGCTGGCCGCCGGAGAGCTCGTGGGGGTAGCGGTCCCCGTAGGCGCTCGGCAGCTGCACCGCCTCCAGCAGCTCGTTCACTCGCGCCCGGGCATCCGCCGCCGAGGAGGCGTAGTGGTGGATGATGAGCGGCTCCGCCACGCAGTCGGCGATCGTGAGCAGCGGGTTGAAGCTCGACGCCGGGTCTTGGAAGACGAAGCCGATGTCGCTGCGCACCGGCTTGAAGTTGCGCTCCTTCATGCCGCGCATCTCGTGCCCGAGCACGGAGAGCGAGCCGCCGGTGACCCGGGTGAGGCCGGCGATGGCCCGCCCGATCGTGGTCTTGCCCGAGCCGCTCTCCCCCACGAGGCCGAGCACCTCGCCGGCGCGGATCTCCAGGTCGACGCCGTCGACGGCGACGAAGGCCGGCCGACCGAGCCGGCCGGGGTAGGAGATGTGCAGCCCCTCGGCGAGCACGACCGGCTTCTGCTCGGCCCAGTCCAGCGCGCGCCCCTCCGCCCGGCTGGCGGCGTGCACGGTGCCCTGCCCGACGTGCGGCACGGCGGCGAGGAGGCGCTTGGTGTACTCGTCCTGCGGGTCGCTGAACAGGGTGATCGCGTCGGCCTCCTCGACGACCTTGCCCTCGTACATGACGGCGACCCGGTCGGCGAGGTCGGCCACGACGCCCATGTTGTGGGTGATCAGCACGATGGCGGTGCCGAATTCGTCGCGGCAGCGGCGCAGCAGGTCGAGGATCTCGGCCTGCACCGTCACGTCGAGGGCGGTCGTCGGCTCGTCGGCGACGATCAGCCCGGGGTCGAGCACGAGGGCCATGGCGATCACGACGCGCTGCTTCTGGCCGCCGGAGAACTGGTGCGGGTAGTAGTCGACCCGGCTGGCAGGGTCGGGGATGCCGACCCGGCCGAGGATGTCGATGGCCTTCGCCCTGGCCTGGCGCTTGCTGTAGGTGCCGTGTGCGCGCAGCCCCTCCGCGATCTGCCAGCCGACCGTGTACACGGGGTTCAGGGCTGTGGACGGCTCCTGGAACACCATGGCGACATCGCGGCCGCGCACCGCGCGCAGCTGCCGCTTGTCCAGGCTGATGACGTTGCTCTCGCCGCTGCCGTCGCGCGTGCCGAGGTAGACGGCGCCGTCGGCGGTCGCCGTCTCCGGCAGCAGGCCGAGGATCGTCTTCGCCGTGACGGTCTTGCCGCTGCCGGACTCCCCCACGATGGCCAGCACCTCGCCGCGGGCGACGGAGAGGCTGACGCCGTCGACGGCGGTGACGTCGCCGGCATCCGTGGCGAAGGTGACGGCCAGGTTCTCGATGCTCACCACGGTGTCGCTCATGCCTGGGCCTCCCGCCCCTCGTCGCCGAGCATGGCAGTCGGCTCCAGGCCGCCCAGCCCTCCGGGGCCGGCCGTGAGCGCGCCGCCGGGCACGACGGAGATCTCCGCGACGGTTCCCGGCGCCTGCTCGGAGGCGCGCCGGCCGCGCAGGCGCGGGTCGGCGAGGTCGTTGAGGCTCTCGCCGACGAGCGTGATGCCGAGCACAACGAGCACGATGGCCAGGCCGGGGAACAGGGCCGTCCACCAGATGCCGCTCGTCACGTCGGAGAGCGACTTGTTGAGGTCGTAGCCCCACTCCGCGGCGGAGGTGGGCTCGATGCCGAAGCCGAGGAAGCCGAGCCCGGCCAGGGTGAGAATCGCCTCGGAGGCGTTCAGGGTGAAGATCAGGGGCAGCGTGCGGGTCGCGTTCCGCAGCACGTGGCGGAACATGACGCGGGCGTTGGAGGCGCCGAGCACCTTGGCCGACTCGACGTAGGCCTCCGCCTTGATCCGCACCGTCTCGGCCCGGATGACGCGGAAGTACTGCGGGATGAAGACGACCGTGATCGAGATCGCCGCGGCGAGCACGCCGCCGATCAGGTTGGACTCGCCGCCGGAGATGACGATGGACATGACGATCGCCAGCAGCAGGGACGGGAAGGCGTAGATGGCGTCGCAGACCACCACGAGGATCCGGTCGAGCGTGCCGCCGAAGTAGCCGGAGACGAGACCGAGCAGCACACCGGCGAAGATCGACAGCAGCACGGCGACGACGATGACGAAGACCGCCGTCTGGGCTCCCCAGATCACCCGGGAGAGCACGTCGTAGCCTCCGACTGTTGTGCCGAGCGGGTGGGCGGATGACGGCGGCTGCTGCGCCCCGAACGACACGCCGTCCTCACGCAGCTGGCCGAAGCCGTATGGGGCGAGCAGCGGCGCGAGGAGCGCGGTCAGCAGGAAGACGCCGGTGATGACGAGGCCGGTGACGAGCATGCCGCGCTGCAGCCCGACGCTCTGGCGGAGTTGGTGGATGACCGGCAGCCGGCCCCAGAATTCGCGCATCTCAGTACCTCACTCGCGGGTCGATCAGCGCGGCGATGACGTCGACGATGAAGTTGGTGATCGCGACGATCACGGCGAGCAGCACGACGATGCCCTGCACCGCGACGAAGTCGCGGGCCTGCAGGAACTGGGTGAGCATGAAGCCGAGGCCCTTCCACTCGAAGGTCTTCTCGGTGAGCACCGCGCCGCCGAGAAGCAGCGCGATCTGCAGCCCGATGACGGTGATGATGGGGATGAGTGCCGGGCGGTAGGCGTGCTTGCGCACCAGGCGCAGCTCGCTGACCCCGCGGGAGCGCGCCGCGTCGACGTACTCGGTGGAGAGCGTTCCGATCACGTTGGTGCGCACCAGCCGCAGGAAGATTCCGGCGGTGAGCAGGCCGAGTGCGAGGCCGGGCAGCACGGCGTGCGCGAGCACGTCGCCGAGCACGGCCGGGTCGCCGGTCATGATGGCGTCGATCGTGTAGAAGCCGGTCTTGTTGGGCAGCAGCTGCATCTGCAGCTCGGCGCCGGTGGAGGCGCGGCCAGCGACGGGCAGCCAGCCCAGCCAGACGGAGAACACCAGTTTGAGCATCAGCCCGGCGAAGAACACCGGGGTGGCGTACCAGAGGATCGCGGTCACGCGGAAGGTGGCATCCGGGGCCTTGTCGCGGAAGTAGGCCGCGATCATGCCGAGCGGGATGCCGACGACGAAGGCCACCAGCAGGGCGTAGAAGGCGAGCTCGGCGGTGGCGGCGCCGTAGGTGGTGAGGATGTCGATGACGGGCCGACCGCTGCTGATCGTCGTGCCGAAGTCGCCGGTGAAGACCTGGCCGAGGTATTCGAGGTACTGCACGATGAGCGGCCGGTCGTAGCCGGCCTCGTGGATGCGCTCGGCGAGCTGCGCCGGGCCGAGCTTGCCGCCGAGCGATGCCGTGATCGGGTCGCCCGTGCTGCGCATCAGCACGAACACCGTCGTGACGAGGATGAAGATGGTCGGGAAGATGAGCAGGAACCTGACGACCAGGTAGCTGCCGAGACTGCCGTGGCCGCGGTCTGCCTTGGGCGCGGGGCGCGCCGCGGGCGGGGGCCCTGACTCTGCCGGTGGGTGAAGTGTTGCCTGACTCATGCCTGCCTATCGTTCGGGATGACCACGGAGGCGACTCGAATGCGAGTCGCCTCCGTGGCTGGCCGGAAATGTGCTCCGGGCGGGCGCTTAGCCCTTCGCGAACGCTGCGTAGCGGAACTTGAAGGACGGGTCGAGGGCATCCTCGGCACCGGTGATGTCGGTTCCGACCACGGCCACCTGGGAGCCCTGCAGGATCGGCAGCGTCGACAGGTCGGCGGCCACCTTCTGCTGGATCTCCTCGATCAGCGCGGTGCGCGCCGCCGGGTCGGTTGTCACGGCCTGCTCGAGGATCAGGTCGTTGACCTCGGGGTTGTCGTAGTGGTTGGACAGGAAGTTCTCGGTGAGGAAGAACGGCGTCAGGTAGTTGTCGGCGTCGGAGTAGTCCGGGAACCAGCCCAGCTGGTAGGCCGGGAACAGGTCGGCGACACGGTCCTTGGAGTACTGCACCCACTCGGTCGACTGGATGTTGACGGTGAACAGGCCGCTCGACTCCAGCTGGTCCTTGATCAGGGCGTACGCGTCACCCCAGGACGGGCCGTAGCGCTCGGAGACGTACTGCAGGTTCAGCTCGACCGGGGTGGTCACACCGGCTGCGGTCAGCGTGGCCGCGGCCTTGTCGGCATCCGGTGCGCCGTTGCCGTCGCCGTAGAGCGACTTGAGCGGCTCGATGGCGCCGGTCAGGCCGGTCGGCACGTAGGAGTACAGCGGCGTGTAGGTGTCCTTGAAGACCTGGGTCGCGATCTCCTGGCGGTCGACGAGGTCGGCCATGGCCTGGCGCACGGCGAGGGCCTTGGCCGGGTCGGCCTCTGCGGTCGTCGCGCCGTATGGCTGCGTGTTGAAGTTGAACACGACGTAGGAGATCTCGCCGCCTGGGCCGTCGACGACCTTGACGGTGTCCTTGCCGCGCAGGTCCTCGATGTCGGTGGCGGAGAGGCTGCGGAACGCCACGTCGATGTCGCCCTCCTGCACCGAGAGCTTGAGGTTGGAGGCGTCCGTGAAGTACTTGACGTTGACCACGTCGGTCTTCGGTGCCCCCAGCAGGCCCTGGTAGTCGGGGTAGGCCTTGTAGGAGATCAGGTTGTTGAAGTCGTAGGACGTGATCACGTACTGGCCGGCGAAGGCGTTGCCCGCGACGATCTCGTCGTCGGTGGTGAGCGCGTCCGCCGAGAAGACATCCTCGTCGACGATCGGCCCGGCAGGGCTGGAGAGGATCTGCGGGAAGATCTGGTCGTTGGCGAGCTTCAGGTTGAAGACCACCGTGGTGTCGTCGACCGCCTCGGTGCTGTCCAGGTTGTAGAGCAGGGAGGCCGGCCCGTTGGCGTCGTTGATGGCCAGCTGCCGGTCGAAGGTGAACTTCACATCGGAGGCGGTGAGGTCGTTGCCGTTGGCGAACTTGAGGCCCGGCTTCAGCTTGACCGTGTACTCGGTCGGGGCGGTGAACTCCGCCGACTCGGCGATGTCCGGCTCCACGTCCGGGCTGCCGTACGGGGTGTTCAGCAGGAACGGGTACACCTGGTTCATCACGGCGAAGGAGCCGTTGTCGTAGGAGCCGGCCGGGTCGAGCTTGGTGACCTGCTCGGTGGTGCCGATCGTGATCGTGCCACCGGCGGCGTTGTCGGTGTTGCCACCGCTCCCCCCGCCGCCCGAGCAACCCACCAGAATCAATGCGGTCACCGATCCCACTGCTGCGGCGGCGAGAACCCGCTTGCCCTTCGTGGATGCGCTTGTCATGTGCCTCTCCCTCTTCCTGGTGCGGAACGAACTGCACCGAGGAGTGGACGAACCTCACGATGCAGCGTGCTGCACAAGATTTAGCACAGGAACACACCCGGGTGGCAGGGGCGTGGCAATTCTTTACCGAGCCGAAACCATCGGCGCACGGAGCCGCTGACCCCGCGCAACATTCGGGCGGAATCCGCCCGTGGCCGCAACTATTCGGCGCGGAGGGCGTTGCGCTCGGCGTCGATGGCCATGAGCGCGCGCTGCAGGGTCACCGAGGTCTCCCGGTCGGCCGGGTCGTTGCGCTGCAGCCGGCCGAGGAGCTCGGCCTTGTGCCGCAACAGGTCGCGGTCGATCAGCGCGATGACGATGCCGCGCACGTACACGGTGAGCTCGCGCTCGCTGCGCTCCGGGATCGGCGCGACGAGCAGCTGCTGGGCGAGCGGCACGACGCCCTCCGGCAGCTCGCTGAGCACGGCTCCCGCCCATGCCGCGGTGTCCAGGGGCTGGTCGGCGTCGAAGTTCACCAGGGCGGCGGCCATGGCGTTGCAGACGATCGCGAGCGACGGGTTGCTCATGCTGCTCTGGGTGGCGCGGCTGAGCAGCGGGCGGCCGGCCAGCTCGGGGTGCTGCAGCATGGCCATCAGGGCGTCCCGCTCCAGGCGGGTCATCGGGTCGGCCGGCAGGTCGGTGATCGAGTACGGGCGGGCGTCTGCGGCGGCCTCCGGCTCCGCGGCGCCGCTCGGCGTGCGGGCCGGCGCGGCGGCCTCGCGCTGGGCGCGGCCGCTGGCGGCCGAGACGGCCCGGGTCACCTCGTGCAGCTCCATGCCGAGCAGGCGGGCCAGCTCCCGGGTGTAGCCGGGCCGGATCGACGGGTCGCGGATGTCGGCGACGACCGGGGCCCCGGCCCGGAGCGCGCTGACGCGTCCCTCCACGGTGTCCAGGTTGAACTGGGAGAGCAGCTGCTTGATCATGAACTCGAACATCGGCTTCTTGCCGTCGATGATCGCACGGACCGCGGCGTCGCCCTTGTGCAGGCGCAGGTCGCAGGGGTCGAGGCCGTCGGGCGCGACGGCGACGTAGGTCTGGGCGGAGAAGCGCTGCTCCTCGCTGAAGGCGCGCATCGCGGCCTTCTGGCCTGCGGCATCCGGGTCGAAGGTGAATACGACCTCGCCGACGCCGGCCGCGTCTCCCAGCACGCGGCGCAGCACCTTGATGTGGTCGACGCCGAAGGCGGTGCCACAGGTGGCGACGGCGGTGGTGACCCCGGCGAGGTGGCACGCCATCACGTCGGTGTAGCCCTCGACCACGACGACCTGCCTGCTGCGCGAGATGTCACGCTTGGCCAGGTCGAGCCCGTAGAGCACCTGGCTCTTGTGGTAGATCGGCGTCTCGGGGGTGTTCAGGTACTTGGGGCCCTTGTCGTCCTCGAGCAGCTTGCGCGCGCCGAAGCCGACGGTCTGCCCGGTGATGTCGCGGATCGGCCAGACCAGGCGGCCACGGAAGCGGTCGTAGACGCCGCTGGAACCCTCGCGGCTGGAGACGAGCCCGGCGGTGGTGAGTTCCTCGGTGCTGAAGCCGCGGCCGCGCAGGTGGTTGGTCAGCTCGTCCCAGCTCTTCGGGGCGAAGCCGATGCCGAAGCGCTCGGCGGCGAGGGCGTCGAAGCCGCGCTCGCCGAGGAAGCGGCGGCCGGGGTCGGCGCCCGGCGAGCCGAGCTGCTCGGTGAAGAACTCGGCGGCGGCCTGGTTGGCGGCCAGCAGCCGGGCACGGTTGCCGTGGTCGGTGGCGGCGCCGCCGTCCTCGTAGTGCAGCTCGAGGCCGACCCGGGCGGCGAGGCGCTCGACCGACTCGGCGAAGGTGACGTGGTCCATCTTCTGCACGAAGGAGTAGACGTCGCCCGATTCGCCGCAGCCGAAGCAGTGATAGAAACCGACCTGCGGGCGCACGTGGAAGCTGGGGCTGCGCTCGTCGTGGAAGGGGCAGAGGCCCTTCATGGAGCCGACGCCGGCGGATTTCAGGGTGACGTACTCCCCGACCACGTCGGCGATGTTTATGCGTGCCTTGACCTCTTCAACGTCTGCTTGTCGAATTCGTCCGGCCATTGTTCAATCTTAGGCGAGCGGGGGCGGTACCCGGGCCGGGCGGCACGTGTCGCGGGCAACTGGCCTCCGTCCGGGCCCGGGGCACCGGGCTGGGCGCCGGGCTAGGCGCCGGACTGCGCGTCGGGTTGGGCGCCGGGTTGGGCGGCAATCGAAAGATCGGGCGGCGGATTCCGGCCCCACGCTGCCTCCCGATCCCCTGTCGGCCTCCCGATCGGATGCGGCGGCCGCGGGAGCCGCGGGGCCGCGGGGCCGCACGGCCCGCATCAGCGCGCCTCGTGCAGCCGCTGTGCCAGGGCGCGCAGGATGTCGGCTTCGACGCGCGGCCAGTCGAAGAGCACCTGGCGGTAGTCGACGCGCAGCACGGTGTACCCGAGCAGGGTCAGCGCCCGGTCGTGCGCGATGTCGGCGCCGCGTTGTGCGGCCGAGGAATGGTGTGTGTAGCCGTCGATCTGCAGCACCAGCCGCTGCCCGATGAGCCCGTCGACACGGTGACCGGCGAGAACCACCTGTTGCTTCACCGTGATGCCGAGCGCGGCCAGTCGAGCGACCGGAATCGTCTCGATGCCCGAATCGGAGAGGCTGGACATCGCTTCGCGAACCGCCCGGGCCGCCCGCGTGCGCAGCGGCAGCCGCGCCAGATGGTGCGGTGTGACCAGCTTTGTGTTGAGGGCGGAATCCCACACGGCGAGTGCGTTCACGAACGGCTGGCAGTCGGCGATGTGCACGAGCGCATTCTCGACGGGCTCGACGAGCGCGTGGTGGGTGACGGCGACGGGGCCGATGCTCCAGTGCACGCGTTGGCCGGGCCCCACGGCGGTGTGGCCGGAGCCGTGGCTGGCGCTGAAGTGCTGCTGGCCGTCAGCGAGGTGCCAGAGGCCCAGCCGCTTCGCCGCGCTGAGGCAGGCAACGCGGCCCCCGAGCTCGGCCGCGGCACGCAGCTCCGCCGGGGCGTCCGGCAACGCAATCCAATCGCGACGCACCCGCCCGATGACCTCCGTGTCGACCGCGGCGCGGATGGCGTAGCGGGTGAACCCGGCGCGGAGCGCCTGCTGCGAGTGGGCGATGCCGTCGTGTTCGGTCAGCCAGCGTGCGAGGGACATGCCGCCAGTCTGCGCGCAGGCGTCCGGCTGGCCCTGCGCAGCGCTCGCGCTGTGGACAAGCGACCGGCGAGGGACGCCTGTGCACACGTGCGCGAACCGGATCGGGCGGCTTTCGGCGGATCGGGCGGCGGTTTCCGGCCAGAAGCCGCCTCCGCATCCTCCGTCGGCCTCCCGACCGGGCGCTCAACCCGCCGTGGCGCCGCATCGGCGCATCGGCTGGGCTGGGCCAACTACCAGCGCACACCGCGGCAACCATCTCTAGACTGACCGCTATGACTGTCGCCGACGACTTTTCAGCCCCCTTTGCCGACCGCGTGTTCTTCGGAACCGTGCTGACCATGGACGAGGAGTTGCCGGATGCCGAGGCGGTCGCCGTCCACGCCGGCCGCATCGTCGCGGTGGGCAGCCGCGCCGACGTCGAGGCGCTCGTCGGCCCGGACACGGCGGTCACCGAACTGGGCGAGGCGGTGCTGCTGCCCGGCTTCGTCGAGGCGCACGGGCATCCGCTCACCGAGGCGATCTTCCTCGGGCCGAAGGTCGTCGACATCCGCCCCGTCGTCGCCGCCACCGCGGCCGAGGTGCTGCAGCGGCTCACCGACGCCATCGCCCAGGGCGACCCGGCCGGCGTCTACGCGAACGGCTGGGATGCGCTGCTGCAGACCGGACTGCCGGAGCCCACGCTGGCCTGGCTGAACGAGCTCTCCCCCGATCGCCCGCTGGCGATCCTGCACAACTCCGGCCACTCCGCGTACTTCAACACGGCCGCCGCCCGCGCCACCGGGGTGAGCCGCGACACCCCAGACCCGGTCGGCGCCTCCTTCGGCCGCGACGCCGACGGCAACCTCGACGGGACGCTCCGGGAGACGGCGGCCGCAGCGATGATCTTCGGCCCGGCACTCCAACCGGAGCCGGCCGAGTACATCGACGCACTCAGGGCCGAGTCCGGGCGGCTGAACCGGGCCGGGATCACGTCCATCGGCGAGCTCGGCTACGACCCGAACATCGCGCCGGCCCTGGCCGCCGCGCGGGAGGCCGGCGCGCTCACGGTGCGACTGCGCCTGTACGAGATGTCCTCCCCGGCCCGATCGAGCGCGTCGAGCCCCGGGGACGGGGACGCCGCCGTGCGGCACACCGGCATCAAGCTCTGGGCCGACGGCTCCCCCTGGGTCGGCAACATCGCGACCAGCTTCCCCTACCTCGACACCCCGGCAACCCGCTCCCTCGGGCTGGAGCCCGGCCACCGCGGGCACGCCAACTACACGCCGGAGCAGATCGCCGAGATCTCCGAGGCGTACTTCACCGCCGGCTGGCAGCTGGCCTGCCACGTGCACGGCGACGCCGCCGTCGACATGGTGCTCGACCAGTGGGAGGCGCTGCTGACGCGCCACCCGCGGGAGGACCACCGGCTGCGCCTGGAGCACGTCGGCTCGATGACGGCTGCCCAGTTCGAGCGCGCGGCCAGGCTCGGCATCACGGCCGGCATCTTCATCGACCACCTGTACTACTGGGGCGACGTGCTCGTCGACGACCTGTTCGGGCCCGAGCACGGAGCGGTCTGGGCCGCGGCCGGCTCCGCCGCGGCATCCGGCATCCGCTTCTCGTTCCACAACGACGGCCAGGTCACGCCGGCCGAGCCGCTGCGCAACATCGAGATCGCTGCGACCAGGCGGAGCCGCTCCGGCACCGTGCTCGCGCCGGAGCAGCGCATCAGCGTCGCGCGGGCACTCAAGGCGGAGACCATCGACAGCGCGTACCAGCTGTTCTCCGACAACGAGTTCGGCTCGATCACGCCGGGCAAGCTGGCCGACCTCGTCGTGTTGGCCCGCTCGCCGCTCAGCGCCGACCTGAGCGCCGGCTCGATCGCCGACATCCCGGTGCTGGAGACGGTGCTCGGCGGGGTCACGGTGCACAAGGCAGACTGATCTGCACGACCAACTCATACGTTAGAACGTTTTAGCGTAGCGTGGGGGCATGCCCGACACATCCGAACCCACTGCTGAGTCCACCGACATCCGCGCCGCGCTCGCCGCCCTCTCGCGGCGGGTCGACAACCTCGAGGGCGCCCGGGCCACGCCGCCCGCGTCGTCGCTGTGGGCGCTCGACGAGCTGCGCAGGCAGCGCGCACAGCACCCCTCGACGGCCGAGGGCGCGGTACTCCTCAGCGGGAGCGTCACCCTGCCGGGTGGCACCCCGGTGGAATGGCAGCAGAGCGCGTCGAGCTCCGAGCTGCTCGCCTCCGAGTGGGGAGAGCGCTCCGCCGCCTTCGCCGCGCTGGGCCACCCGGTCAGGGTGGAGCTGCTGCGGCACGTCCTGAACGGGGTGCACGGCACGGCCGAGCTCGCCGGGATCGAGTCGCTCGGCACGACGGGGCAGCTGCACCACCACCTGCGGCAGCTGCTGGGCGCCGGCTGGCTCCGGCAGAGCGCCAGGGGCAGCTACGAGGTGCCGGCCAGCCGCGTCGTGCCGCTGCTCGTCTGCCTCGCCGCGGTCGGCAAATGAGCGGCTTCCTCGGGCGACTCTACCGCTGGCGGGTCGTGCTCATCGGCGCCTCGATCCTGCTGATCACCCTCGGCACGCTGGCCGGAGCACTGCTCCCTCCCGGCGCCACCGTCACTGCCGTCGCGGGGCTCCTCCCCCTGCTCGGCCTCGCCGGGATGGCGATCGGCGGGGTCACGGCCTGGGTGGGCGGGCGCGGTCAGCGGGGCGACGGACCGCGCATCGCACTCGGCTCCCCCGTCGCCGGCCGCTGGCTGGCCATGAACAGCCCGGCCACGAAGACCCCGAGCCACGGCGTGCGCGCCTACGGCCAGGCGTTCGCGATCGATCTGGTGCATGAGCCGGATGCCACTGCCCGGCCGAGGTTCGGGGGCGGCGCGGCGATGCGCCGGCCGGAGGACTTCCCCGCCTTCGGCCAGCCGGTGTTCGCGATGTGCGATGGCGTGGTCGTGTCGGTGGGCCAGTGGCATCGCGATCACCGCAGCCGCTCCAGCGTGCTCGCGGTGATCTACATGATGGCGGAGGCAGCCGTGCGCGAGCTCGGCGGCCCGGGGTTCATCATCGGCAACCACGTGACGATCCGCTCGGAGGGCGGTCATTACGCGCTCGTCGCGCACCTGCGCCGCGGATCGGTGCTCGTGCGGGTGGGCGACGCGGTGCGGGCCGGCGAGCAGATCGCTTCCTGCGGCAACTCGGGCAACAGCAGCGAGCCGCACGTGCACGCGCAGTTGATGGACTCCGCCAGCCCGTGGACTGCGGCCGGCATCCCGATCGAGTTCACCGGCATCCGCCTGAGCGGCACCTCCGATAGCGGGCCGACCGCCGGGCTCCCGGCAGACGGCGAGCACATGCTCGCCGCGGGCTAGGCGCTCCGAGGCCTAGTCGCGCCGCACCAGCCGCTCGTGCCAGGCCAGCGCCGATTGGTCGGTGAGGCTGGCCACCTGGTCGACGATGACGCGCTTGCGGGCGGTGTCGTCGGATGCCGCGCGCCAATCCTCGGCGAAGCCGGGGTCGAGGTGCGCCTCGCCGCCCTCGTGCAGCACCGTGGCCAGCTCGGTGAGCACCTCGCGCTGCTCGGCGTAGATCGGCTGGCGGGCGTTGTGCGACATCACGAAGGCGGCGACGATGCCCTTGAGCACGGCGATCTCGGCCTGGATCTCGCGCGGCACGATGACGTCGGCGTCGAAGCGGATCAGGCTGGCCAGCGGGAAGGCGGCGCGGGTGGCGTGCGTCGCGGCCTGCGCGAAGCGCCCGATCAGCTGGCTGGTCAGGTTCTTCAGGCGGCCCTGGTCGCGGCGGCTGCCGTCCCAGCTGCTCGGCCAGCCCTCGAGGGAGTCGAGCCGGTCGAAGGCGGCGATCAGCTCGTCGTGGGAGTGCGCGCCGCCGATCCACTCGTACATGGAGGTGACGAGCGCGTCGTGGTCGACCCGGTCGCCGAGGGCGGCGACGTCGATGTAGCCGTTGACGATGGCGTCCTCGAAGTCGTGCACCGAGTAGCCGATGTCGTCGGAGAGGTCCATCACCTGGGCCTCGATGGAGAGCCGGCGCTCCGGCGCCCCGGCGCGCATCCAGGTGAAGACGCCGATGTCGTCCTTGTAGAAGCCGAACTTGGCGCGGCCGCTCGGGTCGGCGACGGAGCTGGTGTCCGGCCAGGGGTACTTGCAGCTGGCGTCGAGGCTGGCCCGGGTGAGGTTCAGCCCGTAGCTCTGCCCGTCCGGCCCGAACACCTTCGGCTCCAGCCGGGTGAGCAGGCGCAGCGTCTGGGCGTTGCCCTCGAAGCCGCCGATGTCGTCGGACCAGGCGTTGAGGGCCTTCTCGCCGTTGTGGCCGAACGGCGGGTGGCCGAGGTCGTGGGCGAGGCAGGCGGTGTCCACGACATCCGGGTCCAGGCCGAGGCTGGACGCCAGCTCGCGGCCGACCTGCGCCACCTCGAGCGAGTGGGTCAGCCGGTTGCGGGCGAAGTCGAGGCCGGCGGTCGGGCTGAGCACCTGCGTCTTGGCTGCCAGGCGGCGCAGCGCGCTGGAGTGCAGCAGGCGGGCGCGGTCCCTGGCGAAGTCGCTGCGGCGGGAGGAGTGCTTCTCTGGCAGCCAGCGCTCGGCGTCGTAGTCGCTGTAGCCGCCGAACAGGCTGGCTCCGAACGCGTGCTCAACCGCCACTGGTGTCGCCCTCCCCCTCGGTGAGGTTGTTCCGCTCGATGCCGTCGAGATCGCGGGAGTTCAGCCAGCCGTCCGGCAGCGCGGGCTTCTTCGGGGTGCCTGCACGGCCGCGCGGGCCCTCGACGCCCTCCCCGGGGTACGGCTGGTCCCAGTCGAGCGTGCCGAGCAGGTCGTCCAGCGACTGCAGCGACTGCACGGTGGCCATCTTGGCGCGCAGCTCGCCGCCGACCGGGTAGCCCTTGAAGTACCAGGCGACGTGCTTGCGGATGTCGCGGCATCCGCGGTCCTCGTCCTCGAAGAACTCGACGAGCAGCTCGGCGTGGCGGCGGAACGCCTCCGCGACCTGGCCGAGGGTCGGCTCATGCCTGGTGTCCTCGCCGCGGAAGGCGGCGGCCAGGTCGCCGAACAGCCAGGGCCGGCCGAGGCAGCCGCGGCCGACGACGACGCCGTCGCAGCCGGTCTCGTCCATCATGCGCAGGGCGTCGGCGGCCGACCAGATGTCGCCGTTGCCGAGGACCGGGGTGTCGGTGATCGTGCTCTTGAGCTTCTCGATCGCGGTCCAGTCCGCCTGGCCGGAGTAGAACTCGCTGGCGGTGCGGCCGTGCAGCGCGATGGAGGCGACGCCGGCTCCCGCTGCGGCCTTCGCGGCCTCGAGGTAGGTGAGGTGATCGGGGTCGATGCCCTTGCGCATCTTCACCGTCAGGGGGATGTCGCCTGCTGCCTTCACCGCGCCCTCCACAATCTGGCGGAACAGTTCGAGCTTCCACGGAAGCGCGGCGCCGCCGCCCTTGCGGGTGACCTTGGGCACCGGGCATCCGAAGTTCAAGTCGATGTGATCGGCCCTGTCCTCTGCCACCAGCATGGTGACGGCCTCTGACACGGTCTTCGGGTCGACGCCGTAGAGCTGGATCGAGCGGGTGGTCTCGCTCTCGTGGTGCGTGATCAGCCGCATCGACTCCGGGGTGCGCTCGACGAGGGCGCGCGAGGTGATCATCTCGCTCACGTAGAGGCCGGCGCCGTACTCGCGGCAGAGCCGGCGGAAGGCGGTGTTCGTGATGCCGGCCATCGGCGCGAGGACGACGGGAACGTCGAGCTCGAGCGGTCCGATCGACAGGCGCGGCGCTGGGGTGAGTGTGGAGGTGGCAGACATGTCCTGCAATTCTCCCAGATAATCGGCGACAATGACTCTCATGGCGCAGGACGGGGCGGCACGGGTCATCGCCCAGCAATGGATCTCGCTCGACGGCTACGCCGCCGGGCACGACGAAGACGCCATCTTCAGCGCCGTCCCCGCCGAGGCGGACTTGCGCAGCCAGCGCTACAACGAGGCGCTCCTGAACGACGTCGACCAGGTCATGCTCGGCCGGCGCACCTACGAGATGTTCCGCGAGTACTGGCCAACGGCCAGCGAGCCCATCACCGCCGGCATCAATGGCATCCCCAAGGTCGTCGCGTCGCGCACCCAGGCCGCGGCGCCCTGGGGAGCCTTCGCCCCGGCGACCGTCTGCCGGGACGCGGTCGAGTTCGTGCGGCAGTGCGGGGGCGGCACGCTGCTCGTCTGGGGCTCGATCGATCTCGTGCACACGTTGCTCACGGCCGGTCTGCTCGACGAGCTGGACCTCTTCGTCTCCCCCATCTGGCTGGGCGCCGGGCGCCCGCTGCTGCCGGCCGGCAGCACCGTCGGTCTCCGGCAGAGCGCCAGCGAGGACTGGGGCGGCGTCACGCACCTCCGCTATACAGTGGAACGATGACGACATCATCCTCCGCGGAGCCCGCCGGAACCGAATCCGCTGGAACCGACCGCGTGCTGGCGGATGCCGCGGCACGCGGCCTGGACGTGGACATCATCACGCGCCCGGCCGCCGGCAGCCTGGCCGAGGCGGCACAGCTGCTCGGCATCGAGCAGTCCGGCATCGTCAAGACGCTCGTCGTGAAGCGTGCAGACGGCAGCTTCCTGTTCGCACTCGTGCCGGGCGGCCGCAAGATCTCCTGGCCGAAGCTGCGCGCCCTCGTCGGCGTGAACAAGCTGCAGCTGCCGGATGCCGGGCAGGCGCTGGAGGCGACCGGCTACGAGCGCGGCACCATCACCCCGCTCGGCTCCAGCACCGAGTGGCCGGTCTACGCGGATGCCGGCATCACCGGCCAGCGGGTGGCGATGGGCGCCGGCGCCCACGGCTTCAGCGCCTTCGTCGACGCGGACGCCCTCGTCGCCGCGTTCGACGCCGTCGTCGCCGACATCAGCGAGCCCGAGTAGGCCGCTCGGGAGGCAAGAGTCACATTGGGAGGCCGGTTCGGCCCACATTTGGCCTCCGAATCCCCCGGATGCCTCCCGATCGTGTGCCCGCGCGCTCCGGCTAGTCCGCGAGCTCGGCGAACAGCTCGACGCTATTGCCGTCCGGGTCCAACAGGATCGCGTAGCGCTGGCCCCAGAAGGCGTCCCAGGGCTCCTTATGCGCACCGGCCCCGTTGGAGACGCACTCGGCGAACAGCTCGTCCAGCTCGGCGACGGAATCGCAGCGGAAGGCCGGCACCATGCGGTGACCGCCGACCGGCGCCACCCAGTCCGGGTCGAAGCTCCGCACGACGTCAATGGTGTCCCAACCGAGGCGCAGCCCGCCCGGCAGCGTCAGCTCGACGTGATCCTCGCTCTCGGCCCCGGCCGGTATCTCCAGCCCGACCCTGCGATAGAAGTCCAGCGAGGCAGCCATGTCGGCGACAACAAAACCAATGAGATCAAGTCGAACGGTCATGGCCGTAGCTTAACTCAGCTCGGCACTGTGTTGACGGGCGACGAGGAGAAACCTAGTCTCACTCTCGTCGAGAGGTGCATCACCATGACCGAATTCACCGTCACCGCCCGCGGCGACCGGGTGGCCTACGACCGGCGCGGCTCCGGCCCCGCCCTGATCTTCATCGCCGGCGCCGGGCCGTTCCGGGCCATGGACCCGGTGACGACGGAGACCGCCACGCTCGCCGCCGAGCGGGGAATCACGACGCTCGTCTACGACCGGCTGGGCCGGGGCGAGAGCCCGGTCGAGGGGCGCATCGACCTGGACCGCGAGCTCGAGGCGGTGGCCGCGCTGCTCGGGGTGGCCGGCGGCCGCGCCGTGCTCTGCGGCCACTCCTCCGGCTGCTCGATCGCGCTGGCGGCCGCCGCCCGCGGCCTGCCGGTCGCCGGGCTCGCCCTCTGGGAGGCGCCGCTCGGACCGCCGGACGGCGGCGCCCGCGAGTGGGCGGCCGAGGTCGACCGGCTGATCGAGGCGGGCGAGCTGGACGCCGCGCTCGTGCACTACATGAAGGACATCCCGCCGGAGTATCTCGAGTACTGGCGGGACTCCCCCGAGTTCCCGGCGCTCGTGGCCAACGCCGGCAGCCTGCGCCCGGACGGCGAGTCGCTCGCCTGGGCCGAGTCGGCCCCGCTCAGCGAGCTCTGCGCCGGCATCCGCGTGCCCGTCGAGGCGCTGGTCGGCGAGGAAACCCTGCCGATCATGCTCAGCGCCGCCGACGCGATCGTCGCGGCGATCCCCGGTGCCGTCCAGAAGCGGATGCCGGGCGCGCAGCACGAGTGGCAGGCCGCGCCGATGGCGGCCGAGCTCGCGGCGTTCGTCACCGCCGCGTTCGGCACGGCCGCGCGCGACACGGCAACAGACGCAGAACGGGGCACCGCCGAATCGGCGGTGCCCCGTCAGGAGTCGTGAGCGCTTAGGAGCAGCAGCCTCCGCCGCAGCAGCTTGCGCCCTCGGCCGAGGCGTCGGCCGAGACGTTGGTCAGCTGGATGAGGGGCTTGACCGCGACGGCCTCGACGGCCGGGTCGACCGGAGTGGTGATGGTGGTTTCGCTCATGCGGGGATCTCCTCGGCTCGCTCGCTCCGCACCTGCTGCAGAACTTGTGCAAACGTATCAGGGTCCTGCGCGCCGGAGACGCCGTACTTGCCGTCGATCACGAAGAACGGCACGCCGTTGATGCCGAACTGCTGCGCCTGCGCCTGGTCGGCGCGCACGGCGGGGAGGTACTCGTCCTCGTTGAGCGAGCGGAGCACGTCGGCCCGGTCGAGGCCGAGCTCTGCGCCGAGGTCGGCGAGGTCCTCCGCGCGCCCGAGGTGGCGGCCCTCGGTGAAGTAGGCGCTGAACAGCCGCTCGGCGGCCTGCAGCTGGATGCCCTGCGCCTTCGCGTAGTGCAACAGCTGGTGCGCCTTGACCGTGTTGGTGTGCTTGAGGATGTCGAAGTTGTACTCCAGGCCGACCGCGGCGGCGACGCCGGTGACCTGCTCGAGCATCCCGCGGAGCTGCTCGGCCGGCATGCCCTTGTGCTCGGCGAGGAAGTCGATCTCGCTGCCCTCGAAGTCGACGGGGGTGTCGGGTGAGAGTTCGTAGCTGTGGTACTCCACGATCACCTCTGGGGCGTCGGCATCCGCCTGGAAAGCGGCGACACCGCCCTCGAACTTGCGCTTGCCGATGAAGCACCAGGGGCAGGCGATATCCGACCAGACGTCGATCTTGATGGGTTCAGTCATAGAGGGGCCCAACGTATGCCCGCTCTCGCATATTCCCGAACGCCCAGCATCGCCAGCTACAGTTGAAGCGCCATGGCAAACAAACTGAATCCGCACCCCGACATCCCCCTCGATCTGCCGACCGGCGAGCGTCTCAACGCCGCCATCGAGCACTACGGCGCCGACGTCGTCGCGCAGAACGCCATCGCCCTCCTGCGCGGTAAGAACG
Source organism: Microterricola viridarii (assembly GCF_900104895.1). Taxonomy (NCBI): domain Bacteria; kingdom Bacillati; phylum Actinomycetota; class Actinomycetes; order Micrococcales; family Microbacteriaceae; genus Microterricola; species Microterricola viridarii. Next base: position 2,499,413 of record NZ_LT629742.1, read on the forward strand.
CCGGCAAGGACTTCCTGCTCTACGCCGGCGGACGCCACGCGCTCGGCATCCTCGACGGCGCCCCCGCCCTCTACTGGCCCGAGCTCTGGGGCGCCCGCGCCCTGCTGCACGTCTGGGACGAGCAGGCCGCCCCCTACGTCGTCGTCGGCCTCGGCAACCAGGCCTGGCGCATCCGCGAGATGTGCGCCAGGGTCGTGGCGCTGCGCGAGCTGCAGGTCGCCGACAAGCTGGTGCGCCTCACCACCGACGAGAACCCGCGCGTGCGCGCCGCCGCCCTGCACGCCCTCGGCGCCCAGGGCACCGAGACCCACCTGCCCACCATCGAGCAGCGCCTGCGCGACCCGGAGAAGGCCGTGCGCGTCGCCGCCCAGCAGTCCCGCGACGCACTGAAGGCCCGCCTGGCCGCCGCGGAGCCCGACGCCGCCGCCGAAACCGACGCGCCCGCCGAGTAACTCCCCAGCACCGCGGAAGGCCGGCACCCGAGGGGGTGCCGGCCTTCCGTCGTCTGGTCGGTGCTATGCCTTCTCGCTGCGCACCTGTTCGAGCGCCTGCGCGAACGTGGCCGGGTCCTGCGCGCCCGAGATGCCGTACTTGCCGTCGATGACGAAGAACGGGACGCCCTGGATGCCGAAGGCCTGGGCCTGGGCGACATCCGCCTTGACGTCGGCGAGGAACTCGTTCTCGGTCAGCGCGCGCACGACGTCCCCGCGGTCGAAACCGAGCTCGGCGGCCAGGTCGGCGAGGTCCTCGATGCGGCCGACGTGGCCGCCCTCGACGAAGTAGGCCTTGAGCAGGCGCTCCTTCATCTCGAGCTGGCGCCCCTTCGACTTGGCGTAGTGCAGCAGTTCGTGCGCCTTGACCGTGTTGGTCTGCTTGACGGCGTCGTAGTCGTACTCGAGGCCGACGCCGGCGGCGATGTCGGTGACGTTCTGCAGCATCTGCTGCACCTGCTCGAGCGGCATGCCCTTGCGCTGGCTGAGGTACTCGCCGGGGCTGCCCTCGAAGTCGACGGGGGTGTCGGGGGCCAGCTCGTAGCTGTGGTACTCGATCTCCACGTCGCCGCCGAACTGGGTGACGCCCGCCTCGAACTTGCGCTTGCCGATGTAGCACCAGGGGCACTGCACGTCGGACCAGATGTCTACTTTGATGGTTTCACTCACCGTTGTCACACTAGCGCCCCGGCGCGCACGGGCGGTTCCTAGGCGCTGGGCGCGTCGACGGCTCCGCCGAAGCGCCGGTTGCGCGAGGCGTACAGCTCGACGGCGCGCCACAGCTCCTGGCGGGTGAAGTCCGGCCAGAGGGTGTCGAGGAACACCATCTCGGCGTAGGCGGACTGCCAGAGCAGGAAGTTGGAGGTGCGCTGCTCCCCGGAGCTCCGCACGAACAGGTCGACGTCGGGCATCTCCGGGTTGTACAGCCGCTTCGCGATCGCCTTCTCGTTGACCGCGGACGGCTTCAGCCTGCCCGCCGCCACATCCTCGGCGATGGCGCGCACGGCATCCGTGATCTCGTTGCGGCCGCCGTAGTTCACGCACATGGTGAGGGTCATGGTGGAGTTGCCGGCGGTGAGCTTCTCGGCGAACTGCAGCTCGTTGATGACGGACGCCCAGAGCTTGGGCTTCCGGCCGGCCCAGCGGATCCGCACGCCCCACTCGTTCAGCTGGTCGCGGCGGCGGTGCAGCACGTCGCGGTTGAAGCCCATCAGGAAGCGCACCTCGTCGGGTGAGCGCTTCCAGTTCTCGGTGGAGAAGGCGTACACGCTCAGGTGCTTGACGCCGATCTGGATGGCGCCGGCGACGACGTCCAGCAGCGCGGCCTCCCCCGCCTTGTGCCCCTCGACCCGGGTGAGCCCGCGGGCGTTCGCCCAGCGGCCGTTGCCGTCCATCACGATGGCGACGTGCTCCGGCACCGCCTTGGCGGGGATGGCCGGCGGGTAGATGCCGGTCCAGTCCAGCGGGCGGTACGCGACGGCGTCCTTGTGCGTGAGGGGTTTGGGGTTCATACGCTGCTTTCTCGCGAGACGTGGGAGAGCGAGCGCAGCCCGCGCTCGAGGTGCCATTGGGTGTAGGCGGCGACGACGCCGGAGGCCCCGGATGCCGTGTTCTCCGGCGCGGCATCCGCCACCGCCCAGTTGCCTTCCAGCAGGGCGCCGAGCAGTCCGAGGGTCTCGGTGTCCAGCCGGGGCGAGCCGGGCGGGGCGCAGTCGGCGCAGACGACGCCGCCGATCTGCACCACCATGTGGTTGTGCGGGCCGGCGAGGCCGCAGCGGGCGCAGTCGTGGAAGCTCGGCGCCCAGCCGGCCATGGAGAGGGCGCGCAGCAGGTAGGAGTCCAGCGTCAGGCTCGCGGTGTGCTCGCGGCGGGAGAGCGAGCGCAGGGCGCCGACCAGCAGCAGGTACTGCTGCAGCGACCCCTCCGACTCGGTGAGCTTGTCGGCGGTCTCGACCATCGCGGTCGCCGCCGTGTAGCTGGGGTAGTCCTCGGCGATGAGGGCGCCGTAGGCGCCGAGCGTCTCCGCCTGGGTGATCACGTCGAGGGTGCGGCCCTCGTAGAGCTGCAGGTCGGCGACCATGAACGGCTCCAGCCGGGAGCCGAACTTCGAGGCGGTGCGCCGCACGCCCTTCGCGACGGCCCGCACCTTGCCGTGGCGCCGTGTCAACAGCGTGACGATGCGGTCTGCCTCACCCAGCTTGTGGGTGCGCAGCACGACGGCTTCATCACGATAAACGGGCACAGTCAATTATCGCCTGCTTTCGGCGCTAGAGTCGCTGCGTGAGCGAGTCGAGCGCGATGCGTCCCCCCGGCACGGTGTTGGTCACCGGTGGCACGGGCACCTTGGGCCGTGCGCTCGTGTCCGAGCTCCGGGCCCGCGGCGAAGCGCCCCGGGTGCTGAGCAGGACGCGCGGCGCCGGGCTGACCACGGCCGACCTCGCCACCGGTGCCGGCCTCGACGCGGCCCTGGATGGCATCGACACCGTGTTCCACCTGGCGACGGGCAACCGCAACGACCTCGACATCAGCCGGGCGCTGCTGGATGCCGCCCGCGCGCAGGCCAGGCCGCCGCACCTCGTCTACATCTCCATCGTCGGCGTCGAGCAGATCCCGCTCCCCTACTACCGCGGCAAGCTCGCCGTCGAGCGGGCGATCGAGGGATCGGGGCTGCCGTTCGCGATCCTCCGCGCCACCCAGTTCCACCCCTTCATCGAGCGGCTCTTCTCCGCCCAGCGCGCGTTGCCCGTGCTGCTCGCCCCGAACTTCTCGGCCCAGCCCATCGCCGTCGACGAGGTGGCCGGCCGCCTGATCGAACTGGCGGATGCCGGAACGCTCGGCCGCGCGGCCGACATCGGCGGCCCAGAGGTGCTCAGCCTGCAGGAGCTCGCCCTGGCGTACCGGGCCGCGCGGGGCGGCCGCCGACCGGTCGCGCGGGTGGCGCTGCCCGGTGCGACGGTGCGCGCGTATCGGGCGGGCCACAACCTCGTGCCCGGCCCGCCGTTCGGGCGGCAGCGCTTCGGCGAATACCTGGCCTCACGCTTTGGTATACATGGAGCATGAGCGTCACCCCCTTCGTCATCCCCCTCTGGCTCGACCTGACCGCGGTCGCCGTCGGGGCGATTCAGGGCGCCATGTTCGCCGCCCGCATGAAGGACCGCCGGATCGACCTGCTCGGCATTGCCATCATCGGCGTCGTCGTCGGGCTCGGCGGCGGTCTGCTGCGTGACCTGCTGATCAACCAGCTGCCGGCCGCCATGGCCAGCAACTGGTACCTGCCGGTGGCCACCGCGTTCGCCTTGATCGGCATGGCGCTGGTGCGCCTGTTCGACAAGCTGAACCCCCTGATCATCGCGCTGGACGCCATCACGATCGGCCTCTTCGCCGCGATCGGGGTGACCAAGGCCCTCGCCTACGGCGTGCCGGAGGTGCCCGCGGCGTTCGTCGGCGTGGTGAGCGCCGTCGGCGGGTCGATCCTGCGCGACATGATGCTGAACCTGCCGATCGCGCTCATGCACGTCGGCTCGCTCTACGCGGTCGCGGCCGGCGTCGGCTGCACGCTGCTCGTGATCATGGTGGCCTCCGGCGTGCAGATCACGCTCGCCGGCATCATCTGCGTCGTCATCGTCACGATCATCCGCCTGCTCGCCGTGCGCTTCGGCTGGAGCCTGCCCGAGCAGCGCGCCATCGCCAGCTGGCCGCGCTGGCGCCGCGCCTAGACAACGGAGACCCATGAACCAGCGCCTGCTCGCCCTCCCCGTCGCCCTCCTGCTGGGCCTCGGCCTCGCCGGCTGCTCGAGCGCGCCGGAGACGGCGTCCGTCTCGGTCGAGGTGCGGGCGGATGCCACGACGGGCGCGCCGCAGACGCTCGACGTCGAGGTGCGCGATGCCCGCGGCACCGTGCTGGTGGCCGAGACGATGAGCTCCGGCACGACGCTCCAGTTCGACGGCATCCCGTTCGGCGAGGTGAGCATCGAGGCCATCGGCCTCTGCGAGCTGGGCACGACCCTGGACGCCGCCGGGGCGACGGCCATCTTCGAGCCGAAGCACTGCACGATCGAGTAGTGCCGCGAGGGCGCCTCGTACCACTGGTCGCGTTGCTGGGGGCTCGGCCACGGCGTCGGTACTGCTGCCGTCGGGCGGCGTTCGTGCTGTGGCCGCGCTCGCGGCACGCGAAAAGTCTCGCGGCCCCCGACATACCGGGGGCCGCGAGACTTTTCCAGGGCCGCGAGGGCGCTGTGCTGGTGCGCGCTAGGCGCTGACGGGCTCTGCGCTGCTGCGGGCGGATGCCGCGGCGCGCTCTGCGCGGTTCACGGCCGACACGACGGCCTTCAGCGACGCCACCGAGGTGTCGCCGTCGATGCCGACGCCCCACAGGCGGTGGCCGTTCACGTCGAGCTCGACGTAAGAGGCAGCCTGGGCGTCGCCGCTGGCGGAGAGCGTGTGCTGCGAGAAGTCGAACAGCTCGACGGCGAGGCCGCGGGCGTTCAGCACCGAGAGGAACGCGGCGATCGGGCCGTTGCCGGTGCCCTGCGCGGTGTCGACGGTCTCGCCGTCGCGCACCTCGACCTCGAGCTGCACCGCGTCGCCCTTGTGGCTGGTGACGGTGGAGACCAGCTCGAAGCGTCCCCAGCGCTCGACATCGGAGGCCGCGGCGTCGTCGCCGCTCGGCAGGTACTCATCGCGGAAGATGGTCCAGATCTGCTCGCTGGTCAGCTCGCCGCCCTCTGCGTCCGTCGTGGCCTGCACGACGCCGGAGAACTCGATCTGCAGGCGGCGCGGCAGGTCCAGCGAGTGGTCGTTCTTCAGCAGGTAGGCGACGCCGCCCTTGCCGGACTGCGAGTTGACGCGGATGACGGCCTCGTAGCTGCGGCCGAGGTCCTTCGGGTCGACGGGCAGGTAGGGCACGGCCCACTCGATGTCGTCGACCGAGACGCCGCGCTCCGCGGCATCCGCCGCCATCTGCTCGAAGCCCTTCTTGATGGCGTCCTGGTGCGAGCCGCTGAACGCGGTGTAGACGAGGTCGCCCGCCCACGGGCTGCGCTCTGGCACGGGCAGCTGGTTGCAGAACTCGGCGGTGCGCTTGACCTTGTCGATGTCGGAGAAGTCGATCTGCGGGTCGACGCCCTGCGTGAACATGTTGATGCCGAGGGCGACGAGGTCGACGTTGCCGGTGCGCTCCCCGTTGCCGAACAGGCAGCCCTCGATGCGGTCGGCGCCGGCCAGGTAGCCGAGCTCGGCCGCGGCGACGGCGGTTCCGCGGTCGTTGTGCGGGTGCAGGCTGAGGATCACGTTCTCGCGGTGCGCCAGGCGCCGGCTCATCCACTCGATCGAGTCGGCGTAGACGTTGGGGCTGGCCATCTCGACGGTGGCGGGCAGGTTGATGATGACCTTGCGCTCGGCCGTCGGCTCGAACACCTCGATGACCTGGTTGCAGATGTCCAGGGCGAACTCGAGCTCGGTGCCGGTGTAGCTCTCCGGTGAGTACTCGTAGTAGATCTCGGTGCCGGGCACGCTCGACTCCATCGAGCGGCACTTGCGTGCGCCGTGCAGGGCGAGGTCGATGATGCCCTGCTTGTCCTGGCGGAACACGACGTCGCGCTGCAGCACGCTGGTCGAGTTGTACAGGTGCACGATGGCCTGCTTGGCGCCGACGAGCGACTCGTAGGTGCGCTCGATCAGGTGGTCGCGGGCCTGCGTCAGCACCTGGATGGTGACGTCATCGGGGATCGCGTTCTCCTCGATCAGGCTGCGGACGAAGTCGAAGTCGGTCTGGCTGGCACTCGGGAAGCCGACCTCGATCTCCTTGTAGCCCATGCCGACCAGCAGGTCGAACATGACGCGCTTGCGCTCCGGGCTCATCGGGTCGATCAGCGCCTGGTTGCCGTCGCGCAGGTCGACGGCGCACCAGCGGGGCGCCTCGGTGATGCGCTTGGTGGGCCAGGTGCGGTCCGGCAGCTCGACGGTGAACTGGTCGTTGTACGCACGGTAGCGGTGCACCGGCATTGCGGATGCGGTCTGGTTGTTCTTCATGGTGTCTCAATCTCCTCGCGAGTGGTGGTCAGCCAACGACAAACTCCGCGACGAGGGAGGCCTGAGATTAGGACTCGTCGCGGCAGCTAAGGAGGAGCAGACCGTGGAACACACTTTCAGGCTAGCACTTCCCGCCCGGGGCGGGAGCCACGTGACACGCAAACCGGCGCTCACGTCGTCGGGGTGCGCGCCAGGGCGGCCCACGATCTGAGAGCCGGGGCGTCGGATGCCGCGCCCCAGCCGAGCCGCGGCTGGGGCGCTTGTTGAGTCAGTCCACCGAGAGCGCGAGCACGGGCGAGACCGTGGTCGCCCGGCGCGCCGGGGCGATGGAGGCGACCACGGCGAGCACGGCGCCGCCGGCGAGGGTGGCGGCGATCAGCGGCCAGGGCAGGGCGGGCGCCATCAGCTCGTGGTTGATGGATCCGAGCAGCGACTGCGCGCCGGCCCAGCCGTAGAACACGCCGAGCACCAGGCCGAGGCCGACGGCGGCGATGCTCATCTGGGCGCTCTCGGCCAGGATCATCCCGCGCACCTGGCGCCCGGTGAAGCCGAGCGCGCGCAGCAGGCCGAGCTCCCGGGTGCGCTGCAGCACACTGAGCGAGAGGTTGTTCACCATGCCGACCGCGGCGATCACAGCGCTGAAGCCGACCAGGCCGAGGAAGATGGACGTGGTCAGGGTCACCGACTGGTCGATGGCGGCGGCCAGCTCCGGCCGGTCGGCGAAGGACTCCAGCATCATGGCGCGGTAGCTTTCCATGGTGACCGCGAACATCACGACCAGGGTCACGCCGATGACGAGGCCGATCGTGGCCCGGGAGCTCCGCTCCGGGAAGCGCACCGCGTTCTCCGCGGCGAGCCGGGCCGTCGGGGCGGAGCCGAACAGCCGGCCGACCAGGCGCAGCACGGGCGGCATCACGAGGTGCGCGCCGAGGATGATCCCGGTGAACGAGGCCAGCCCGCCGCAGAAGGCGATGAGCAGGCCGCCCACGAAGGAGAGGCCGACGATCACGCCGAGCGCGAGCAGGGCCAGGCCGCCGAGCACGAGCAGCAGGGAGAAGACGGTGCGGGCGGTGCGGCGTCCGCCCACGTTTCGCGTCTCGGCGGCGGCCCCGACGGCCTCCATCGGCGACACGGTGACGACGCGGCGGGAGCCCACCCAGGCGGCCGCCCAGGTGACGAGCGCCACCACCACGACGGGCACGGCGACGATGGGGTCGAGCAGCGTGTACTCGAGGGCGGGCAGCCAGCCCGACCGGATGCCGAGCGCGACGGTGCCCAGGGTGATGCCCATGCCGACGGCGAGCCCGAGCACGGCGCCGAGGGCCCCGACGAGAAGCCCCTCGGTGGCCACGGCCCGACGCACCGTGCGCGCCTGGGCGCCGATCAGCCGGAGCAGCGCGATCTGGCGCACCCGGCCGGCGATGATCGTCGAGAAGGTGTTGGCGGTGACGATGGCGCCGACGTAGAAGGCGATCACGGTGAACACCGTCGTGACGATCGAGAGGGCGAGTCGGACCGAGTCGGACTCCCCCACCACGTCGGACTCGACGCTCGTCGCGATGATGCCGGTGGCCTGCAGCAGCACGACGCCGAACGCCGAGCCGAGGGCGGCGACGGTGAGCGTCGAGGCGTGGTCCCGCGCCTGGGCGGAGAAGTTGTGGCTGGAGAGCGGGCCGGCCATCAGAGGGCCGATTCCATGCTCAGCATGATGCGCGAGATCTCCTCGGCGGAGGAGCGCGGCCGGTCGTCGACGACCCGGCCGTCGGCGAGGAACAGGATCCGGTCGGCGTGGCTGGCGGCGATGGGGTCGTGGGTGACCATGGCGATGGACTGGGCGTACTCGCGGGAGGCCGTCGCCAGCAGGGCGAGCACCTCCCGGCCCGTGCGCGAGTCGAGGGCGCCGGTCGGCTCGTCGGCGAAGACGAGGTCGGGCCGGGTGCCGAGGGCGCGGGCGATGGCGACGCGCTGCTGCTGGCCGCCGGAGAGCTCGTGCGGGCGGTGGGTGAGCCGGTTCAGGAGCCCCAGCGAGGCGATCAGGTGGTCGACCCACTCCTGCTCCTTGGCGCTCGGCCGCCGGCCGTCCAGCTCGAACGGCAGCATGATGTTGCCGCGCACGTCGAGCGTCGGCACCAGGTTGAACGACTGGAACACGAAGCCGACCCGGCGCCGGCGCAGCACGGTGAGGGCGCTGTCGCCCAGCTCGGTGATCTCGGTGTCGCCGAGCCACACCTGCCCGCTTGTGGCGTTGTCGAGGCCGGCCATGACGTGCATGAGGGTGGACTTGCCGGAGCCGCTCGGGCCCATGATGGCGGTGAACTCGCCGCGGCGAATCCCGATCGAGACGTCGTCGAGCGCGGTGACCGTTCCCGGCCCGGCGCCGTAGTGCTTGCTGAGGTGTGCGACCCGGGCGATCAGGCCGAGTTCTGTGGTGTTCATTCCCATGCCTCAACGCTACGAAGCGCGGGGCGCCGGCGCGTCAGGCTGTGGGGCCATCCCCATCAGCCGTGCGGATGACCCATGGTCAGTCGACGAGATTATGCTCGAACGCGAACACCACCAGCTGCACCCGGTCGCGGAGGCCCAGTTTGCCGAGGATCCGCGAGATGTGCGTCTTCACGGTCGCCTCGCTGAGGAACTCGCGCGCCGCGATCTCGGTGTTGCTCAGGCCCTTGGCGGCGAGCAGAAAGATCTCGCCCTCGCGCGGGGTGAGCGTCGCGAAGCTCTCCGGGGCGTCCGGCCGGGCGCGGCTGGCCGCGAAGTGCTCGAGCAGCTCGCGGGTCGCCGAGGCGGCGATGACCGCGTTGCCGGCGTGCACGGTGCGGATCGCCGCGAGCAGGAACTCCGGGTCGGCGTCCTTCAGCACGAAGCCGCTGGCGCCGGCCCTGATCGCGCGGGCCGCGCTCTCGTCCAGATCAAAGGTGGTCAGCACGAGCACGCGCGGGCTGGGCGCGTCGGCGGCGATGATCGCCTCTGTGGCGGCGATGCCGTCCAGCAGCGGCATCCGGATGTCCATCAGCATGACGTCGGGGGTGGCGGAGGCCGCGAGCTCGACGCCCGCCTCGCCGTCGCCGGCCTCTCCCACGAACTCGAGGTCGGGCTGCGACTCGATGAGCATGCGGATGCCGGCGCGGAACAGTGCCTGGTCGTCGACGAGGGCCACGCGAATGCGCGTCATGGGGTGCCTTCCGGTTGCTGCTGGAGTTGGTGCTGCGCGGCCCCGGACGGGATCCACGCGGAGACCTCGAAACGGCCGGCGCCCGTGCCGCCGGCCGTGAAACTGCCGCCGGTGAGCAGGGCGCGCTCGCGCATGCCCGGGATGCCGTGGCCGAGCGAGCCGGGGGCGGGCTCCGCCGCGCCGGTGCGCACCGGGTTGGAGAGGGTGACGCGCACGCCGTTGTCGGCCCAGCGCAGGCTGAGGCCGACCGGCCGCGAGGTGTCGCCGTGCCGGAGGGCGTTGGTCAGGGCCTCCTGCACGATCCGGAACACGGCGATCTGGTGGCCGGCGCTCATCGGCACGACGGTACCGGTCGAGGACACCTCGACCCGCAGGCCGGTCGCCCGCAGCTGTTCGATCAGCCGCTCCAGGTCGTGGATGGTCGGCTGCGGCCCCTCCGCCTCCGAGTGCCGGAGCTGGGCGAGCAGCAGTCGCACGTCGGCGAGGGCCTCCCTGGCGGTGGCGGCGATGGTGCCGAGGCTCGTCGCCGCCAGCTCCGGATTGCCCTGCGCCGCGTAGCGGGCGCCATCGGCCTGCGCGATCACGACGGCCAGCGAGTGCGCGACGACGTCGTGCATGTCGCGGGCGATGCGGTTGCGCTCCTGCTCCACCACGACCGCGTACTCCGCACGCTCCGCCTCGCGCTGCGCCTCGACCTGCTGCTGTTTGCTCTCCCGCGAGAGCCGGCGGGCGCTGGCCAGCATGCCCAGCATCCAGGGCAGCGCGAGCACCGCGAAGGAGGCGAACAGCGTGAACAGGAAGGCGCCGGTGGCCAGGTCGGCCGGGCCGGTGCCCTGCGCGCCCGGCAGCCACACCATCAGGTAGAGCGCGGCCAGCAGGGCGCCGAGGCCGGCGGAGGCCAGACCCAGCCAGCGCACGACGCGGTTGCCGTAGCATCCGACCGCGTAGAGCACCGCGAGGATGGCGAGGTTGCCGAACTGCACGTCCCGCAGCGCGCCCATCTGGAGGATGGCGCCCGCCCAGGCCACGCCGAGCGCGAGCGGCGGCGAGAGCCGCCGGAACGCGAGCGCCACGGAGTAGACCGCGAGCACCAGCACGTCGCAGGCGGCCGCCCAGCCGGACTGGGCGGCGCCGATGCCCAGAACGATCAGCGCGAAGAAGAGGAAGAACAGGCCGGCGCCGACGATGTCGCCGACGCGCTGCCTGGTCGTGAGTGTGCGGAACACCCGGCTAGAAACCGAGGCGGCCGAGCAGCTTGGGGTCGCGCTGCCAGTCCTTGGCGACCTTGACCCGCAGCGAGAGGAAGACCTTGCGCCCGAGCAGCTTCTCGATCTGTGCGCGCGAGGTGGCACCGACGTCCTTCAGCCGGCTGCCGCCCTTGCCGATGATGATGCCCTTCTGGCTGTCGCGCTCGACGAAGAGGTTGGCGTAGATCTCGAGCAGGTCCTGGTCCTCGCGCTCGATCATGTCATCGATGGTGACGGCGATGGAGTGCGGCAGCTCGTCGCTGACGCCCTCGAGCGCGGCCTCGCGGATGTACTCGGCGATGCGCTCCTCCGTGCCCTCGTCGGTGACGGCCTCCGCCGGGTAGAGCGGCTGGCTGGAGAGCGGCAGGAGCTTGAGCAGCTCCTCGCTCAGGATGTCGAGCTGGATGCCGTCGACCGCGGAGATCGGGATGATCGCCGCCCAGTCGCGCAGCTTCGAGACGGCCAGCAGCTGCTCGCCAACCTTGTCCTTGGAGACGGTGTCGAGCTTGGTGACGATGGCCACCTTCTTGGCGCGCGGGAACTCGTCCAGCTGCGTGTTGATGAAGTTGTCGCCGGGGCCGATCGGCTCGTCGGCCGGGATGCACAGGCCGATCACGTCGACGTCGCCGAGGGTGGACTGCACGAGGCTGTTCAGCCGCTCGCCGAGCAGGGTGCGCGGGCGGTGGATGCCGGGGGTGTCGACCAGGATCAGCTGGCCGTTCTCGCGGTGCACGATGCCGCGGATGGCGCGGCGGGTGGTCTGCGGCTTGGAGCTGGTGATGGCGACCTTCTCGCCGACGAGGGCGTTGGTCAGCGTCGACTTGCCGACGTTGGGGCGGCCGACGAACGAGACGAAGCCCGCCCGGTAGCCGCTGGGAGTGCCCGGTGCGGGCGTGGCGTCGGTCATGGTTGTACTCCTTCATCGTGGCCAGCGGTGTGCGTGGCCGGAAAAGCGTTCTGGGCGTTCAGGAGGGCCTCGTCGCGTTCGACCAGCACCGTGCTGATGCGCTTGCGGCGCCCCTCCGTGCGTTCTGCGGTCAGCGCGAGCCCGCTGACGGTGGCGCTGGACCCGGTCACGGGCAGCCGGCCGAGCGCCTTGGCGAGCAGGCCGCCGACGGAGTCGACGTCGTCGTCGTCCAGTTCCAGGCCGAACAGCTCGCCGAGCTCGTCGACGGGCAGGCGGGCCGCGACCCGGTAGCGGCCGTCGCCGAGCTCCTCGACCTCGACGACCTCGCGGTCGTACTCGTCGGAGATGTCGCCGACGAGCTCCTCGATCAGGTCCTCCAGGGTGACGAGCCCCGCGATGCCGCCGTACTCGTCGACCACCATGGCGAGGTGGTTGGATTCCAGCTGCATCTGGCGCAGCAGCTCGTCGGCCTTCTTCGACTCCGGCACGAACAGGGCCGGACGGGCCAGGTCGGCCATCTCCAGGCTCTCGGCCTCCGGGCCGCGCTCGAAGGCGTGCTTGGCGACGTCGCGCAGGTAGAGCACGCCGAGAACGTCGTCGACCTCGCCGGCCATCACCGGCATCCGCGAGACGCCAGAGCTGAGGAAGAGCCCCATCGCGGCGCTGAGGTCGGCGCTGCCGGAGACGGTGACCATGTCGGTGCGCGGGATCATCACCTCGCGCACCACCGTGTCGCTGAACTCGAAGATGGAGTGGATCAGCTCGCGGTCGTCCTCCTCGAGCACGTCGAGCTCTGTGGCCTGATCGACCATGCTGAGCAGCTGCTCCTCATTGGCGAAGGTGCCGAGCTTCGGCCGCCCGGGGGTGACCTTGTTGCCGACGGCGACGAGGGCGTTCGCGATGGGCCCGAGCGCGACCCGCAGGCCGTGCACGAGCAGCGCGGTCAGGCGCAGCAGGCCGTCCGGGTGGGCGCGGCCGACGCTGCGCGGGCTGGTGCCGACGAGCACGAAGGAGACGGCGGTCATGATCAGTGCCGAGAGCACGAGGGCGATCCACACCTCGTCGAAGGCGGATGCCAGGGCGAGCGTGACGAGCACGGCCGCCGTGGTCTCTGCGATGATGCGCACGAAGTTGATGGCGTTGAGGTGCGCGCCGGAATCGGCCGCGATCGCGCGCAGCGAGACCTTGGCGCGGGCCCCCTCCGCCAGTTCCTCGATGTCGGCGCGCGAGCGGGCCGTGATGGCGGCGTCGACGGCCGCCATCAGGCCGCCGAAGGCGACGAGCACGAAGGCGAGGACGATGAAGAGGATTTCCATGCGCTAGCGCGTGCGCTCCTGCTGGGCGAAGCCGGCCAGGATCTCGCGCTGCAGCCCGAACATCTCCTTCTCCTCGTCGGGTTCGGCGTGGTCGAAGCCGAGCAGGTGCAGGATGCCGTGGGTGGTGAGCAGCTGCAGCTCGGCGAGCGTCGGGTGGCCGGCCGTCTCCGCCTGCGCCTGGGCGACCTGCGGGCAGAGCACGATGTCGCCGAGGAGTCCGGCGGGCGTCGGGGAGTCCTCGGTGCCGGGGCGCAGCTCGTCCATCGGGAAGCTCAGCACGTCGGTGGGGCCCGGCTCGTCCATCCACTGCACGTGCAGCTGCTCCATGGCGCCCTCGTCGACCAGCACGATGGCGAGTTCGGCATCCGGGTGCACGTGCAGGGCGTCCAGCGCATAGACGGCGAGGCGCAGGATGGCGGCCTCGTCGACGGGGATGGCCGACTCGTTGTTGATCTCAATGCTCATAGTTGTGTTGCCTCTCAGGAGCGGGGGCCGTGGCCCTGCTGGCGATCGCGCGGGGCGCCGCGGCGCTCCGCCCGGTTCGCGAATTCTCTGGCCTCTTCGCGCTCGAAGCGGAGGGCCTGTTTCTTGGCGTCGTAGTCGGTGTATGCGTCGACGATGCGGGCGACCAGGGAGTGCCGCACGACGTCGTCGCTGGTCAGCCGGGCGAAGAAGATGTCGTCGATGCCGTCGAGCACGCGGGTGACGAGGCGGAGGCCGGAGGCGCCGGCCGGCAGGTCAACCTGGGTGATGTCGCCGGTGACCACCATCTTCGAGCCGAAGCCCAGACGGGTCAGGAACATCTTCATCTGCTCCGGCGTGGTGTTCTGCGCCTCGTCGAGCACGACGAAGGCGGAGTTCAGGGTGCGGCCGCGCATGTAGGCGAGCGGGGCGACCTCGATGGTGCCGGTGGCGAGCAGCTTCGGCAGCAGCTCCGGGTCCATCATCTCGGCCAGGGCGTCGTAGAGCGGCCGGAGGTACGGGTCGATCTTGTCGGTCAGCGTTCCGGGCAGGAAGCCCAGCCGCTCCCCCGCCTCGACGGCGGGCCGGGTGAGGATGATCCGGTCGACCTCCTTGCGCTGCAGCGCCTGCACGGCCTTGGCCATCGCCAGGTAAGTCTTGCCGGTTCCGGCCGGGCCGATGCCGAAGACGATGCTGTTCTCGTCGATGGCGTCGACGTAGGCCTTCTGGCCGCGGGTCTTGGGCCGGATGCTCTTGCCCTTGGAGGTGAGAATGGCCTGGCCGAGCACGTCGTTCAGGGTGGCGGCCTGGTCGGCCTCGAGGATGCGGGCCGAGTGCGACACCTCCCGCGGGCTCAGGTCCTGGCCGTCGCGCATGACGTCCTGCAGCTCCTCGATCAGCCGGGAGACGGCCTGCACCTGGCTGCTCGGGCCGGCGAGGGTGATCTCGTTGCCGCGCGCGTGCACGGCGACATCCGGATACTCCTTCTCAACGGTGGAGAGCAGGCGGTCCTGCGCCCCGAACAGGCGCACCATGGCGATTCCGTCGATGAGCAGCTTGACCTCGCTGCGCGGCTCGGCGTCGTGCTTTCGTGATTCGTTGTTAGCCGCCGACAAGCGAGCCCTCCTTGAATGTTCCGGCGAGCACGTGGGCGTGCACGTGGAACACGGTCTGCCCGGATTCCGGGCCGGTGTTGAAGATGAGGCGGAACTGGCCGGGCGTCTTGCCCTCCGGCGCCAGTTCCTCGGCCACCTGCGAGGCGACCGCGACGAGCTCGGCGAGCAGGGCCGGGTCACCGGCGGCCAGCTCGACGACGTTGGCGTACTCCTGCGTCTTCGTCGTCACGACGACGTGCAGCGGCGCCTGCGGCGCGATGTCCCTGAACGCGATGACGTTGTCGGTCTCGGCCACGATCGTGGCCGGGATCTCGCGCGCGACGATGCGGCTGAAGATGCTGGGCTCGAGTGAAGTCATGACTCCATCTTAAGGCGCGCTACCAGCGGCCGAGGTGAGCGCTCAGCACCGAGAGTGCGGCGGCGCCGGCCGTGGAGGTGCGCAGCACCGTGGAGCCGAGGCGCACGAGGCTCGCCCCCGCCGCCTGCAGCCGCTCCAGCTCGTTCGGGGCGATGCCGCCCTCCGGGCCGACCACGAGCACGATGTCGAGCTCGGACTTGTGCCCGGCGCCGTGCCCGGCGCGGCCGAGCTCTGCGGCGGTCCACTCCGTCAGCGCGAGCTCCGCCGTCGGCTCCAGCACCAGCATCCTGCTCGTCGCGGCGAGCCGCTCCAGGTCCTTGGTGGAGAACAGCGCCGTCACGTCGGGCAGCCAGGCGCGGATCGACTGCTTGCTCGCCTCGCGCACGATGCTCGCCCAGCGTTCCTGCCCCTTGGCGACCTTGGCGCCCTCCCAGCGGGAGACGGAGCGGGCGGCGCTCCACGGGATGACGGCGTCCACGCCCAGCTCGGTGGAGGCCTGCACCGCCATCTCGTCGCGCCCGCCCTTGGCGAGGGCCTGCACGAGCACGAGCCGCGGGGTGGCCGGCTGCACGTTCTCGACCAGCTCGGCCTGGATGGCGAGCTCGCCGGCATCCGCCGTGACGACGGGGCCGGTGACGATGAGCCCCCGGCCGTTGCCGATGGAGACCCGCTCGCCGAGGCGCGTGCGGTTGACCGTCACGGCGTGCTTGGCCTCTGCGCCGGTGACGCTGGCGATGCCGGAAGCGGCCACCGCGGCCGGGTCGAGGTCCTCCCGCAGGAACAGAGAGCTCATCGGGCCTAGCCCACGAACTTGTCGCGCAGCTTGGAGAAGAAGCCCTGGTGGAACTGGCTGAGCGCGGGCGCCGGGTGCTTGTGCATCTTGGCGAACTGCTCGATCAGGTCCCGCTCCTTGCCGCTGAGCTTGTTCGGGGTGACCACCTGGATGCCGATGCGGAGGTCGCCGCGGCCGGTGCCGCGCAGCTTGCCGATGCCGCGGTCCTTGATCGTGATGACCTCCGCGCTCTGCGTGCCGGGCTTCAGCTCGATCTCCACGTCGCCGTCGAGGGCGTGCAGCACGGTGCTGGTGCCGAGGATGGCGTCGGTCATGGCCACCTCGAGGGTGGCCAGGAGGTCGTCGCCGTCGCGGCTGAACACGTCGTGGTGGCGCACCTTCATCTCGAGGTACAGATCGCCGTTCGGGCCGCCGGCCGGGCCGACCTCTCCGCTGCCGGGCATCTGCAGGCGCACGCCGGTGTCGACGCCGGCGGGGATGTCGACGGGCACGGTGCGACGGGCCCGCACGCGGCCCTGGCCAGAGCAGGTGAGGCAGGGCGTGGCGATGATGGTGCCGTAGCCGCGGCAGCTGCCGCAGGGGCTGGAGGTCATCACGTTGCCGAGCAGCGAGCGGACCGCGCGCTGGATGCTGCCGGTTCCGTGGCAGATGTCGCAGGTGACCGGGCTGGTGCCCGGGGCGCAGCAGGAGCCCTCACAGGTCTCGCAGAGCACGGCCGTGTCGACCTCGATCTCGCGGTGCGTGCCGAAGATGATCTCGTCGAGGTCGAGCTCGACCCGGAGCAGGGCGTCCTGGCCGCGCTCACGGCGGGAGCGCGGGCCGCGGCGTCCGCCGCCACCGCCTCCCCCGCCGAAGAAGGTCTCGAAGATGTCGCCGAAGCCGCCGAAGTCGCCACCGCCGCCGCCGAAGCCGCCCTGGCCGCCCATGTCGTAGTTCTGGCGCTGCTTGGCGTCGCTCAGCACGTCGTAGGCGTGGGTCACCTCCTTGAACCGCTCCGAGGCCTCGGAGCTCGGGTTCACATCCGGGTGCAGCTCGCGCGCAAGCCGGCGGTACGCCTTCTTGATCTCGTCGGTGGTCGCCTCACGCGAGACGCCCAATACTTCGTAGTGGTCAGCCACTCCGGCCGTTCCTTTCCGGCCTCGAGCGCACGGTGCTCACACGTGCACAATGTCGAGGCGATTCGTCTGACTAGTTTTCGCCCAAGAGCCTGGACAAGTACCGAGCGACCGCGCGAACGGCGGCCATGTTGTTGGAGTAATCCATCCGCAGCGGGCCGAGCACGCCGACCCTGGCCAGTTCGGAACCGGCCGAGTGGTAGCTGCTGCTGAGAACCGAGGTCTCGCCGAGCCCGAAGGAGGCATTCTCCCGGCCGATGCTCGCCGAGACGCCGTGTTGGTCCACGGCCATCTCGCCGAGCAGGCGCAACAGCACCACCTGCTCCTCGATGGCCTCGAGCACGGGGAAGATGCTCCCCGTGAAGTCCTCCTCCGTGCGCACCAGGTTGGCCGCACCCGCCATCACCAGCTTGTCGGCGCGGTTGGCGAGCACCTGCTCCACGAGCGTGTCGGCGACCACGGCGGCCAGTCCGGCCAGCTGCGGCGGGGCGACGGCGGCCAGGCCGGCCGCTGCGGTCGCGGCATCCGTCATGCCGAGGCCGGCCAGCGTCTCGTTGACGCTGACCCGGAGGCCCGCGACGTGCTCGTCGCTGACGCCGCCGACGGTGTCGACGACGCGTTGCTCGACGCGGCCGGTGTCCGTGATCAGCACCGAGAGCAGGCGGTTGTCGCTCAGGCGCACCAGCTCGACGTGCTTGACGGTGGCCCGGCTGAGGGAGGGGTACTGCACCAGGGCGACCTGGTGGGTGAGTTGGGAGAGCAGGCGCACGGTGCGGGCGAGCACCTCGTCGAGGTCGGCGGATTGGCCGAGGAAGGTCTCGATGGCGTGCCGCTGGGCGCCGCTGAGCGGGCGCAGGTCGCTGAGCTGGTCGACGAAGAGCCGGTAGCCCTTGTCGGTGGGGATGCGCCCGGAGGAGGTGTGCGGGGCTGTGATCAGCTCCTCTTCCTCCAGCTGCGCCATGTCGTTGCGGATGGTGGCGGCGGACACGCCGAAGGAGTGCCGCTCGACAATCGACTTGGAGCCGACGGGTTCGCGCGACGACACGTAGTCCTGCACGATGACGCGCAGGACTTCGAGGCTCCGTTCCGAAACCATGTGCACCGCCTCCACTGTGCCAGAGGGCGCCGGCGTTCGCCCGTGCGGGCTGCTGGCACTCACTACTCCTGAGTGCTAATCATATCGCGCACTGGCTGGCAATGAGCGTTGCCGCACGGCAGGGGCGGCGCTAGCTTATGGGTGGGCGCAGTGCGCGCCCGCCGGCACCCGTGAATGGAAAGGGCCGATCATGACTGACCCCGCCGCACCAACGCCCCCCTCCGACCCGACTCAGCAGCCGCCGACGCCGCCGACTCCCCCGACGCCGCCGCCGGCTCCGGAGAACCCCTACTCCAGCGCCGCACCCCCTCCCGCGCCGCCCGCCGCGGCCGCGCCGCAGCAGAACCCGTATGCCAGCGCCCCGCCGCCTGCGCCGCCGGGTCCGCCCGGCCCGCCCAGCCCGCCGGCGAACCCGTACGCGAACACGGCGCCGCCGCCCCCGCTCAGCCCGACCGCCGACATCCAGTGGGCCTCATTCGCCCACCTGGGCGGCATCCTCAGCTTCCTGCCCTCGCTGATCATCTGGCTGGTCTTCAGGGATCGCGGGCGCTTCACCAACACCGAGGCGAAGGAGGCGCTGAACTTTCAGCTCACCCTGCTGATGGCCCAGGTCGCCCTGTTCATCATCGTCTCGGTGTTGTCGATCGCGTCGTTCGGCCTGCTCAGCTTCCTGTACAGCCTGTCCTGGCTGATCTGGCTCGTCGGCGTCATCTTCTCGATCATCGCCTTTGCACAGGTCAAGGACGGCCGCGGCTACCGATACCCGTTCGCCATCCGCCTGATCAAGTAGCCCTTTTCGGCCCGCCCTGCTGCGCTCGGCGCGCCGCCTGTGCCAAAGTGGGACCGCGTTACAGCGCAATCCCGCACTGACCCGCGCGCGAGCACGGCCCGAACGCCACGCCGCGCGCTCGACACTCTGGAGACAAAATGTCCGCCGCACCGCCTCCCCCCGCCACTCCCTACCAGGGCCCGACGCAGCTGAGCCCGGCCGATGAGAAGCTCTGGGCGACACTGGTCCACCTCGGCGGCCTGCTGTGGATGGTCAGCCTGCCCGTGATTCCCGCTCTCGTCGGGTTCCTCGTCTTGCGCGACCGCGGCCCGTTCGTTCGCGCGAACACAGCGGCGGCCCTGAACTTCCAGATCTCGATGATCATCTACGCGATCGTGAGCTCGCTGCTGATCATCGTGGTCATCGGCTGGTTCCTGCTGCCCATCGTCGGCATCGTGAACATCGTGTTCAGCATCATCGCCGGCGTCAAGGCGAACCAGGGCGAGGTGTACAGCTACCCGCTGACGATCAAGTTCGTCAACTAGGCGGCACTACCCCGCCGCAACAAACGAGAATGCGCCTTCGCCCGGTCGGCGAAGGCGCATTCTCTGTCTGGGGAACGCTGCGCGTGAGGAACGCGGATCAGTTGGCGCCGGACTCGACGTAGCTCGAGTCGTTCATCGTCACCACGGTCCAGACGCCGTTCTTGTAGCGGAGCTCGCTCACCGCGGCGTTGTCGATGCCCTCGGTGAGCGAGCTGGTGTCTGCACCCATCGCGTCGAGCACCGCGACGATGGTGATGCCGCTGGAGACGACGAGCACGTTGCCGCCGCCCTGCTTCGCCTGCGCGGCGGCGATCGCGTTCAGCGAGGCCATCGCCCGAGCGGTGAGCTGGTCGACCGTCTCCGCGGTCAGACCGCTGCCCTCGTTGGCCGTGACGATCGCGTTGAGGAAGGCGTTCATGTCGCCGCCCGTGAGGTACGGCGTGACCGCCTTGAACGTCGCAGCCTGCGTCTCGCCCTCGAACTTGCCGAAGGCCACCTCGCGCAGGCCCTTGTCACGCACGGGCGCTCCCTTGTACTTGAGCTCATCGAGCGCGAGCGAGATCGTCTCGTAGTGGCGCACCATGTCGGCGGAGTACGCCGACTTGAACTTGACGCCCGCCTCGGCCAGGCCGGCACCGAGGTGCTGGGCGTCGAGCTCCCCGCTCTCGGTCAGCGGTGAGTCGGACCAGCCCTGCATCCGATGGGTGGTGTTGAGCCAGGTCTCGCCGTGGCGGGTGAGGTAGATCGTGACCTCGGCGTTCTTGCCGGGGGCGGCCTTGACCGACTGGGCGGAAGAGCTGGCACCGTTGGAGTTTGCGGCGAGGGCGGGGGTGGAGAGGGCGGCGAGCGAGAAGAGCGCGGCGGCGGCGATGCCGGCGACCGCGATGCGGAGGGTACGACGAGACGACATTGTCTGGGAACCTTTCGAAGAGACGGAGACTTCTGAGCAGGGTGAACTCGAAAACCGAATGCCATTCGGTAACTTCTTGGCTGGATACTAGCGGCGCGCCGCCTCGCCGTCTAGAGAGGGTTTCGCCGCTAGTCGTCTTCGAGCAGGCGGCGCACGACGGCATCCGCCAGCAAGCGGCCGCGCAGGGTCAGCTCGACCCTCCCGGCGAAGGCGGCGCGCGCGTCGATGAGCTCGTCGGCGATCAAGCCGGCCACGGCGAGGCGGCCGGCCGGCGCGAGCGAGGACACGGGGATTCCCTCGCGGATGCGGGCCAGCAGCAGCACCCGCTCGAACTCGCGCACCTCGGGCGAGAGGCTCTCGCGCCCGGCGGCCGGCGAGTGCCCGGCCAGCACCCGATCGGCGTAGGCGGAGGGGTGCTTGACGTTCCACCAGCGCACGCCGCCGACGTGGCTGTGCGCACCGGGGCCGATGCCCCACCAGTCGTTGCTGCGCCAGTAGGCGAGGTTGTGCTCTGAGCGGTGCTCGGTGCCGCGCGCCCAGTTGCTGACCTCGTACCAGTCGTAGCCGGCGGCCGCGAGCAGCTCATCGGCCAGCTCGTACATGTCGGCCTGGAGGTCTTCGTCGGGCTGGGCGACCTCGCCGCGCTTGATCTGCCTGGCCAGCTTGGTGCCGTCCTCGACGATCAGGGAGTAGGCGCTGATGTGGTCCGGCTGCTGTGCGATGGCGTGCTCGAGGCTCGCCCGCCAGTCGTCGATCGACTCTCCCGGCGTGCCGTAGATCAGGTCGACGCTGACGTCGAGCCCGACCTCGCGCGCCCACTGCACGACGAGCGGCACGCGGGCCGGATCGTGGGTGCGCTCGAGTGTTGCGAGCACGTGCGGGACGGCGGACTGCATGCCGAACGAGACGCGGGTGAAGCCGGCATCCCGCAACGTCTGCAGGTAGTCGCGGTCGACGGAGTCGGGGTTCGCCTCCGTGGTGATCTCGGCGCCCGGCGCGAGGGCGTGCGCCGTGCGCACGGCGTCGAGCATCGCGACCAGGTCGGCGGCCGGCAGCAGCGTGGGCGTGCCGCCGCCGAAGAAGACGGTGGCCGCGGGCCGGGCGGGAACGCCGGAGCTCTCCAGGATGCGGGCGCTGTGCTCGATCTCGAGCACGGCCTGGCTGGCGTAGTCGCTCTGCTTGGCGCCGCGCAGCTCGGTGGCGGTGTACGTGTTGAAGTCGCAGTAGCCGCAGCGCACCCGGCAGAAGGGCACGTGCAGGTAGACGCTGAAGGCGCGATCGTGCGCGCCATCGGCGGCAGTCGCGGGCAGGAGTCCATCACTCGGGGCAGGGTCACCGAGGGGCAGGGCGCTGGCCATCGTGGGCTACGCGGATGCCGCGGGGTGCAGGGCCCGCAGGTAGCGACGGGTGTACGAGCGCTCCTGCAGGCGCATCAGCGGCCGCACGAGCTTCCACCGCGCTGAGCTGGGCTGCGAGAAGCTGCGGATCACCAGCCAGACGGAGTCGTCGTCGCGGTGCTCGACCACGAACAGGATCTCGCCGCTCTCCGGGTGCCCGGGCATGGTGCCGTAGGCGAAGCCGACCTGAGCGGGCTCGTCGATGACCAGCACGACGCGCACCGGTGCGGTGACCGTCATCCGCCACGCGGTGATGTGCAGCATCGCGGTCATCCCGGCGGTGATGTACGGGGTGCCGTCGGGGCCGAAGCGCTCCTCGCTCTGGCGCTGCGGCTGCTCAGCGAGCGGCGCACCCTCTGCGTCGAACATCAGGCCCTGGTAGCGCTCGCCCGTGCCCTGCTGGGTGTCGGTCACCTCGATGCCGCTGCCGCGCTGCACGCCCCACGTCATCAGGCTGGCGGATGCCGTCGCGAAGCGCTCGGCGCCGCTGCCGAGCTGCGTGCTGTGCTCGGCCGGGCGGTAGCCGGCTGGCGGGTAGCTCATCAGATCGGGCGCCATGGTTCCACCGATCGCGCCATAGCTGACCGGCTGGTCGGTGAATGTGGAACGACGCACGCGTGAACACTTCTTTCTCGAAAACCCCTCATACAGAGTAGGCGACGATTCTGGCAGCGGGCTCCCCCGCGCGGCGCCAAAGGGGCAGCGCAGCCCCCGAAGCCAACCGGACACGGCCGCCCCGCCATCCGCTGCCCCGACCAGTGGGGACCGCGCGCAGCGTGTTGGCTTCGGTCGCTGGCGCTCCCTCGAGCCAACGGGCGGCGACCCGATACGGTGGAAGGACGCGCCCGGCACGCCGGGCAACTGAACCAAGGAGCACCCATGGAAATCGTCACCGTCGTCGTCGCAGTCGCTGCCCTCATCGTCTCGATCGTTGCCCTCGTCACGACGTTGAGGACGACGCGCCGCTAGCGTGCACACGCGAAAACGCCCCCGGCCACGGCCGGGGGCGTTTTCGTGTTCTCCGCGATCAGCGGGGAGCTACTTCTTGTCCTTCTTCTCGACGTCGCCCGTGAGCGCTGCGACGAACGCCTCCTGGGGAACCTCGACGCGGCCGACCATCTTCATGCGCTTCTTGCCCTCCTTCTGCTTCTCGAGGAGCTTGCGCTTGCGGCTGATGTCACCGCCGTAGCACTTGGCGAGAACGTCCTTGCGGATCGCGCGGATCGACTCGCGGGCGATGATGCGGGCGCCGATGGCGGCCTGGATCGGAACCTCGAACTGCTGGCGCGGGATCAGCTCGCGCAGGCGCGTGGTCATCAGCACGCCGTAGGCGTAGGCCTTGTCGCGGTGCACGATCGCGCTGAACGCGTCCACCTGCTCGCCCTGCAGCAGGATGTCGACCTTGACCAGGTCGGCGGTCTGCTCGCCGGCTGGCTCGTAGTCGAGCGAGGCGTAGCCGGCGGTCTTCGACTTGAGGTTGTCGAAGAAGTCGAAGACGATCTCGCCGAGCGGCATCGTGTAGCGGATCTCGACGCGGTCCTCACCGAGGTAGTCCATGCCGAGCAGCACGCCACGGCGGCTCTGGCAGAGCTCCATGATGACGCCGACATAGTCCTTGGGGGCGAGGATCGCCGCCTTGACGACGGGCTCGCTCACGGCCGAGATCTTGCCGGCCGGGAACTCGCTCGGGTTCGTGACGGTGACGGTCTTCTTGTCCTCGGTGGTGACCTCGTAGATCACGGACGGGGCCGTGGCGATGAGGTCGAGGCCGAACTCGCGCTCGAGGCGCTCGGTGATGATCTCGAGGTGCAGCAGGCCGAGGAAGCCACAGCGGAAGCCGAAGCCGAGGGCGACGGAGGCCTCGGGCTCGTAGACGAGCGCGGCATCCGAGAGCTTCAGCTTGTCGAGGGCCTCGCGGAGGATCGGGTAGTCGGAGCCGTCGATCGGGTACAGGCCGGAGAAGACCATCGGCAGCGGCTCGGTGTAACCGGGCAGCGCCTCGGTGGCGGGCTTCGCCGCCGTCGTGACGGTGTCGCCGACCTTGGACTGGCGCACGTCTTTCACGCCGGTGATCAGGTAGCCGACCTCACCGACGGCGAGGCCCTTGCTCGGGGTCGGCTCCGGCGAGCTGACGCCGATCTCGAGGATCTCGTGGGTGGCGCGGGTCGACATCATCTGGATGCGCTCGCGCGGCTTCAGCTGGCCGTCGATCATGCGCACGTAGGTGACGACGCCGCGGTAGCTGTCGTAGACGGAGTCGAAGATCATGGCGCGGGCTGGGGCGTTCGGGTCGCCCTGCGGCGCGGGGATGCGCTCGGTGACCCGGTCGAGGAGGTCCTCGACGCCGAGGCCGGTCTTCCCGGAGACCCGCAGCACGTCGTCGGGGTCGCCGCCGATGAGGCTGGCGAGCTCCTTCGCGTACTTGTCCGGGTCGGCCGCGGGGAGGTCGATCTTGTTGAGCACCGGGATGATCGTCAGGTCGTTCTCGAGGGCGAGGTAGAGGTTCGCGAGCGTCTGGGCCTCGATGCCCTGCGCGGCGTCGACGAGCAGCACGGCGCCCTCACAGGCGGCGAGCGACCGGGAGACCTCGTAGCTGAAGTCGACGTGGCCGGGAGTGTCGATCATGTTCAGCGCGTAGCTCTGCGTGCCGAGTGCCCACGGCATCCGCACGGCCTGGCTCTTGATGGTGATGCCGCGCTCGCGCTCGATGTCCATGCGGTCGAGGTACTGGGCGCGCATGTCTCGGTCGCTGACCACCCCCGTCATCTGCAGCATGCGGTCGGCAAGGGTCGACTTGCCGTGGTCGATGTGCGCAATGATGCAAAAATTGCGGATGAACGCGGGGTCTGTGGACGCGGGCTCGAGGGCCATCAAAGCTCGTGGTGACATTGTGTGGCCATTCTCCCATGTCCGGCGCCGTTCGGTGGACTCCTTGTAAATTGTGTGGATCTTTCGACGGATGCCGCGACTCCGGCACCCTGACTAGGCTGGCGCCGATGACAAGCACCACGCAGCAGAACCCGTCGACCGACGAGAGCGCGCCGAGCGCCGCCCACTCGGCGCTGACCCCCGTGTTCGTGGCCATGCAGTTCAGCCTGCATGCCTTGATGATCGGCCTCACCGCCTTCGTCGCCGTGCGCGCCATGCTCGGCACCTGGCCGATGCCCCGGCTGGTCATCGGCCTGTGCGTGCTGCTGCTCGTCGTCTACGCGCTCGGCCTCTTCTTCGCCCGGCACGCGATGCCGCGCTGGGTGCAGGCGGTCTGGTTCGCCGCGCTCGTGCTCGTCTGGCTGGTTCTGACACTGCTCGCCTCGGAGGCGGCCTACATCGTCTTCGCGTTGTTCTTCATCGCGCTGCACCTGTTCCCGCCGCGCTGGAGCGTGCCCATCGTGGCGGTGACGATGCTGATGTCGATCTTCGTGCTCGGCATGGACCTCGGCTGGAGCCCGACCATCTTCATCGGCCCGTTCATCGGCGCGGCCGCCGCCGTCGTGCTCGGCCTCGCCTACCGGGCGCTCTACCGGGAGTCGGCGGAGCGCAAGATGCTCATCGACGACCTGCTCGCAACCAGGGAGCGCCTGGCGGCGACCGCGCGGGAGGCGGGCACCCTCGCCGAGCGGCAGCGCCTGGCCGGGGAGATCCACGACACCGTCGCCCAGGGCCTGTCCAGCATCCAGCTGCTGCTGCACGCCGCGGAGCGCGGCATCACCGACCCGGACGCGCTCGAGCACGTTCAGCAGGCGCGCCACACCGCGGCGGACGGCTTGGCCGAGACCCGCCGGTTCATCCGCGAGCTGCGCGCCCCCGCACTGGACGAGCAGTCCCTGCCGGCCGCCCTGGAGCGGCTCGCCGCCTCGATCAGCGCCCAATCGGCATCCACCCGCCCGGATTCGCCGACGCTCGTCAGCTTCCAGCTCAGCGGCGAGCCGCGGGAGCTGCCCATGGTGCACGAGACGACGCTGTTGCGCATCGCGCAGGGCTCGCTGGCCAATGTGCTGCAGCACTCCGAGGCCCAGCGCGCCGCGGTGACGCTGAGCTTCATGGACGACGAGCTCACCCTCGACATCGTCGACGACGGCGTCGGCTTTGAGCCGGATGCCGCCCGCACGGCGGCACACCTCGGCGAGTCGTTCGGGCTCGCCACCATCCAGCAGCGCGTCGAACGGCTCGGCGGGCGGCTGAGCGTCGAGACGGCCCCCGGATCCGGAACGGCGATCGCCGTCTCGCTGCCCCTCGAAGCCGCCCAGCCCGCCCCCGCCGCGAACAAGGAGGTCACCCCATGATCAGGATGCTGCTCGCCGACGATCACCCGGTCGTGCGTGCCGGACTCCGGGCGTTGTTCTCCTCCGAGGACGACATTCTGGTGCTCGCCGAGGCGGCGACCGCCGAGCGCGCCGTCGAGCTTTGCGCCGAGCACGAGTTCGACATCGTGCTGATGGACCTCCAGTTCGGCTCCTCCGGCGCCGAAGGCAGCATGCAGGGCGCCGATGCCACCCGGCAGATCCGGGCCGTGGCCGGGGCCCCGCGCGTGCTCGTGCTCACCAACTACGACACCGACGCCGACATCCTCGGCGCCGTCGAGGCCGGGGCCAGCGGCTACCTGCTGAAGGACGCCCCGCCGACCGAGCTGATAGCCGCCGTGCGCCTCGCCGCGGCCGGCGAGAGCGCCATCTCCCCCGCCATCGAGATGCTGATGCAGAGCCGGGCGGATGCCGTAGGTTCCCCGCTCACCCTGCGCGAGGCGGAGGTGCTCGGGCTCGTCGCCGAGGGGCAGAGCAACCGCGACATCGGCAAGGCGCTCTTCCTCAGCGAGGCGACGGTCAAGTCGCACCTCGTGCACATCTTCACGAAGCTCGGGGTCTCCTCGCGCACCGCCGCCGTCGCGGCCGCCCAGGCCTCCGGCTTGATCCGCAGCCGGTCATGAGCGCGCCACTGCCCGTGCTGCTGGTGCACGGCATCCGCACCTCCGCCAGCATGTGGCGGGTGCAGTTGGAGGACCTCGCCGCCGACGGCCGGCCGGCGCTCGCCATCGACCTTCCCGGCCACGGCGCGCGCATCGGCGAGCCGTTCACGGTGGAGGCCGCGCTGGAGGCGATCGACGCCGGGGTGCAGCGGCTCGGAGGGCGGGTGCTGCTGGTCGGGCTCTCGCTCGGCGGCTACTTCTCGATCGAGTACGCGGCGCGGCATCCGCAGGGCGTCGCCGGGCTGATCGCCGCCAGCTGCTCCACCCTGCCGCGCGGGCCCGGCCTCGCCGGCTACCGCGCCCTGGCCGGCGCGATCAGGCGCCTGCCCGACAAGGGGCTGGCCCTGAACAACGGCATGGCCCGGATGGCGGTCGGCCGGCAGGCGGCCGCCGACCTCGGCGCCGGCGGCATCGCCCTGGACGTGATGGATGCCGGGCTGCGCGCCGCCGGGTCGCTCGACCCGCTGGCCGGGCTCGCCGCCTACCCCGGCCCGGTCTGGATCGTGAACGGCAGCCTCGACCACTTCCGGCTCGACGAGGCCCGCTTCGTGCGGGCGAACCCACGCACCGAGCACGTGCTGATCCCCCGGGCCACACACCTCGCCAGCCTCGTGCGACCCCGCGAGTTCACGGCGATCCTGCGCCGCGTCGCCGCCGCCGTGGACACCGAACCGGGCGGCGAGATCCGGACGATTGTCGACCCGGCCGAATAACTGGTAAAGTTTCCTGTTGGCTTCCGTGTGTATCCCACCACTTCACACGATTGCCGCGAGACGCCCCTCTACCGTCAAGCGGCACAATCCGAATACACATCTAAGCAAGGACGTACTGAACGTGGCAAACATCAAGTCGCAGATCAAGCGCATCGGCACCAACAAGAAGGCCCAGGAGCGCAACAAGGCCGTCAAGAGCCAGGTCAAGACCGCAATCCGCGCGACCCGCACCGCGATCGCCGGCGGCGACAAGGCTGTTGCCGAGTCGGCCCTGCGCACCGCAGGCAAGACACTCGACAAGGCTGTAAGCAAGGGTGTTCTGCACAAGAACCAGGCTGCGAACCGCAAGTCGGCCATCGCCAAGCAGGTTGCAGCTCTCTAAGCTTCACATTCTGTTTCAGAACGGGCCCCGTCTTCGGACGGGGCCCGTTCTGTGTGTGCGGGGCGAGTTCGCCGCAGCCCGCGGCCCGCGGCATCCGGCATCCGGCATCCGGCATCCAACCGGCTCGCGGCCCTCGAAATGTCTCGCGGCCCTCGTTATGTCGGGGGCCGCGAGACATTTCGAGGGCCGCGAGCCGAATGTGCGTTCGCGAGGGCCGCGAGCCGGGTGCCCGTTCGCGCGGGCTAGAGCCGGCCGCGGGCGGCGATGACGCCGATCAGCCGCTCGATCGCGTAGACGGGGTCGCGCGAGGCGCCCTTGACGCCGGCGTCGGCCTCGGCGAGGGCCTCGATGGCGCGGGCCAGGCCGTCCTCGTTCCAGCCGGCCAGGTCTTTGCGGGCGCGGTTGAGCATCCAGGGCGCCATGCCGAGCTCGGCGGCGCTGGCGCGATTGCCGGCGACCTTGGCCATGGTGCGCACCTTCATCGCGAAGGCGGCGACGATCGGTACCGGGTCGGCGCCGGAGTCGAGCGCGTGGCGCAGCGAGACGAGGGCGTCGCCGCGGCGGCCGGCGAGGGCGGCATCCGCGACCTTGAAGGCGTTGCTCTCGACGCGCCCGCCGTAGTAGCGCTCGACGGTCGATTCGTTGATCTCGTTCGAGGTGTCGTCCATGAGCTGCTGGCAGGCGGATGCCAGCTCGGCGAGGTCGTCGCTGAATGCGCCGACCAGGGCGCGCAGCGCACCCGGGGTGATCCGGCGCGCGCCGGCCTTGAACTCGTTGACCGCGAAGTCGTACTTCTCTGCGTCCTTCTTGAGCTCGGCGCAGACGACCTCGATGCCGCCGCCGAGGCCGCCGCGCAGCGCGTCGAGCAGCTTCTTGCCGCGCACGCCGCCGTTGTGGCGCAGCACCAGGTAGGTGTTCTCGGCCGGGTCCTCGAGGTAGGACAGGGTCTCGGTGATGAAGGCGTCGGTGCACTTCTCGACGGAGTTGACGCGGATGAAGCGCGGTTCCATGAACAGCGAGGGGCTCGCCACGGTGAGCAGCTCCCCCGCCGCGTAGCTGTCGGCGTCGAGGTCGACGACCTCCATGCTCGGGTCTTCGCCCTTGAGGAAGTCTCGCAGCCGGCGGATCGCTCGGTCGGCGAGGAAGCCCTCGGTGCCGGAGACCAACACGACCGGGGCGGGTCGAACCTGGTTCCATGCGAGCTGCGGAATGGCCACGGTGCTCTTGCCTCGTGCCTGTGTCGTGCGAGTAGCCACGCGCCTCCCTCTCTTCAGCTTCAAGGTTAGTCGCCACGGCGCGCGCTCCACACCCGCAGCGCGTCCACGCCGCCGGCCGGGCGAGGCGCCACCAACACCAGGCCGTGCAGATCGCTGCGGAACGCCCGCGTGCCGCTCCCCTCCAACATCTCGAGCAGGGCGGATGTCGGGTGCCCGTAGCCGTTGTCGGCGCCGACCCCGATCAGTCCGACGCGGGCAGTGAGCGTCCGATACAGCGCCGGGTCCTGGTCGGAGGAGCCGTGGTGCGCAACCTTGACGACATCCACCCGGCCGAGAGGCTCCAGGCGCTGCAGTGCCGCCTCCGACTCGGCGCCGAGGTCGCCGAGGAAGAGCGAGCGGATGCCGGCGCCCTCGACGGCCAAAACGACACTGCCCGGGTTGCCGGTGCTGAGCGGGCCGTCATCCGTGGCCGGCCAGAGCACCCGCCACTCCAGTTTCCCGAGAGTGCCGTGTTGGCCGCGGATCGCCACTCGCATGGGCACCCCGTCTTGCTGCAGCGGGGCGAGCAGGCGCTCGTCGCGGGGGCCGCTCGACGGCCCCACGAGCGCGGTGTCGACCATGCCGGTGAGCGCGTCGAGGCCGCCGACGTGGTCGAGGTCGTAGTGGGTGAGCACGAGCAGGTCGATGCGGTCTATCCCGAGGCTGTCGAGGCAGGCGCCGAGCGGGGCCGGCTCCGGGCCGGTGTCGATGAGCGCGGTCTGTCCGCCGTCACGGAGGAGCACCGCATCGCCCTGGCCGACGTCGCAGAGCGCGATCTGCCAGTCGGCCGGGCGGCTCCAGTCGCGCACCACGCCGGTACCGAGCAGCGCCCCGCCGTACGCGCCGACCCCGGCGACAAGTGCGGCCGCGGCGAGCGTCGCAGGAACGGTGCGCATTCGTCGCCGGCGGCCGGAGCCGCGCAGCAGCAGCCAGAGCGCGAGGGCACTGGCACCGGCCAGCAGCAGAGCGCCGAGCAGGCCGTCCAGCCAGGGGGTGCGGGCTCCGGGGAGCCCCGCGACCGTGTGCGCGACGCCCGCGATCCAGGCCGCGGGCAGCCAGGCGATCTGGATGACGGCGAAGCCGAGCGAGGGCAGCCAGGGCAACAGCAGGCAGCCGATGAGCCCGAGCAGGGTGGCCGCGGGCGCCGCCGGCCCGGCCAGGAGGTTGGCCGGCACCCCGAGCAGCGACACCGTCGGTGTCAGCAGGATGAGCACAGGTTGGCAGGCCAGTTGGGCGGCGAGCGGGAGGGCCAGTGCGAGGGCAAGCGTGCGCGGCATCCACCGTCCGAGTGCAGTTGCCAGCGGTGCGGTCAGCAGCAGCAGCCCGGCGGTCGCCGACGCGGAGAGCGCGAAGCCGAAGCTGGACGCCAACCACGGGTCGAGTGCGAGCAGCACGAGCGTGGCCAGGCCGAGGGCCGGCACCCCGCCGCCCGGTCGGCCGGACGCCAGCCCGATCAGCACGATCAATGCCATCAGGCCGGCCCGCAGCACGCTGGGCTCCGGCGTGACGAGCACCGTGAACGCCAGCAGTACCAGCAGGGCGAGGGCGACGCGCGCGGCGCGGCGGAGTCGCAGCGCTGCGCCCAGCAGCATGATCGCGGCGACCACGACAACACAGTTCGCGCCAGAAACAGCTGTGAGGTGACTGAGCGAGCTGGTCTTCATCGCCTGGTCGAGGTCCTCGTCGACCGCGCTGGTGTCGCCGATGGCGAGGCCGGGCAGCAGGCGACTGCCCTCCCCCGGTAGACGAGCCGCCGCCTCTCGGAATTCGGCACGCAGCTCGGCCGCCCACGCCAGGTACCAGGGCGGCGTCGCGTCGAGTGTGAGCGGCCCGGTGCCGTAGGCGCGGAAGGCGTCCGGCTCGCCGGTACCGTTCAGCACGAGGCGGGCGGTGAGCGACACCCGGGTGCCGATCTCGAGGGCGGCGGTTCCGGCGGGCGGCTCGGCGAACGCCCGCACCGGGACGGCAAGCCGGCTGATCGGCCCCGCGCGACTCTCCTGCGCCGACTCGACCCGCAGCGCGAAGCGCACGCGTGTGGCGTCCCCGAAGCCGAAGGCCGAGCTCTGTGCCTGCGGCATCGACAGCACCATGCCGCTGAGCGTGACGGGCCGGCCGCCTTCCGCGGCGGCGAGCAGCGTGACCGGTTGGCGCTGCGGGGCCTGCACGGCCGCCGCGGTGCTCACCAGCGCCGCCGCGCTCAGGCAGAGGGCGACGAGCGGCAGCCATCCGCCGTGCGGATTCCCGCTGCCGCGACGACCCAGCACGATCGCCGCCACCAGCGCCAGCACGGCGGCTGTCCACAGCGCGGGCGCGAACGGCCAGCCGGGCAGCCAGATCGCCAGCAGGGCGGCAGCCCAGGCGGCGAGAGCCGGCAACAGCGCCCGGGTCTTCACACCGTGACCTTGTCCTTCAGGCCGTCGAAGGTCTTCGCGCCGATCCCGGTGACGCTGCGAAGGTCCTCCACCGTGCCGAAGCCGCCGTTGGCCGCCCGCCAGTCAAGGATCCGCTGGGCGAGTGCCGGGCCGATCTGGGGCAGCGTCTCCAGCTCGGCCTGCGTGGCCGTGTTGAGGTTGATGAGCGGCAGCGCACCGGCGCCCGCAGCACCACCGGCTGTGCCCCCGGCACCACCGGGCGAGACCGCGGCCTGCGGCGGCGCCTCGCCGAGCCGAGGCACCCACAACTGTTCGCCGTCGCTGAGCGCGCGCGCCAGGTTGACGCCAGCAGGGTCGGCGTCGTCGGCGAAGCCGCCGGCCGCCGCGATGACGTCGACGACACGGGAACCGGCCGCCACCTGGTACAGGCCGGCATCCGCCACCGCGCCCCAGACGTGCACGTAGAGCGGCGCCTCCGCCACGTCGGGACCCCCACTGGCGTCGGGCGCATCGGGCGCACCGGCGCTCGGCGCGATGCTGCCCTCGCCCAGCGGAATCGTCTCATCGGCCCCGGCGGAGCCGAACGCCGACACGAGCACGGCGGCGACGAGCGCCACGAGGAACAAGACGATGGCTGCCCCGACGCCCAAGCGGGTGCGCGCCGACGACACCCGGGCGGACGGCGCCAGCTCGGCCGGCGGCCCCGGTTCGCCGGAAGAAGACTCCATTCCCGCAGCCTAGGAAGGCGGCGGCCGGCTCAAGCGGCCACGCCATCCGCTGTGCACAACAGCGGCGCCTCCCCCGCATGTGCAGGAGAGGCGCCGTCGACGGTGCGGAGAGGTGCGACCTAGCCGCGGATCGCGATGTTCACGAGCTTCGGCGCGCGCACGATGACCTTGACGATCTCGCCCTCGCCGATGGCCTTCTGCACGGCGTCGGATGCCATCGCCAGCGCCTCCAGCTCGGCATCGGTGATCTGCGGCGAGACCTCGAGGCGGTCGCGCACCTTGCCGTTGACCTGCACGATGGCGGTGACCGACTCGGCGACGAGCAGCGACTCGTCGGCGGTGCGCCACTGCACGAGGGCGACAGAGGGCTCGAAGCCGAGCTTCTCCCACATCTCCTCGGCCAGGTATGGCGCGAAGAGGTTGAGGGCGAGCGCGGTGGTCTCGGCGGCCTCGCGCACGGCGGGGTCGGCGGCGCCCGCGCCGGAGTCGATTGTCTTGCGGGTGGCGTTGACGAGCTCCATCAGGCGTGCGACGACGACGTTGAACTTGAACGCTTCGGTCAGGCCAGGCGCATCGGCCAGGAAGCGGTGCGTGACGCGGCGGAGCGCCGTGTCGCCCGTGGCGGGGTCGACGCCGGGCTCGCTCGTGACGTCGTTGGCGATACGCCAGGCGCGGGCCAGGAACTTCGCGGAGCCGACGGGCGAGACCTCTGCCCAGTCGATGTCGTCCTCCGGCGGGCCGGCGAACGCCATGGTCAGGCGCACGGCGTCAACGCCGTGCTTGTCGACCTCTTCGGTGAAGAAGACGATGTTGCCCTTGCTCTTGCTCATCTTGGCGCCGTCAAGGATGACCATGCCCTGGTTCAGCAGCGCCTTGAACGGCTCGGTGAACTTCAGGTAGCCGAGGTCGTGCAGCACCTTGGTGATGAAGCGCGCGTAGAGCAGGTGCAGGATCGCGTGCTCGACACCGCCGACGTACTGGTCGACGGGGGCCCACTTCTCGGCCTCCTTCGGGTCGAACGCCTGGGAGTCATCGTTCGGGTTGAGGAAGCGCAGGAAGTACCAGGAGCTGTCCACGAAGGTGTCCATGGTGTCGGCGTCCCGCTTGGCCGGGGTGCCGTCGACCGGGTTCGGCACGTTCACCCAGTCGGCTGCGCCGCCGAGCGGCGAGGTGCCCTTGGGCTTCAGGTCGAGGCCCGCGGCATCGGGCAGCAGAACCGGCAGCTGCTCGACCGGCACGGGGTGCTCGGTGCCGTCCTCGCCGTGGATGATCGGGATCGGGGTGCCCCAGTAGCGCTGGCGGGAGATCAGCCAGTCGCGCAGACGGTAGTTCTTGGTGGCGCGGCCGCGACCCTCTGCCTCGAGGATCTCGATGGCGCGCGGGACGGCCTCGGCCTTGCGCAGCCCATCGAGCGGGCCCGAGTTGATGAGGGTGCCGTCGCCGGCCAGTGCGACGCCGGTCTCGCTCGGGTCGTTGCTCGCGCCGTCTTCGTTGGTGTTCGGAACGTCGAGGACGACGCGCACGGGCAGGTCGAAGGTGCGTGCGAAGTCGAGGTCGCGCTGGTCGTGCGCGGGCACGGCCATGACGGCGCCGTGGCCGTAGTCGGCCAGCACGTAGTCGGCGGCCCAGATGGGCAGGCGCTCACCGTTGACCGGGTTGATGGCGTAGCGCTCGAGGAACACGCCGGTCTTCGGCCGGTCGGTCGCCTGGCGCTCGATCTCGCTGCTGTGGCCCACCTCGGTGAGGTAGTCGGCGAAGCGCTGCTGCACCGCGGCGCTGGTGCCCTCGACGAGCTCGGATGCCAGGGCGGCATCCGGGGCGACGACCATGAACGTGGCACCCCAGAGGGTGTCCGGGCGCGTGGTGAAGACGGGGACGCGCTCCTCGCGGCCCTCGATCTCGAACTCGACGTCGGCGCCGATGGAGCGGCCGATCCAGTTGCGCTGCATCTGCAGCACCTTGGACGGCCAGTGGCCCTCGAGCTGGTCGAGGTCATCCAGCAGCCGGTCGGCGTAGTCGGTGATCTTGAAGTACCACTGGGTGAGGCGCTTCTTCACGACCATGGCGCCGCTGCGCTCGGAGGTGCCGTCGGCCAACACCTGCTCGTTGGCGAGGACGGTCTGGTCCACCGGGTCCCAGTTGACCCAGCTCTCCTTGCGGTAGGCCAGGCCGGCCTTGTACAGCTCGAGGAACAGCCACTGGTTCCACTTGTAGTACTCGGGGTCGCTGGTGTGGATCTCGCGCTCCCAGTCGAAGCTGGCCGCGTAGAGCCGCATGCTCTTCTTCTGCTGCGCGATGTTGTCGTAGGTCCAGCCGCGCGGGTCGATGCCGCGCTTGATGGCGGCGTTCTCGGCGGGCAGGCCGAAGCTGTCCCAGCCGATCGGGTGCATCACGTTGAAGCCCTGCTGGCGCCAGTAGCGCGCGACGACGTCGCCGAGCGCGTACACCTCGGCGTGGCCCATGTGCAGGTCGCCGGAGGGGTAGGGGAACATGTCGAGCACGTACTTGCGGGGCCGCTCGTCGTCGGGATTGCTCGTGCTGAACGGCTGGAGCTCGTCCCAGATGGGCAGCCACTTCTTCTGGAGGGCGGAGAAGTCGTAGACCTCTTCGTCGTCGTGCCTGCTGCTCGCGGAATCCTGCTCGTGTGCCACGTGACTCTCATTCAATTGCGGATGCGGGTGAGGGAGCGCCTCGGCTCAGCGCCCGCGGCCCGGAACGGCCGCATATCCCAAAGCTCTAGCGTACTCAATTGCCGGGCCCGCCTCGAATGGGCTGGCCTGCCGAGCCGATCACTCAGGCGTGAAGATGGATTCGATCGTTGTGTCGAAGTGCTCTGCGATCTTGAAGGCGAGGGCGAGACTGGGTGCGTAGCGCCCCTTCTCGATGGAGATGATCGTCTGACGGGAGACACCGAGCAGCTTGCCGAGGTCGTCCTGCGAGATCCCACGAGCCTGTCGCAGAGCCAGCAGAGAGTTCTTCATGCGGCCCGATTGATGCCTCGGCGAAGGATCGCATACCGTGCCCAGAAGAGGCCGATGCTCACACAGAGCAAGCCGTACACGAGCAGGGCGGTTTCGAACTGCGCGGTGAGCACGAGGTAGAGCCCGAACGCCGCGGCGATGACCAGCCCGTCGACGAAGGACCCCGCTCTGGCCTGGATGGCAATCTGGTGCTCCACGCTGTCGACGTCGGCGGTGCGGTTCCTCTTCTCGTTGTGCTTGCGAACCCCGAGGCCCCCGACAGCACCGCCGAACACGATGATGGCGTAGAGGATCCTGGGGATCACCTCGTAGCCCGCGGGGAGAACATTGGCCAATGCCCAGACGGCGAGGAGCGCGGCCAGGGCCGCACCCACCAATGTGAACCACGCGCGCATACCACTCCTTGTGTAAATGAACCTTTACATTGAAGGTAGCGGCGCCCGCCGCGACTGTCAAGGCACCTTTACATCGCGGAAGTGGCATCGCCCGCAGCGCGCCCGATCGCGATACGCAGCGCGGCATCCCGATGACGGTGGCCGACGCTTTCATAGCCGACGACCGTGATCAGCGGGGCGCCCATCACGACGATCAGGCACCACGTCATCGGGACGCCGGCATCCGCCAGCCACACCGCGAGCAGGAGCGCACCCAGCCCGCCAAGAAGGAGCAGCGCGTGCAGCCAGTCGGCGACCCGCACCAGATAGGAGTACAGCGCGTAGATGAAGATGATGAACAGGCCGACCGGCAAGGCCAGGGCGAGCACAGTGCCGGTGGCGCCGAGCACGCTCTGCCCCTCGATGAAGCTGGCAGCCAAGTGCAGCCCGGTGCCGACGGCGACCAGTGCCGCGAAGATGAGCAGGTGGCCGTAGCCCCAGACAAAGGAGCGATCGCGCCTCACACTCAGAATCTCGGCGGACGGCAGGATGTAATACGTCCACCACAGCCCGAAGGTCAGGCCGATTCCGGCGACGGCGACGAGCACGGCATCCGGGCTCCAGCCCTGCCGATCCACAACGGCCGAGATCGACGCCACCGTGCCGATCACTCCCTCACCCAGGGTGATGATCACGAGCAGCGCGTAGCGCTCGACGATGTGCGCAACATGCCAGGGCGTTCCGCCCCTCATCCGCTCGGCGATCACCGGCCCGCTCATCTCGACCACGATGAGCACACTCCCCCAGATGAAGGTCTGCGCACCGGTCACCGGGGCGACCAGCAGCACCACCCAACCCGCTTGCGCGACAAGCAGCGTGACGACGTAGCTGAGGGCGGCCGGGCGGTGCACCGGGTCGGATGCCGCGGCGCGCAGCCATTGCGCGACCATGGCGATGCGCATCACGACGTAGCCCAACACCACGACTTCGTTGTCGATCGCGCCCTTCTGGTCGATGGAGGCGAACAGCTGCGGCAGGCCGAGGGCCAGGATGATGACGCCGACCATCTGCACCATCGTCGTCACCCGGTACGGCCAGTCGTCGGTGTCGAACGCGGAGGCGAACCACGAGAAGTTGATCCAGGCCCAGACGACAGCGAACATGGCGAAGCCGAAGCCGGCCAGGCCGCTGGCGAGATGCCCCTCGGCGATCAGGTGGGCGAACTGGTTGCCGGCCACGCCGAACGCGACAGCGAAGGTGAGGTCGAAGAGGAGTTCCAGCGGAGTGGAGGCGCGGTGCTCCTCGAACGGGTCGCGGCCGCGCATCGGGCGGATGCGGGGCTCGGGGGCCGGGGACTGACTCATGTGGGCCTCCCCCACGTTCACGGTGGGAGCAGTGTACGACTCACGCGGTGGCGCGCGCAGTATTGGGAGGCCGACGAGAGATGGGGAGGCCATTGTGGCCCGCTTGCGGCCTCCCAATGCCACGAATGCCTCCCAATCCGATTCTGCATGGGGGTCGAGGTTCCGCCTCCGGGATATTGGGGCGGCCCCTACTCGACCAGCACGGGCTGGCGCTCGCGCTGCTGTTCGAGGAGGTCGGCCAGCTGGGTGCGGGACCTCGTCGATCTTCGCCAGGGCGTCTCGGCCTCGCTGTGGCCGTTCCGCAGCCAGGGCGGGGGTTTCACGTCCGGGACGCCGTCGATCATCAGGATCCGCCAGCCGCTCGTCTCGATGGTGCGGTGGTGGTACCAGCAGAGGAGGACTCCGTTGCAGGTCTCGGTTTCGCCGCCGTCCCGGTACGCGATGACGTGGTGGATCTCCGACCAGGCGGCCGGGATGCTGCAGCCGGGGATGATGCAGCCGCCGTCCCGGAGGCTGATCGCCCGCCGCTGGGCGGCGTTGAACACCCGGTCGGTCGTGCTCAGGCTGACCAGGCGCCCGTCGTCGTCGATCAGCACATGCTGGAGGCCGCCCGCGCACACGAACTGCTCGACCGCCCGCAGGGAGATGGGCGCCTCGCAGCCCTCGACGAACCCGGAGCCGCTGCCGGCGGTCAGGTCGGCCTGCCGCACGGAGACCAGAACGGTCGGGGCGGCCCCGCCCATCGTCGGGGCGGCGGCGCTGCGGGCGGCGCCGTCGATCAGGCTCGCGAAGACGTCGTGCCGGGCCTGCGCGGTCGCGCGGGGGTCCTTCGGCTGGTCCGGGTCGGCGTCGGTGAAGGTGGGCTTCGAGCGCGGGCTCAGGTAGGCGTTCAGCAGCGTCTCGAACTTCGCGTCGACCTCGGGCAGCAACGCCATCCTGCGGTGCACGAGGCCGTCCCGGGTGAGGCCGCCGCTGATGCCGCGGGCGGCCATCGCGCGCTCCTCAATCGGTTCGGTGCCGTCCTCATCCAGCACGCTCTCCCAGACGCGGGCCTGCCCGCGGACCTCGTCGGCCGCGAACGGCAGCGCGGACTCGAGGGTGGGCCCGGTGGCGGCGGCGACGAGCGCGGTCTCGGCGAGCTCGACGTTGAGGTCGCCGACCCGGGCGCGGATCGGGTCGAGGGTGTCGACGATGGCCAGAGCGCTGTCGTAGCCGAGCGCGCCGGACCGGAGTGCGGCGGCGACCTGCTCGAAGCGGGCCGGCATCGTGACGCCGGTCAGGGCGACCCGGGCGCGGGTCGCCGCCCCGAGTCGCATTCGTTGGATGAGGGTGCGCTCGGACGTCAGGGTGACGCGGGCGAGGAGCTCGACGCCGTTGCGGCAGCCCTTCTTGGCCGAGAGGCGTTCCTCGCCGAGCTCCCGGCGGGAGCGGAACGCGACCTCCCCGGCGGCCCGGATGCGGAGCGCGTCGGCGAGCCGGCCGACGGCCTCGGCCGTCGCGGTGAGCTCGAGCAGGGCGTCGTCGCGCAGCATCCGCTCGTCGGATCCGGCGAGGGCGGCGGCGAGGAGGGAGCGTGCCTCTGCCAGCTGCCCCGCCGCGTTTTCCATGCTCCTATTCTACGCGGAATGCAAGCAATTCCCGAGAAAAATGCCTGATGTGGATAACTTTCCGAGGAGTGTCGGTGGGGTGCGGTAGCGTCGGAAGTGGCGCCGCATTCGGGCGGGAAACCGGGCTTCGGTCGCTCGTTCCTCACTCCCTCAGCCGACGTGGGGAGGGACAACGTGGAACGGGCCGGAGTGGGGACGAGCGCCTAGGCGCCGAGGACGGCGAGGAGGGCGGCGGCCTTGATCTGGGTCTCTTCGATCTCCTCGGCGGCGACGGAGAGCGCAGTGATACCGCCGCCGGTGCCGATGCTGGCGCCCGCGGCATCCAGCACGATGGAGCGGATCACCATCGCGAGGTCGACCGCGCCGTCGAGCCCGAAGTACCCGAAGGCGCCCGAGTAGATGCCGCGCGGGCCCTGCTCGAGGCCGTCGAGGATGCGCATGGCGCTGATCTTGGGCGCCCCGGTCATCGAGCCGGCCGGGAAGCTGGCCTCGACGGCATCCACGCCGCTGAGGCCGTCGGCGAGCTGCGACTCGATCGTGCTGACCAGCTGGTGCACGTGCGCGTAGCTCTCGACGGCGAGCAGCTTGGAGACGCCGACGGAGCCGAGCCGGCTGATCTTGCCGAGATCGTTGCGCATGAGGTCGACGATCATCAGGTTCTCGGCGCGCTCCTTGTCGCTCGACTCGAGCTCTGCACGCAGCTCGAGGTCACGGGCGAGCCCGCTGGCCCGGCGCCGCGTGCCCTTGATCGGCTTCGTGGTGACGTGCCCACCTGCGGTGACGGCGAGGAACTGCTCGGGGCTGGCCGAGAGCAGCGACACCTCGCCGAGCCGCAGCAGCCCGCCGTGGTGGGTCGGGCTGGACGCCCGCAGGCGCAGGTAGGCCTCGAGCGGCTCGGGGCGCACGTCGACCCTGATCTCGTTGGTGAGGCAGAGCTGGTAGGCGTCGCCGCGGTAGATCGCGGCCTGGCACTCGGCGATGAGCTCCGCATAACGGTCGGGCTTGTGCCGCCAGCGCGGTTCCGGTGCAGGGGTTGACGCCGCTGCGGCCTGCAGCGGGGCGGATGCCGCGGCAATCAGCGACTCGGTGATCTCCGCGCTCCACGCCTCCAGCGCGGCCGCATCCGCGGCCGCGTCGGCGGCGGTGTTGCCGCTGGCCCGCAGCTGCAGGGTGACGGTCTCGGTGGCATGGTCGAAGGCGAGGCAGCGGTCGATCTCGAGCAGCGCGGCATCCGGGGTCCTGGCCGGGTGCGCGGGAGTGCCGAGAACGGCGGCGCCCAGCTCGTAGCCGAGCCAGCCGACCCAGCCGAGGCGAAAGCCGGGCAGCTCGTGGGCGCTCTCGTGCGCGGCATTCGACATCGGCGCGCGCTGCCCGAGCTCGGCCCGGAGGAAGTCGAAGATGCCGCCCGGCCCGGTCGCCGAGTCGAGGGCGCCGTCGGCGTGGAGTGTGGAGACCGTCAGCGTGCCGGCCTGCACCGATGCGGTGACGACCCGCGCCCCAATGCCGGGGGCGCCCATGTAGCTGGTGCCGCTCTCGGCGCCGGCCCCGCCGTCCAACCAGAAGGCGTGCGGGGAGGAGCCGTACAGGGCCGCGAAGACACGGGCGGGTTCCAGCCAACCCGGCAGCTCTAGTTCGAGCACGGACGGGGAGGGCGAGCGAGTCACCCTCCTAGACTAGGGCGCGACGATCCGCGTCACGCGCCGCCCCTGCCCGGGGCGAGCGGGAGGGAGCAGCGTGTTGCTCAGCCTGATCGGCCTGCTGGCGGCCGCCTTCTCGATGCTCATCGCCGCACTCTGCGCCGCGGGTGTGATCCCACCGAACTCGATCCTCGGATTGCGCAGCACGGTCACACTGCGATCGGAGCGCGCGTGGCAGACCGCCCACCGGCACGCCCTCTGGCCGCTGGCCGTCACGACGGCCGTGGTGGCCGCGATTTGGCTGCTCTACCCGCTCGGCGTGCTCGGCGACAGGGCGGCCGGGGTCGTCGGCCTCGTCGTCCTCATCGCCGGGCTGCTCTGGGGATGGTCGCGCGGCGTCCGCGCGGCGCAGGCCCAGTAGCGGCCCGAGGTCACAAACCGTCCGAGCTCACAAGCCGCCAGTGCCCACAAGCCGCCCGGCGCTCAGCACGAGCTCCCGGTCGACCAGTTCGGCCGGCACCGTGTCGTGCGAGATGAGGATGACGCTGCGGGCCGAACCGGCATCCGCACTGCTCGTGGCCGACAGGATGTCGCGCATCAGCGCGTCCGCCTGCGCGGCGTCGACGTTGGCGGTCGGCTCGTCCACGACGAGCACCGGGAAGTCAGCGAGCAGCGCCCGGGCCAGGGCGATGCGCTGCGCCTGCCCACCGGAGACGAGCGCGCCGCGCTCCCCGAGCTCGGCGTCGAGGCCGCCGCGGCCGCCCGCCCACTCGGCCAGGCCCACGCGCTCCAACATGGCGGTCAGCTCCGCATCGGTCGCGTGCTCGCTCGCGAAGAGCAGGTTCTGCCGCAGCGAGGAGTCGAAGATCCACGGATTCTGCTCGCACAGGCCGATCGTGCGGCGGAGCTCCCCCGGCGGCATCGCCTTGGCCTCGCGTCCACCCAACGTGAAACCGCCCTCGTAGTCGAGGAAGCGCACCAGCACATTGGCCAGCGTGGTCTTGCCCGCGCCGCTCTCGCCGCGCACGAGCACTCGCTCGCCGGGTGCGACGGTGAGGCTGATGCCCTCGAGGGCGACACCGGGGGCGAGCGACGGATCGCCGCCGCCGAGGTCCGGCCAGCGGGCCGACAAGCCGTTGAGCACGATGGCCGGGGCCGCCGGGCGCGGCGCGTCGGACTCGGCTGCGGGCGCGACGGCGCTCTGGTCTCCGGATGCCGGCTCCACCGGGATCCCGCTCGGCACGGTCGCCGGGGCGATCCGGGCGACGCGCTCCGCGCTGGTGCGCACCTGGCGCCAGGCGCCGACGGCGAGCGGGACCATGCCGCACACCTCGAACACGGCCAGCGGCACGAGTGCGACGATGGCCAGCTGCGGCCCCTCGAGCACGGGGGCGCCGACGAGGATGGCGAGCAGCGTCGCGATGCCGGCGGCGAACGTCATGGCAGAGGCGGCGAGGCCGGCGCCGAGGGAGGCCCGCACGCCGTCGCGGCGGAGCGCGGCATCCGTGCGGTTCAGCTCCTCGAGCCGCTCGTCGACGGCGCCGAAGGCGAGCAGCACATCGAGGGAGCCGATGAAGTCGAGCAGCTGCTGCATGAGCGCGCCGCGGCCGGGCGCGAGGCGGCGCTCCGCCCGGGCGGCGATGGCAGCGTGCAGCAGGGTGCCGGCGGCGAAGGCGACGACGAGGCAGACGAGCAGGGTGAGTGCCGCCTGCGGCAGCACGATCCAGACGCCGGCGACGCTGAGCACGGCGATGACCCCGGAGACCAGCAGCGGTTGCACGACCCGCAGCGGCAGGTCTTGCAGGGCGTCGACGTCGCTGACCAGCCGGCTGAGCAGGTCGCCGCGCTTGGTGCGGGCGAGGCCGGCCGGGGCCAGCGGGATCAGCCGCTGGAACACGGCGACGCGCAGCTCGGCGAGCTGGCGGAAGGCGGCGTCGTGGCTGGCGAGCCGGTCGACGTAGCGGAAGGCGGCCCGGCCGAGGGCGAAGGCGCGCACGCCGACGACGGCGGCAGACAGGTAGGCGAGCTGCGGTTGTTCGGCGGCGCGGGCGATCAGCCAGGCCGAGCACGCCAGCAGGGCGACGGCCGAGATCGCGCTGAGCAGCGCGAAGAACAGGCCGGGCGCGAAGCGGCGCGGGCCGGGTTGGGCGTGCCGCAGCACGTCGCGGGCATCCGCCGTGGTGGCCTGGGCGGCGATCGGCGCGGCCGGCCCCAGCGAGGCGTTCTCAATCAACATGCACGGTCTCCAGTCAGAGAACCCGATCGGCGGCGGCCAGAACGGCCTCCCGATGGCTCACAACGATGACGATGGCTCCGGCGTCTGCTGCCGCGCGGAGCGAGCCGAGCAGGCGCGCCTCGGTCTCGGCGTCGAGGGCGGAGCTGGGCTCGTCCAGCAGCAGTACGGGCGTGCCGAGCTCCTGCCAACGGTAGAAGGCGCGGGCCAGGGCGACGCGCTGCGCCTGCCCGCCGGAGAGCCCGGCGCCGTTGACCCCGAGCTCGTGCTCGGGGTCGATGCCGGATGCCACGGCGAGGCGCATGCTGGCCTCGATCAGCCGCGCGCGCTCCGGGTTGCCCTCGGCCAACGCGCTGCCGAGGGCGATGTTGCCCGCGACGCTCCCGCTGCCGAGCCCCGGGTTCTGCCCGGCCCAGGCGATCTCGGTGCGGGTCAGCGGGCCGTCGCCGAGCGTGATCTCGCCCTCGGACGGCACGAAGCCCAGCAGGGCGGCGAGCAGGGTGGACTTGCCGGAGCCGCTCTGGCCGGCCAGCACGCTCAGCGTGCCGGGCTCGAACTCGGCGCTCAGGCCGTCGACGATGAGCCGGTCGCCGCGGTGCACGCTGACCGCATCGAGGCGCAGCGGCCCGCGGGCCCGGGCGCGAGCGTGGGCCGGTGC
The DNA here is from genome assembly GCF_900104895.1 of Microterricola viridarii. Classification (NCBI taxonomy): domain Bacteria; kingdom Bacillati; phylum Actinomycetota; class Actinomycetes; order Micrococcales; family Microbacteriaceae; genus Microterricola; species Microterricola viridarii. Next base: position 2,542,407 of record NZ_LT629742.1, read on the forward strand.
GGCCGCGGCGGCATCCGCCGGGATCGCGTCGGCGAGCTCGAGCACCTCGAAGACCTCGGCGGAGGCGGCCATGCCGTCGGCGGCGGCGTGGAACTGGGCGCCGACGTTGCGCACGGGGAGGAACACCTCGGGGGCGAGGATCAGCACGAACAGGCCGACGGCGAGCGTCAGCTGCCCGTCGAGCAGGCGCAGTCCGATGGTCACGGCGATGAGTGCGACCGAGAGGCTGCCGGCCAGCTCGAGCACGAACCCGCTCAGGAAGGAAAGGCGAAGCACCTTCATTGTTTCGGTGCGGTAACTATCCGTGACGGTGCGGATGCGGGCGAGCTGGCGGCGCTCTCGCCCGAAGATCTTGAGGGTGGCGAGCCCGCCGACGACGTCGAGGAAGCTGCCGCTCAGGCGCTGCAGGCTGTCCCACTGCTTGCGCTGCACGGCCTGCGTCGCCATGCCGATCAGCACCATGAACAGGGGAATAATCGGCAGGGCCAGCGCGACGATGAGCGCGCTCAGCCAGTCGTTGAGGAAGATGGCGAGCACCAGCAGCGGTGTGGCGATCGCCGTGAGGATCAACTGCGGAAGGTACTTCCCGAAGTAGCCGTCGAGGGCGTCGAGCCCGGGGCCGACGAGGGTCGCGGTCGCGGCGCTCCCCCGGCGCTGGGTCCAGGAGGGTCCGAGCCTGCGGATGCCGGCGAGCACGGCGACTCGCAGCTGGCTCTTCACCCGGGCGGCGCCGGCGGCGGACGCGGCATCCATCGCCCAGACGGTGAAGGCGCGCAGCAGCACCATCGCGGCCAGGGCGGCGAAGGAGCCGGAGAGCTCGGCGAGGCTCTGCCCGGCGATGGCGCCGGTGACCAGCACCGACACGAACCAGGCGAAGCCGATGATGGATGCCGTCTGGAGCAGGCCGAGCAGCCCGCCGAGGGCGAGGAAACCGCGCATCGCCCGCGCCCGCCGAAGCAGGCGCGGGTCGATGGGGGCGCGCGACGAGCGCGCGCCCCGTGTCTCGGTGTCGGTCTGACTCACGCCGCGGGTGCGGCGACGCCCGTGGCCGCCTCGATGGTGCGGCGGCTGACGCGCTTGCGGAACACCCAGTACGTCCAGCCCTGGTAGAGCAGGATCAGCGGCAGGAAGATCAAGGCCGTCCAGCTCATCACGGTGAGCGTGTACTCGGAGCTCGAGGCGTTGTCGATCGTCAGGCTGTTCGCCACGTCGGTGGTGGAGGGCATGACATTCGGGAACAGCGCCGTGAACAGCGAGAGCACCGCCAGGGCGATCGTCACGGCCATCAGGGTGAACGAGACACCCTCCGAGCCGCGCAGGTTGAATAGCCAGGCGCCGATCAGCGCGACGGCCGCGAGTGCGGCGAGCACCAGGTAGGCAACCTTGAACTCGGCGATGAACGCCGTCCAGACCAGGAAGGAGGCCGCGATCACGATCGTCACGACGCCGGCCTTCGTGGCGAGCTTGCGGGCCCGCTCCCGGATGTCGCCGTCCGTCTTGAGCGAGACGAAGATCGCACCGTGCGTGAAGAACAGCATCAGCGTGGTGAGGCCGCCGAGCAGCGCGTACGGGTTGAGCAGGTCGAACAGCGTGCCCGTGTAGTTGAAGTTCGCGTCGATGGCGACGCCCTGCACGATGTTCGCGAATGCGACACCCCAGAGCAGCGCCGGAACGACGGAGCCGACGATGATCATGCCGTCGAACCACTTCTTCCACCGCGACTCCGGCCGCTGGTGGCGGTACTCGAAGGAGACGCCGCGCGCGATCAGCGCCAGCAGGATGAGCAGCAGCGCCAGGTAGAAGCCGCTGAACAGGGTGGCGTACCACTCCGGGAAGGCCGCGAACAGGCAGGCGCCCGCCACGATCACCCAGGTCTCGTTGAGGTCCCAGACCGGGCCGATGGTGTTGATGAGCACGCGACGATCGAGGTCGTCCTTGCCGAGGAAGGGCAGCGTCATGCCGACGCCGAAGTCGAAGCCGTCCAGGATGAAGTAGCCGATGAAGAGACCGGCCACAATCCAGAACCAGAGAATGCTGAGATCCATGATTGTCTCCTAGTAGACCGTCGTAGACGGTTCGATGAGGCCGGTCTCCGGATGCGGTTCCGGGGCGTCTGCCGGGCCCTTCTGGGCCACCTTCTTGATGAGCTTGAATTCGACGACCGCGAGGATGCCGTAGATCAGCGTGAATGCGACGATCGAGATGAGCACCTCGAGTCCGGTGACCCCGGGCGAGACGCCGTCCTCCGTCTTCAGCAGGCTGAACACGAGCCAGGGCTGCCTGCCCATCTCGGCGAAGATCCAGCCGACGATCATGGCGGCGAGGGAGAGCGGGAAGGACCAGATCGCGGCCTTCCAGACCCACTTGTTCTTCGGCAGGCGACCGCCGCGGGTCAGCCAGAGGCCGACGATGGCGACGAAGACGTGCAGCATGCCGAGGCCGATCATCCAGCGGAACGCCCAGTAGGTGATCCAGATGATGGGGGCGTAGTCGCCGGGGCCGAAGGCCTCGGTGTACTGGGCCTGCAGGTCGTTGATGCCCTCGACGCAGCCGTCGAAGGTGTGCGTGGACAGCAGGGAGAGCAGGTAGGGCACGCGGATCGAGAACAGCTCGCTGGTGCCGTCGGGGGTGCCGAGGGTGAAGATGGAGAAGGAGGCCTGCGCGCCGCACACGGTTTGATACGTCGCCTCGGCCGCGGCCATCTTCATCGGCTGCGTTGCCACCATTGCCAGGCTGAGCTGGTCGCCGGTGAGCGTGGTCAGGAGGCCGGCGCCGATCATCGTCCAGAGCCCGAGCTTCAGCGCCGGGCGCATCGTCTCGAGGTGCTGGTTGCGGGCCAGGTGCCAGGCGGCGACCGTGATCACGAGGCCGGCGGCGACCATGAAGCTCGCGAAGATCGTGTGCGGGAACGCCGCCAACGCGACCGGGTTGGTCAGCAGCTCCCAGATGTTGACGAGCTCTGCCCGGCCCTTCTCCTCGTTCATCTGGTAGGCGACCGGGTTCTGCATGAACGAGTTCGCGGCAATGATGAAGTAAGCGGAGATGATGGAGCCGAACGCGGTGGCCCAGATCGTGAGCAGGTGGATCTTGCGCGGCAGCTTGTCCCAGCCGAAGATCCAGAGCCCGATGAAGGTGGCCTCGAAGAAGAAGGCCAGCAGGCCCTCGAGCGCCAGCGGGGCACCGAAGACGTCACCGACGAAGCGGGAGTAGTCCGACCAGTTCATGCCGAACTGGAACTCCTGCACGATGCCGGTGACGACACCCATCGCGAAGTTGATGAGGAAGATCTGGCCGAAGAACTTGGTCAGCTGGAGGTACTTCACGTGCCCTGTTCGGTACCACGCGGTCTGGAAGACCGCAGTGACCGTGACCATTCCGATGGTGATCGGTACGAACAAGAAGTGATAGATCGTGGTGAGGCCGAATTGCCAGCGCGCAAGCGCTAACGGGTCCAAGATCTCGTTCAACGGGGACTCCCCTCAAAGGAGTTCTACACTGCGTAGAACTCTCAACTTCTACAGAGCGTAGAACATTTTCAGCTTCAGCCGGTAATCTGGAGATATGAACACGCTCGGAGTCTTGGAAAGATCGATCATGAACGCCCTCTGGGACGCTCCTGAGGGTCTGTCCGCCCCCGAGCTGGGTGATCGTCTGCTCAACGCTAACGCTGAGTCGCCGCGGAAGGAACACGCAAAGACAACTCTTCTGACCGTGCTCTCGCGGTTGGAGGCGAAGGGCTTCGTGGCGCGCAGCCGCATCGAGCGCCCGCACCGCTACTTCGCCGTGAACTCCCGCGAGGAGCACACCGCGAATCTGATGCACCAGGTGCTCGAGCTCGCCCCGGACCGCGACGCCGCCCTGGCCCGCTTCGTCGGGCAGGTCAGCGCCAGCGAGGCCGACACGCTGCGTGCGCTGCTCGGCACGGCCGGCCCCGCCTAGCCGCCCACTCCCCTGTGCTGATCGCCTCCCTCGCGCTTGCCGCGCTGGCCGTTCTGCTCGCCTGGCCGGTGCCGCTCGCCCTCGCCTCCGCGCGCTGGCCGTCCCGCGCGCCCGGCATCGCCCTCGCCCTCTGGCAGGCCATCGCGCTCGGCGGCGGGCTGGCGATGATCGGCGCCCTGCTCAGCTTCGGCCTCGCCCCGCTGCAGGGTGACCTCGGCGGCATCCGCGCCCTGCTGGCCAGCCTGCGGATCGGCCCCATCCCGGCCGAGTTCGGGGTGCTCAACATCGTCGCGCTCGGCGGCGCCGTGCTGCTCGGGCTGCACCTGCTGCTGAACCTGATCAGCACCGCCGTGCAGACCGAGCGCAGCCGCCGGCGGCACCGGGCGGCCGTGGAGCTGCTCAGTTCCCCCCTGCCGGAGCAGCCGGGCACCCGGGTGCTGGACCACCCGACGCCGATCGCGTACTGCGTGCCGGGCGTGCACACCGTCACGGTGCTCTCCGGCGGCCTGATCGAGCTGCTTGAGCCCGCCGAGCTCGACGCCGTGCTCGCCCACGAGCGCACCCACCTCCGCCAGTTCCACCACCTCGTGCTGCTCGCCTTCCGGGCCTGGCACGCGGCCCTGCCCTGGTTCCCGATGGCGAACCGGGCCGAGAACGCGGTCGGCCTGCTGGTCGAGATGCTCGCCGACGACGACGCCAGGCACGAGGCAGACCCGCACACCCTGGCCCGCGCGATCGCGCTCGTCGGCACCTCGCAGCCGAGCGCCAGCGGCGAGCTCCGTGCGCGCGCAGAGCCGGTCCCCGCCCCTGCGCTGCCGACGGATGCCGCGCGCACCCCGCTCGGCCAGCGGGTGACCCGGCTGCTGCAGCCGGAGCCGCCGCTGCCGCCGCTGGCCCGTCTGCTCGCCCTGACCGCCGCGGCACTCACCGTCTCGATGCCCTCCGCCGTGCTGTTGGGCGTCGCGCTCGGGGTCGGGCCCGCGCTGGCCTGAGGATCGGCCGGAGTGCCGGCCGGAGAGGGGCGCAGGGCGCCACCCCGCGTTCAGCAAGCGCCTCCCCCGACCGTTTATGCTCGGGCAGGTGAACGAGATTCTCGACTGGCTGCTGAACACCGTGCAAAGCGTCGACCCCGCGGTGCGCACCCTGCTCGCCGGAGTCGGGATCATGCTCGAGACCTCGATCCTCATCGGCCTCGTCGTGCCCGGCGACACCATCGTCATCGTCGCGAGCACCGCCGTCTCGACGCCGCTGCAGTACTGGGCGATGGTCGCCGCCGTGATCGTCGGCGCCCTGATCGGCGAGAGCATCGGCTTCGCCCTGGGGCGCTGGTTCGGGCCGCATATCCGCCGCAGCTGGCTGGGCCGGAAGATCGGCGAGTCGAACTGGGCGCGCGCCGAGCGCTACCTGGCCCGCCGAGGCGGCATCGCCGTGTTCATATCCCGCTTCCTGCCGGTGCTGCACTCGCTGATCCCGCTCACCGTCGGCATGAGCAAGATGCGCTACCGCACCTTCATCTCGTGGACGGTTCCCGCCTGCGTGATCTGGGCGTTCGCCTATGTCAGCGTCGGATCGGCCGCGGCCGGCAGCTACCGCGAGCTCTCCCAGCAGCTGCACTTCGCCGGCTACATCTTCGTCGGCGTCATCGTGCTCTTCCTCGCCCTCGTGGTGCTGGCCAAGAAGCTGCTGGAACGGCATGAGGCCCGCCACATGGCGGACCCCATCGACGCGGACCCCGAAGCCGAGGCCTAGAAGAGCCGAGCCTAGAAGAGCGCCTTCTCGTCCAGCCACTGGGTGGCGATGACCGGCGCGGCGAGCTCGTCGTTCTGGCTCTGCGCGTTCATCGACACCAGGTCGGCCGTGGTCAGGGCGCCCTGCACCGTGTTGATCACGGCGGCCGCGTCATCCGAGACGCCCGGGCCGGCCAGCGGCACGACGTGCGAGGCCAGGAACAGGCCCTTCGGGTCGGTCAGGGTGACGAGGTCGTTGGCCTTGATGTTCGGGTCGGCGCTGTAGATGTTCACCAGCTGCACGGTGCCGTCCAGCAGGGCCTTCTGGGTGAGCGGTCCGCCGCTGTCCTCGATCGGCGTGAAGCCGACCGTGACCCCGTACACCGATTTCAGGCCCTCCGGCCCGTACGGCCGCGTCGCCAGCTCGGAGTTTCCGCCGAGCGTGATCGGCGTCGTCACCGTCGCGAGGTCGCCGATCTCGACGAGGCTGTTCGCATCGGCGAAGGACTTCGTCACGACGTAGGAGTCCTGGTCGGTGGCGTCGGCCTGGTCGAGCACCCGCAGGCCGCTGGGCAGCGCGTCGCCGAGCGCCGCGTAGACGTCGTCGGTGGTGCGGGCGGTTGTGTCGGGTGCGTAGTACTGCAGCAGGTTGCCGGTGTACTCCGGGAACAGGTCGACCTCGCCGCTCTCCAGCGCCGGCAGGTAGGCGTCGCGCTGGCCGATGTTGAAGGTGCGCTTCACCGTGAAGCCGTTTGCCTCCAGTGCCTGCGCGTAGATCTCGGCGATGATCTCGTTCGAGTAGTACTGCTGCGAGCCGACGACGATGGTCTCGGATGCCGCCGTGCCGGTGTCGCTCGGGGCGGCCGGGTTCAGGGGGTCGCCGCTGGCGCAGCCGCCGAGCGCGAGGGCGAGCAGCGCCGCGGCGCCGGCCGCGGCCACGCGCAGGCCGCGCCTCGTGGATGGGGAGGAGTGGGACGAGGTGCTGAGGTTCATGCGAGTGTCCTTTGCTCTGGTGCGTGGGTGGCCCCCCGCGTTCGAGGGGCACCCGCTCGGTTGATTCTGCCACTCAACGCCGACACTCCGCGCGGTGTGACGAATTTTTGTATCAGCGCGAAGATCGCCTCCAGCGCCAGCGCGAGCGCCGTGATGACGATGGAGGCACCGAGCATCTCGATGTAGTTGCGCGTCGCGATGCCGAGGAAGATGTAGCCGCCGAGCGCCCCGCCGCTGACGTAGGCGGCCAGCGTCGCGGTGGCGACGACCTGCAGGATGCCGGCGCGGAGGCCGCCGATCAGCAGCGGGAGGCCGAGCGGGATCTCCACCTTGAGCAGCAGTTGCAGCGGCGTCATGCCGAGTGCGGTCGCCGCCTGGATCACGTTGCGGTCGATCGACTGGAGGCCGGCGTACGCGCCGCTGAGCACCGGTGGGATCGCCAGCAGCACGAAGGTCAGCAGCGGCGCCTTGAAGCCGATCCCGAGCCCGAGCGCGAGCAGGATGAGCACGCCGAGGCTCGGCAGCGCGCGCATGCCGCCGGTGAAGGCCACCGCGAGCTCCCGGCCCCGCCCGGTGTGCCCGATGTAGTAGCCGAGCGGGATGGCGATCAGCGCCGCGATCGCGGTGGCGCCGAAGGTGTAGCCGAGGTGCTCGGCGATGCGCTGCGGCAGCGCGCCGGGCGCGCTCTGCAGCGCCGGGTTGAAGATCCAGGCGATGGCGTCGAGGAAGAGGTTCATCGCAGGCTCCCCCGCCACGGCATCAGCAGGCGCCCGCCGAGAACGATGACCGCGTCGAAGAGCACGGCGACGACGAGCGTTGCGACGATTCCGCTCAGCACCTCGGCGGCGATGTTGCGCTGGAAGCCGTTGATGAAGAGGTAGCCGAGGCTGGTCACGCCGACGAGCGAGCCCACTGTCACCAGGCTGACCGTTGTCGCTGAGACGACGCGGAGCCCCGCCACCAACACAGGCCCGGCCAGCGGCAGCTCGAGCCGCCAGAACAGCTGCCAGCTGGAGAAGCCGACGCCCCGGCCGGCCAGGCGCACGTCGTCGTCGATCGAGTCGAAGGCGTCGGCGCTGGAGCGCAGCATCAGCGCCAGGGCGTACAGGCTGAGCCCCACCACGATGTTGACCGGGCTGGTGAAGCCCGTGCCGAGCACGGCCGGCAGGGCGATGAAGAGCGGCAGAGAGGGGATGGTGAAGGCGATGGTGGCCAGGATGAGCAGGATGCCGCGCGTCGCGCGCACCCGGTTGGCCAGCAGGCCGAGCGGCAGCGAGGCCGCCAGCCCGAACAGGATGGGCAGGATGCTCAGCCCGATGTGGGCCAGCGTGAGCTGCCACACCAAGCCGAGGTTGGCGAGGAGCCAGGTCACGGCTCGAGCACTCCCGCCGGTCGCCCCTGGGCGTCGACGACGACCCGGGCCCCGTTGACCTCGCGCACGTGCAGCCGCCTGTTGCCGCGGTCGGCGCCGATGAAGCCGGCGACGAAGTCATCCGCGGGGCCCGCGAGGATCTCGGCCGGGGTGCCGCGCTGGGCGACCTCGCCGCCCTCGCGCATGATGACGACCTGGTCGGCGAGCAGGAAGGCCTCGTCGACGTCGTGCGTGACGAACACGACGGTCTTGCCGAGCTCCCCCTGCAGGCGGAGGAGCTCCTGTTGCAGCTCGGCGCGCACGAGCGGGTCGACGGCGCCGAACGGCTCGTCCATCAGCAGGATGTTGGGGTCGGCCGCGAGCCCGCGGGCCACGCCGACGCGCTGCTGCTGCCCGCCGGAGAGCTGGCTGGGGTAGCGGTCGGCCAACGCCCGGTCCAGGCCCACCGTGTCCAGCAGCTCCAGCGCCCGCGCCCGGGCGTCGCGCTTGCGCACGCCGCGCAGCACCGGCACCGTCGCGACGTTGTCGAGCACGGTGCGGTGCGGCAGCAGCCCGGAGTTCTGCATCACGTAGCCGATGCTGCGCCGCAGTTCGACGGGCCGCCGCCCGGCGATATCCGCCCCGTCGATGAGCACGCTGCCGGAGGTCGGGTCGACCATGCGGTTGATCATGCGCAGCAGCGTCGTCTTGCCCGACCCGGAGGAGCCGAGCAGGACGGTCGTGCTGTGCGAGGGCAGGATGAGGCTGAAGTCGCGCACGGCCACGGTGCCGTCGTCGAACGTCTTGCCCACGGAGCGGAACTCGATCATCGTGCGGCCGCCTGCTCTGCCCTATGCCGTTTCGGGACCGCCGTAGTAGGACACGAGGTATCCGTGCGCCACGGCGCGGCATTCCGCAATGAACCGGCTGTCGCCGTCGGGGTCGTCGCGGAAGGCACGCGAGAGCAGGCCGTCGGCGATCTCGATCGCGACCTCCAGGCGGAACAGGAGATCCGGCCCGCCGTCGAGGCCGAACTCGTCGCTCAGCACGGCGGCCAGGCGAACCGGGAACGAGTCATCGCCGGAGTGCGCAACGAGCTCCTGCTCGGCGTCGGCTCCGGCGACCGGGCCGCCCGCCACGCTCTGCCGCTCGGTGAAGTGCACGATGTGGAAGCCGGGCTCCGTGCGGTACAGGTCGACGAAGGCGGTAATCGCCAGGTCGATGGCCTGCCACCAGTTCTGGGGGGAAGAATCTTGGATGTCGAAGGCGACCCGCGCCCGAAAACGCGCCATCGACCGGTCGCGCAGCGCGGAGAGCACCGCGACACGGTCGGGAAAGTAGCGGTAGACGGTGCCGATGGATGCGCCGGCGTGGTCGGCGATCATGGCGGTCGTGATCCTGTCGAACCCCACCTGGTCCACCACGTAGGCGGCAGAGTCCAGTAGGGCGTCCAGCCGCTCAGCGCTGCGCTGCTGGATGGGCTCGGTGCGCACCGCGCGCCCCGCCCCAAGATCGCTTGTTCCGGCTAATTTAGCTAGTGGCACTTCTCCTCCTTAGCGAACTTCGGTCTACTTTAGCGGCGCGGAGCAAGTCTCATGTACCCCGCGTGTGCAGGATGGGCCTCCGGGGCGTGAAAGACTGGACTCGTGGTCGACTCCAGCGAAGCGTGCAATGCACCCCAGAGCTCGGCCCCGCCCGCGCACCGGGCCGCCCGCATCGAGGACTGGGCGCACGCCCGGCGCGATCGTGCCGCCCGCAAGAGGGGGCACCGGGAGACGGTGATCCCCTACACCGGCTACGGCGGCGACGGCTGGGTGCGCATCCTCTGCCGCGTGCTGCTCTCTCGCCCGGCCGAGCCGCAGCCGGCATCCGCCCGCGCCCGGCGCCGCGCCGAGCGCCGCGGAACGGGCATGCGCGGCTGGCGCAGCTTCACGAGCGTTCCCGTCGGTTACGCCCGGGTGAGCGTCGACGTCGGCGGGCAGAGCTTCGAGCTGGTGGCCGACCGCGGCGGCGTCGTCGACACCGTGGTGCAGGTGGGCCTGACGCCCGGCTGGCACACGGCGACGCTGCGCACCGCCGAGTCGGTGGCCGTCGAGGCCCCGCTCAACGTTGTCGACCCCGCGGTGACCTTCGGCGTGCTCTCTGATGTCGATGACACCGTCATGGTCACCATGCTGCCCCGGCCGCTCCTGGCCGCCTGGAACACCTTCGTGCTCGACGAGCACGCCCGCATCCCGACGCCCGGCATGGCCGTGCTGCTGGACAAGCTGGCCAACTCCCGCCCCGGAACGCCGGTGATCTACCTCTCCACCGGGGCATGGAACGTCGCTCCGACGCTCACCCGCTTCCTCTCCCGCAACCTGTACCCGAGCGGCGTGCTGCTCCTGACCGATTGGGGCCCGACGCACGACCGGCTGTTCCGGAGCGGCAGGGAGCACAAGCGGGACAACCTCAACCGCCTGGCGGCCGAGTTCCCGAACATCCGCTGGCTGCTGGTCGGCGACGACGGCCAGCACGACGAGGAGCACTACCGCCAGTTCGCCCTCGCCCACCCGGACAATGTGGCGGCGATCGCGATCCGCGAGCTCTCCCCCGGCGAGGCTGTGCTGGCCGGCGGCCGCTCCAAGATCGAGGACGGCTACGGCGGCGTGCCCTGGGCGTACGCCCCGGACGGCTCCGGCCTGGCCGACCAGCTCACCGAGCTGGGAATCCTCAAGCCCTAGACCAGCGGCCCTGGGCCCGAGGCCTGGGCCCCCGGCGGCTAGCGCGTCGCGCGGATGCGGTCCAGGCCGCGGTTGATCTGGCGTGCCCAGAGCGGACCGCGGTAGAGGAACGCGGTGTAGCCCTGCACCAGGGTCGCCCCGGCATCCAGTCGCTCGGCGACGTCCGCTGCGGTCTCGACGCCCCCGGCGGAGATGACGCAGAGCGCGGCGGGCACGTTCTGGCGGATGAGCCGCAGCACGGCGAGCGAGCGGGCGGCGAGCGGGGCGCCGGAGAGCCCACCGGCACCGGCGGCCTCGACGACGGATGCCGGCGTCGCCAGGCCCTCGCGGGAAATCGTCGTGTTCGTGGCGATGATGCCGTCCAGGCCGAGCTCGACGACGAGCCCGGCGATCTTCACGACCTCCTCGTCGAGGAGGTCGGGGGCGATCTTCACCAACAGCGGGGTCGGCCCGCAGGCCTCCTTGACGGCGCTGAGCAGGGGGCGGAGCAACTCCAGCTCCTGCAGGCCGCGCAGGCCCGGCGTGTTGGGCGAGCTGACGTTGACGACGAGGTAGTCGGCCAGCGGGGCCAGCGCGCGGGCGGAGATCAGGTAGTCCGCGGTGGCGTCCTCGACGGCGGTGACACGGCTCTTGCCGATGTTGACGCCGATGACGGGGCGGCCGGCCGTGGCGCGGGCCTTCCTGAGGCGCTCGCGGGCGCCGTCGGCTCCCCCGTTGTTGAAGCCCATGCGGTTGATCACGGCACGGTCGGGCACGAGGCGGAACAGTCGCGGCTGCTCGTTGCCGGGCTGCGCGTGCGCCGTGAGGGTGCCGACCTCGATGTGGCCGAAGCCGAGCTGTCCGAGGCCGATGACCGCCTGGGCGTCCTTGTCGAAGCCCGCCGCGACGCCGAACGGGGTGTCGAAGTGCAGGCCGAGCGCCTGCACCGAGAGGTCGGTGCGGGGGTGCGTGAAGCGGTGCACGAGCCGGCCGAAGCCCGCGGTCGGCAGCGCCTTGATCACGCCGAAGGCGAGGTGGTGGGCGCGCTCGGGGTCGAGCTTGGACAGGACGAGGGAGAAGAGTAGAGGGTACATGCCTGCTCAAGAATACCTGCAGGCGCGACCCTGCCCGGACCGCGCGGACGCGCCGGGCGGGCCGGCCGGCCTAGTCGACGGGCAGGGCGGGCTTCCGCCCGTGCTCCTTGCGCAGCTGGGCGATGGCTGCCTCGAAGTCGTCGAGCGATTCGAAGGCCTGATAGACGCTGGCGAAGCGGAGGTACGCCACCTCGTCCAGCTCGCGCAGCGGGGCGAGAATCGCGAGGCCGATGTCGTTGGCCTCGATCTGCGACGCGCCGGTGGAGCGGATCGTCTCCTCGACCTTCTGGGCCAGGACGGCGAGGTCGGAGTCGGTGACCGGGCGGCCCTGGCAGGCCTTGCGCACGCCGGAGACGATCTTCTCGCGGCTGAACAGCTCGACGACGCCGTTGCGCTTGGTGACGGCGAGGGTGGCGGTCTCCGTGGTGCTGAAACGGCGCCCGCACTCTGGGCACTGCCGGCGGCGGCGGATGGAGAGCCCGTCATCGCTGGTGCGCGAATCGATGACCCGGGAGTCGGGGTGGCGGCAGAACGGGCAATACATCGTGATACCAGCCTAGCGGCTCCGCCGGCCGCTCGGCCGATACTGCGGCCCTGCCCGGGCCGCTGCGCGGCCGCTACAGTGTGACCATGACCGCGACGGGCAACGCAGGGCGGCGCGACGATGCAGCGCTCCCCGACTGGCTGGTCGCCCACCCGCTCACCGCCGGCTGGCTCTGGCTCGGCGTCTTCGGCGCGCTCGGCCTCGTCGCCGGCGCACTCGACTGGAGCGTCGCGGCGTCCCTGCTCGTGGTCGCGCTGCTCGTGCTGCCGCCGGTCACGGCCATGATCGTCGTGCTGCGGGAGACGCCGCGGCGCACCCTGGAGACGCACGGCTCGGTGCTCGGGCACTTCCTCACCCGCTACCTGGTCATCATCGCCGGTTTCCTGGCCTGGACGGCGTCGATCGTGCTGGGCGCCACCATCTCGACCTCGCTGACGCTCCTGGCCGAGGGCCGGGAGCGCGAGGTGTTGGGCATCGGCTTCAGCCTGGTGCTCGGCATCGTGCTCCCGACCATCGCGGTGCTCTGGGTCGTCTTCCTGCTGCGTTGCGCCTGGTTCCTGGCGAGGGTGCGCGGCTGGCGGCAGAACCCGGGCAGCACAGTGGTGCCCGCCCGCCTGCTGCTGCGCCGGCCGCGACTGCGCGCGGTCACGATCGGCCTCGCCCACCCCGGTCTGCTGACGGCGACGGCGCTCGTCTCCGGTGTCGCACTGCTGGCGGTCGTGATCGCAGACCTGACGCTGCTGATCGAGTAGCACCGGCCTCCCCGCGGGGCGCAGCAGTTAGAGGAAGCGGGCGCTGATGGCGTCCCCGTGGGCGGGGAGCGCCTCGGCGTCGCTGAGCGCGAGCACATTCTGGTGCACCTCGGCCAGCGCCTCCCGGCTGTAGCGCACGACCTGCTGCGGCCGCAGGAAGGTCGAGGCGCCGAGGCCGGCGGAGAACCGGGCCTGGCCGCCCGTGGGCAGCACGTGGTTCGACCCGGCGGAGTAGTCGCCGAGGCTCACCGGCGAGTTCGGGCCGAGGAAGATCGCCCCGGCGTTCTCGATGAGCTCGAGCACGGCGTCCGGATCCTCGGTCTGGATCTCGAGGTGCTCCGGGCCGAAGGCGTTGCTGAACGCGGCCGCCTCCTCGATGTCGTCGACGAGCACGAGCGCGGACTGCGGCCCGCTGAGGGCCGCGGCGACCCGGGCGCTGTGGGTGGTCGTCTGGGCCAGGCGCTCCAGCTCGGCCTCCACGGCGCCGGCGAGGGCGGTGTCGTCGGTGACCAGCACGGTGGCGGCCAGCTCGTCGTGCTCGGCCTGGCTGACCAGGTCGGCGGCGATCAGGGCGGCATCCGCGGTGGCGTCGGCGATCACGAGGATGTCGGTCGGGCCGGCCTCCGCGTCGATGCCGGCCTGGCCGCGGATCAGGCGCTTGGCGGCGGCGACGTAGACGTTGCCGGGGCCGGTGACCATCTGCACGGGGTCCAGGCCGATGCCGGCCACGCCGTAGGCGAGCGCGCCGACGGCTCCAGCGCCGCCCATGCCGTACACCTCAGTGATTCCGAGCAGGCCGGCGACGGCGAGGATGGTCGGGTGCACGCGCCCGCCGAAGGCGGCCTGGGGCGGCGAGGCGAGCGCGATCGAGCGCACGCCGGCGGTCTGGGCCGGCACGACGTTCATGACGACGCTGGAGGGGTAGACGGCCTTGCCGCCCGGCACGTACAGGCCGACCCGGCCGACGGGCTGCCAGCGCTGGATGATCTCGGCGCCGGGGGCGAGCACGGTCGTGGCGGCGGGTGGGACCTGGGCGGCGCTGGCCAGCCGCACCCGGCGGATGGTCTCGAGGATCGCCTCGTGCACGGCCGGGTCGAGGCCGGCGACGGCCTCGTCGATGTGCGACTGCGGCACGCGGATCGACTCGGGGCGCACCCGGTCCAGCCGCTCCGCCTGGTCGAGCAGGGCATGCTCGCCGCGGGCCCGAACATCGTCGATGAGTTCGGCCGCCACCTCCAGCGCAACGCTCACGTCGGTGCTCGCGCGGGGCACGAGGGCGAGGAGTTCGGCGGGAGTAGGCTGGAGACCGCGCAGGTCAATCGTCTGGATCATGATCTGCCCAGTTTATCCGCACGGCCTGATTCGCACGGTCTCCGGGCGCCGTGGAATACGCGCCCTGCTTCCACGCTTGAGAGAAGGCGTATGAACGCTTCCGCCGCAACTCCCGCCGACTCCCCCGCATCCCCCGGGGCCATGCCGGAGGACCTGCACGCCTTCAAGCAGGCGTTCCGCCGGCATGCCGCGGGCGTGGCCGTCGTCACCGCCCTCGACCCGGACGGGCGGCCGGTCGGCTTCACGGCCACGTCCCTGGCCTCGCTGGCCGCTGTGCCGCCGCTGGCCACGTTCAACATGGCCCGCTCCGCCAGCGCGTGGCGGGCGATCGCCGAGACCGATCGGGTCGTCATCCACATGCTCGGCGCCCGCAACCGCGCCACCGCGCAGATCATGGCCCGCGACGCCTCCGAGCGCTTCATCGGCGACCACTGGCACACGGGGCCGCACGGCCTCCCCGTGCTGAACGATGTCACCGCCTGGATGAGCGGGCGCATCCTGGAACGCGTCTCCGCGCACAACAACGCGGTCGTCATCATGCAGGTCGAGGAGGGCGAGCTGGGCCGGGAGGACGCCCCGCTGCTCTACCACGAGGGCGCCTACCGCACGCCCGGCGAGATCGTCTGAGCCCCCCGCGCCCCCACCCCCACCCGCGCCCGCGCCCCCACCCGCGCCCAGTTGCCGCAAATCGGCGGTGCAGCGAGGCGCAACCGCCAATTTGCGGCAACTGGGTGGGCCCGTGGCAACGGGCGGGCGCGGACGGGAGCGGACGGGGCGACTAGAGCAGGCAGTTCGGGCCGAGCAGGCTCTTCAGCTCGCCGTAGAGGTCTGCCGTCACCTTGACGGAGTGCCGCGGCAGCTCGAACACGCGGGCGGTGCCGCCGCGGGTGAGCTTCAGCCGCACCTCGTTCTCGCCGGCGTGCCTGCTGAGGATCTCGTCGAGGGCCGTCACCGTGTCCGGGGTGGCGCGGATGTCGGGCATCGAGATGTTGACGGTGCCCTCGACCTCGTCCTGGCCCATGTCCGGCATCATCATGCTGAAGGCGTGCAGGTTCATGCCGTCGTCGCGCATGCTGACCCGGCCGCGGACGACCGCGATGGAGTCGGCGACCAGCATCGGGGCGAACTCCTGGTAGCCCTTGCCCATGAACATGATCGTGATCTCGCCGCCGAAGTCCTCGACGGTGATCATGCCGTACTGGTTGCCGGAGTTCTTCGCGGTGCGATGCTGCACGCTGGTGACGAGCCCGGCGACGGTGACGGTCTCGCCGTCCTCGATCGTCTCGGAGGCCATCAGCTCGGCGATGGAGATACTGGCGTGCTTGGCCAGCGGCACCTCGAGGCCGGCCAGCGGGTGGTCGGAGACGTAGAGGCCGAGCATCTCCCGCTCGAAGGCGAGCTTGTCCTTCTTGGCCCACTCCGGGCGCTCTGGCACGTCGGAGGACGGCGCCTCGCCGACCTCCTCGAACAGGCTGTCGAAGTCGAAGCCGACGTTGCCGTTCTCCTCGTCGCGCTTGATCTTGACGGCCGACTCGACGGCCGACTCGTGAACCTCGATCAGGGCGCGGCGGGTGGAGCCGAGCGAGTCGAACGCCCCGGCCTTGATCAGCGACTCGACGGTGCGCTTGTTGGTGGCGTGGATGGGCACCTTGCGCAGGTAGTCGTGGAAGCCCTCGAAGCGGCCCTTC
This sequence comes from Microterricola viridarii, assembly GCF_900104895.1. Taxonomy (NCBI): domain Bacteria; kingdom Bacillati; phylum Actinomycetota; class Actinomycetes; order Micrococcales; family Microbacteriaceae; genus Microterricola; species Microterricola viridarii. The sequence continues at coordinate 2,558,529 of NZ_LT629742.1, forward strand.
GCCTCGCGTGCGGCACGGATGCCCTCGACGACGTTGGAGCCGACGTTGCGCACGGCGCCGAGGCCGAAGCGGATGTCGGTGCCGACGGCGGCGAAGAAGCCGATCGACTCGTTGACGTCCGGCGGCAGCACCTTGATGCCCATGCGGCGGCACTCGTTGAGGTAGATGGCCATCTTGTCTTTGGAGTCGCCGACGCTGGTCAGCAGCGCGGCCATGTACTCGGCCGGGTAGTGCGCCTTGAGGTACGCCGTCCAGTAGGAGACGACGCCGTAGGCGGCCGAGTGGGCCTTGTTGAAGGCGTAGTCGGAGAAGGGCAGCAGGATGTCCCAGAGCGCCTTCACCGCGGCATCCGTGAAGCCGTTCGCGTGCATGCCGGCGCGGAAGCCCTCGTACTGCTTGTCGAGCTCTGACTTCTTCTTCTTGCCCATGGCGCGGCGCAGGATGTCGGCCTGGCCGAGCGAGAAGCCGGCGACCTTCTGCGCGATCGACATCACCTGCTCCTGGTAGATGATGAGGCCGTAGGTGCCGCCGAGCACGTCCTCGAGGGCGTCGGCCAGCTCGGGGTGGATCGGCGTGATCGGCTGCAGGCCGTTCTTGCGCAGGGCGTAATTGGTGTGCGAGTCCGCGCCCATCGGGCCCGGGCGGTACAGGGCCAGCACGGCCGAGATGTCCTCGAAGTTGTCGGGCTTCATCAGGCGCAGCAGGCCGCGCATGGGCCCACCGTCGAGCTGGAACACGCCGAGTGTGTCGCCGCGGGCGAGCAGCTCGTAGGCACCGACGTCGTCGAGGGCCAGGTCTTCCAGCACGAGCCGGTGGCCGCGGTTCAGCTCGATGTTGTCGAGGGCGTCCGAGACGATGGTGAGGTTGCGGAGGCCGAGGAAGTCCATCTTGATCAGCCCGAGCGCCTCGGCGGCCGGGTAGTCGAACTGGGTGACGATCTGGCCGTCCTGCTCCCGCTTCATGATCGGGATGATGTCGATCAGGGGGTCGCTGGACATGATCACGCCGGCGGCGTGCACGCCCCACTGGCGCTTGAGGTTCTCGAGGCCAAGGGCCGTCTCGAAGACGGTCTTGGCCTCGTGGTCGGTCTCGACGACCGCGCGGATGTCGGCGGCCTCCTTGTAGCGCGGGTGCGACTTGTCGAAGATGCCGGTGAGCGGGATGTCCTTGCCCATGACGGGCGGCGGCATCGCCTTGGTGAGCTTGTCGCCCATGCCGAAGGGGAAGCCGAGCACGCGGGAGGAGTCCTTCAGCGCCTGCTTGGCCTTGATGGTTCCGTAGGTGACGATCTGGGCGACGCGCTCCGAGCCGTACTTCTCCGTGACGTACTTGATGACCTCGCCGCGGCGACGATCATCGAAGTCGACGTCGAAGTCGGGCATGGATACGCGCTCCGGGTTGAGGAAGCGCTCGAAGATGAGGCCGTGCACCAGCGGGTCCAGGTCGGTGATGCCCATGGCGTAGGCGGCCATCGATCCGGCGCCCGAGCCGCGGCCGGGGCCGACGCGGATGCCGTTGCGCTTGGACCAGTTGATGAAGTCGGCGACGACGAGGAAGTAGCCGGGGAAGCCCATCTGCAGGATGACGCCGGTCTCGTAGTCGGCCTGCTTGCGCACGGGGTCGGGGATCCCGTTCGGGTAGCGCACGGCGAGGCCGGCGTCGACCTCCTTGGCGAACCAGGTGTCCTCCGTCTCGCCCTCCGGCACCGGGAAGCGGGGCATGTAGCTGGTCTCGGTGTCGAACTTGACGTCGCAGCGCTCGGCGATCAGCAGCGTGTTGTCGCACGCCTCGATGTTGTCGCGGAACAGGTGCCGCATCTGCGCGGCGCTCTTGAGGTAGAACTCATCGGCGTCGAACTTGAAGCGGTTCGGGTCGTCCAGGGTCGAGCCGGACTGCACGCAGAGCAGCGCCGCGTGCGCGGTGGCGTCGTGGGCGTGCGTGTAGTGCAGGTCGTTGGTGGCCACGAGCGGCAGGTCGAGCTCCTTGGCCAGCCGCAGCAGCTCGCTGATGGTGCGCCGCTCGACGTCGATGCCGTGGTCCATCACCTCGACGAAGAAGTTCTCCTTGCCGAAGATGTCGCGGAAGTCGCCCGCGGCCTTCTTGGCCTCCTCGTACTGGCCGAGCCGGAGCCGCGTCTGCACCTCGCCACCGGCGCAGCCGGTCGTGGCGATGACGCCCTTGGCGTACTCGGAGAGCAGCTCCCTGTCCATGCGCGGCTTGAAGTAGTACCCCTCGATGGAGGCCTTGGACGACATCCGGAACAGGTTGTGCATGCCCTCGGTGGTCTCCGAGAGCAGCGTCATGTGGGTGTACGCGCCGGAGCCGGAGACGTCGTCCTCGCCCTGCGCGCCGGTGCCCCACTTGACGCGGGTGCGGTCCCCGCGCGCGGTTCCGGGGGTGACGTAGGCCTCGGTGCCGATGATCGGCTTCACCCCGGCCGCGGTGGCCTGGTTCCAGAAGTCGAACGCGCCGAACATGTTGCCGTGGTCGGTGACGGCGATGGCCGGCATCTTCTCGGCGACCACGGCTTCCATCAGCGGCTTGATGTGCGCGGCGCCGTCCAGCATCGAGTACTCGCTGTGCACGTGGAGGTGTACGAAGGAGTCGTTTGCTGCTGTCACGTGTGTCTCCGACTGATTCGAAAGCGGGTGGTGCTGGGTGGTGGCCTAGGCGGAGAGCACGGCGAGTGCGTGCTGCAGGTCCGGAGAGTACTCGGTGCGGAAGCTGACCCACTCCCCCGTCGCCGGGTGGTTGAAGCCGAGCTGCACGGCGTGCAGCCACTGGCGCTCCAGGCCGAGGCGGGCCGAGAGCGTCGGGTCGGCGCCGTACATGGAGTCCCCGACGCAGGGGTGGCGCTGGGCGGCCATGTGCACGCGGATCTGGTGGGTGCGCCCGGTCTCCAGGTGGATCTCGAGCAGCGAGGCGTACGGGAAGGCCTCGAGCGTCTCGTAGTGGGTGATCGAGTGCTTGCCGTCCCCGGTCACGGCGAACTTCCACTCGGCCCGCGGATGCCGGCCGATGGGCGCGTCGATGGTGCCAGCCAGCGGGTCGGGGTGACCCTGCACGACGGCGTGGTAGATCTTCTCGACCTCGCGGTCGTGGAAGGCGCGCTTGAGCTCGGTGTAGGCCAGCTCCGACTTCGCGACGACCATCAGGCCGCTGGTGCCGGCGTCGAGGCGGTGCACGACGCCCGCGCGCTCGGCGGCGCCCGAGGTGGAGATGCGGAAGCCGGCGGCGGCGAGGGCGCCGACGACGGTGGGGCCCTCCCAGCCGACGCTGGGGTGCGCGGCGACGCCGGCCGGCTTGTTGATCACGACGATGTCGTCATCGTCGTGGACGATGGTCAGGTCCGGGACGGGGATCGGCACGATCTCCAGCGGGGACTTGCTCTGCCAGCTGACCTCGAGCCAGGCGCCGGCGCGCAGCTTGTCGGACTTGCCGGCTGCCGTGCCGTCCTGGCTGACGCCGCCCGCCTCGATGACCTCGGTGGCGAACGTGCGCGAGAAGCCGAGCAGCTTGGCCAGGCCGGCGTCGACGCGGAGGCCGGCGAGGCCGTCAGGGACGGGGAGTGAACGTGATTCCATGGCTATGCTGCTGTCGCTTCGTCGGGGCCGCGGGTCGCTGTCGCGTCATCCGCCGGCTTCTTCTTCTTCTCTGACACGGTGCGGCTGCCATCGAGGTTGATGCCGCGCAGCGTGAGGATCATGAACAGGCCCATGCTGGTGACGATGGCGATGTCGGCCACGTTGTAGATGGCCGGCAGCATCCACGGGGTGTAGATGAAGTCGATCACGTGCCCCTCCGGGAAGCCGGGGGCGCGGAAGTAGCGGTCGGTGAGGTTGCCGAGCACCCCGCCGAGCAGCAGCCCGAACACGATCGCCCAGGAGATGGAGCGGATGCGGCGGGCGAACCAGACGATGAACACGATCACCGCGCTGGCGATGATCGTGAAGATCCAGGTCTGGCCGCTGGCCAGGGAGAAGGCGGCCCCGGGGTTTCGGACGAACTGCAGTTGCAGGACGTTGCCGAGTACCGGGACCACCTCACCTTCTGTCAGGTTTGAGACGACGAGGAACTTGCTGAACTGGTCGAGCCCGTAGGCGCAGAGAGCAACGAGGGCCAGGACAACAAGCGCAACGGCGCTGACCTTCCCTCGGGTCTTAGACCCCAAAGCCCTGGAAGCTCGGGGCAGCGTCGCTGTTGGCAGCCTGGTTGCCGAAGCCGGCGGACGGTGCCGCGGTGACCTCGAGCTCGTGCAGCTGGCCCTCGATGTAGCTCTTCAGCTTGGCGCGGTACTCACGCTCGAAGGTGCGCAGGCCGTCGATCTTCGCCTCGAGAGCGGAGCGCTCCTTCTCGAGCGCGCCGATCTGGGCGCGCTGCTTGGCCTCGGACTCGGCCACGACGCGGGCGGCGGTGGCGTGGCCCTCTGCGATGAGCGCGTCACGCTTCTCAGCGCCCTCGCGCACGTGCTCCTCGTGCAGGCGGCGGGCCAGCTGCAGGAGGTTGGTGGTGCTGGCCTGCTCGTCGGCCTCGGCGGTGGCCGAAGGCACGGGGGCTGCAACCACGGGCGCGACGACGGTGGCCGGTGCGGGCTCCGGTGCGGTGAAAGCGGGTGCCGGCGCGGCGGCGGCCGGGGCCGCACCGCTCTCGGCGGCGGCGAGGCGCTGACGCAGCTCCTCGTTCTCGCTGCCCAGTCGACGCAGCTCGACCACGACCTCGTCGAGGAAGTCGTCAACCTCGTCCTGGTCGTATCCCTCGCGGAACTTGGTCGGCTGGAACCGCTTGTTGACTACATCTTCCGGAGTTAGCGCCATGGCTTTCCACCCTTAGAACTTGGTTGTGAACAGAAGGTAACGATTGACCAACGGTAACAAACCCCGCTGCTCGCACGCACGATGCACCGTCGCACGGTGTCACCGATTCAGGATACCTGCCAGAGCGCCGGAGGCGTTGAGCGGGCACACAGTGTTGGATGCATTACGAACCGCCGATGTAACGGATCTGGCCGACGATCGGCATCAGGATGATGACGATCAGCATGGTCAGGCTCCAGCCGAAGTCGAAGGCCACGGCGCCGAGGCGCAGCGGCGGCAGAATCCGGCGGAAGAACTTGATCGGCGGATCGGTGATCGTGTACACGAATTCCACCGCGATCAGGGCGAAGCCGCGTGGCCGCCAGGATCGGTTGAAATTGCGCACGAGGTCGAGAACGAACCGCGCCCACATCGCAAAGAAGTAGAGCAACAGAAAGAAATACAGGATCCCCGCGATCAGGGCAACGATGGTCACAGACTAATTATGACTGAGCGAAGAAGGAGGCATCGACGTCGGCGTCCGTCTCGCCGTTCTCGCCGCTGACCACGATGTGCTCGGGAGAGAGCAGGAACACCTTGTTGGTGACCCGCTCGATCTTGCCGTAGAGGCCCTGGGAGAGGCCGCTGGCGAAGTCGATCAGGCGGCGGGCGTCGCCCTCGCTCATCTGCGAGAGGTTGATGATCACCGGGATGCCGTCACGGAAGCTCTCAGCGATGAGCTGCGCGTCGCGGTACTGCCGCGGGTGCACCGTGAGGATCTCGTTCATCTCTGCCGCCTGGGTGTTGGTCTTGGGGACGGGGGCCTTGCGCAGCGGCGTGACCGGTGCGGCGTTCTTGGTCGGGGCCGCGGCGGGCGCCGGCGTGACCGGGGCAGCAGCGGCTGCGGGCTCCTCGTACTCGAGCTCCTCGTCTGCCAGTCCCAGATAGACCATGGTCTTCTTGAGCGGGTTGGACATTACTACCTCCGTGTCAGGATCCGTCGTATTCGAGGTTATTCGGGCTGCGGGCGATTCCCGGTAATGGCGGTGCCAATCCGGAGGTGTGTCGCCCCTTCGGCGATCGCGTCCGCAAAATCTTGCGACATGCCCATGGACAGGGCGGTCGCCCCCGGGGCGGCGCCCCGGATGGACTCGGAGAGCTCGCGGACGCGGGCGAAGGCGCGCCGCGGCTCCTCGTCGAGCGGGGCGACGGCCATCAGGCCGAGCAGCCGGAGCCCGGGTGTGGCCAGCGTCTGGTCGACCAGGGCGTCCAGGGCGGCCGGGGCCACCCCGCCGCGCTCCGGATTGTCGGTCAGGTTGACCTGCAGGAAGCAGTCGATGACCTTCTCGCCGGAGAGCCCGGTCAGCAGCGCCGGCCGGTCGATCGAGTGGATCACGTCGGCGTAGGCCCGCACCTGCTTGGCCTTCTTGCTCTGCAGCTGCCCGACGAAGTGCCAGCGCAGCGGCAGGCCGGCCAGTTCGGCGGCCTTTGCCTGCGCCTCCTGGTGCCGGTTCTCGCCGACGTCGCGCACGCCGAGCTCGGAGAGCGCGCGGACAAGGGAGGCCGGGTGGAACTTGGTCACGACGATGGTCGTGATCTCGCTCGGTTGCCGCCCGCTCGCGCGCGCGGCATCCGCGATGCCCGCCTGCACCGACGCCAGCCTCTCGGCCAGCGTCGGGTGCGGGGCCCCCGCCTCACTCATCTGTGCTGCCTGTGCCTTGCTACTTGAGGAAGTCGGGGATGTCGAGGTCGTTCTCCTCGTCGAAGCCCGGGTCAACGGCGGCCGGGGCCGGGGTGGCGTCCTGGCTGCCCCAGGCGGACTCGACGAGCGCGTCGATGTCGCTGGCGGAGGGCTCCTCGGCCACGGCGGTGGCGCTGGCACCGGCAACCGGTGCGCCGCCGCCGGCGGACACGAAGTTGCTGCGTCGGCCGTCGGCCTGCTTGCTCTGGGGCTCTCCCCCGTCGAAGCCGGCCGCGATGACGGTGACGCGCACCTCGTCGCCGAGGGTGTCGTCGATGACGGCACCGAAGATGATGTTGGCCTCGGGGTGCACGGCCTCCTGCACCAGGCGGGCCGCGTCGTTGATCTCGAAGATGCCGAGGTTGGAGCCGCCCTGGATGGAGAGCAGCACGCCGTGGGCGCCGTCGATGGATGCCTCGAGCAGCGGGCTGGCCACGGCCAGCTCGGCAGCCTTGATGGCGCGGTCGGCGCCGCGGGACGAACCGATGCCCATGAGCGCGGAGCCGGCGCCCTGCATGACCGACTTGACGTCGGCGAAGTCGAGGTTGATCAGGCCGGGGGTGGTGATCAGGTCGGTGATGCCCTGCACACCGGCCAGGAGCACCTGGTCGGCGGTCGCGAAGGCGTCGAGCATGCTGATGCCGCGGTCGCTGATCTCCAGCAGGCGGTCGTTCGGCACGACGATGAGGGTGTCGACCTCTTCCTTGAGGGTGCTGACACCGGTCTCGGCCTGGGCCTGGCGGCGCTTGCCCTCGAAGCCGAACGGCTTGGTGACGACACCGATGGTGAGCGCGCCGATCGACTTGGCGATGCGGGCAACGACGGGGGCGCCGCCCGTGCCGGTTCCGCCGCCTTCGCCCGCGGTCACGAAGACCATGTCGGCGCCGGCGAGGGCTTCCTCGATCTCCTCGGCGTGGTCCTCGGCTGCACGACGGCCCACCTCGGGGTCGGCGCCTGCGCCGAGACCGCGGGTGAGGTCGCGGCCGACGTCGAGCTTGACGTCGGCGTCGCTCATCAGCAGCGCCTGCGCGTCGGTGTTGATGGCGATGAACTCGACGCCGCGGAGGCCGAGCTCGATCATACGGTTGACGGCGTTGACGCCGCCGCCGCCGATGCCGACGACCTTGATCACTGCAAGGTAGTTCTGATTAGTTGACACGTCCGGCCTCCGGTGGAAACTCTCAACTTCTAGTCGAAGCTTAAAGTTATGCTGAGTATGCAATTCCTACCTCGAAGTTATGCGCAGCCGCAGTTTCGCGTGGAAGGCGCGCCCGCGTGTCGCAAACTCCGCCGGCGATCCTGCGGTTCGGCGGCGTGTCGCGGCCTCCGGGCCCCTCGAGGCAGGGCTCAGCGCATCACGGGGCTGGCCGGCGACGAGACGTCGTAGACGGTGGAGGGCCCGGGCGGGGCCGCCGCCATCAGCTTGCCCAGCACGAGCGCCTTGAGGGTTGACTCCTCCGCACTGCCCCAGGCCACCCCGGCACCGCCGGCCAGCACCAGGCTCACATCGTCGGTGCTGGCGGCCCGCACGACGTCCAGCTGCGCGCGGATCTCGGCCGGGAGTGCCTGCACGACGCTGCCGGCCGCGGCGAGGCCGTCATCGCCGACGGTCTCCAGGATCGGGAACCCGGGCGGCCGCTCCGGGGTCGTCTGGATCACCACGCCGGCGGGATCGACCAGCGCGAAGCCGCCCTCCCCCGCGACGGCGCCAATCGGGTCGCGCTCGACGACGCGCACGACGAGCGTGTTGGGCGGTCGGCTCTCGGTCGAGAAGCTCTGGATCAGCGCGAAGCCGGCCAGCCCGTCGTGGATCGCGCCCTGGTCGACGAGCGGCAGCGGCGTGCCGATCTGCCCGCCGAGCGCGGTCGCGACCTCGTCAGCGGCCAGCCGGTTGGTGCCCTCCACCTGGATGGTGGTGAGCGCCATCAGCGGCGAGAAGGTGCCGACGGCCACGAACAGGGCGAGCGCGAGCACGGCGCCGATCCCGGTCAGCCAGGCGGCGCGGCGCCGGCGCAGGTGCCGGGTGAAGCGGCGCACCTCGGAGCGCTCGTACGCCTTCCGCGCCTTGGTCGCGGCGCGCAGCCGGGCGCGGGCGCTGCTCGGGGTGAGTGGCGTGTCGGCATCCGCGTCGGTGCCGCCTGCCGCCTCGGCCGCCTCGGCGACGCGCGGCAGCGCCGCGGTGAGCGGCGTGACGGGCGCCAGCGGGCCGGTCGAGGACGGCTCGCCGGAGGCGGGGCCTGCTGTGCCTGCGGGCTGCGCCGTGGCCGGCTTCTGGACGGGTGCCGGCTTCTGGACGGGGATCGGCTCGGTCACGGCCTCGGCGGTAGGTTCATCGACGGTGGGCGCCTCGCCGGCCGCCGGCTTGTTCAGCCACCAGGCGGTCGGCAGCCCGACGCGGCGGGCGGCCGGCTTGCGCGGGGCGGATGCCGGGGTGTGCGGCGGGGTGTGCGGCGGGGCGGCCTGCGCGGCCGCGGCGGGGCGCTCCGGGGTCGTCGACGGCACGGCCTTCGCCGTGTGCTCGATGCCCTGGGGTCGCTTCATGCCGTGGCTAGGCCTTCGCGCGCGTCAGCGCGTCCAGCAGCTGGGGCACGATCCGGTAGACGTCGCCGCAGCCGAGCGTGATCACGAAGTCGCCGTCGCGGGCGATCTGCGCGGTGTGGTCAGCGGCCGCCTGCCAGTCGGGCACGAAGGCGACGTGGCTGGCATCCTGGAACCGCTCCGAGACGAGCGCGCCGGTCACGCCGGGCTCGGGGTCCTCGCGGGCTCCGTACACGTCCAGCACGACGGTCTCGTCGGCGTAGCGCTCGAGCACGTCGGCGAACTCCTGCGCGAACAGCCGGGTGCGGCTGTAGAGGTGCGGCTGGTGCACGGCGATGATGCGGCCGGAGCCGACCACGGTGCGGGCGGCGGAGAGCGCGGCGGCCACCTCGGTGGGGTGGTGGGCGTAGTCGTCGTAGACGCTCACGCCGGCGACCGTGCCGTGCAGCTGGAACCGGCGCTCTGTGCCGCCGAACTCGGAGATCGCGGAGAGGGAGGCGGCGGGGTCGAAGCCGAGCCCGACGAGCACGCCGAAGGCGCCCGCCGCGTTGATGGCGTTGTGCCGGCCGGGGATGCGCAGCTGCGCGCGGTAGTCCTGGCCCTCCCAGCTCACGCTGAATGCGACGGGGCCGTCGGTGTCCATGGAGTGCACGCGGACGGTGGCGTCGTCGGCCTCTCCGAAGGTGATGACACGCTTGTCCGGTTGGGCGGCGCGGAGCGTCGCGGTGACGCCGACGGCGCCGGCGTCGTCGGAGGAGACGACGACGAGCTCGGATGCCGCGGAGGCGAAGGTCACGAAGGCCTCGTGGAAGGCCTCCAGCGAGCCGTAGTGGTCGAGGTGGTCCGGGTCGACGTTGGTGATCAGGGCGACGGCCGTGTTGTAGAGCAGGAAGGAGCCGTCGGACTCGTCGGCCTCGACGACGAACAGCTCGCCCTCGCCGCGGGCCGAGCTCACGCCGAGCGTGTCGATGACGCCGCCGTTGACAAAGCTCGGGTCCTCGCCGAGGCCGAGCAGGCCGGTGACGATCATGCCGGTCGAGGTGGTCTTTCCGTGCGCGCCCGCGACGGAGACGAGGCGGTGGTTCTGCACCAGCCAGGCCAGGGCCTGGGAGCGGTGCAGCACCGGCATCCCCTTCTCCAGGGCGAGCACGTACTCGGGGTTGTCCTGCCAGAGCGCCCCGGTGACGACGAGCGTGTCGGCCGCGCCGACGTTGGCGGCATCGTGGCCGACGGTGATGGTCGCGCCGAGCGCGCGCAGCGCGGCGATGTTGGCGCTGTCGCGCACATCGGAGCCGCTGACCGTGTAGCCGGCGCCGAGGAAGAGTCGGGCGATTCCACTCATGCCGGAGCCGCCGATGCCGACGAAGTGCACGGCACCCAGCTCGGCGGGGACGGTGATGCTGAGGTCGGGCTTGATGGTCACGGTTGAATACTCGTCTCTCGATTGCGTCGTACGGGTGTGTGCGGTGCGCGCGCACAGCGCTAAGGTTACGCGGCGTCGGTGGGGTTTCCGTGCGAGGCGCGGTCGGCCAGCGCATCGTGCACCAGGGCGAGCATTCGGGCGGAGCCGTCGCGGGTGCCCACGGATGCCGCCCGCTCCCCCATCCGCTCGATCCCGGCGCGGTCGGCGAGCACCGGCAGCAGCGTGGCCTCCACCCAGCCCGGCAGGAACTCGGCGTCGTCCACCAGCAGCGCGCCGCCGGCGGCGACGTCGGCGGCCGCGTTGAAGCGCTGCTCGCCGTTGCCGACCGGGTAGGGCACGAACACGGCGGGGAGGCCGAGGGCGGCCAGCTCGCTGACGGTGGCTGACCCGGCCCGCGAGACGGCGAAGTCGGCGGCGGCCAGGGCGAGGTCCATCCGGTCGCAGTAGGCGAGCAGCGTGTAGCCGTCGATTCCGGGGTTCTCGATCTCGGCCTTGTCGCCCGTGATGTGCAGGATCTGCCAGCCGGCGGCCGTGATCGCGGCCGCGCTCTCGTGCACGGTGGCGTTGATCCGGCGGGCGCCGAGCGAGCCGCCGGTGACCAGCAGCACCGGGCGGTCGGCGTCCAGGCCGAAGAAGGCCAGCGCCTCGCTGCGGCGCGCCGCGCGGTCGAGGTGCTCAATCTCGGGGCGCAGCGGCATCCCGACGAAGCGGGCATGGCGGATGGGGGTGTCCGGGAAGGCGACCCCGACGAAGCGGGTCGAGCGGGCGCCGAGCTTGTTGGCCAGGCCCGGCTTGGCGTTGGCCTCGTGGATCGCGAAGGGGATGCCGGCACGGCCGGCCGCCAGGTAGGCGGGCGTGGAGACGTAGCCGCCGAAGCCGACGACCACGTCGATGCCGCGTTCGGCGATGAGGGCCTGCACCCGGCGCACGGTCTGCCGCAGCCGCTGCGGGAAGCGCAGCGCCTGCATGCTGGGCCGGCGCGGGAACGGCAGCTTGGGGATGACGACGAGCTCATAGCCGCGGGCGGGCACGAGACGCGCCTCCAGGCCCTCTGCGGTGCCGAGCACGAGGATTTCGGCGTCGGGCTCTGAGGCGCGGATGGTGTCCGCGACGGCGAGCAGGGGGTTGACATGGCCGGCGGTACCCCCACCGGCCAGAAGATAGCGGGTCACGCAGTGTCCTTAATTCGCGGGGGTTTTCGTTCGGGTCCGGATGACGCGGCGGATTCCCTGCCGGGCGGGAAGGCCGAGCGCCTCGCGCTCCTCCGGGGTGTGCCTGGCGAAGGAGAGCACGATGCCGATGGCGAGCAGTGTGGTCACCAGCGCCGTGCCACCGGCGGAGATGAGCGGGAGCGGCACCCCGAAGACGGGGAAGACGCCGAGCACGATGCCGATGTTCATGAAGGCCTGCCCGATGATCCAGAACATGGCGGTGGCGGTGGCGACGCGCACGAAGGTGTCGGTGCTCGAGTTCATGATCTTGACGAAGGTGAACGCGAGCACGACGAAGAGCACCAGCACGACGATCGCGCCGAGCAGGCCGAGCTCCTCGCCGATGATGGCGAAGATGTAGTCGTTGTGGGCGGCGGGCAACCACGACCACTTGGCCTTGGAGTTGCCGAGGCCGGCGCCGAGGATGCCGCCGTTGGCGAGGGCGTAGTCGCCGTGGATGGTCTGCCAGCACTCGTTGAGCTGCTTCTCCGGGTCGTCGCAGCTGCCGTCGGCGAACATCATGATGCGCGACAGGCGGTTCTGGCTGCTGACGGCGACGATGAGGAACAGCACGGCACCGGCGCCGGCCAGCGCGCCGAGCATGCGCAGCCGCACGCCGGCGAAGAACAGCCCGCCGAACAGCATGGCCGCCATCACCATCACGGTTCCGAGGTCGTTGCCGAGCAGGACGAGGCCGATCGCGGCGCCGCTGGTGAGCAGCACGGGCAGCAGCCCCGTCTTCCAGTCGTCGAGGAATTCCTCCTTGCGGCTGACGATCTGCGCGATCCAGAGCACGAGCGCCAGCTTGATCATCTCGGAGGGCTGGAACTGCACCCCGAACAGGTTGATCCAGTTGGTGTTGCCTCCCGTGCCAACACCGAGGCCGGTGAACACGACGAGCGCCTGCAGGATGCTCGCCCCGATCAGGGCGAACGGGGCCAGCCACTTCCAGACCGAGATCGGGAAGCGGCTGACGACGAGCATCAGGGGCACGCCGATGAGGGCGAAGCCGGCTTGCCGGAAGAAGCCGGCGAAGAAGCCGTCATCCTCGAGGTACGACTCCACCGAGGAGGAGGAGAGCACCATCATCAGGCCGAAGCCGACGAGGAACAGCGTGGTGCCGAGCAGAACGTAGAAGTTGGTGCCCTCTGCGCGGAGTCGGCGCCCGAGGGAGATGCGGGCCGAGGCGACGCGAGGGGTCTCCTCCTCGCTCGCCCGGGGCCTGCTAGTGGCCCGAGGCGGATTGCTCATCCGCCCCACCTCCCAGAAATTCTCGTACCGCGCCGGCAAACAGTGTGCCGCGCTCCGCATAGTCGGCGAACTGGTCCATGGATGCGGCCGCCGGCGCCAGCAGCACCGCGTCACCGGGGGCTGCGACGCTCGCGGCGAACCGCACCGCGTTCGGCATGACCTCTCCAGTGTCGGTCGAGTCCACCTCGAACACCGGCAGCTCCGGCGCGTGTCGCGCGAATGCCTCGCGCAGTGCGCTCCGGTCGACTCCGATGATCACGGCCGCGCGCAGCCGCTGCACCTGGCTCCGGACGAGGTCGTCGATGTCGACCCCCTTGAGCAGGCCGCCGACGACCCACACCACCGACTCGTTCGACTGGAGGGAGGCGAGCGCGGCGTGCGGGTTGGTCGCCTTGGAGTCGTCGATCCAGCGCACGCCGTCGGAGACGGCGACGAGCTGGATCCGGTGTGCGTCCAGCTGGAAGTGGCCGAGCGCCCGGTGGATCGCGTCCACACCGACGCCGGCCGCCCGTGCCAGGGCGCTGGCGGCGAGGATGTTGGCGACGATGTGCGGCGAGTCCAGGCCCCGCTCGGCGAGCTCGGCCAGCGTGCTCAGCTCGATGGCGCTGTGGTGGCGGTCGTCGAGGAACGCGCGGTCGCAGAGGATGCCGTCGACGATGCCGAAGTCGCTCGGGCCCGGCGCGCCGAGGTCGAAGCCGATGGCGCGGGCGCCGTCGGCGACATCCGCCTCTCTGACCATCGCCTCGGTGACCGGGTCGGCCTTGTTGTAGACGCAGGCGACGAGCGTGTTGGCGTAGACGGTGGCCTTCGCCTCGCGGTAGGCCTCGCCGCTGCCGTGCCAGTCGAGGTGGTCGTCGGCGATGTTCAGGCAGACGCTGGCGAGCGGCTCGAGCGACCCGACGCCCTCCCGGCGCACGTGGTGCAGCTGGTAGCTGGAGAGCTCCACGACGAGGGCGTCCCAGCCCTGCGGGTCGCGGATGGCGTCGAGCACCGGCACGCCGATGTTGCCGCAGGGGGCGACGCGCAGGCCGCCCTCGGCCAGGAAGGTGGCGGTCAGCTGGGTGGTGGTGGTCTTGCCGTTCGTGCCGGTGACCAGGATCCACGGGGCCGGGGCCCCTGACGCGGTCGGCACCTTGTCGCGCAGCCGCCAGGCCAGCTCGATGTCGCCCCAGACGGCGATTCCGCGCTTGGCCGCCCACTCCAGCACGACGTGGTCGGGGTGGAAGCCGGGCGAGGCGATGAGCAGGTCCGGGGCGAACTCGGTGAGGCCGTCCGGCACGGTGTCGAGCTCGCCCTGCAGCAGCCGGGCGCCGATCACCTCGACCAGGCGCGCCCGGTCGTCCGCGGCGGCCGAGGCGAGGACGAGCACGTCGGCGCCGAGCTCGGTGAGGGTGTCTGCGGCGGCGAAGCCGGTGACGCCGAGGCCGAGGACGGCGACGCGGAGGCCGCGCCAGTCGGCGTTCCAGCTCTGCAGGCTGTCCAGTCGGTCGGAGACGGAGTCGAAGTCAGGTGCACTCACGCGCGGGAGATCCATTCGAGGTAGAAGGTGCCGACACCGGCCGCGACGAGCAGGCCGCCGATGATCCAGAACCGCACGACGACGGTGACCTCCGCCCAGCCCTTGAGCTCGAAGTGGTGGTGGATCGGGCTCATCAGGAAGATGCGCTTGCCGCGGGTGACCTTGAAGTACGCCCGCTGCACGATGACGGAGCCGGCCTCGATGACGAACAGCCCGCCGATCAGGATCAGCAGCAGTTCGGTGTGGCTGAGGATGGCGAAGGCGGCCAGCGCGCCGCCGAGGGCGAGAGAGCCGGTGTCGCCCATGAAGATTTGGGCCGGCGAGGTGTTCCACCAGAGGAAGCCGATCAGGGCGCCGGTGATGGCCGCGGCGACGATGGCGAGGTCGAGCGGGTCGCGCACGTCGTAGCAGCGCAGCGGGTCGGTGCTGCCGCCGCCGAAGCAGCTCTGGTTGAACTGCCAGAAGCCGATGACGACGAAGGAGCCGATGGAGAGGATGGACGCGCCGGTGGCCAGCCCGTCGAGGCCGTCGGTGACGTTGACGCCGTTCGAGGTGGCCGCGACGATCAGGCAGATCCAGATGATGAACACGCCGAGCCCGATGATCGGGCCGAGCGTCAGGAAGTCGATCGGCAGGTCTCGGATGAACGACACGTGGGTGGAGGCCGGCGTGATGCCCTGCGCGTTCGGGAACTGCAGGGCGAGCACGGCGAAGGTGCCGGCGACGATCACCTGGCCGGTGACCTTCGCCCAGCCGCCGAGGCCGAGGCTCTGCTGCTTGCGGGTCTTCAGGAAGTCGTCGATGAAGCCGACGAGGCCGAGGCCGACCATCATGAGCAGCACGAGCAGGCCCGACGTGGTCGGCGGATCGCCGCTCACCCAGGTGGCGATGAAGTATCCGAGCAGCACGGCCAGGATGACGACAATGCCGCCCATCGTCGCGGTGCCGCGCTTGGAGTGGTGCGCCTGCGGGCCGTCGTCGCGGATGAACTGTCCCCACTGCAGCTTGTGGAACAGCTTGATGAAGACCGGGGTGAGGAACAGGGTGAACGCGAGCGACAGGGCGCCGGCGGTGAGCAGGGCTACCACGAGAACAATTCTCCCAGCTGATCGCCGAGAAAACGCAGACCGGCCGAATTCGATGACTTCACCAGCACGAGATCGCCCGGCTGGATCATTTTTTTGAGCAGCTCGAAAGCCTCGTCGACGTCGTCGACGATGTGCGATTCGCCGTCGAAGGAGCCCTGGTTGATGGTGCTGATGTGCATGCGGCGGGCGTTCTGGCCGACGACCAGCAGCTGGGAGATGTTCAGCCGGACGGCGAGCAGACCGATGCGGTCGTGCTCCTCGCCGGAGAACTCGCCCAGCTCGCTCATCTCGCCGAGGACGGCGATGGTGCGCTGCCCCGGCGTGCGGATCTGGGCGAGCGTCTTGAGCGCGGCGGCCATCGAGTCGGGGCTGGCGTTGTAGGCGTCGTTGATGATCGTCACGCCGTCGCGGCCGCCGAGCACCTGCATGCGCCAGCGCTCGGCCAGCTCGACGCTCTCCAGCGCGGAGACGATGCCGTCGATGTCGACGCCGAGCGACTCGGCGACGGCGGCGGCGGCCAGGGCGTTCATCACGTGGTGCTCGCCGAGCACGCGGAAGCGCACTGGCCGGCTCTCGCCGGACGCGAGCGTGAGCGTGAAGCTGGTGCCGGTGGCATCCGCGTGCACGTCGGCGGCGCGCACGGCGGCGTTCGGTCCGAGGCCGAACCAGACGATGGATGCCGCGGTCGCGGCCGCCATGCCGGCGACGCGGTGGTCGTCGGCGTTCAGCACGGCGACGTCGGCGGCGGTCAGCTCGCTGACCATCTCGGTCTTGGCGGTGACGGTCGCCTCGATGCCGCCGAACTCGCCGGCGTGGGCGAGGCCGACGCTCAGCACGACGCCGATGTCCGGCTTGGCCATGGCGACCAGCTTGGCGATCTCGCCGATGCCGCTCGCGCCCATCTCGGCGACGAGGAACTCGGTGTCCTCTGTCAGCTCGAGCATGGTCAGCGGGGCGCCGACCTCGTTGTTGAACGAGGCGCGCGGGGCGATGGTCTGGCCGACTTCCTGCAGGATGGTGCGCAGCAGGTTCTTCGTCGTGGTCTTGCCGTTGCTGCCGGTGACGCCGACGATCTTCAGCCTGCCGAGCGCGCGCACCCGGGCGACGACCTCGGTGGCAAAGGCGCCGAGGGCGATGACGACGTCGTCGACGAGGAGCTGCGGCACGTCGAGGTCGAGCTCGTGGTCGACGATGAGCAGCGCGGCGCCCGCCTCGACGGCGGTCGGGGCGTACAGGTGGCCGTCGGTGAACTCCCCCGGCTTGCAGACGAAGACGTCACCGGGCCGCACGTCGCGGGAGTCGGTGTGGGTGAGGCCGGTGATCACGGTTCCGGGCTCCGGCGCGCGCAGCAGCTGCGCGCCCGTGGCCTCGGCGATCTCGGCGATGGTCATGGCGATCACTGCAGCCACCCGGCCTCTCGGAGCGCCAGTCTGGCATCGTCTCTGGCAGAGTAGGGCAGCTTCACGCCGGCAACCTCCTGGTAGTCCTCGTGGCCCGGGCCGGCGTAGAGCACGGCGTCGCCGTCGCCGGCGAGGGCGAGGGCGGCGCGGAATGCCGCGCGGGGGTCAGCGATCTCGTAGAGCTCGGCGTCCGGCACCGCGGCCCGCGCGCCGTCGAGGAGGGCCTGGCGGATGCTGGCCGGGTCCTCGAAGCGCGGGTGGAAGTCGGTGATGACGACGGCGTCGGCGCCGCGGGCGGCGATGGCGCCCATGTCGGCGCGCTTGGTGGTGTCGCGGTCGCCGTCGGCGCCGAAGACCATGATGACGCGACCCTCGGTGGTGCGCCGGATCGCCTCGAGCGTGTTCAGGAACGCGTCCGGCGTGTGCCCGTAGTCGATGTAGACGGTGGGGCCGTGCTCGCCGGAGACCCGCTCCGTGCGGCCGGGGATGTACACGTCGATGCCGCCGTCGCGGTCCAGCGCGTGCGCGATGGCGTCCAGGTCGAACCCGGACTCGACGAGCATCACGATGGCCAGTGCCGCGTTGGCGGCCATGAACCAGCCGAGCAGCGGCAGGGTGGTCTCCAGCCTGCGCCCCTCCGGCCCCTCGAGGGCGAAGCGGGTGAAGGTGGCGTGCTCCTCGAGCACGCTCATGCGCCACTCGGCGGTGCCGCCCGGCAGCGTGCTGAGCGTGGTGACGGGGATCCGGGAGGACTGGGCGAGGCGCGTGCCCCACTCGGAGTCGACGGTGACGACGCCGCGCCGGCTCCGGTCGGGTTGGAACAGCTCGAGCTTGGCCTGGAAGTAGTTCTCCAGGTCGGAGTAGTCGTCGAGGTGGTCATGGCTCAGGTTGGTGAAGCCGGCGATGTCGAAGACGAGGCCGTCGACCCGGTGCCGGCTGAGCGCCTGCGCGGAGACCTCGACGCCGACGGCGCGCACCTCGGCCTCGCGCATGCGGGCGAGCAGGGCGTGCAGCTCGCTCGCCTCCGGCGTGGTCAGGTTGCTGGTGACCGCGAGCTCGCCGATGCGGCGCTCTGCGGTGGAGGTGAGGCCGGCCACGACGCCGAGCTGGCTGAGGATCGCGTAGAGCACGTAGACGACGCTGGTCTTGCCGTTCGTGCCGGTGACGGCGAACAGGGTCGCCGGGTTGTCTGCCGTGCGGTAGATCCAGGCGGCGACGTCGCCGAGCGCCGCGCGGGCGTCGGGGGTGACGAGCACGGGCAGGCCGGCCTCGGCGGCCAGGGCCGCGCCGGCCTCGTCGGTCAGCACGGCGACGGCGCCGGAGCGCGCGGCATCCGCTGCATAGCTCGCGCCATGGGCGTTCCGCCCGGGAACGCCGACATAAAGATCTCCTGGCTGCACCGTCGTCGTGCTCAGGCTGATGCCACTGAGCTCGACTCCGTCGATGTCGCCCCGCACGTCAAGGTCGAAGGTATCGACCAATCCGGACAGGGATCGTGAAACGGGGTGCTGCGGGCGGAGCGCCGTGGGTCCGGTCACTTGGCCCTCTTTCTCACCAGTTTGCTGGCAGTTCGGGCGCCGGAGCGCCGGATGGAACGACCCGGTACTTCTTCAGCACCTGGCTCATGACGTCTCGGAAGACTGGGGCAGGCGCGGCAGAGGTATTCATGTTTACCGGGCGAGCCAAGCTTACCGAAACCACGTACTGCGGATCGTCGGCCGGGGCGAAACCGGTGACGGAGACGATGTAGTCCTTGGAGTACTTGCCGGTGCCGTCAGACATCTGCGCGGTGCCTGTCTTGGCGGCAACGCGGTAGCCGGGCACGTTCCACTGGCTGGCCAGCCAGCCCTGCGTGTGCACCATTTCGAGCATGTCGGATGTCGCGCGCGCCGCGGACGGCGAGATGACCTGCACGCCCTCGGTGCCGGGCTGCCCCGTGACGGTCCCGTCGGGCTGGGTGCAGCCGGAGACCAGCTGCACCGGGAGCCGAACGCCGTTGTTGGCGATGGTCTGGTAGATGCTGGCGTTCTGCACGGCAGTCGTCGTCATGCCCTGGCCGAACATCGTCGCGTAGCGGGTCTGGTTGTCCCAGCTCTCCGGCCCGTCGCCGTTCAGGTCGCCCGGGTCCTCGGACGGGAAGTCGACCTCGGTCTCGGTGCCCAGGCCGAACTTCTGCATGTAGGCGTAGCGGGACTCGTCGCTGATCCGCTCGCCGAACTGCGACATGCCCGTGTTCGAGGAGTCGATGAGCACGCCGGTCAGGGTGAGGTGGTCGTCGCCGTGGAAGCTGGAGTCGTTGACGTCGGCGCCGTTCGGGAAGATCATCCGGTAGGGCGCGACGACCTGCGAGTTCGGCTCGGCCTGGCCGGCGTCGATGACGATGGCCGCGGTCAGCGCCTTGAAGGTCGAGCCCGGCTCGTAGGACGCCGCGAAGGCGCGCGAGCCGCGGTCCTCTGCGGCGGTGCCGTCGACGTTATTCGGGTCGACGGAGGGGTAGTCGGCGACGGCGAGGAGCTTGCCGGTCTTGACCTCCTCCACGACGACGGAGCCCCACGCCGCCCCGGTGAGCTGCGCCTGCTCGGCGAGCGTCTGCAGCGCGTACCACTGCAGGTCGGCGTCGATGGTGGTGTGCAGGGTTCCGCCGGGCTTGGCCTCGCGGACGGTGCGTGTGGTGTCCGGCAGGCGCACGTTGTCGGCCCCGGTCTCGTACGCCTCCAGGCCGTCGACGCCGGCCAGGCAGCTGTCCTGGCCGAGCTCGAGCCCGGCCTGAGCGCCGCCGTCGGCGCCGACGAAGCCGACCAGGTTGCCGGCCACGGAGCCGTTCGGGTAGCTGCGGGCGGGGATGGACCGCGCGTACTGCCAGGCGATGTCGAGGTCGTCGACGGCCCGCCAGACCTCCGTGTCGACCGACTTGGCGACGTAGGCGTGGTCGGAGTCGGGGTTCTCGGCCAAGGCCGCGTCGATGACGCCGAGGATCTCGGCGCCGCTCTTGCCGAGCGCCGCGCCGAGCCGCTCCGTCTCGGCCGTGAGGACGGCGCGGGATTTCGCCGCCAGCTCGGGGTCGCTCTCCCGGATCCCCTCCTTGGAGGCCGCGACGGCCTGCTTGGGCGAGATCTCGATGTCGAAGCGTTGGACGCTGCCGGCCAGCACCGTGCCGTTGGCGTCGACGATGTCGCCGCGGGCGCCGGGGATGCGGGTCGAGCTGGAGCGGTTGTCGAGTGCGGCGGCGTTCAGCTCATCGGCGCGCACGACCTGGATCTCGACGAGGCGCACGACGAAGATGGCGAGCAGCGCGAACAGCAGCAGCGAGGCCGAGAAGATCCGGGCCCTGTTCGACCGGGTGTTGCGCGCCACTATGGGGTTCTCCCTCTGTCTGCCTGGCCGATGGGTGAGTCGGTCGGGCTAGTGGGTGGCCGGTGCGGGGATGCCATTCTGCAACGGTAACTCGGCCGGTGCCTGCGGGGCGGCAGGCGGGGTCGGCGTGGCTGACTTTGCCTCACTTTCGGCGGGCGGGGCCTGCTCGGTGACCAGCGGCACACCGGCCAGCAGCGCGTTCGGCACCAGGCTGGACGCACCGGACGCGCCGACGCCCTGCTCGCCGAACGGCTGGCCGAGCACGGCACCGTCGGAGAGGCGGAGGTAGGCGGGGTTGGCGTTGGTGACCATGCCGAGCGCCTGCGCGTTGGCGGCGAGGAACTGGGGCGACTTCAGGCGGTCGAGGTCCTCTGTGATCGCCTGTGCGTCGCGGGTCGCCTCCTTCTGCTGGGTCTGCAGCGCGGCGATCTCGTAGGCGCCCTGCGAGGTGACGACGCTCAGCACCAGCTGGGCGGCGATGATCGCGATGATGCCGAGCACGGCGGTGATGCCGTAGGCCAGCTTCGGCCTGGCCTTGCGCTGCTCGCGCGATGGAACGATCTCGATGTGCGGCCGGGGCGCCTCGGTGGCGCGCTGGGGTGCGGCCGGGTGCGAGGGCCGGGCGTAGTTCCTGGCCAGGTTGTCGCTCATTCGCCGCTCCCCCGCTTCGTGCCGGTCGCTGCCGGCTTCCAGAGCCGCTCGGCCGCGCGCAGGCGCACCGGCGTGGCCCGCGGGTTCAGCGCCCGCTCCTCGTCGCTGGCCAGCTCTGCGCCGCGCACGAGCAGCTTGAACTGCGGCCTGTGCTCCGGCAGCTCGATCGGCAGGCCGGCCGGGGCCGTCGAGGCGGATGCGGCGGCGAAGGCGCGCTTGACCAGCCGGTCTTCGAGCGACTGGTAGGACATGACTGCGATGCGTCCGCCGACGGCGACGGCGTCGAGCGCGGCCGGGATGGCCCGCTCGAGCACCGACAGCTCCTGGTTGACCTCGATGCGGAGCGCCTGGAACACCCGCTTGGCGGGGTGGCCGGCGTTCTTCAGCGCACCGGGGGTGGCGTCCTGCAGGATGTCGACGAGCCGGCCGGAGCGCGTGATCGGCTCGATCTCGCGGGCGGCGATGATGGCCCTGGCGTAGCGGGCGCTGAGCTTCTCCTCGCCGTAGTGCTCGAAGATGCGCCGCAGGTCACCCTCGCGGTACTCGGCGAGGATCGTCTCGGCCGTCAGCGGCGAGGTGGCGTCCATGCGCATGTCGAGGGGGGCATCCTGCGAGTAGGAGAAGCCGCGCTCGACCCGGTCCAGCTGCAGCGAGGACACGCCGAGGTCGAACAGGATGCCGTCGACCTCGCTGAAGCCCTGCGAGGCGATCGCGGCGGTGATGCCGTCGTAGACGGTGTGCACGAAGCGGGCGCGGTCGCCGAACGGCGCGAGCCGCTCCTTGGCGATGGCCAGCGCGTCGAGGTCGCGGTCGAGCCCGATGAGGGTGAGCTCGGGGAACCGGGTGAGGAACGCCTCTGCGTGGCCGGCCATGCCGAGCGTCGCGTCGACGAGGACGGCGCCGGGCTTGTCGATGGCCGGGGCGAGGAGCTCGACGCAGCGTTCGAGCAGGACGGGGGTGTGGATGTCGTTGAGTGCCATGGTTTCCAGGGAGGGCTCCTGATTCCTGATCCCCATCCGCTCGACCTGCCACCGGGGAAGTGTGGCAGGGCGAATCGGCTGGGAGTCAGGTGTCAGGAACTAGAACAGTCCCGGAATCACCTCCTCTTCTGTGTTCGCGAATGCGGCTTCTTGTTCGTTCAGGTAGTTGTCCCAGGTGGCGCTGTTCCAGATCTCGAGTCGGCTGCCGACTCCGATCACGGTGAGGTCGCGCTCCAGTGAGGCGTAGTTGCGGAGAGTGGCGGGGATCGTCACGCGGTGCTGCTTGTCCGGCGTCTCGGCGCTCGCCCCCGAGAGGAACACTCGTTGGTAGTCGCGGGCCTGCTTGCTCGAGACGGGGGCCTGGCGGATCTTCTCGTGCAGGTTCTCGAACTCGCGTGCACTGAAGACGTAGAGGCAGTGCTCCTGCCCGCGGGTCACGACGACGCCGCTGGCGAGTTCCTCGCGGAACTTCGCGGGCAAGATCAGGCGGCCCTTGTCGTCGAGCTTGGGCTCGTAGCTTCCAAGGAACATGCCATCACCCCCCGCAATTCAGGCCAAGGTCCGAGTTCACTCCACTTTACTCCACTTACCACCCCAAAACAACGATCCTGGCAAGAATCACGTGGAAGGCGCGGCAAGAATCCGCAGAATCCTGCGGATGTTGAACGTGGAGTGAAATGGAGGGATTTTGACACTTGCGGCTCCTGCGGGAGCTTTGGGTACAAAAAAGGGGCCGATCCATGTGGATCGGCCCCGAATTCGAAGCGGTGGTGCAGCGCGGGTGGAGGGCTACTCCTGCCCGTCCTGGCGACGGTCCCAGCGGTTGTTCATCTTGTCCATGAAGCCGGTGTCGGCGCGGGAGGGGTGGGCCTTGCCCCGGGCACTGGCCGGGGGTTCGACAGGGATCGATCTCGAGGGCTTGATCGCCAGCAGCACGCCGCCGAACATGACCACAAAGCCGATGATTCCGATCACGAGCTGGTGCAGCATGACGCCGGCGAGAAGCCCGCCGATGCCGGCCACGGTGATCAGCACGCCGAGTGCGATGGAGCGGTAGCTGGGGCGTCCTCTGGACGCTCCAACGGTCGCGACGAAATCGGCGTCATTGCGATAGAGGCTTCGCTCCATCTCCTCCAGGAGCCTTTGCTCCTGCTCAGAAAGTGGCATCTCATTCCCTTCAGTCTCGGGATCGTGTCGAGATATCAGCATCATTCTATCGCCGCTTCGATGGCTAGGCTAGGCGCGTGGCAGAAAGCACCCGACTGGTCGACCTTGTCGATTCACGCATCTCAGAATTCCTCGCTGACCGTGCTCCCATTGTGCGCGCGATCAGCCCCGAGCTGAACCCATTCGTGGAGTTCTCTCGGCAGTTTCTCAGCGGTGGTAAGCGCTTTCGTGCGCTCTTCTGCTACTGGGGTTTCGAGTCGGTCACCGGCTCGGATTCCGGCTTCGATCCGTTCGCCGATGACGAGGAGCCGGCGCGCGACCTGCGGGCGATCGTCGCCGTCGCGGCCGCGCTGGAGATCTTCCACGCCGCGGCCCTCGTGCACGATGACATCATCGACAACTCCGACACCCGGCGCGGCTCGGCATCCGCCCACCGGCTCTTCGAGGCGCTGCACGCCGACTCCGAGTGGGCGGGCAATCCCGCCGACTTCGGTCGCGCCGCCGCGATCCTGCTCGGCGACCTGCTGCTCGGCTGGAGCGACGAGCTGCTCGACGAAGGCCTGGAGCTGCTCGACGACAGGGCTGCCGCCCGCGCCACCCGCGCGGCCTTCAACCACATGCGCACCGAGGTGACGGCGGGGCAATACCTCGACGTGCTCGAGGAGAGCGCGTGGCTCCGGCGCCCGGACGACGAGCTGCGCGAGCGTGCGGAGCGCGTGATCGTCTACAAGTCGGCGAAGTACAGCGTGCAGGCTCCCCTGCTGATCGGCGCGACCCTCGCCGGCGGCACGCCGGCGCAGCTGGCCGCGCTGCGCGACTTCGGCCTGCCGCTCGGCGTGGCCTACCAGCTGCGCGACGACCTGCTCGGGGTGTTCGGCGACGCCGCCGTCACGGGCAAGCCCAGCGGCGACGACCTGCGCGAGGGCAAGCGCACCGTCTTGGTGGCCATCGCCAGGGGCCTCATGCCGCAGGGAGCCAGGCGCGCCATCGACGAGCTGCTCGGCGACGCCGAGCTCGACGAGACGCAGGTGCGGATGCTGCAGAACACGATCATCGACTGCGGCGCCGTCGACGAGGTGGAGGCGCTGATCTCGCGCAACGTGCGCACCGCGATCGCCGCGATCGGCCCGTCCCCGCTCAGCCGGCGCGCGATCGCGCAGCTCAGCGAGCTGGCCGAGACCGTCACGAAGCGCTCGGCGTAGCAGCCGGCGCACCAGCTGTCGTTGGCTGAGCCTGTCGAGACCGCAGTTTCGACAGGCTCAGCCAGCGAGAGGGTTTAGGAGAGCGCTTGCGCCACGCGGCGCACCTCGGCCTTGCGGCCGGCGCGCAGCGCGTCGATCGGGGCGGCCTGCAGGCTCTCCTCGACGCTGAGCAGCCACTCCATGGCCTCATCGTCGCTGAAGCCGTCGTCCGCCAGCACGAACAGCGTGCCGCGCAGGGCGGTGAGGGGCTCGGACTCGTCCAGGAAGTCGGCGGGCACTTTGAGCACGCCGTCGAGGCGCACTGCGAGCAGGTGCTTGTCCTCAATGAGTCGGCGCACACGGCTCTGGCCAACGCCGAGAAGGTCAACAAGGTCGGGGATAGTTAGCCACTGTCGGCCTGAGAACACATCGGTCACGTTCTAAGAGTGCCACGTCGAGGCCCCGCTGCAAACCAGCGCGCCGCAGCCGGATTGGGCGAACAGTCGAATCTTGGTCACTTTTGCCGCATCAAGCACTTTTGTCACTTACGTAACATCAGCCACACAAAATCACTTCAGACACTCTGGCCACAGTGATTGACTCTCGATCACTTCTCTGCCACGGTGGAGGGGTCAATTGGACGGGGACCAGGGCATGAGACTGATCGGGCGATGAACGAAATCGAAGGCACGACCACACGCCGCGCGGCGCTCCGCGCATCCGCCAAACGGCGATCCTCCTTCGTCACCATCCCGCTCGCCGTCGCCAGCGCGATCGCGGTGTCCTTGAACTTCGCGCAGCCGGCAGAGGCCGCGACAACTCCCAAGCCGACGCTCAAGCCGCGCGCCGCCATTCCGACGCCCAAGCTCACGGCAGCCCCGGCATCCGTCGCCGCTGCCCCCGCGCCCTCCAGCTACACCGTCGTCGAGGGCGACACGGTCAGCGGCATCGCCGCGCGCTTCGGCCTCTCCACGGCCGCCGTGCTGGCGCAGAACGGCCTCGGCTGGTCCGCCGTGATCTTCCCCGGCCAGCAGCTCAGCCTGGGCGGCAGCCCGATCGCGGTCGCCGCGGCGCCGGCCACCCCGTCCTCCGAGATCACCCGGTACACCGTCGCCAGCGGCGACACCATCAGCGGCATCGCCGCCGCCCACGGCATCAGCAGCCAGGTGCTGCTCAGCGCCAACGGCCTGCACGCGCAGAGCCTCATCTTCCCCGGCCAGACCATCGTGCTGCCGGATGCCGGCGAGGCGCCGGCGCCCGCCGCCTCCACCGCCTCCGCATCGGCGGGCTCCGGCGGCACCCACACCGTGGGCTCCGGCGACACGATCAGCGGCATCGCCGGCGCGGCGGGCGTCTCGGTGCAGGCCCTGCTCGACGCCAACGGGCTCGGCTGGTCGAGCATCATCTACCCGGGGCAAACGCTTGCGCTGCCGGGCGCCGCGCTCGCCCCGGCCGTGCTCGTGCGCGAGGCTGTCCCCGAGGCGGCCACCCATCACGACGCCGGCGCCGACACGGTTCCGCTCAGCGGTGAGATGCGCGAGAACGCGCGCATCATCGTCGACGTGGCCCGTTCCATCGGCGCCAGCGACGAGGCCATCGTCATCGCCCTGGCCACCGCCGCACAGGAATCCACGCTGCGGAACATCCACTACGGCGACCGCGACTCACTCGGGCTCTTCCAGCAGCGGCCGAGCTCCGGCTGGGGCACGCCTGCCCAGTTGACGGACCCGGTGTACGCCACCCTCGCCTTCTTCGGCCAGGCGCCCAACGACAACGACATCGTTCCGCGCGGGCTCTTCGACATCCACGGCTGGCAGTCGATGAGCGTCACGGAGGCGGCACAGGCCGTGCAGATCTCGGCCCACCCGGACCTCTACGCGAACTGGGAGCACTCGGCGCGCAGCTGGCTCGCCCAGCTCGGCTAGGCCGACACGCCCGGGGCGACGCGTCTCCGGCACGAGATCTGATAACAACCCCGTGTCAATGCGCCGCTTCGCGGTGTTTTGCCGGGGTTTACCAGCCAGGACTTCCTAGACTTCAACGGTGAGCTCCACACCGAATGATCCGATGATCGGCCGTCTGATTGACGGCCGTTATCAGGTGCGCTCTCGCATCGCCCGCGGCGGCATGGCGACCGTCTACCTCGCGACCGATCTGCGCCTCGAGCGCCGCGTCGCGATCAAGATCATGCACGGCCACCTGGCCGACGACGACACCTTCAAGACCCGCTTCGTGCAGGAGGCCCGCTCCGCCGCGCGGCTGGCCCACCCCAACGTCGTGAACGTCTTCGACCAGGGCCAGGACTCCGACATGGCCTACATGGTGATGGAGTACCTGCCGGGCATCACCCTGCGCGACCTGCTGAAGGACTACGGCAAGCTCACCCCGGAACAGACCGTCGACATCGTCACCGCCGTGCTGGGCGGGCTCGCCGCCGCGCACAAGGCGGGCATCGTGCACCGCGACCTCAAGCCGGAGAACGTGCTGCTGGCCGACGACGGCCGCATCAAGCTCGGTGACTTCGGTCTGGCCCGCGCGGCCAGCGCGAACACCGCGACCGGGCAGGCCCTGCTCGGCACGATCGCCTACCTCTCCCCCGAGCTCGTCACCCGCGGCGTCGCCGACGCCCGCAGCGACATCTACGCCCTCGGCATCATGATGTACGAGATGCTCACCGGCGAGCAGCCCTTCGTCGGCGAGGCGCCGATGCAGATCGCCTACCAGCACGCCAACGACTCCGTTCCCGCCCCCAGCCTCAAGGTGCCCGGGCTCCCCCGCGAGCTCGACGAGCTCGTGCTCTGGGCGTCCGCCCGCGACCCGGAGGACCGGCCGCGGGATGCCGGTGCCATGCTCGAGCAGCTGCTCGCGGTGACCGCGGGCATGCCGGGCGCCGTCGACCCGAACGCCACCGCGGCCACCACGGTGCTGCCGGGCCCCCTCGCCCAGACCATGGTGCTCGGCGGCGGCGCGTTGGCCAACGGCGTCGACGACTTCGCCGGCTCCGACTTCGGCGGCTCCGAGGCCGAGACCCAGATCCTGGGCGCCCGCCACCGCACGGGCCCCGTCGACGCGGCAGAGGCCGACAGCGCCGTGCTGCTGCGCGGCAAGGCCAGCACGCGCAAGCGCCGCGGCTACTGGCTGTTCGCGGCCATCGTGCTCCTCGCCGGCCTCGCCGCCGGCACCGGCTGGTACTTCGGCTCCGGCCCCGGCTCCCGCGCCAGCGTGCCGGATGTCTCCGGCCAGAGCGTCGACGTCGCCACGGCGGCGATCGCCCAGGCCGGGCTGCAGCCGGCCGACGCGACCGCGAGTTGCACCCACCCGAGCATCAAGCCCGATCTCGTCGCCAGCACCGATCCGGCCATCGGAACCGCGCTGCCCCGCGGCAGCACGGTGACCCTCTGCGTCTCCACCGGCCCGGCCATCATCGGCGTGCCCGCCGTGGTCGGCCTGCCGGAGGCGGACGCCCGCGCCGAGCTCGCGCCGCTGTTCACGCTGGCCGAGGCGAGCGATGTGCGCTTCACCGACGAGCAGCCGGCCGGGTCCGTGATCGCCGTCCTCGACGCCGACGGCAACCCCGTCGCCGAGACCGCCTACGAGCGGTCGACGATGAGCCTGGTCGTCTCGGCCGGCCCCGTCCCCAACGTCGCAGGAATGGGCGTGGACGAGGCGACGGAGACGCTCACGCAGGCGGGCCTGGAGGTCGAGACCACCGACCCCGTCTTCGACTCGAACGTTCCGGACGGCGCCGTGATCTCCGCCTCGCCGCAGGGCGACGGGCCCGTGCGGCCCGGGTCCACCATCGTGCTGACCGTGTCGAAGGGCCCGGACCTGATCGCGATTCCCGATGTCGTCGGCATGAGCCTGCAGGACGCGATCCAGACGCTGAAGGACGCCGGTTTCGAGGTCAGCCACAACTTCCCGGAGGCGCTCATCGTCCTGGCGAAGGCGGTTTCAACCGATCCCCCGGCCGGCGAGCTCCTCGAGCGCGGCTCCTCCGTCTTCGTCAAGGCCCAGGTCACATTCTAACGACAGGCCGAGCCCGCCCTGCGGGTGTGGGAGCGCCCGCGCGCCCATAACCGCGCGCCCCGACGCCCTGCGGGCCGGTCGCGCGCGCTGGCCGCTCAGACGACGGATGCCGCGCCCCACACTGTGGGTCGCGGCATCCGTCGTCTCGACTCGAAGCGGCTAGCGCTGCTTGTCTGCCGCCAGCTCCTCGGCGACCAGGAAGGCCAGCTCCAGCGACTGCATGTGGTTCAGGCGCGGGTCGCAGAGCGACTCGTAGCGCGTGGCCAGCGTGGCCTCGTCGATGTGCTCGCTGCCGCCGAGGCACTCGGTGACGTCGTCACCGGTGAGCTCGACGTGGATGCCGCCCGGGTTCGTGCCGACCGCGCGGTGCGCCTCGAAGAAGCCCTTGACCTCGTCGACGACGTCGTCGAAACGACGCGTCTTGTAGCCATTCGGCGTGGTGATGCCGTTGCCGTGCATGGGGTCGGTGACCCAGAGCGGCAGGGCGTCGCTGGCCTTGATGGCCTCCAGCAGCGGGGGAAGCGCGTCGCGGATCTTGCCGGCGCCCATCCGGGTGATGAAGGTCAGGCGGCCGGGCTCGCGGTTCGGGTCGAGCTTGTCGACCAGGCGCATCATGTCGTCGGTCGTCGTGGTCGGGCCGAGCTTCACGCCGATCGGGTTGCGCACGCGGCTGAGGAAGTCGACGTGGGCGCCGTCCAGCTCGCGGGTGCGCTCACCGATCCAGATGAAGTGCGATGAGGTGTTGTACGGGGTTCCCGTGCGCGAGTCGATGCGCGTCAGGGGGCGCTCGTAGTCCATCAGCAGGCCCTCGTGGCCGGTGTAGAACTCGGTGCGCTTCAGCTCGTCGAAGTCGGCCCCGCAGGCGGCCATGAAGCCGATGGCGCGGTCGATCTCGCGGGCCAGCTTCTCGTAGCGCTGGTTGGCCGGGTTGGCGGCGAAGCCCTGGTTCCAGCTGTGCACCTGGCGGAGGTCGGCGAAGCCGCCCTGCGTGAACGCACGGATCAGGTTCAACGTCGAGGCGGCCGTGTGGTAGCCCTTGATCAGTCGCTGCGGGTCTGCCTGGCGCGACTCTGGGGTGAAGTCGTAGCCGTTGACGATGTCGCCGCGGTAGGCGGGCAGGGTCACGTCGCCGCGCGTCTCGTTGTCGCTGGAGCGGGGCTTGGCGAACTGTCCGGCCATGCGGCCCATCTTGACGACGGGCATCGACGCGCCGTAGGTGAGCACGACGGCCATCTGCAGCACCGTCTTGACCCGGTCGCGGATCTGGTCGGCCGTCGCCCCCGCGAAGGTCTCGGCGCAGTCGCCGCCCTGCAGCAGGAACGCCTTGCCCTGGGCCGCGGCGGCCAGGCGGGTGCGCAGCTGGTCGACCTCGCCGGCGAACACCAGCGGCGGCAGCGTGGCGAGCTCGGCGGATGCCGCGGCGGTCGCCTCGGGGTCCTGCCAGTCCGGCTGCTGCTTGATCGGGAGGGTGCGCCAATAGTCCAGACCGGCAATCACAGAGGGATCTGCCAAAACAACCGGTTCGGTGGGGTGTACCACGGGACTATTCCTGTTTTCTCGAGGCGACATCAGAGGGGATGTCGGAATGAACGGCGGCCGGAAGCGGCCGCCGATATGCTCACGAGCCTAGCGCGAAAGCGCGGCCCTCTGCTCCTTCACGGAGCTGGCGTAGACGTCGACATACTCCTGCCCGCTCAGCGCGCGCAGTTCGTACATCAGCTCGTCTGTCACAGAGCGCAACACGAACCGGTCGCCCTCCATTCCCTCGAAACGGCTGAAGTCCAGCGGCTCGCCGATGACGATCCCGATGCGCCGGATCTTGGGCAGGCGCTTGCCGATCGGCATCACCTTCTCGGTGTCGATCATCGCGACGGGGATGATCGGGACACCGGCCTCCAGCACCATCCGGGCGACGCCGGTGCGACCGCGGTACATCTTGCCGTCGGGGCTGCGGGTGCCCTCCGGGTAGATGCCGAGCACCTCGCCGCGGCCGAGAACCGCCAGGCCGGTGTTCAGGGAGGCCTCGGAGGCCTTGCCGCCGGAGCGGTCGATCGGCAGCTGGCCGGACGCGGTGAAGAAGAACCGCGTCAGAGCGCCCTTCAGGCCCTTGCCGGTGAAGTACTCGCTCTTGGCCAGGAACGCCATGCGCCGCTCGACGACGAGCGGCAGGAAGATGGAGTCGATGAAGGAGAGGTGGTTGGAGGCGAGGATCGCTCCCCCGGACTTCGGCACGTTCTCCAACCCGGTCACCCAGGGACGGAACAGCGCCAGCAGGATCGGCCCGATGACGATGTTCTTCATGATCCAGTAGAACATGGCGTCACCTCCCTACTTCTGGCTCGTGCTCAGCCTAGCGAGGTCGGCTGCGCCCACGACTCCGGCGTCGTTGACGAGTTCGGCCACGAGGAACGTCGGCTCCGGGTGGTAGCCGCGCGCCGGGAGGTGATCCAGGTAGGCCGTGCGGATGGGGTCGAGCAGCAGCTCGCCGGCCGAGGCCACGCCGCCGCCGAAGACGAAGACCTGCGGGTCGAGCACGGCCGAGAGGCTGGCGGCTGTCTGGCCGAGCCAGTGGCCGAGCTGGCGGAGGGCGGCCAGCGCCCCGCTGTCGCCGGCGGTGATCAGCTGGGCGACGTCTTCTCCACGGAGTTCGCCGCGCTCTGCGCGCAGCTCGGCCAGGCCCTGGCCGATGCCACCGGCATCCGCGTACTCATTGGCCATGCGCAGCAGCGCCCGGCCCGAGCCGTACTGCTCGATGCAGCCGCGGGCGCCGCAGCCACAGGGCAGGCCGTCCGGAACGACGCGCAGGTGGCCGAGCTCGGCGCCGACGCCGAAGCCGCCGCGGAACAGGCGGTCGCCGCTGACGATGGCCCCGCCGACCCCGGTGCCGATGGTGAGGGTGACCATGTCGCTGTACAGGCGGCCGGCGCCGTAGCGGAACTCGGCCCAGCCGGCGGCGTTGGCGTCGTTCTCGATGATGACGGGGATGTCGAGGCGCTCCTCGAGCACGGCCCGGAACGGCTCGTTGCGCCAGTTGATGTTCGGCGCGTAGTAGACGGTGGACTGGGCGGCATCGATGAACCCGGCGGCGGCGATGCCGGCGGCGGCGACCTGCTCGCCGACGGAGAGGGACTGCACCATCGCGACGACGGCTTCCTCGATCTGCCGCGGGTCGCCGGCGGGCGTCGGCACACGCTCGCTCTTCACGATCGAACCGAACTCGTCGACGAGCGCCCCGGCGATCTTCGTGCCGCCAATGTCGATTCCGATCGCGTGCACGCGCCACAGCCTTTCGATGGGTTTGCAGAGGGAGGCGCCGTCGAGCCCGGCGAAGGGCAGCGGCGCGCACCACATTAGAGTGTAATCCCATCCGTTTTCCGGGACGGCCCTCCCCGGCACGTTGCGCGCCCGTGCGCAGCTGCGCCGATAAGGTGGGAGTATCACATTTCCGGTACCAAAGGAGTTGCCGTGCAAGAATTCTCAACGCCCGCCCTCGTGGCGGCCGATCCACAGGCCAATGTCACTGACCTGCTGATCCAGCGGGTTGCGGCGACACCCGACCTGGTGCTGTTCTCGCTGCCGAACGGCGATGGCTGGACCCCGGTCACCGCCGCGGAGTTCCACCGCCAGGTCGTCGCTCTGGCCAAGGGCCTCGTCGCCTCCGGCATCCAGCCTGGCGACAAGATCGGCCTGATGAGCAAGACCCGCTACGAGTGGACGCTCATCGACTTCGCCGCCTGGTTCGCCGGGGCGATCCTGGTGCCGATCTACGAGACCAGCGCTCCCAGCCAGGTGCAGTGGAACCTGACCGACTCCGGCGCCACCTCGGTGATCCTGGAGACGCCGGACCACTTCGCCCGCTTCGACGAGGTGCGCGCAGACGTGCCCGCTGTCGCGAACGTCTGGCAGATCGACCTGGGCGACCTCGACAAACTGGCCGCTGCCGGCACCGAGATCCTGGATGCCGAGATCGAGCGCCGCCGCAACCTCGCCAACGGCGCCGACATGGCCACGCTGATCTACACCTCCGGGTCGACCGGCAAGCCGCGCGGCTGCGTGCTCACCCACTCCAACTTCGTCGAGCTCTCCCGCAACGCGGAGGTCGCGCTCAAGGAGGTGCTGGAGGCCCCGGGCGGCGCCTCGACGCTGCTGTTCATCACGACGGCGCACGTCTTCGCCCGCTTCATCACCGTGCTCTGCGTGCAGGCCGGCGTGCGCGTCGGCCACCAGCCGGACACGCGCTTCCTGCTGCCGTCGATGGCCAGCTTCCAGCCCACCTTCCTGCTCGCGGTCCCCCGCGTGTTCGAGAAGGTCTACAACAGCTCGGAGCAGAAGGCGGAGGGCGGCGGCAAGGGCGCCATCTTCCGCAAGGCGGCGGATGTCGCCATCGCCCACTCGAAGGCGGCAGAGGCCGGCCGGGTCGGCCTCGGCCTCGAGCTCAAGTACCGTCTGTTCGACGCGCTCGTGCTGAAGAAGATCCGTGCGGCGCTCGGCGGCAAGGTCAAGTACGCCGTCTCCGGCTCCGCGCCGCTCGGCCAGCGCCTCGGCCACTTCTACCACTCGCTGGGCATCGTCATCCTCGAGGGCTACGGCCTCACCGAGACCACCGCCCCGGCGACCGTGAACCTCGCGAACAAGTCCAAGATCGGCACCGTCGGCCCGCCCCTCCCCGGCAACGCCGTGCGCATCGCCGAGGACGGCGAGGTCCTGGTCAAGGGCATCTGCGTGTTCCAGGAGTACTGGAACAACCCGGAGGCCACCGCCGCCGCGTTCGAGGACGGCTGGCTGAAGACGGGCGACATCGGCTCCTTCGACGCCGACGGCTTCCTCACCATCACGGGGCGCAAGAAGGAGATCATCGTGACCGCCGGCGGCAAGAACGTCGCCCCGGCCGGCCTCGAAGACCCCATCCGCTCGAACCCGCTGGTCGGCCAGGTCGTCGTCGTCGGCGACCAGAAGCCGTTCATCTCCGCACTGATCACGCTCGACCCGGAGATGCTCCCGGTCTGGCTGAACAACAACGGAGAGGATGCCGCGATGACCCTCGACGAGGCGTGCGCCAACCCGGCCGTGCTGGCCGAGCTGCAGCGCGCCGTCGACGCCGCCAACGAGACGGTGTCGCGGGCCGAGTCGATCCGCAAGTTCCGGGTGCTGCCGCTGGAGCTGACGGAGGCCAGCGGCCACCTCACGCCGAAGCTGAGCATCAAGCGCAACATCATCCTCGCGGACTTCGCGGGCGAGATCGACAGCATGTACGCCGGCGCCCCCGCCACGGAGGGCATCAGCGTCCAGCAGTAGGGCGTGCGCGCAATCGCGCGTTCGCTCGGAGCGGGTCGGTCACCTCGGTGGCCGGCCCGCTTCGTCGTTCGAGCGTCCACGGCGCCGCTCTGGCGTTGCGACGGCCGCAGCCAGCGAGAACACCCCGTTGGCTCGAGGGAGCGCCAGCGACCGAAGCCAACACCTCAGGGTTTACGACGGGCTCACCCAGCAGGTACTCCCCGTTGGATCGAGGGAGCGCCAGCGACCGAAGCCAACACCGTGCGGGCACCGGATGCGCGGGCGACCGTGCCGGGTTGGCTCCCGGGCTTCGGCGGCTGCGCTGCTCTTTCCTCGCGGCGCGGCCGCCTCGAGCCCACGTGCGGAAAGGAGCCCGCGGTGCGGCCGCCTCGAGCCGACGTGCGGAGAGACGCCCGCGGCGACGGGCGGCGCGGCATCCGCGCTAGAACCAGCTGGACTCGCGGACCTGCTTCATCGCCAGGCGGCGGGCGTCGCCCGTCAGCCGGTCGAGGTAGAGCTTGCCGTCCAGGTGGTCGGTCTCGTGCTGCAGCGCCTGCGCCATGAGGCCGGTGCCGGAGAGCTCGACGGGCTTGCCGTCGAGGTCGACGCCGCTCACCCGCGCGAACGGGTAGCGCACGGTGTCGTGCCAGAGCTCTGGCACCGAGAGGCACCCCTCGCCGACGGGCTCCGGCTCGCCGGAGAGCTCCTCGATGACGGGGTTCAGGATGTACCCGACCTCGCCGTCGACGTTGTAGCTGAACGCGCGCAGGTTGACGCCGATCTGCGGGGCGGCGACGCCCGCCCGGCCGGGCAGCTTGACGCTGTCGATCAGGTCTTGCACGAGCGAGCGCACGCGCGCGTCGATCACGGTGATCGGCTCGGAAACGGTCTTCAATACGGGGTCGCCGAAGAGGCGGATCTCACGAACGGTCATGCGCGGTTACATGCCCCGGTCGGCGGGCAGGCCCTCGACCACGAGCGCGGCGAGGGTGCGGGCGGAGTGCCGGGTGAGCGGCTTGAGGTCCTGGTAGTTGACGACGGAGCCGGCAGCCAGCTGCGGGTCGTACGGGATGCGCACGATCTCGCGCACACGCGACTGGAAGTGCGACTCGATCTCCTCGAGCTTGACCAGGTTGGTGCCCTGGGTGGCCGTGTTGATCGCGACGACCGCATTGCGCACGAGCTCGCCGTAGCCGTTCGCCTCGAGCCAGGTGAGGGTCTCGGATGCCAGGCGCGCCTCGTCCACGCTGCCGCCGGAGACGATCACGATCGAGTCGGCGCGCTGCAGGGTGGCCCGCATCACGGAGTGCACGATGCCGGTGCCGCAGTCGGTCAGCACGATCGAGTAGAACCGGGCGGCCAGGTCGGCCACGACGTTGTAGTCGTTCTCGTCGAAGGCCTCGGAGAGCATCGGGTCGGTGTCGGAGGCGAGGATGTCCAGGCGCGTCTCGTCGCGGGAGACCAGCGAGGAGAAGTCGGTGAAGCCGGTGATGGTGTGCGCCTTGGTCACGACGTCGCGCACGGTGGCGCGAGTCTGCTTGGTGACGCGCTCCGAGAGGGTGCCGCGGTCCGGGTTGGCGTCCACCGCGATGATGCGGTCCTCGCGGGCGTCGGCCAGCGCCATGCCGAGCAGGGTGGTGACGGTGGTCTTGCCGACGCCGCCCTTGCGGGTGAGGATCGGCACGAAGCGCGTGCCGCCGGTGAACTGCTTGGCGATGCGGTCGGTCATGGCCTGCTCTGCGCGCACCTTGGCGGAGTCGCCGAGGTTCACGCCGTGGAAGGTCGCGTTGTAGACGAACCGGTTCCAGCCGCCCTTCGGGGCCGGGCGGGTGCGCCGGTTGACCTCGAGCAGGCGGTCGGCGGTGAGCATGCCGGCGTCCTCCGGGCCGTCGCCGCGGCTGTGCTCGACGGGCGCCTCGTAGCCGCCGGCCATGTCGACGTGCTCAGAGCGCACCCGGTCGCGCCGGGAGTGCTGGGCGGCTGCTGCCGCGGCATCCGTCGCCAGCAGGGCCTCGTACGGCGAGGCGGCCGGGGCCGCAGCGGCCGAGGCCACCGCGGCATAGCTGGAGCGGCGCAGCGGCGGCGTGACGACCTCGATCGAGGTCGTCGACGGCGCGGACGACTCGACGTAGCCCGGGTTGACGGCGACCTCGTCGATCGCCACGGCGACTTCGTCGGCCGGCATCACTCTGGCCGGTGCGGCCGGGAGATCGACCTGAATGCTCAGGCTCTCGGGCAGCGACGACGCGAGGCTGTCCACCGTCTCCGGTGGCAGCTCGCTGTGGAACTCGTCGTCGCTCGTCTTCGTGTTGGGCACGGTGTCTTTCCCCTTATTTCGCGCAGATGTAGCGGTTCAACCTTAGCGCGGACGCACAACCACAAGAAGATCGCCGGCATCCACCTGCTGCGTCTTGGGGATCGCGAGACGCTCGATCACTCCCGCGACGGGCGAGGTGATGGCCGCTTCCATCTTCATGGCCTCGATCGAGGCGACCGTCTGCCCGGCCTCGACCTCGGCCCCCGCCTCGAGCTGCAGAGTGACGACGCCGGAGAACGGCGCGGCGATCTGGCCGGGCTGGGAGGTGTCGGCCTTCTCGGCCGACTTGGCCTCGACGGTGATGCTGCGGTCGCGCACGAAGACGGGGCGCAGCTGGCCGTTGAGGATGGTCATGACGGTGCGCATGCCCTTGTCGTCGGCCTCGCCGATGGCCTCGAGGCCGGCGTAGAGACGCACGCCCTTCGAGATCTCGACGACGTGCTCGCCGCCGGCGCGCAGGCCGTACAGGTAGTCCAGCGTGTCGACACTGGAGAGGTCGCCGAACAGCTCGCGGATCTGCTCGAACTGGCGCGTCGGCGCCGGGAACAGCAGGCGGTTCAGGGTCGAGCGGCGGGTGTCGCTGTCGCCGGCGAGGCCGTCGCGGTCCTCCTGGCTGATCTCGGTGACGCCGATGCGGACGTTGCGCCCGGCCAGCACCTTGCTGCGGAAGGGCTCCGGCCAGCCGCCGGGCAGCTCGCCCAGCTCGCCGGCCATGAAGCCGATGACCGAGTCCGGCACGTCGTACTTCTCCGGGTTCGCGGCGAAGTCGGCCGGGTCGGCACGCACCGCGGCCAGGGCCAGGGCCAGGTCGCCGACGACCTTCGACGACGGGGTGACCTTGGGCACGCGGCCGAGGATCGAGTTGGCGGCGGCGTACATGTCCTCGATGAGCTCGAAGTCGTCGGCCAGGCCGAGTGCGATCGCCTGCTGGCGCAGGTTGGAGAGCTGACCGCCGGGGATCTCGTGCTTGTAGACGCGGCCGGTCGGCCCGGCCAGGCCGGACTCGAACGGGCGGTAGACCTGGCGCACGGCCTCCCAGTACGGCTCGAGGCTCGACACGGCGTCGAGGGAGATGTTCGTGTCGCGCTCGGTGTGCGCGAGGGCGGCCACGAGCGAGGAGGCGGAGGGCTGGCTGGTGGTGCCGGCCATCGGGGCGGATGCCACGTCGACGGCGTCCGCGCCGGCGCGGGCCGCGGCGAGCAGCGTCGCGAGCTGGCCGCCCGGGGTGTCGTGGGTGTGCACGTGCACGGGCAGGTCGAAGCGCTCGCGCAGGGCGCCGACGAGCTTCTCGGCGGCGGAGGGGCGCAGCAGGCCGGCCATGTCCTTGATGGCGAGGATGTGCGCGCCGGAGTCGACGATCTGCTCGGCCAGGCGCAGGTAGTAGTCCAGCGTGTACAGCTCTTCGGCCGGGTCGAGCAGGTCGCCGGTGTAGCAGAGGGCGACCTCGGCGACGGTGCTGCCGGTGGCGAGCACCGAGTCGATGGCCGGGCGCATCTGCGAGACGTCGTTCAGGGCGTCGAAGATGCGGAAGATGTCGACGCCGGTCGCGGCGGCCTCACGCACGAAGGCGTCGGTCACCTCGGTCGGGTACGGCGTGTAGCCGACCGTGTTGCGGCCGCGCAGCAGCATCTGGATGTTGATGTTCGGCAGGGCCTCGCGGAGGGCGGCCAGGCGCTCCCAGGGGTCCTCGCCGAGGAAGCGCAGCGCGACGTCGTAGGTGGCGCCGCCCCAGGCCTCGACCGAGAGCAGCTCGGGGGTCAGGTGCGAGACGTAGGGCGCGACGGCCACCAGGTCGCGGGTGCGCACGCGGGTCGCCAGCAGCGACTGGTGGGCGTCGCGGAAGGTGGTGTCGGTGACGGCGAGGGCCGTCTGCGCGCGCAGGGCCGCGGCGAAGCCGACCGGGCCGAGCTCCAGCAGCCGCTGCCGGGATCCGGCCGGCGCCGGGGCGCTGAGGTCGATCTTCGGCAGCTTGTCCGTCGGGTGCACCAGGGAGACCGGCTTGCCGTTGGGCTGGTTGACGGTGACATCCGCCAGCCAGTTGAGGATCTTGGTTCCGCGGTCCTTGGAGACGCGGCCGCGCACCAGCTGCGGGCGCTCGTCGATGAAGGAGGTGCTCAGGTCGCCGGCGGCGAAGGACGGGTCCTCGAGCACGGCCTGCAGGAAGGAGATGTTGGTGGAGACGCCGCGGATGCGGAACTCGGCCAGCGCGCGCTTGGAGCGGGCGACGGCGGCCTCGAAGTCGCGGCCGCGGCAGGTGAGCTTGGCCAACATCGAGTCGAAGTGCGGGCTGATCTGGGCGCCCGGGTTGATGGTTCCGCCGTCGAGGCGGATGCCGGCACCGCCCGGCGAGCGGTAGGTGGTGATCTTGCCGGTGTCCGGGCGGAAGCCGGCCGTCGGGTCCTCGGTGGTGATGCGGCACTGCAGTGCGGCGCCGCGGAGCTTGATGTCCTTCTGCTCGAGCCCCAGCTCGGCCAGGGTCTCCCCCGCCGCGATGCGGATCTGCGCCTGCACGAGGTCGACGTCCGTCACCTCTTCCGTGACGGTGTGCTCGACCTGGATGCGCGGGTTCATCTCGATGAAGACGTGCTGGCCGGCGCGCTCGCCCGCGGTGTCGAGCAGGAACTCGACCGTGCCGGCGTTGACGTAGTTGATCGACTTGGCGAAGGCGATGGCGTCGGCGTAGAGCTCGGCGCGCTTCTCGTCGCTGAGGTTCGGCGCCGGGGCGATCTCGACGACCTTCTGGTGGCGGCGCTGCACGGAGCAGTCGCGCTCGAACAGGTGGACGGTGCCGCCCTGGCTGTCGGCGAGGATCTGCACCTCGATGTGGCGGGGGCGCAGCACCGCCTGCTCGAGGAACATGGTGGCGTCGCCGAAGGCGCTGTCTGCCTCGCGCATGGCCTCTTCGAGGGCGCCGCGCAGCTCGTCCTTGGTGTTGACGCGGCGCATGCCGCGCCCGCCGCCGCCGGCGACGGCCTTGGCGAAGATGGGGAAGCCGATCTCGTCCGACTGGGAGATGAGCAGCTCGACGTCGCGCGAGGGCGGCGTGGACTTCAGCACGGGCACGCCGGCGGCGATGGCGTGCTCCTTGGCGGTGACCTTGTTGCCGGCCATCTCCAGGACTTCCTTGTGCGGGCCGATGAACGTGATGCCGTTGGCGTGGGCGGCCTCGGCCAGTTCCGGGTTCTCGGAGAGGAAGCCGTAGCCGGGGTAGATGGCGTCGGCGCCGCTGTCGAGAGCGACCCGGATGATCTCGTTGACGTCGAGGTAGGCGCGCACCGGGTGACCCGGCTCACCGATCTGGTAGGCCTCGTCGGCCTTCAGGCGGTGCAGCGAGTTGCGGTCCTCATAGGGGAACACCGCGACGGTCTTCGCCCCGAGCTCGACTGCAGCGCGAAATGCGCGAATGGCGATTTCGCCTCGATTGGCAACAAGGATCTTCTGGAACATGCAAGCCTTTCAAACGCCCCGGGCATTCAGCCGACGGTTAGGTTCTCTAAGACTAGTGAAGGTAACGTGTCTTCTTGTGCACGTTCTCTCCGTCAGCTCCCTCAAGGGAGGCGTCGGCAAGACCACAGTGACTCTGGGTCTTGCATCGGCGGCCTTCGCGCGCGGCATCCGAACCCTCGTGGTGGATTTGGACCCACAATCCGACGTGTCGACAGGCATGGATATCCAGCTCGCGGGCCACCTCAAT
This sequence comes from Microterricola viridarii, assembly GCF_900104895.1. NCBI lineage: Bacteria > Bacillati > Actinomycetota > Actinomycetes > Micrococcales > Microbacteriaceae > Microterricola > Microterricola viridarii. The sequence continues at coordinate 2,598,137 of NZ_LT629742.1, forward strand.
GTCGCCGATGTGCTCGCCGCGCCCAAAGAAAAGGTCGTTCGCTCGGCCATCGCGCCCTCCGGCTGGACCAAGGGGCGCGCCGGCAGCGTGATCGACGTGATGATCGGCAGCCCGTCCGCCATCAACTTCGACGGCCCGCACCCGAGCATCCGTGACATCTGGAAGCTCGAAGAAGCACTGGCGAATGTTGAGAAAGATTACGAACTCGTCCTCATCGACTGCGCGCCGTCGCTGAACGCGCTCACCCGCACCGCCTGGGCGGCCAGCGACCGCGTCGCCGTGGTCACCGAGCCCGGCCTGTTCTCGGTCGCCGCCGCCGACCGCGCGCTGCGCGCGATCGAGGAGATCCGCCGCGGGCTGTCGCCGCGCCTGCAGCCGCTCGGCATCATCGTGAACCGCGCCCGCACCGCCTCGCTGGAGCACCAGTTCCGCATCAAGGAGCTGCGCGACATGTTCGGCCCGCTGGTGCTCAGCCCCCAGCTGCCCGAGCGCACCTCGCTGCAGCAGGCACAGGGCGCGGCCCAGCCGCTGCACATCTGGCCGGGCGACAGCGCCCAGGAGATGGCGCGCTACTTCGACCAGCTGCTGGACAGGGTGCTGCGCACCGCGAAGATCGAGAAGTACGCGGAGACGCCGGGCGCCTAGCCCCGGTGCGCCCGCGCCGTCAGCCGTTCAGCGGACGCGACGGCCGACGCGCCGTGGAAACGTGCCGAAATACGCCTTTTCGCGGTCCGCATCCGCTGACCGGCAGGCGGCGCCCGGTTCCGACAGGCTCAACCAGCGGATGCAGGCTCAGCCAGCGGCGGCGTCCAGCGTGAGGCTTCCGCTGATCGAGTGGGCCGTCTGCGGCCGTGTCGAGGTCCGGTTAGGAGATCTTCTTGCGGGTGGCGCGGCGAGCGGCGAGCTCGTCGCCGGCATCCGTCTGCACGTTGAGCTCGACCAGGCTGGTCTCCACCTCGCGCAGCACCTTGCCGACGGCGATGCCGAAGACGCCCTGCCCGCGGCTGACCAGGTCGATGACCTCGTCGTCGGAGGTGCAGAGGTAGACGCTGGCGCCGTCGCTCATCAGGGTGGTCTGGGCGAGGTCGCTGACCCCGCTCTCGCGCAGCTGGTTGACGGCCGTGCGGATCTGCTGGAGCGAGATGCCGGTGTCGAGCAGGCGCTTGACGAGCTTGAGGACGAGGATGTCGCGGAAGCCGTAAAGCCGTTGCGAACCGGAGCCGGCGGCCCCGCGCACGGTGGGCTCGACGAGCTCGGTGCGGGCCCAGTAGTCCAGCTGGCGGTAGGTGATGCCGGCCGCACGGGCCGCCACGGCGCCGCGGTAACCGGCGGAGTCGTCGAGTTCGGGCAGGCCGTCGGTGAAGAGCAGACCGAGGTCGTAGCGGTCGTGCTCGCTTCGACTGAGTTCACTCATGCGATTGCCTCTCAAACGGTGCAGGGCGTCGTTCGCCCCACACGTGCAACGCTATCGACAGCGAGGCCCCCCGGCAACGACATCCGCGCAATGGATTCGGCGTGTCGCCTGGTCACGATGTCAGGCGGCCGAGCGCCGAGCGGATCAGGCTGCTGCGCACCACCGCGAGCTGCCCGGCGATGTCGTGCGCGCGCTCCGCGGCCTGTGCCCTGCTGGAGGAGTCCCGGCGCCGCGCGAGCGGTGCGAGGGCCGATTCGATGAGGCCGAGCTCGCGCTCCGCTGCCCCGCGGAAGCCGCGGAGGTGGCGTGGCTCGATGCCGGATCGCTGCAGTTCGACGAGGGCGCACACCACGTTGAGGGTGTCGTCGGTGTAGACCTCGGAGGGCGAGACGAGCGAGGCGGAGATGGCGTCGTCGAGCAGCGCGGCGGAGGCACCGGATTCGCGCAGCAGCTCGTCGCGGCTGTACCGGCGCACGGCGGAGAGCATGGACGGACCGGAGACGACCCCAGGCAGGGCGGGCTCGCGCCCGGCGTCCAGCTCGTCTAGGTAGGTGCGGATCACCTTGAGCGGCAGGTACTGGTCGCGCTGCATCGACAAGATCAGCCGCAGCCGGTCCACGTCGGCGGCGCAGAACTTGCGGTAGCCGGAATCGGTGCGCGCCGGCGTGACCAGCCCCTGCTCCTCCAGGAAGCGAAGCTTGGAGGGGGTGAGGTCGGGAAACTCCGGGTTCAGCCTGGCCAACACCTGCCCGATGCTCAGCATCGGGGCCGGCCCGGCGCTGCGAGCCCTGGCCGTGGAGGCGGGCACTACTCGCTCGCCGTTTGTGCCAGGTCGCGCCGGGAGGCGTAGAAGGTGAGGCGGAACTTGCCCACCTGGACTTCTGCGCCATCGCTGAGGAGTGCGGTTTCGATGCGCACGCCGTCGAAGTAGGTGCCGTTCAGCGAGCCGAGGTCCTTGACCTCGAATGCGGTGCCGTGGCGCAGGAACTCGGCGTGCCGGCGCGAGACGGTGACGTCATCGAGGAAGATGTCGGCATCCGGGTGGCGGCCGGCGCTCGTGACGTCGCCGTCCAGGAGGAATCTGGCCCCTGTATTGGGGCCACGGCGAACGATCAGAATCGCAGATCCGGAGGGCAGCGCAGAGATCGCATCCGCCTCTTCCTCGCTGATATCGCCGTCGATCGACACAAGCTGCGCGGCCAGTTCGCGGCTGAAAGCCAGCGTCGTGTCCACCAGTTTCGGGTGCGCTTGTGTGTGGTCCAACGGCGCAGCACCCTCGTTGTTCGAGTTCTTCTGCTCGGAATCGCCCACGGTAACCTCCCCTAGGGTTCCAGCGTATCGGATTGGCGGGGCAGGGATGCGCGGGCAAGCCGAATCGCGCGCACAGTTTCGATCAGGTAGATGGCGCCGGCCCACCAATACAGGAACGCCCCCCAGAGCGTGATCGCCCAGGCGATGGGCTGGCTGAACACGGCGATCGCCGGCACGGCCAGCCCCAGCATGATCAGCGGCAGCCCGAGGAAGAGGGCGAAGGTGGCCACCTTGCCGAGCTGGTGCACCGGGAGCGGGCCGTAGCCGTAGTTGGCCAGGATGACGCCGAGCACCAGGAGGAAGACGTCCCGACCCACGATGAGACCGACGATCCACCACGGCACGAGGTCGCGCCAGGCCAGCCCAATGATCGCGGCGAAGATGTAGAGCCGGTCGGCAGCCGGGTCGAGCAGCTGGCCGAGCCTGCTCATCTGGTTGAACCGACGGGCGATGTAGCCGTCGAGGAAGTCACTGACGCTGGAGATGACGAGCACGATGAGGGCCGCGGCATCCTGTCCCTGCACCAGGAAGGCGAGGAAGACGGGCACCAGCAGGAGCCGGGAGAAGCTGAGCAGGTTGGGCACCGTGAGCACCCGGTCGCTCACCTGCGCCTGCCCGGTCTCGTTCCCGCTCACGGTGTCGAGTCTAGCCAGCGGCCGTGCCGGGGAGGCGGAGGCGCAGGCTCGGCCAGCTCGCGGCGAAGCCCGGGTGCAGGGCGCGCTCCGCGACCAGCTCCGGCCGCACCCATTCCAGCGCGATGCTCTCCGGGTCGCTGATGACCGCCTCGAACGGCGTCACCACCTCGGCGATCACGGTGGTGTAGCTCCACACGCCGCGATCCAGCACGGAGGTCCCGAGAACTCGCACGGCGGTGGCCGGAACGCCGGCCTCCTCGTTGGCCTCGCGTAGGGCGGCATCCGCCGCGCTCTCACCCTCGTGCCTGGCGCCGCCCGGCAGCCCCCAGGTGCCGCCGTGGTGGCTCCACTCCGCGCGGTGCTGCAACAGCACGCCCCGGCGCGCGTCGGCGACCAGCAGGCCGGCCGCCCCGTAGCGGCCCCAGAACTTGCTGCCGTCCGGGCCGAACACCCAGGCGTCGCCGTTGTCGCGCGGTGCGGATGCCGGCGGGAATGGGTTCAGGGTCATGGTGCCTCCATGCCAAGGCTACGCTCCCGCGGCCCCAAGGCAGGGCACAGGGCTCCCCCGGCCCCGTGCCAGGGCACGCGGCTCCCCTAGTCTGGAGAGATGGCACAGGAAGGCACGGCACGCGTCGACAGTTGGCTCTGGGCCGTGAGGCTGTTCAAGACGCGCTCCGCGGCGACCGCGGCCTCCCGGGCCGGCCATGTGCGCATCAACGGCGAGCGGGTCAAGGCGGCGCAGGGCGTGCGGATCGGTGACGAGGTGCGCATTCGGATCTCCGGCTTCGACCGGATCGTCGAGGTGCGCCGCCTGGTGGTCAAGCGCGTCGGGGCGGACATCGCCGCCGAGTGCCTCATCGACAAGACGCCTCCGCCGCCCCCGAAGTCGGAGATGGCCCTGCTTCCGGTGCGCGACAGGGGCGCCGGGCGACCGACGAAGCGCGACCGCCGCGAGATCGAGAAACTGCGCGGGAACCGCGATCAGGACGAGGAAAGAGAATAGTCCTCATCACATGTCGATATCGGCATGCAGGCGGACGTAAAGTTCAGCTATGGCTACCCACGGCAGCGAACCTATCTATTCCAGCGCGGTCGCGGTGGGGCGCTCGGTCTTCGGCCTCCTGCGCCTCCAGCGCAAGGTCACCGGCATCGAGCACGTGCCGAACGAGGGTGGCGCGATCCTGGCGATCACGCACTTCGGCTATCTGGACTTCGCCCTGACCGAGTGGGTCATCTGGTGCCACAATCGGCGCAAGGTGCGCTTCATGGCCAAGGAGAGCGTCTTCGCCAAGCCCGTGCTGGGCTTCCTGCTGCGCGGGATGCGCCACATCCCGGTGAACATGAAGGCCGGCGCCGCCGCCTTCGACTCCGCCGTCACCGCGCTCAAGGCCGGCGAGCTCCTCGGTGTCTTCCCCGAGGCCGGCGTGAACGCGTCGTTCACGGTGCGCGATCTGAAGACCGGCGCCGTGCGGCTCGCGGCCCAGGCCGGGGTGCCGATCATCCCCGTCGCCGTGTGGGGCGGGCACCGCGTGCTGACCAAGAACCACAAGCCGACGCTGCGGGACGCCTACAAGACGCTCGTCAGCGTGACCTTCGGCCCGCCCATCACGATCGGCCCCACCGCCGACCCCGTCGAGCTCACCCACGCCCTGCACGCGGAACTGCAGACGATGGTGGACACGCTGCAGAGCGAGTACCCGGTGGACGGCACCGGCCAGTGGTGGCAGCCCCGCCACCTGAGCGGCACCGCGCCGACCCCCGAGGAGGCCGCGGCGGCGGATGCGGAGCGGAAGCTCCGGCGCGAGGCCGAGGCGGCCGAGCGGGCGCGGAAGACCCCGTAACCCGCCCGCCGGGCCCGGGGCCCTGCCCCGCGCGTCAGACGGCCGCGCGTGCCGGCAACACCCGCGGGTGGCTCTCGGCCATCACCTCGAGCACCCGGACCACCTGGCAGCTGTAGCCGAACTCGTTGTCGTACCAGACGTAGAGGATCAGGTTGTTGTCGGTGGCGATGGTGGCCAGGCCGTCGACGATGCCGGCGCGGTGTGAGCCGACGAAGTCACTCGAGACGATGTCCGGCGAGTCGACGAAGTCGATCTGCTGGCGCAGTGTCGAGTTGAGCGAGAGTTCGCGCAGGTAGGCGTTGACCTCCTCGCGGTTGGGCGTCTTCTCCAACCGCAGGTTGAGGATCGCCAGCGACACGTTCGGGGTGGGCACCCGGATGGCGCTGCCGGTGAGCTTGCCGGCGAGCTCGGGCAGCGCCTTGGCGACGGCCTTGGCCGCACCGGTCTCGGTGATCACCATGTTCAGCGCCGCCGAACGCCCGCGGCGGTCGCCCGAGTGGAAGTTGTCGATCAGGTTCTGGTCGTTGGTGAAAGAGTGCACCGTCTCGACGTGGCCGTGCACGACGCCGTAGCGCTCGTTGATGGCCTTCAGAACGGGCGTGATGGCGTTGGTGGTGCAGGACGCCGCGGAGAGGATCGTGTCCGACGCCTCGATCGCGTCGTGGTTGATGCCGTGCACGATGTTCTTGAGCGCGCCCTTGCCGGGTGCGGTGAGCAGCACGCGGGTGACGCCGGGGCAGGCGAGGTGCTGGCCGAGGCCCTCCGCGTCGCGCCAGCGTCCCGTGTTGTCGACGACGATGGCGTCGTGGATGCCGTACGCGGTGTAGTCGATGGAGGCGGGGTCGTTCGAGTAGATCACCTGGATGAGGGTGCCGTTGGCGAGGATCGTGTTGTTCTCCTCGTCGACGCTGATGGTGCCGTCGAACGCGCCGTGCACCGAGTCGCGGCGCAGCAGGCTGGCCCGCTTGATCAGGTCGTTGGCCGAGCCCTTGCGCACGACGATGGCGCGCAGCTGCAGGCCGTCGCCGTGGCCGCCGTGGGCGATCAGGATGCGGGCCAGCAGGCGCCCGATGCGGCCGAAGCCGTAGAGCACGACGTCGGTGCCGCCGGTCGGGGCGGCGCCCTCGGCCGGGAGCACCGGGCTGATCTCCTCGCGGACGAAGTCTGCGAGCTCCTGCCCGGCACCGCGCTCGGCGTAGCCGGAGACGAGCCGGGCGATGTCGATGGAGGCCGGGCCGGGGCGGAGCGCCCGCAGCGCCTCGAGCACGCGCAGCGTGTCGTCGAGGTCCAGCTCGGTGTCGTCGACCTGCTTCGCGAACTTGTGGGCCTTGAGGATGCCGATGGCGGAGCGGTTGAGCAGTCGACGTCCGTGAACGGAGGTCACCACCCCGTGGTCGCGGTAGAGCGAGCCGATGATCGGGATCATGGATTCAGCACGCTCCTCGCGACTGATCCAAAGCGTGCGGTGGTCGGTGAAGTGCTGAGTCACGAAATTCCTTTGCGCGGCCAGCGCTGGTGGGTACACCGTGCGGGCCTCTTTGCCTGATGGGACATCGACAACTCTACGCAGCGGACCTGCCCCGCCCACCCGTTAACGCGCTCGGAACGGCGTTAAGAACGGCCTATTTTGACGTTTCGAGCAACTCCCGCACCCGCGGCGCCACGGCGGTGCCGTAAAGTTCGATGCTGCTCATCAGCGCCGCGTGCGGCAGGGTGCCGTTGCTGTACTTGAGGTCGAAGCGGGAGGCCTGCAGGGCGCGCACGGCGGCGGCGATCTTCTGGGCGACGGTCTCCGGTGATCCGACGTAGAGTGCGCCGTCCGGGCCGGCGGACTCCTCGAACTGCTCGCGGGTCATCGGCGGCCAGCCTCGCTCCCGGCCGATGCGCTGCTGCATCACCGCGTAGTGCGGCCAGAGCTCGTCCTTGGCCTGCTCGTCGGTCTCGGCGATGTGGCCGGGTGAGTGGATGCCGACGGGCTGCAGCGGCTGGCCGTACTGGGCCAGCGCACGGTGGTAGAGGTCGACGTAGGGGGCGAAGCGCACGGGGCTGCCGCCGATGATGGCGAGCATGAGGGGCAGGCCGTGGCGCGCGGTGCGCACGACCGACTCCGGGCTGCCGCCGACGCCGACCCAGGTGCGCAGGGTGCCGGACTCGGTGTGCGGGTAGACGTGCTGCTCGTTGAGGCCGGAGCGCACGGTGCCGTTCCAGCTGACCGGGCCTTGCTTGATCAGTTCGACGAAGAGTTCGAGCTTCTCCTCGAACAGCTCCTCGTAGCGTTCCAGCGGCAGTCCGAACAACGGGAATGACTCGGTGAAGGAGCCGCGGCCGAGGATGACCTCCGCGCGACCGCCGGAGAGGCCGTCGAGCGTCGCGAAGCGCTGGTAGACCCGGACGGGGTCGTCGCTGCTCAGCACGGTGACGGCGGAGCCCAGATGGATCCGCTCGGTCTGGCCGGCGATTGCCGCCAGCACGACCTCGGGCGCCGAGACGGCGAAGTCGGCGCGGTGGTGCTCGCCGACGCCGATGAAGTCGAGGCCGACCTTGTCGGCCAGCACGCCCTGCTGCACGAGGTTGCGCAGCACCTCCCCCTGCGAGAGCGGGTGGCCGTCCTGGTCGAAGGTGACGTCGCCGAAGGTGTCGACGCCGAGTTCCACTGATCGCGCCATCGCGCTCTCCTTAATTACTCTGTTGCGGCTGCCGGGTCCGGGACGGGCTGGGCGGTCGGCACGGGCGGGGCCAGCTTGCCGAGGCTCAGCACCAGGCGCTGCTCTTCGGCACTCCCTGCGGCGCCGGTGGCCTCCGCGTTGGCCTCCGCGACGGCCTGCACGACCTCGGAGCGTTGGATCTTGATGCCGCGCGGGGCGTCGACCCCGATGCGGATGCTGTCGCCGCGAGCGTCGAGCACGGTGATGACGATGTCGTCACCGATGAGGATCTTCTCCCCTGGTTTACGCGTCAGAACTAGCACTTCCCCAGCCTATCCTTTCGTGTGCCAGAGCACGGGGAGGCCGAGGGCGGCGACGGAGCCCGGCGTCGCCGTCTCTTCCCCGCCGATCGCCACGATTCCGTGCACATCGACGATCTCGCGGCAGGCCGCGACCCACGCCGCCGTGTCCTCGTCCTTGCGGCTGACATCCACGACGAGCCAGAGCTGGTCGGCGAGCAGCCCGGCCGCCGTGCCGAGCTGCCGCTCGCGCAGCAGGCGGGAGTCGACGTCGGCGTCGGCGCGGGCCGCGGCGAGCTCGAGGACGGCGATGCAGGCGGCGCCCCGCTGGACCCCGCGGGCGCGGGCGGCCGCGGCGTCTCGGCGGTCGCCGAGCTGCGGCAGGCCCGGGTGCGCCGAGACGTCCGCGCCGGCCATGCTCGGCGCGCAGGCGGCGATCTCCGCGCCGTTCTGCGTGGCCCAGGCCGACGCCACCAGTGCGGCGTCGGAGCGCGCCCCGATGCAGAGCACCAGGTCGCCCGGGCGCTCCAACGGCAGCGGCGGTTCGGCTGCCGGGGCAGCCTGCGCCAGGGCGAGCTGCGCGGGGGCGCCCGCGGGGAGCTGGGCACGCGACGGGGCGTGCACGACGGAGACGATCGGCAGCAGCCCGAGTGCGGGAGGCTGTGGCGGCGCGGCCTGCTGGCCGGGCGGCGGCGCCATGTCGCGGGTCATCTGGCGCAGCAGCGCCGCGAAGTCCGGTGAGGCCGTGGTCGGCTGGTCCGGCGCCGCCTCGGCCAGCGCGGACTCGACCGTGTCGGCCTCCTCGAGCAGCGCGGCGAGGCCGACCCGGGTGGGCAGGTCCATGCTGTGCACGCTGGGGCTGCCGGATTCCGGCAGCTCGACGACGACCTCGAAGTGCTGTTTGGCGAAGAAGCCGCGGATGCCGCCGCTCACGACCCGTTCGGCGGAGACGATCCGGGCGTGCCGGCCGTGCTCGGCGAGCACCCGCTCATGGAGCGACTGGAGCGACTGCCCCTCAAGCCGAACCTGCCGTGACACCGCGCACCACCCCCACGGTCTCGATCTCGACGTTGGCGGAGGTGACCTCCTGGTAGGAGAGCACCGCGACGCCGGTCTGCGGGGTGACCAGGCGGTGGATGGCCGGGCGGAGCGCCGGGGCGCACACCAGCACGGCGCTGACGCCCTGGGCATCGGCCTGGGCGAGGGACGCCCGCAGCGAGTCGATGACCTGCTCCATGCTGCGCTGGTCGAGCAGGATCTGGGTGCCGTGCTCGGCCGGGCGGAGCCCCTCGAGCATGCCCTGCTCCAGCGAGGGGTCGATCATGACGACGCGGAGGATGCGCCCGTCCAGGTGCTTGGCGACGATGGCGGGCCCGAGCGCGGCCCGGGCGGCCTCGATCAGCCCCTCCGGGTCGACGGCGACCTTGGCGCGCAGCGAGAGGGCCTCGAAGATGCGGGGCAGGTCGTTGATCGCGACCTGCTCGGCGAGGAGGCCCTGCAGCACCCGCTGCACCTCGGCCAGGCTGAGCAGGCCGGGCGTCAGCTCCTCGACGGCGGCCGGGTTCACCTGCCGCACGCCGTCGCTCAGCACGCGCACGTCCTCCCGGCTGAGCAGGCGGGCGGCGTTGGCCGTGACGACAGAGGAGAGGTGGGTGACGATGACGGAGACGCGGTCGATGACGGTGGCGCCGGCCATCTCGGCGCTGTGCCGCAGCTCGCTGGGCACCCATTTGCCTGGCAGGCCGAAGACGGGCTCGACGGTGGCGGTGCCCGGCAGCGCCTCGAGCGCGTCCCCGAGGGCGAGCACCCGGCCGCCGGGTGCGATGCCGCGGGCCACCTCGACGCCGGCGATGCGGATGACATAGCAGGAGGCGGGCAGCTCGATGCTGTCACGGGTGCGCACCGGGGGCACGACGATGCCGAGCTCCATGGCGATCGTGCGGCGGAGGGCCTTCACCCGGCCGAGCAAGTCGTCGGAGGCGCCGGAGACGACGTCGACGAGGTCGGGGGCGAGCAGGATCTCGAGGGCGTGCACGCGCATCTGCTCGATCAGCGCCTCGGTGCTCTCGGCCAGGGTCGGCGCCTCGTTCTGCGGCGACGCCGCGGCCTTCTCCTCGCGCTCGGTGCGCGCCTTCACGCGCTGTGCGGCGAAGATCAGCAGGCCGCCGATCACGATGAACGGCACCATCGGCATGCCGGGGATCAGCGCCATCACGATCGCGGCGCTGCCGGCGATCATCAGGGCGTTGCGCGACTGCGACAGCTGAGCGCCAGCGGTGGTGCCCATGTCGGCGTCGGCGGTGGACCGGGTCACGATCATGCCCGTGGAGACGGCCATCAGCAGGGCGGGGATCTGGGTGACGAGGCCGTCGCCGATGGTCAGCAGCGTGTAGGTGCTGACGGCGTCGCCCATCTCCATGCCGCGCTGGATCATGCCGATCGCGATGCCGCCGATGATGTTGATGACGATGATCAGGATGCCGGCGATGGCGTCGCCCTTGACGAACTTCGACGCGCCGTCCATGGCGCCGTAGAAGTCGGCCTCGGAGGAGACCTCCGCGCGGCGCTCCCTGGCCTGCACATCGCTGATCAGGCCGGCGTTCAGGTCGGCGTCGATCGCCATCTGCTTGCCGGGCATGGCGTCGAGGGTGAAGCGGGCGCCGACCTCGGCCACGCGCTCAGCACCCTTCGTGACGACGACGAACTGGATCACGACGAGGATCAGGAAGATCACGCTGCCGATGATGATGGAGCCGCCGACGGCGACGTGCCCGAAGGCCTCGATCACCTGACCGGCGTAGCCCTCTCCGAGCACGAGGCGGGTGGAGGCGACGTTCAGGCCGAGCCGGAACAGCGTCACCGCCAGCAGCAGCGAGGGGAACACCGAGAAGTCGAGCGGCTTCCTGATGAACATCGTCGTGAGCAGGATCACGAGCGCCAACAGGATGTTGACGATGATCAGGATGTCGAGCAGCCAGGCGGGCACGGGGACGACGAGCAGCAGGATGATGCCGACGACCCCGATGGGCACCGCGAGCTTGGCGAGGTTGCGGTTCATTGACCGGTCCTTTGGGGTACGAGTTGCGGGGTCATGGTGTGGGTGCCGTAGCCGGCGCCGCGCTTCTTCAGGGCCATCACGAAGGCGAGCACCCGGGCCACGGCGTTGTAGTGCTCGAGCGGGATCTCGTGGCCGATCTCGCACTCGGCGTGCAGGGCCCGCGCCAGCGGAACGTCCTTGACGATCGGCACCCGCTGGGCGTCTGCCTCCTCGCGGATGCGGGTGGCGATCATGCCCTGCCCCTTCGCGACGACGCGCGGCGCGGCCTTGCCCGCCTCGTAGCGGAGGGCGACGGCGATGTGCGTCGGGTTCACCAGCACGACGTCGGAGCCGGCGACGGAGGCGATCATGCGGTTGCGGCTCATGGACAGCTGGCGGGCGCGGCGCTGCGACTTGATCATCGGGTCGCCCTCGCTGGACTTGTTCTCGTCCTTCAGCTCCTGCTTCGTCATCCGCGTCTTCTTGCGGTTGCGCTTCATGACGACCATGATGTCGGCCGCGGCCAGCACCAGGCCGGCCACGACGGCCGACTGCAGCAGCACGGTGGCGCCGCTGCTCGCCGCGGCGAGCAGGGCGCTGACGGGCAGCCCGCCGGCGCTGCTCAGCACGGGCATCAGCCCCTGGATGACGAGGTAGAGCACGCCGCCGACGACGAGCGTCTTCAGCAGCGACTTGGCCCCCTCCCAGAGGGCCTGCATGCCGAACACCCGGCCGGCGCCCTTGACGAGGTTGAGCTGCTCGTACTTGCCGGTGAACTTGCGGAAGTGGATGCCGCCCTGTGCGGCCGCGCCGAGCAGGATCACCCCGGCGGCCACCGCGAACAGCGGCCCGATCGTGCCGAGCATCGAGCCGAGCCCCTGCACGAGCGTGTCGAGGGCCTGCATCGGCTCAGGCGCGGCGATGAGCCCGGTGATGGAGTGCATCTGCGTCTCGGCGGCTGCAGTGCCGAGCGCGATGGTCGTCGGCAGCATCAGGGCGACGGCGCCGACGCCGAGCCAGGCGCTCATGTCCTGGGAGCGGGTCAGCTGGCCCTTCTCGCGCACCTCTTTCATGCGCTTGGGCGTTGCTTGTTCTGAGCGTTCGGAGGCGTCGGACATCTACTTCACCTCCCCCATCGTGCGGAAGGCGTCGGTGGCCAGCGCCGAGATGACCTCGGGCAGCACGACGACGACCATGCCGGCCAGCAGCAGCGTGAGCAGGATCTTGATCGGGAAGCTCATCGCGAAGGCGTTGAGCGCCGGGGCGACCCGGGTGAGCAGGCCGAGGCCGGCATCCGCCAGGAAGAGCACGACGAGCAGCGGCCCGGCGATCTGCACGGCGGCCAGCATCATCTGGGAGAGGCCGGTGACCATCAGCTCCGCGCTGCCGGCGAGGTCCAGGCCGCCGCCGAGCGGCAGCGCCTCGTAGGAGCGCACGATGCCGCCGATGACGAGCTGGTAGGCGCCGGAGGCGAACATCAGCGCGAGGGCCGTCATCTGGAACAGCCGGGTGAACTGGGCGCCGTTGACCATGGAGCCCGGGTCGAAGGCCTGCGCCATCTGGAAGCCGCCGAACATGTCGATGAGGTTGCCGGCGGTCTGCACGGCGGCGAAGACGAGCGAGACCAGGAAGCCGAGCATGGCGCCGACCAGCAGCTCCAGGGCGAGGGCGACGAAGAACGGGCCGGTGTCCAGCGGCGTGTAGCCGGGCGTCACCCGGGGCGAGACGGCCAGCGCCAGCGCGACGCCGAGCATGGCCTTGATCCGGGCGGGGATCGCCTTGTAGGAGAAGGGCGGGGCGATGACGAGGAAGGCCGTCATCCGCACCGCCGCCAGCCCGACGGCCTCCAGCCAGCCGGCCGAGAGTGTCGCGCCGAGCATCAGGCGTTTCCGATGAGCATCGGGATGGTGGCGAACAGCTGCTCGGTGAAGCTGATCAGCTCGCTGATCATCCACTGGCCGGAGATGAACAGGGCGGCGCAGACGGCGATCGCCTTGGGCACGAAGGAGAGCGTGACCTCCTGGATCTGCGTGATCGACTGGAACAGCGAGATGGTGAAGCCGACGACGAGCGCGGTGATCAGGAGCGGGGCGGCAAGCTTGGCGGCGATGATCAGGCTGGCCATGGCGATGTCGAGGACGGCTGCGGAGTCCATCAGCCCCCCTTGTAGCTGGCGATGAGCGACGTGATGATGAGCCCCCAGCCGTCGACGAGGATGAACAGCAGGATCTTGAAGGGCAGCGAGATCATGACGGGCGGGAGCATCATCATGCCCATCGACATCAGAACGGCGGAGACGACGAGGTCGATCACGAGGAACGGCACGAAGATGACGAAGCCGATGATGAACGCGGCGCGCAGCTCGGAGATCATGAACGCCGGGATCAGCGTGGTCAGCGGCACGGCGGCGGCGTTCTCGGGGTTGGCCAGGCCGGCCGCCCGCGTCATCAGGGCGATGTCCTCCTCGCGGGTGTGCGCGAGCATGAACGACTGCAGGGGGGCGGATGCCGCATCCAGCGCCTGTGAGAAGTCGATCGTGCCGGCGGTGAACGGCTGCACAGCCAGATCGTTGATGTCGGTGAGCACGGGGCTCATGATGAACAAAGAGAGGAAGAGGGCGAGGCCGGCGAGCACCTGGTTCGGCGGGATCGTCGGCAGCGCGAGTGCGTTCCTCGTCATGGCGAGCACGACGAAGATCTTCGTGAACGAGCTCATCATGAGCAGCAGCGCGGGGGCGACCGAGAGCAGCGTGATGCCGATCAGGGTGACGACGGCAGAGGACGGGGTGCCGTTCGATCCGTTGATCTCCACCGTCACGCCGCCGCCGGGGTCGGCGGGGTTCGTCGGCGGGGTGGGCAGCAGCGGGTCGCCGGGGACGGCGAGGGCATCGCTGACGCCGAACACGAGGTTGGCGCCGACGAGGAGCGCGATGAGGCTGAGCGCCAGGGCCCAGCGACGCATTACCACCGGTCCCGAACGACGGCAGCGGCCTGCTTCCAGGTCTCGGGCGCGAGGATCGAGCCGGCGAGGCGGCCGGCCGGGCGGGCCAGCGCCGGTGCGGCCGGCACCGCCGCAGACAGCGCTGCGGCAGCCGGCACCGGTGCGGCCGGCGCTGTGCCAGCTGGCACCCCGGCCGCCGGCACGAGGTCTTCTGCCTGGCCGGCCTCGGCGAGCACCCGGGCGAAGTGCGCGTCGCCCTGGTCGGCGTCCGCCGTCTCGGTTGGCGAGGCGGGCGGGGTTGGAGAGGCGGGCAGGGCCGCCGGCACGATCGGGGCGGCGTGCAGCTTGGTGACGCCGTGCTCGGTCACGCCGAGCAGGAAGCGCTGGCCGTCGTGCTCGACCACGACGACGGATGCCTTGGCGCCGACGCTCTGCCGGCCCACGACGGCGAGGCTGGCGGTGCGCGCCTTGCCCTTGGCCGCTCCGCCGCGCGCGAAGCGTCGCTGCAGCAGCCACAGCAGTGCCAGGACGGCACCGAGGGAGAGCAGGACGCGCAGCGCGACGAAGAGGGTGTCCACCGTTAGAGCGCGCCGTCCGCGACGTCGAGGATGCGCGTGATGCGCACGGCGTAGTCCTGGTCGACGACGACGATCTCGCCGTGGGCGATCAGCCGGCCGTTCAGCAGAACATCGGCGGGGGCGCCGGCGGAGCGGTCCAGCTCGATGACGGCGCCGGGCTCGATCGAGAGCACGTCGCGCACCGTCATCCGGGTGCGGCCGAGCTCGACGGTCAGCGCCATCTCGACGTTGTTGATGCGGCCGAGCCGGCCGAGCACGTCGGCGTCGGATGCCGCGCTGCCCGCGGCGGGGGCCAGCACGGCGGCCTCGCGCACGCGCATCGCGAACCAGCCGATCGTGGTGTCCTCGCCGCTGCTGCCGCCCAGCAGCTCGAACACGACGGCCTCGTCGTCGCCGATGAGGCCGCTGGCGTCGCCCTGCGCGCTGGCGCCGAGCAGCCCGGTGCCGAGGGTGGATGCGGCGGCCTCGAGCGAGGGTCGCAGCACGTCGGCGGCGGAGACCAGTGCGGAGTCGCCGCCGGCCGCGCCGAGCAGGGCCGAGCCGTCGAGCACGGCAATGGCCAGGTCGGCGGAGCGGGCTCCGACGAAGCTCGCCTGCACGGCGGAGGCGATCGCGGCGGCCGCCGCCGCGGCATCGCTGCCGCTCAGGTCGCGGGCGATGACGGCGCGGGTGACGCCGGGCAGCGGCAGAACCGCGAGCAGGGCGTCGACGGCGGCACGCTCGAGCGTTCCAAGTTCAGGGGTGGTCGTCATCGTGTTGTCTCCTTGGTGCTCACCACGACGCAGGCCAGACGGGATCCATTGACCCCGACGGCAGCGCTGGCAAGTTCGTGGCCGTCGACGACGAGGTCGAGCGGTCGATGTTGGGAATGGGGAAGCGGAATGAGGTCGCCGACGGCGAGTCCGAGCACGGTGCCCGGCAGCACGGGGGCCGGCGCCAGGCGCAGCGCGACGTCGACGGGCACGGTGCCGAGCTGCTGCCCGATCAGGGCGCGGGCGTTGTCGACGGGGCTGGTCGGGTTGGACTCGCCGAGCTGCGGCAGGATCACGGCGGCGGGCACGGCGACGCTCGCCAGGGAGCGGTGGTCCCCCACGCGCACCGCGAAGCGGGCGACGATCATCAGCTCGGCGGTCGGGGCGGCCTGGGCGAACTGGGAGTTGTACTGGATGCCGTCGATCGAGATGGCGTCGACGAGCAGCTCGCCGAGCGAGTAGCGCAGGTCCTCGAGCGCGTCGTCCATCAGCCGGCGCACCAGCGCCTGCTCGATCTGGGTGAAGACCCGCTCCGGCAGCTCCGCGTCGGCGCTGCCGCCGAGCATCCGCGCCACCCAGGAGAGCCCGGCCGAGGCCGGGAACTGCACAACGGCCTTGGCGGAGGTGCCCTCGATCGAGCAGAGCACCATCGCGGTGGTCGCCGGGAGGACGGCCGCGTACTCGTCGTAGCTGTGCATGAGCACCTGCTCGCACGTCACCTGGGAGAGCACGCGCACCTTCGCGGTGAGCTGCGTCGCCCACTGCCTGGCAAAGGTCTCGAAGGCCAGCTCCAGCACACGCGAGTGCTCGCGGGCCAGCGTCGTCGGGCGCCGGAAGTCGTAGGGCTGGGGGCTGGCCGAGTACGCGGAATCCACGGAGTCTGCGCGCTGCTGCTTGTCTCTGACCGTCACTGTTGCCACTATCGGCAGCGAATGGCGGCGCGTTAGGGAGCGGGCTGCCCTGTCTTCGTGCTGAGCGCCGTGGGGATCAGGTTTCGCACAGACTCCGGCAGGTCCGAGAGCACGGCGATGTCGACCCGGCGGTTGATGGCGGCATCCTCTGCGCTCTCCCCCGTGCGGGCCGGCCGGGTGGAGCCATAGCCGACGGCGGAGATCTGGGAGCCGGGGAAGCCGGCCGACTCGACCATGCGGCGCAACACCTGGGTGGCGCGGCCGCCGGAGAGCTCCCAGTCGGTCGGGAACGGGGTGGGCGAGCCGCGGTAGTCGGCGTGGCCCTCGACCGAGACCTTGTGCTCCGCTGCGGCCAGGATCGGGCCGAGCGTGTCGACGACGACGAGCGCCTCGCCCTGCAGCTGGATGCTGTTGGGTTGGAAGAAGGTCTCCCAGCCGATCAGGCCGACGGTCAGCCCGCGCTGGTCGATGACGAACGTGACGGTGTGCTCGAGGTTCTGGGCGGCCAAAGCGGAGCGCAGCTGCTCGCGCAGCTTGAGCAGGTTGTCGACCTCGGCGGAGGCCTCCTCGGCCTCGGTGAAGCCCGCGCCCTGCTCGTCAACCAGCTCCTCCGGAACGACGACCCCGGATGCCGTGTCCAACTTGCCGACGTCCACGGTGCCGAAGCCGGTGGCGAGCGAGTTCTTCAGGGCGATGAACTTGTCCTGGTCGACGGTCGACATGGCGAACAGCACGATGAACAGACACATCAGCACGGTGACCATGTCCATGTAGGACGCCATCCAGCGCTCGTCGACGTGCTCCTCGGCGTGCTCGGTGTTGCGGGAACGGCGGGCGGGCCGGCTCATGCCGCGTCCGAGACCTTCACCGGCTGTTCCTTCTCGCGCGGCGCCTTCTCGCGCGGCACCATCGCGCGCAGGCGGTCGCCGAGCAGGCGCGGCTGGCTGCCGGCGTGGATGGCGAGGACGCCCTCCATGAGCAGCGTCATCCGCTCGACCTCGAGCTCGGCGAGGCGCTTCAGGCGGGTGCCGATCGGCAGGAAGATGAAGTTGGCGCTGAGCAGGCCCCAGAGCGTGGCGACGAAGGCGGTGGCGATCATCGGGCCGAGGGTGGCCGGGCTGTCCAGCTTCTCCAGCACGTGGATCAGCGACACCACGGTGCCGATGATGCCGATGGTCGGGGCGTAGCCGCCGACGCTGGTGAAGTAGCGGGCGGCGTTGCGGGCAGCGCGGTCGCTCGTGCTGATCTCGTCCTCGAGCAGGATCCGCAGCTCCTCGCCGTCCGTGCCGTCGGCGACGCTCTGCAGCGCGCGCTTGAGGAACTGGTCCGGCTCCTCCTCCGCTTTGATCTCCAACGCGAGGAGGCCCTCTGACCGGGCGATCTCGGCGAGCGAGACCAGCTTGCCGATGGTCTCGTCCGGCTTGGTGGAGCGGCCGATGAACGCGCTGGGCAGTGCCTTGAAGGCGGCGATGGTGTCGCGCAGGGTGCCGCCGGCCATGCCGACGGCCATGCTGGCGCCGAGCACCAGGATCATGGGTGCCGGGAGCAGCACCGCCGTGACGGCGGTGCCCTCGAGGGTCATCATGGCGAACAGCGAGCCGAAGGCGATGACGAGTCCGAGAATGATCGCGATGTCCATCAGCGTGCGTCTCCCGGCGTGTTCAGCGGGCGAAGGACCGGCTGCGGGCCGGCGGCCTGCTGCTCATGCATCTCGGAGGCCAGGTTGATGACCCGCGCGCGGTACTCGGTGATGCGGGTGATCACCTCGGCCAGCGACTCGGTCACGATGTACTTGGCGCCGTCGAGCATGACCAGGGTGGTGTCGGGGCTCTCGTGGATGCGCTCGATGAGATCGGGGTTGATCGCGAATTGGCTGTCGTTGAGTCGGGTGACGACGATCATCGCCTCGCCTCGCTTCTGCTGAAGTTTTCGCGGCCGAATGGCCGTCACGCTGCACTATCGGCAGCGCGCCGCTCCCGGTTAGCGCGGTCGCCGCCCTCGCCGACAGATTCGACGGCCGGGCGCGCCGCCCCAGAGTTCCTCGCCCGTCACTCCCGTGCGGCGGCCGCGGCGGCTGCGTCGGCCGCGCGGTCCGCCGCGCGCGCCCGCTGCGGGGCGATGACCCAGCACAGCACGAGGAGCGCGCCAACCGCCACGGCCAGGCCGATGCCCCACGCCCGGCCGAGCACGAAGTCGAAGATGAGGAGTGTGATGCCCACCACGGTGATGGCAACGCCGACGAGCGTGATGCGGGCGAATCGGTCCGCATACGCGACGACCTGCTCCTTGGCGCGCTTCCGGAAGAGGTAGCGGTGCAAGCTCACCGGGGCGAGCCCGGCGATCGTCGTCACCACCGAGGTGATGACCAGGCACAGGTAGGTGGCCAGCTGGAAGGTGTCGAGTTCGGTGAACCGGGACTGGAACACCGCCGCGAGCAGGAAACCGGTGATGATCTGGGTGCCGGTCTGCACAACACGGAGCTCTTGCAGGAGTTCGCTCCAGTTTCTGTCCAGGCGCTCTCGCTGGCTCTCCCCCGGGTCGGAGCCGTCTGGTTCCACTCTCGTCACGCCGGCGCGTTGTCGGGGTCCACCGTCGCGACGGTGTCCTCCTCAACGTCGTTGTCGGCGGTGAGATCGTTGTCGGCCGTTGGCCGATCCCCGCTCGCGCCGTCCTCGCGCTCCGGCGTCGGCTGGTCGTTCCGTGGTTCGCCCATCTCTTCATCCCCTCTTGCGTCCGGTTGTTCAGTCGTTCAGTTGTTCAGTAGGTCAGGCGTTCAGTGGGTGCGGAGCAGCTCGATCAGCTCGCCCTTGCGCTTCCCGGAGTATCCGCGCAGCCCCAGCTCCTTGGCGCGTGCGCGCAGCTCGGGGACGGTTCGCTCGTCGTAGTCCTCTGCAGTGCCTCCGCGGCGTCCGATCTCGGACCGGCCGCTCGCTGCCGTGGCGTTGGAGATGCGTGCCGCCTTCTCCTTCGATGCGCCCTCGTCGCGGAGCTTCTCGTAGAGCTCGGGGTCTTTCAGGCTTGGATTCGCGCGTCCCGGCATGCTGTGCTCCTCTCTCGTCCCTCCACGCTAGGTTCTGGACAGGCGGCCGGGGAGGGGCTTGACAGACGCCGTCAGGTCATGCCGCTGGCGTCGGAACGGAGGTCGATAACACACGAGGCCGGGCTGTTCAAGCCCCTGCCGAGTCGGCCGGACACGCACTAACGTGAGGCTGACTCACGACGGGCAGACAGTGCCCGCCACGGACAACGGAGAAGGACAGATGCACATCACGGCCCATCGAGCGACCGAGCCGGAGCACAGTGGCTTCGGCGCAAGCGACGTCATTTGTGCGGTGCGCGCGGAGTTGGACGGCCACACACCGGAGGCGGTCGAGAGCATTCTGCGTGCGCAGCTCACCGACCACCAGGTGGAGATTTCGGACGGCGAGCTGCACCGGGTCGCCGCGGACATCGCGACGGCGCGCATCGCGCAGCTGCTCGCAACGCCCCTGGGCGCAAAGCGCTGAGGCGGCTGAGGGGATGGCGCGGGACGTGGACGACACAGGACGCATCGGTGAGGAGAACACCGTGACCGGCGAGACCCAGGATGAGCCGGTGATGGAGCAGGACGCCGTCTCGGACCGGGAGAAGCTGGATGGGATCATCGCCCAGACGATTGCGGATGTCGGCTCGCAGCGCGTCCGGCACATCGCGGGCATCGTGCGGGAGCGGAGCGCCGAAGCGGGGCTGAGCATCCCGGAGGACGAGCAGGCGAGCGCGATCTCTGCCGCGGTGGGCTGGAACACTGCGCACCACCCGGCGCCCGGCTCGGCCGGCTGAGCGCCGATGCCCCGGCTGCGCACGGCGGATCCGTCCTCGCCGGGATGGACCCTCTCACGGAAGGGTGCACATCTGGCCGTCATCGACGAGCGCGGGGCCCCGCTCACCGCGGAGTCGGCCACGGCGCGCGTTGAGGCGCTGAGCATTCCCCCGGCGTGGACCGCCGTGTGGATCGCACCCCAGGCCAACGCGCACATCCAGGCGATGGGAACCGACGCCGCCGGGCGACGCCAGTACCTCTACCACGAGCAGTGGCAGCGGGCGCGGTCACGGCTGAAGTACGACCGCGCCCTCGACTTGGCCGCCAGTCTGCCCGCCGCGCGCGGCGTGGTCACACGGGATCTGCGGGGCCCGCGGCACACGCGGGCCAGGGCCCTCGCCGTCGCCTTCCGGCTGTTGGACAGCGCATATCTGCGCGTGGGGAGCGAGCGCTACGCGCAACGGCACGGCAGCCGGGGGCTGACGACGCTCCTCGGCTCCGACGCCCGGGTCTCCGGCGACACGGTGCTGCTCGAGTTCACGGGGAAGGGCGCCGTCGACTGGTCGTCGCAGACGACGGACCCCGATCTGGCGGCGGCCGTGCGCGCTCTGAAGCGCCGCGGGCCCGACGCCGTTCTGCTCGCGTGGAAGGACGACGCCGGCTGGCATCGGCTGCTCCCCGAGGAGGTGAACGAGTACGTGCGCGAGCGCACGAAGGGCAACTTCAGCGCGAAGGACTTCCGGACGCTGCACGGCACCATCATCGCGGCGCAGGCCCTCGCGGCGCAGGCCCTTGCCTCGCAGGGGCCCGCGCCGCGCGACTCCGGGTCGGCTGCGACAGCCAGGAAGAAGGCGATCGTCGAGGCGACGCGGGTCACCGCGGAGGCGCTCGGGAACACTCCGACGGTGGCGCGCGCCAACTACATCGACCCTCGGGTGTTCGACCGGTTCCGCGACGGACGTCTGCTCACAACGACCGGTCTGGCGCCGGAATCCGCGATCAGGCTCCTGCTGCTCGGCGAGGATGCCCCTGCCGCCTAGGGGAATCGCCCGGCGGCATGCACCTGGCCGTGCAACGGCGATGGCCCCGGTGTCGAGACACCGGGGCCATGCTGTGAGCCGCTGCTAGCGCTTGAGGTTGGTGAGCTCCTGCAGCACCTCGTCGGAGGTGGTGATGATGCGGGCGTTCGCCTGGAAGCCGCGCTGGGCGACGATCAGGTTGGTGAACTCCTGCGAGAGGTCGACGTTCGACATTTCGAGTTGACCGCCGGCGAGCACGCCGAGGCCCGCATCGCCCGGAACGCCGTAGGCCGCGTTGCCCGAGTTGACCGTGGCGCGGTAGCCGGAGGATCCGGCCTTCTCGAGGCCGCCCGGGTTGGCGAAGGTGGCCAGGGCCACGCGGGCGATCGGCTCCTTGGCGCCGTTGCTGAACAGGCCGATGAGGGTGCCGTCCTTGGACAGGGTGAACGATTCGAGCGTGCCGGCCTGGCGGCCGTTCTGGCCCTCGATGGCGACGGTGCTGAGGGTGGCGAAGCCGGTGAGGCCGGCCAGGTCGACCGTGATCCCGCCGATGGCGCCGAGGGTGCCGCCCGTCAGCGCGCCGTTGGCGAAGGTGAGGGATGCCGTCTGCGTGGCGACGCCGTCGGACCCGGAGACGTCCCAGCCTGCTGCGGTCTTCGTGAAGGTGAGGGTCAAGGTGCCCGCCTTGCCGTCGGCGTCGTAGACCGGCACGTCGCGCACCAGCTCGGTGCCTGCGGCGGCGTCGGAGGGCAGGTTGCCGCCGACCGTCGCGCCGGTGGTGGCCACGGCGGGTGCGACGGCCTTGAGCGGCAGGCTGATGGTGCCGACGGCACCGCCGGTCGGCACCTGGCCGCCCACGGCGTTCCAGCCCTGCACGAGCGAGCCGTCGGGCGCGGTCAGGCGGCCGTCGGCGTCGAGCTCGAATGCGCCGGCGCGGGTGTAGCGGGTCTCGCCACCGATGCTGGTGACGAAGAATCCGTCACCGGCGATCATCATGTCGGTCGCCCGACCCGTCGCCTGGGCGGAGCCCTGGGTGAAGTTGGTGGAGATGCCGGCGACCTGCACGCCGAGGCCGACCTGCGACGGGTTGGTTCCACCGGTCAGGGCCTGCGGCCCGCCCGCGCCCTGGGTGAGCTGCGAGAGGGTGTCCTGGAACTGCACGGCGGAACCCTTGAACGCGGTGGTGTTGACGTTGGCGATGTTGTTGCCGGTGACGTCGAGCATGGTCTGGTGCGAGCGGAGTCCGGAGATACCGGAGTAGAGCGAGCGAAGCATGTGTTGGCCTTTCGGTGGAGGTGTCGGCGGTCAGACGGCGGCGGCTGCGCCGGGAGTTTCTGGTTCTGCGGGAGGGTCGACCGGCGGGTCGACCGGTACGTCGGGCACCGGGGGCACGGCGGGGGGCTTGGTGACGCTGGCGATCACATCGAGCGGGATGTTCTTGCCCCCGACGGAGACTGTCGGCACCGCTCCGGCGTAGGAAACCGAGTCGGCGATTCCGGTGATGGTCTCGCCCGTCGCGTTGACGTACGTCACCTGCTGGCCGACGAGTGCGGCGGCCGCGGAGCGCATCTGCAGCGAGAAGCCCTCCGCGCTGGTGACGGCGAGCTCGTTCATCTTCTCCATCATCGCCAGCTGGGTGGTCTGCTGGATCATCTGGCCGGTGTCCATCGGCGAGCTCGGGTCTTGGTTCTGCAGCTGGGTGACGAGCAGCGACATGAACACCTCGCCGTCCATGTCCTGCTTGGGCGCCCGGACGGGTGCGTTGGTGTAGATGCCGCCGCGGGCAGTGGCAATGGGGTCAATCGGCACGGGGTCCTCTTCTATGCGATCAGATCGATGTGCGGGTGGGCGGATGTCGTGGCGGCGGCCTCGAGAAGGTCGGCGTCGCTGGCGTGCTCGTCGGCCTGCAGGGCGGCCAGGGTGCGGGCTGCCACGACCGGCTCCTCCCGCGGCACGGCCCCCTGCTGGGCGGAACCATGCTGGCCCGGCGTGTTCTGGCCGGGCTGGTTCTGGCCAGCCTGGTTCTGGCCGCCCGGGTTGCCTGCGCCCTGCCTGGCCGGGGCGTCATCGCCGGACAGGTTGAGGCTGGCGTGCAGCCCGGTGCCGGCGAGATCGCGGCGCAGTTCTCCGAGGATGCCCCGGACGGCGTCGCGGGCGACGTCGCTCGGGGCAAAGAGCTCGATGCGCAGCTGGTCGCCGGCGACGACCGCTTGCACGGTGACCGGGCCGAGACGTTCGGGGTTCACCGTGATCGTCATGTGGTGCGTGCCGTCGCCGGCGGCGGCCAGGGTGAACAGCGGCCGGGCCAGCTGGGTCGCCAGCGGCACCGGCGCGGCGGGGAGGCCGGGCTGGGCCAGCGAGGCCGTGCCCGTGAGCGCCGAGTTGGAGACCGGAGCCGGACCGACGGCGGCGACGACGGGCGCCGGGGCGCTCTCGCCGTTGCCGTCGATCGGGACCGCGCTGGCCGCCGCAGCCGGGGCGGGGGCCGCAGCGGCGTTCGCTGTGGGGTTCGCGACCGGGTTCGCGAGCGGGCTCGCCGTGGGTCCCGCCGCGGCGAGGGGCGCCTGCGTGGCGGATCGCGCTGCGCCGGCCGCCTCGGTGGCTGAGGGCGCCGGCGCGGCACCGGATGCCGAGCTGCCCGGCACCGCAGCGCTCGGAGCCGCGGCCATCGCAGCGGTTGTCGCCGCCCCGACGCCGGGGAGCGGCGCGGCCGGGCCGGCGGTCGGTGAAGCCGGTGTGGCTACCGCGTCGGCGGGTACCGTGCCGGCCGCCACGCCGGGCAGGCCCACGGCAGGAACGGGCGGTTGCCCGAGTGCGCCGCCCGCGGTCGCCGGGAGCGGCGCGCCCTGCTGAAGCGGAGCGGCGTCCGGCGCACCGAGCGCCGGGGTCCCGGCGGGCGCAGTAGACGTGGTCGTGGCCGCGGCGGCCAGACCCCAGAAGCCGCTCGCCAGGGCGGCCGCACTCCCCCAGCCGAGTGTGCCGGGCTGTGGCGAGACCGCGGGCTGTTCATGGGGAAGCGGTGCGGCGCCGTCCTCGGGGCCGGGCTGCGCGCCGGCATCCGTGCCGGCGCCCGCCCCGGAATCGCCGAGCGGCGCCTGCTCGGCCGCCGCGGCGGCGGTGCCGTCGGCCAGCGTCGCGAGTGCGGCGCCGAAGCCGGCGCCGGCGTCGGTCGTTGCCGACGTGGATGCGGGGCCGCTGGCGCGTCCCGGCGAGACGGAGGTGATCAGGGGCATGCTCATCGGGTCCCTCCGCTCAGCATGGCGGCGCGGGCCGCGGCGAGCAGCGACTCGTTCACGCTCGTCGTCGCGCTCTGCTGCCCGCCGAGCGAGCCGAGGAGCGCCTGGATGTCGAGCCCCGCGGTGTTCGCGGTGTTCGCGCCGGCCGTCGGGACGATGCGGCGGATCGTGACGATGTCGGACTCGTCGAACCAGCGCTCGACGTGGCTGACGGTGCGGCCCTCGTACGGCGCGTGGATGACCTTGTTGTCGCCGGCGTAGATCACGATGTGCTCGGCGTTGTCGGTGACGATGAGGTCGCCCGGCTGCGCCTCGGCCAGCGAGGCGACCGGGGTTCCCGCGGTCATCTGGCCGGAGACCAGTCGCGGCACCTCGATGCCGAGGTCGGCGTAGACGCGCTGCACCAGCCCGGAGCAGTCCATGCCGCTCGCGTCCTCGCCGCCGAAGACGTACGGCACGCCGATGTACTTCATCGCGGCGTCCTTGACCGCGTTGCCGGTGACGCCCTCGCTGCCGGGCACGCCGGTGCCCTGCGTGGCCCCCGCGCCGTTCAGCGCCTGGTTCAGCAGCGCGGTGAAGTCGCTGTTCGCCCCCGAGACGGTGGTGTCGGGCGATGCCGCCGCGCGCGTGGCCGTTGCCCCGCTCAGCTGCTCGATCGTCGAGCGGATGGACTGCATCCGGCCGATCGCCTCTGTCATGGCCGTGGTCATCGTTGCGTCCCCTCTGCCTGGCGCTGCCAGGCGGTGCCGGCCAGCTCGTCGAGCACGATTTGCTCGGCGTGCAGCTCCTCGCCAGCCACGGTCTCGGCGTGCCGGGCGGCCAGTTTCTCCAGGCTCAGCGTGTTGCGGCGCGCCGCGGAATACTCCTGCTGGGCCTCCTCGGCGCGGCGCTGCCGCTCCAGGGTGACGGCGCCGAGCTCTGCGACCATGCTGCGCGCGGATGCCCGGGCTGCCGCGATGCCGTGCAGCGCGTCCAGGGTGTCCGGCGTCGCCAGCGACTCGCCGAGCCCGGCACGGGCGGCGGCCTCGCGTGCGGCGCTCTCGTGGCGGCCGGCGTTGGCTGCGGCGAGGCTGCCCGCCGCCTCGTCCTGTTCCAGCCGACGCAGGCGCAGGAGCCCGTCCAGTGCGAATGCTCGTGTCATGCTCATGCCCCCAACAGTCGGCTCAGTCGGGCCAGTGCGGCCCAGGCGTCATCCGCGGTCGATTGATCGCTCATACTCTGCTGCAGGAACGCGTTGATCTCGCCCTCGTGGTCGACGGCCGCGTCCACCAGCGGGTTCGTGCCGCGGCGGTAGGCGCCGACGTCGAGCAGGTCCTGTGCCCCGCGGCGGGCGGCGAGGGCGCGGCGCAGCACCGCGGCCTGCTCCCGGCGCTCGGGGGCGGTCACGCGGCTGGCCACGCGGGAGACGGAGCCGAGCGCGTCGATCGACGGGAAGTGCCCGACGACGGCGAGCTTGCGGTCCAGCACCACGTGGCCGTCGAGGATCGAGCGGGCGGAGTCGGCGATGGGCTCGTTGTGGTCGTCGCCGTCGACGAGCACCGTGTACATGCCGGTGACGGAGCCGCGTTCGCCCGTTCCCGCGCGCTCCAGCAGCTGGGCGAGCACCGAGAACGTCGAGGGCGGGTAGCCGCGGGTGGCCGGCGGCTCCCCCACAGAGAGGCCGATCTCCCGCTGCGCCATGGCGACGCGGGTGAGCGAGTCCATCATGAGCATGACGTCGTTGCCCTGCTCGCGGAAGGACTCCGCGATCCGGGTCGCCACGAAGGCGGCGCGCAGGCGCATCAGGGCCGGCTCGTCGGAGGTGGACACGACGACGATGGCGCGGGCCAGCCCCTCCGGCCCGAGGTCGTCCTCGAGGAACTCGCGCACCTCGCGGCCGCGCTCCCCGATCAGGGCGATGACGCTGATCTGGGCGTCGGTGCCGCGGGCGATCATGCTGAGCAGCGAGGACTTGCCGACGCCGGAGCCGGCGAACAGGCCGAGGCGCTGCCCCTTGCCGACGGTGGTCAGGGTGTCGAGAGCGCGCACGCCGAGCTGCAGCGGGGTGTCGATGCGGGCGCGGTGCATGGCGGACGGCGCCTCGTTCTGCAGCGAGACGTAGCCGTCGGCCTGCAGCGGGCCCTTGCCGTCGATGGGGCGGCCGAGGCCGTCGAGCACGCGGCCGAAGAGGCCGGTGCCGGTGGGCACCCGCACGGGCTCGTTGCGGGAGCGCACGGGCGTGCCGACCTTGATTCCGGCCATGCGGCCGAGCGGCATGCAGCGGATGCCGCCGCGGGTGGACGCGACGACCTCGGCCTCGATCGGGGCGACGCCGGCGGCATCCTCGCCACCGAGGCGGACGAGGTCGCCGATGGCGCAGT
The DNA here is from genome assembly GCF_900104895.1 of Microterricola viridarii. NCBI lineage: Bacteria > Bacillati > Actinomycetota > Actinomycetes > Micrococcales > Microbacteriaceae > Microterricola > Microterricola viridarii. The sequence goes on from NZ_LT629742.1 coordinate 2,624,914, forward strand.
CCAGCCCGACGACCTCAATGCCGAGGCCGACGATCGAGGACACGACGCCGCTGCGCTCGGGGGCGGCGGCCAGGCCGGCCAGACGGAGGCGCTCGGCGAGCTCGGAGGGTTCGGCCAACCTGGCGGCTCCGGCGAGGGTGGCGGTGCTCATGCCGTCTCCTCGAGGAGGGAGAGCGTGGCCCGGTGCAGGGCGCTCTCGATACGGGCGTCGACGAAGCCGTCGGGGAGCACGGCGCTGGCGTCGCCGCGGCGGAGGGTCGCGTCGGCCTGCACGGTGAGGCCCTGCGGAATCTGGCCGGCGCCCTGCAGCAGTGCGAGGTCGTCCTGGTGCAGGTGCACGATGACGTCGGGGTGGCCGGCATCCGCGGCCAGGGCGGAGAGCACCCGCTGGAGCGCGGCGCCGGCGGAGCCCGGACCGTCGGTGAGCCGGTGGCCGATGACGGCCTCGGCGAGCTCGATCGCGGCGGAGACGAGGGTGGCGTCGCTCTGCTCCAGCAGGGGCAGCGTCGTCCGCTGCACGGCGGAGACGGCCGCGCCCAGCACGGCCTGGACGGTGTCCAGGCGGGCCAGCGACTCCGTGACGGCCGCGGCATGGGCGGCCTCCAGCTCGGCCAGACGGATGAGGCCCGCCGCATCCGCCTGGCGCAAGCCCTCTGCGTACCCGGCCGCGTGGCCGCGCACGCGGGCTCGCTCGGAGATCAGCGCCAGCTCTGCGGGGTCGATGGCTCCGTTCGCACCGGCGCCGGCACCGTCCACGCTGGGGAAGGCCATAGCCGCAAATTCCGCGTCAATCGACGAACGCATCTTCGTCTCCACGGGTCACGGTGATCTGGCCCTCCGCTTCGAGGGTGCGGATGGCGCGCACCACCTCGGCGCGGGCCTCCTCGACCTGCGAGAGGCGCAGCGGCCCCGTCGAGGCGATCTCGTCGTCGAGGATGTCGCGGTTGCGCTCGGACATGTTGTTGTGGATCATCTCGGAGACGGGCTCCGAGGCGCCCTTCATGGCGACCGCGAGCACGCGGACGTCGATGCCGCGCAGCAGGTGCTGCACGTCGCGCCGCTCCAGGCGCACGATGTCCTCGAATGTGAGCATGCGCGAGCGCAGCTCCTCGGCCAGGATCGGGTCGCGGAGCTCGAGCCCCTCGAGCACCGCGCGCTCGGTGGCGAGATCGGCGCGGTTGATGATCTCGACGAGGGGCTGCACGCCGCCGACGACGTCGAAGCTGTCGCGGGAGGACACGACGGCGCCGGTGCGCAGCTTGAGGGTGTCGGCGAGGATCCGCACGGCCTCCGGGGTGGCCGAGCCCATCGTCGCGATGGCCTGCGCCACGTCGGTGCGGGCCGTCTCCTCGAACCCGGCGAGCACGGCAGAGGCGTGCTCCGGCCGCAGGTGCGCGAGCACGAGGGCTGCGGTCTGCGGCAGTTCGTCGGCGAGCAGGGCTTGCACGTGGCTGGCCTCCGCGGCATCCAGGAACTCGAAGGCCCGACCGGCCATGGTGGAGGCCACGCGGCTCATCACGCCGGCCGCCTTCTCGGCCCCGAAGGAGGCCTCGAGCAGGCCGACGGCGAAGTCGCGCCCGCCCCGGGTCTGCCGGGCACCGCGGGTGGCCAGGGTGTGGAACTCGGCGAGGGTCGCCTCGGCGAGGGTGGCGTCAACGCGGCGCAGGCGGATGATCTCGCCGGCGATCTCCTCGGCCTCGTGCTCGTCGAACTGCTTCATCACGGCGGCCGCGCGCTGCGGATCCATGTTCATCAGCACGACGGCGGCCTTCTGGGCGCCGCTCAGCGTCGCGCCCTTTGAGCCGCTCATACACTCTGCCTGTCATCCATGAGCGCCCGCAGGTACTCGGCGGTCTTCTGGGGGTCGCGCTCGGCGAGCATCTCGATCTCCGAGCGGGTGCGGTCGGCATCCGGTGTGATCGGCATGACCGGCAGAACTTCCGTCTCGAGCTCCATGGGCGTGGTCTGGGCAGACAGGATCAGCGGCTGCTGCTGCTGCGCGGCCTCCAGTGCCTCCCGTGCTGCCTCGAGCTCTGCCTCGTCGACGGCCTCGCGGCGGGCGCGCCGCGAGCGGCTCACCAGAACCGCGGCCAGCACGACCAGGAGCAGCGCGGCGAGGGCGATGATTCCGGTGCGCACCAGCGACGTGAGCTGTTCGCCTGCCGCGACCTCCTTGGCGTCGTTGAGCGCCTGTTGGGCGGCTGCGGCGCCGCTGGCGTCGAAGGTCATCGCCTCGACGGTGACGGTGTCGCCGCGGTCGACGTCGATGCCGGCCGCCGCGGAGACGAGCGCGCGGAGGTTGCGGATGTTCACGGTGCTCGCGTCGCTCACCGCGACGGAGACGGACTGCCGGCTCAGCGTGCCGGCGGGGATGGTGCGGGTCTCGGTGACCTTGTCGATCGCGTTGTTGCGGGTGACCGACTCGGAGTTGAACGTGCCGTCGCCGGTGCCGCCCGGCACCGCGATGTTGTCCGGGCCGAGCACGCCGGCTCCGGTGCCGCCCGTGCCCGTGTACGACTCGGTCGCCCTGGACTCGTTCAGCGAGGCGATGGCCTCCGGCGCGGTGAAGGTCTCGGCCGTGCGCTCCGCCGACTCGGTGCTGACGTCGGCGGCAACCACGACGGTGGCGTTGCCGGGGCCGACGACCTTGTCGAGCATGGCCTGCACGGAGTCGCGCACCCGGGTCTCGTAGTCGCTGGCGAGCTTGCCCGCGCCGCCGGTCGGGCTGCCGCCGACAGCCGAGAGCACGGTGCCGGACGAGTCGATGACTGCGACATCCGTCGACGTCATGCCCTCGATGGAGGCGGAGGTGAGGTGCACGATCGCCTGCACCTGGTCGGCGCCCAGGGTGACGCCGCGGGTGGTCTCGATGAACACGGATGCCGTCGGTGCCTGCTTCTCGGCGGCGAAGACCGTCTCCTGCGGGATGGCGAGGCGCACGGATGCCGTCTTCACGCCGCTCAGCGCGCTAATCGTCGAGGCGAGCTCGCCCTCGAGCGCCCGCTTGTAGGTGACGGACTGCTGGAACTCCGAGGTGGTGACGCCCATCTTGTCGAGCAGGGAGTAGCCGCCGTTGCTCGCGCTCGGCAGCCCGGCCGCTGCGGCCTTGAGGCGCTGCGCGTAGACGTCGTCCTGCGGCACGAGGATGCTCGAGCCGCCGTCGCTGAGCTGGTACGGGATGGCGTCGGACTGCAGCTGCTCGACGACCGCGTTGGCGTCGGCGGCCTGCAGCCCGGTGAACAGCGGCGCGTAGGAGGGGCGGCTGAGCCAGATGCCGAGGCCGGCGACGCCGAGCACCAGCACGGCGACCGCCAGCAGCGCGATGGTGCGCTGGGCGACGGTGAACTCGCGCAGCCCCGCCGTGAAGCGTGCCAGTGCGGAAGTGACCTGACGGGGCATCAGGCCTGCATCCTCATGATCTCGTTGAAGGCGTCGACGCCCTTGTTGCGCACGGCGGCGACGAGCTCGACGGTCACCTGGGCCCTGGTCGAGGCGATCGTGGCGGCGTGGATGTCGGTCAAGTCGCCGGTGACGGCGCGCAGCGCCAGCTCACTGGAGTTGGTCTGCAACTGCTGCATGTTCTCGACGGCTCCGCTCAGCGCGGTGGCGAAGCCGGCTCCCCCGGTCCCTGCCGGTGCGGCGGCCTGGTCCAGGTAGCCGCTCGGGCGCACGCCCTGCACTGCTCCGGCGCCGATGGCGTCAATAGCTCCGATGGGCATTAGCCACGTCCGATCTGGAGGGCGGCCTGGTAGCTCTCCTTGGCTCTGTCGACGACAGCGGCGTTGGCCTGGTAGCCGCGCTGCGCCATGATCAGCTGCCCCATCTGGGCGCCGAGGTCGATCTCCGGGTAGCGCACGTAGCCGTTTGCGTCGGCCAGGGGGTGCTCCGGTTCGTGCACCATCCGGCCCTCCGCGTCGCCGAGCGCCGTGCCCGCGACGAAGACGCCGCCCTGCTCACCCTGCTGGGCGAGCACGTAGCGCTCCTGGAACGCGGCACCGTCGGTGCCGGTGACGGTGTTGATGTTGGCGATGTTGTCTGAGATCGCGTCGAGCCACTTGCGGTGCACGTTCATGGCCGATCCGGCGATTCCGATGGCGTCAAAAGTCATGGTCTGTTCCCCGATCAGTTGCTTCTCATGGCGCTGCGGACGCTCGTGAATTGGCCCTCGATGGCACGCGAGGCGAACTGGAATCGCAGCACGGTGTCGATGTTGGAGAGCGTCTCGGTGTCGAGGTTCACGTTGTTGCCGTTGAGCTTGGTCGGCTCGAGCGAGCGCTCCGTCGTGGCATCCGCGTGCCCGTCACCGCGTGCGATCGAGCTGGCGAGTGCGCCCTCGAAGGCGACCCGCTTGGCGTGATAGCCGGCGGTGTTGACGTTGGCGATGTTGTCGGCGATCGCGCGCTGGCGCGCGGACAGGCCGTCCAGCGCACTGGAGAGCGCGGAGAAGCTCACGGAATCGAACACATTCGTCCTTCATGACGGCAATGAGGCTGACAAGTGGCCGATCCGTGGCCGAGAGAGGTGAGCGATCCGTGCTCAGTAATAGTTATCGACCGGATGCCGACATCCGTTAGTGCGCGAAGGAATGTTGGGCTCAGCCCGAGACGTCGAGGTAGACGGATGCGGCTGCGCGCGGGCGCGGCACGGCACGCAAAGCCTCGAGGTGGCGCAGCACCTGGGTGCGCTCGGCGACCAACTCGCTCTCGCGCTCGCGTTGACGGCGATGCAGTGCGTCCGCGCGGTCGCGCAGTGAGGCGGGCAGCACGGGAAGCTGGGTGGGCGAGCTCCACATGCCGAGCTCGGCATGGGAGTCGTCGTCGAGGTCGACCGGCGCCTCGAGCTCGGCTTCCAGCTCGGTGAGCACACGCAGCCAGAGTTCTTCCGCGTCGTCCGAACTGCGCGCGGACAGGCTTTCAGCTTCAGGCAATGCCGAGCGCCCCCGCACCGAGCGTGGCTGGCGCAGCCGGCAGGATGGCCGCGGCGTCGTGCCAGGTCTGCCGGAGCGGTTCGAGGAGAACGATGGACTCGCGCGTGCGCGCCACATCGCGGTGGATGTTGGCCATCACGAGGGCGTTCGTCACGTAGGTGTAGAGCGCGAGCAGGCCGTCGGCGCCGTCCCAGACGTCGAGCTTGAGCGAGCCGCTCAGCTCGGTCAGGATGGCCTGCGCGTGCTGCAGCTGCTCGCTGGCGGCCGGCCAGTTCTCGGCCAGCTGAGCCTGCTCGGCCCGGCTCAGGTCGAGCAGCAGACGGTCGTAGAGCATGGTGAGCAGCCGCACCGGTGTCGCGGACAGCACCGCGTCGCGGCCGAGCTGGGCCGCGCGGTCGGCCGCTCCGCGGTCGGCGACGGGGCGCTGCACAGAGGGGAACGGGGAAACGCCGGCGAGCGACGTGAGCGGTGCTGCTGCCGGTGTCGGCAACGACTGTGCCTCGTGCGCGCCGGAGGCGGGTGGCTCGTTCGGTTCTGGGTGGACGATCAGCTTCACTGCGAGTTCCCGGAGTTCAGGCCGGCCAACTGCGATCCGATCCAGGAGGACTGCGCGTTCAGCTTGCTGAGCTGCACCTCGAGCGCCGAGTAGGTGCGCTTGAGGGTGGCCTCGCGCAATTCGAGTCGGCGGTCCCAGTTCGCGATCTGCTCGGTGATGTCTTTGGAGAGGGACGTTTGGCCGGTGATCTTGTTGGTGAGCTGGCCGTCGTACTTGTCCGAGGAGATGCGGGCGGCCTCTTCGAGGCGCGTGGTGATGACGGTGAGTGCCCTCTGCGTCGCACCGGGGTCTGCCGCCATCGACTTTGCGAACTTCTCCGCGTCGAACTCCATCCGACCACCCTTGGTGATGCTGATGCCGAACTCCGAGGGCGAGCGACCATCGATGGGGGCGGACGCCGCGTTGAGAAGGCGCTGTTCGACATCGCGAACGGTGCTGTCGGAGCTGAACACGCCGCCCGTCACCACGGGCTTGCCGTCTGAACCGGTCGTGGTGGTCAGCGTGCGCTTGGAGCCAATGAACTCGAGAGCCTCGTTGAGCTTGTCGATCAGGCTCTCGGCGACCTTGCCGATGGCTGCGTCGTCGCGCGCGACGGTGATCGTGATCGGCGCCGTGCTGATCGCGGTCACGGAGAGGCTGACGCCGGGCATCAGGTCGGTGAAGGTGTTGCTGCTGGAAGTCACAACCTGTTCGGCGGGCGTGCCCTTCCAGAGGGTGACGGAGGCATCTTCGCCGCTTCGGATTGTGGTGGCGGCGAGCTCCGAGCCGGGTACGGCTCCGCTGCCGTTGAAGATTGTGAAGCCACCGGCCGCCCCGGACTCCTTGGCGGTCAGCTGTAGCCGGTAGGTGGTCTCCCCCGTGCCGGCGTCGACGCCGGCGGCGATGCGAGTTGCCTGCACACCGGCATCCGCGGCGTTGATGGCGCTGACGATGTCCTCGAACGACGAGGAGTCAGCCGTGATCTCCTTCAACGAGCCGTCGGCGGCCTTGATCGTGAGGACGGGCGGGTCGCTCGGCCAGGCGGTCATCGGCGCCGTGACAAGTTGCTGCGCCGTTGCCAGCTTCTCGACGGTGACGTCGAGCTGAGTCGCACCGGCACCCGTGCCGACGGTGACCGTGGCGGACTCGTGGGAGCTCTTTGCGGTGTAGAGCTCGAGGGCGTCGGGCTTCATGCCCTTCTTGCCCAGTTCGGCGAGGGCGGCAACGGAGGTGTTGAGGCTCTGCAGCGCCTTCAGGTAGTTCTGGGTGCTGGTGTACTTGTTCTGCAGGATGTTCTGCGGAATTGCCTCAACGGCCATGAGTGACTTGATGAGCTCTGCAGTGTTGAGCCCACTGACCAGGCCGTCGAGCGAGATTCCCATGAGTTCTGCCTTCGCGTTTCAACTGGTGCGCGGCGCCGGCCACGCGGGTGGGGACTGCACGAGGGCCGGTGCTGGGATCGTGACAGGAATGTCGCGCCCGGCACCGGCCGTCGTTGTGTAGTGATGCTCTGCTGCTGTTCAGATGCGGCGTGTTGCCGCGCCTGGCTAGCGGAGGAGCTGCAGAACGCCCTGGTTGGACTGGTTCGCCTGCGCGAGCATGGCGGTACCGGCCTGCGAGAGGACGTTCGAGCGGGTGTACTTGACCATCTCGGACGCCATGTCGGTGTCGCGGATGCGCGACTCGGCAGCCGAGAGGTTCTCCTTCGACACGTTGAGGCTCTTGATGGTCGACTCGAAGCGGTTCTGCACGGCACCGAGACCGGCACGAGCCTCGCTGATGTTGGTGATCTGCGTGTCGAGTGCGGTCACCGCGGCGGCAGCGTTCGCGGCCGTGTCGAAGGTGAGCGCACCGACAGCCGTGGCAACCGTTGCGACGTTCGCAGTGGCGAGGTTCACAACGATCTGGTCCTCAGCTGCAACGCCACCGGCGCCGACCTGGAAGGTCATCGCGGTGCCGGAACCGTCCAGCAGCTTGATGCCGTTGAAGTTGGCGCTGGCGGAGACGCGGGTCAGCTCATCAGTCAAGGCAGTGACCTCGGTCTGGATGGCCGTACGCGACTTGGCGTTGTTCGAGTCGTTGCCGGCCTGAACGGCGAGGTCACGCACGCGCTGCAGGATGGCGTGCACCTCGGTCAGTCCACCTTCAGCGGTCTGGATGACGCTGATGCCGTCCTGCGCGTTGCGGGCGGCGACCGTGAGGCCACCGACCTGCGAACGCAGGCCCTCGGAGATCGCGAGGCCAGCTGCATCGTCGGCCGCACGGTTGATACGCAGACCACTGGAGAGCTTCTCCAGCGACTTCGACAGGTCGTTCTGCGTGATGGACAGGTTGCGGTACGAGTTGTTCGCCGCAATGTTGGTGTTGATCTGCATACCCATGGTGAAATCCTCCGTGATGTGGGTTCTGGTTCACCGGCCCATCCGTGGGCCAGTACTTTGCACAATCGGCTGCTCGGCGGCATCCGTTAGTGGGTCTGGGGAAAACTTCGACGCGCCGGCTATCCGACGTTGCTGATCAGCGAGACGTTGGCGACGCTCGCGCCCTGGCCGAGGTGTTCTTCGAAGCGGGAGAGGTAGGCGACGCGACGCGTTGCAGTGACCTTGGGGTCGGGCAGGCTCTGCACGTCTGCTTCGTCGGCGTAGCGCGAGCCGAGGCCGTCGCGGATGAGCCGGAGGCCCTCCGAGCGCTGCTGCGAGACGGCGGAGTGCGAGATGCCGAGTTCTTCCGCGACCTCTTTGACGGAGCGGTCGTCGAAGTAGATGGCGCGCACGATCATCGCCATGCGCTCCGGCAGGGCGTCGACGGCGGCGGTCACGTAGCGCTGGCGCTCGTCGAGCAGCAACGACTCCTCCGGCGAGGTCATCTCGGAGACGAGGTACTCCGCCGTGCTGTCGTCGATCGTCGTGACGGTGCGCGCGGCATCGGAGAGGGCGGCGGACGCCGTCTCCCTGTCCACGCCGAGGGCGGCGGCCAGCTCGTCGACGCTCGGAACGCGGCCGAGCGTGGCGGTCAGGGCCTCGCGAGCGGAGACGGTCTCGGTGATCCGCTTGCGGGCAGAGCGCGTCGCCCAGTCGCTGGAGCGCATCTCGTCGGCGAAGGCGCCGAGGATGCGGGTGCGGGCATAGGCACCGAAGGGTATGCCGCGATCGATATCGAAATTGTCGGCGCAGTGCACCAGCGCCAAGGCGCCGGCTGCTGCGAGATCATCCCGAGAGAGGTGAGTGGCCCTGGCACAGACGTCGGCGACCAGATAGCCGACAAGCGGCAGGTTGGCCACGACGAGCTCATTGCGTTCCGCACGATTCACAAATATCAATTCCTGCAGTTGTGGCAGCGTGCAGGGTTCACGTACCGGTTCGGACGATTGACTCGGGTATTCGGGTCAGTTCCTCGGGTGCTTTCAACGTTAACGATGTGAGCGACGCGACACACGGTAGGACTGTCCCCCAATGTGGGTGTCCTCCAAAAGGACCACCCTCGTTCGGGGCTGGGGGACATACCGGCCGTTTCAGGGGCCTTCACTAACATGAATGCGACGGCTGCCGAGAGTGGGTTGAGACCGGACAAGGTCCCCCTGTTTCCGACAGCACCCGACAGAAAGGCGAGCCAGTGGGCGTCAACGAACTCTCTGCGGTGCTCTGGCGCGAGCGGGAGTTGCTCGAGCTTCTCTTGTTCAAGCTCGAGGAGGAGCAGCTGCTGCTCACGGCCGGCAAGTCCCGTTGGGTGGGTCATGCCAGTCGCGAGATCGAGCAGGTCATGGTTCGCCTGCGCGAGGTCGCCCTCGGCCGTTCCGTCGAGGTCACCGCGGTCGCGACCGAGTGGTCGTGCCCGGAGGACGCCACGCTCCGCGAGGTCATCGCGGCGGCACCGGTCGGCCCCTGGCAGGACATCTTCACCGCCCACCTCACCGCGATGACCGAGCTCACCGCGCAGATCCGCGACGTGCGCGACGTGAACGAGCAGTTCCTGCGCACCGCCGTGCGCAGCGTGCAGGAGACTCTCGCCGGGGTGGAAGCGGTCTCTGGTACCTACGACGCGAGCGGCGCCGCACAGCACGCCCAGTCGTCATCCATGCTCTTCGACGAGAAATTGTGAGCCAACGCACGTGAGCACATTCAGCGGACTGAACACCGCCTACCGCGGGCTCTCCGCGGCCAAGGCGGGCATCGACGTCGCCGGGCAGAACATCGCCAACTCCCGCACCGAGGGCTACACCAGGCAGCGGCTGAACACCTCCGCCATCGGCGGGCCATCGATGGCCGGCAAGTTCTCGGTCGGCGTCCGCCCGGGCGGCGGCGTCAACATCGACGGCATCGCCCGCCTGGGCGACATGCACCTCGACGCGCGGGTGCGCGCCTCCGCGGCTGTCTCCGGCTTCAGCGCGGTGCGCGCCGGCGTGTTCTCCGACCTCGAATCCGCCCTGCACGAGCCGGGCGCCAACGGCATCTCGACGCAGCTGCAGAGCTTCTGGGCCTCCTGGCAGGAGCTGTCCAACAGCCCTGGCGAAGCCACGCAGTCCGGTCTGCTGCTGCAGCAGTCGCAGGTGCTGGCCCAGCAGATCTCCTCGACCTACACCGAGTTCGACAACCAGTGGTCCCAGGTGCGCGGCGAGGTGCGCGACCTCACCGCCGAACTGAATGGCGCCGCGGCGCAGCTCGCCGACCTGAACGGACGGATCCGTCAGGCGACGGCAGCCGGCGGCTCGGTGAACGAGCTCCTCGACCAGCGCAGCCTCCTCGCCACGACGATCGCCGCCATCGCAGGAGGCACGATCCGGGATGCCGGCGACGGCACCATCGACGTGTACATCGGGGGCAACGCCCTCGTCACGGGCACCACGGCGCGCACCGTCAACGTCATCGGCTCGAACACCATGGCGGGCTCCGACACCTCCCCCGTCACGCTGGAGTGGGCGCACCGCCCCGGCTCGGCAATCTCCCTCGATGGAGGCGAGTTGGCCGGGGCCGTCTCGACCCTGGCTCCAGCCGCAGCCGGCGGCGGCATCGCCAAGGCCGCTGAGTCGCTGAACAACTTCGCCCAGAAGCTGGCGGATGCAGTGAACACCGTGCACCGCACCGGCTTCAGCGCCGGCGGCAGCACCAACCTCGAGTTCTTCGCCTTCACCGCCGGCAAGCCGGCCGCCCAGGGCCTCACGGTCGTGCCGACCAGCGCGGCCGGTATTGCCACCGCTGGAGACGGCCAGGGCGCGCTGGACGGCAGCATCGCCGATGCCATCTCGCAGCTCGGCACGGGGGCCGGCTCGCCGGACTCCGTCTGGTCGAGCTTCGTCGTGGAGCTCGGCATCGCGACCCGTTCAGAGATCCGTCAGGCCGACCTTGCCGCTCTGGCCACCACGTCGGCCGTCGGGATGCAGCTGGCGAACGCATCCGTCGACATCGACGAGGAGAACGTGAGCCTGCTCATGTACCAGCACGCCTACCAGGGCGCCGCGCGCGTCATGACGGCCGTCGACGAGATGCTCGACGTGCTGATCAACCGCACCGGACTCGTGGGGAGATAACGCATGATCACTCGAGTGACTCAACAGACGTCGATGCTCGCGGCTCAGCGCAACCTGCAGTCGAGCGCGGCACAGCTGGCCAAGCTGCAAGACCAGGCGATGACGCGCAAGGCCTTCTCGCGGGCATCGGAAGACCCGAGCGGCGCAGCCGATGCGCTTCGGATCCGGGCACAACAGCGGGCCAACGACCAGCACAGCCGCAACATCGACAACGGCCTGGGCTGGGTCACCACCCTCGACTCGACGCTCACCGAGGTGAACGACCTGATGAAGCGCGTGCGCGACTTGACGGTGCAGGGCGCCAACGACGGCTCGCTCTCCCCCACCGCCAAGGAGGCCATCGCCGTCGAGCTGGTCGGCCTCAAGGACCAGCTGCTCGGCCTGGCCAACACGCAGTATCTCGGGCGCAGCGTCTTCGCCGGCAGCTCCAGCGCTGGCGCCGCGTTCAACCCCGACTTCAGCTTCACCGGAACCCCGGGCAGCACGGTCGACCGGCGCATCGGACCCGACTCGACGGTCCGCGTCGACAGCGACGGCCTGGCCGTCTTCGGCGAGGGCGCCACCTCGGTGTTCGCCCTCATCGAGGGCATCGCAGCCGATCTCCGCGGCGGCACCAACATCGGGTCCCGCCTGGCCGACATCGATCAGAGCATGACCGCCATCCGAACCGAACACTCAGCGGTCGGTAGCCGCCACGCAGTCATCATGCGCGCCGAGGAGGCAGTCATGGACAAAACCGTCAACTTCGAGGCGCAACGAGCCGGAGTTGAGGACATCGAGATCAGCCGCATCATCCTCGACCTCAAAGCCCAGGAGATCACCTATCAGGCCGCGCTGGGCGTCACGGCCCGCGTGCTGCAGCCGACGCTGATGGACTTCCTCCGATGAGCGCGCTGAGCTTCGTCGCCTCGCCTCCCGGTTTCGAGCCGAGCCTGCAGTTCGAGTTCGCGCCGGTTCCCGATTCCGTCGGCCTGTACACGCTGACTGCTGCAGACGACGCGGCACGGCGTGTCTTCGTCGTCGATGCCGCGATCTACCTGCCCGACTATGCGCCGAGCCTGAGCACGCAGCAGGGCGAGTCGCTCGGCCTCCGCTCCGGCGCCGACGCTCAGGTCTACGTCGTGGCCAACGCCGCGGAATCCGGCACCACCGTCAACCTGCTGGCCCCGATCGTCGTGAACGCCGCGACGAATACCGCCGCCCAGTTCATCCTCGACGGCGACTGGCCGCTGCGCGCCCCGCTCGGCGCCTAGAGCTCACCAAACACAGGACCACAGCCTCGCCGCGGCGCATCTGCGCCCGGCCCCGCTGTGGTCCTGTGTTTTTGTGCGTGTTGGCTTCGATCGCAGGCTCCCTCGAGCCAACGGGGGTCTCGACAGCCTCAGGCGGCGGGCGGAGCCTCGGTCGGCTCGGCGACACGACGGGCAGACAGGCCCGCCTCGATGGCGGCGATCACGGCGGGGTCGTCGGGCTTGACCGCCGAGCGGAAGCGCGAGATCGTGCCGTCGGCGCCGATCACGAACTTTTCGAAGTTCCACTTCACGCGGCCAGACTTGCCCGCGGCATCCGGCACATCGTGCAACTCGGCATAGAGCGGGTGCGCGTTTCGGCCGTTCACCTTGATCTTCTCCATCAGCGGGAAGCTGACGCCGTAGTTCAGCTGGCAGAAGTCTTGGATCTTCTCGGCGTTGCCCGGCTCCTGCCCGGCGAACTGATTGCAGGGCAGGCCGATGACGGTGAGGCCCTGCTCACCGTACTTCTCGTGCAACGCCTCCAGCTGGGCGTACTGCGGGGTGAAGCCGCACTTAGACGCCACGTTCACCAGGAGCACGGCGCCGTCGCCGTACTCAGCCAGGGTCGTGGTGCGGCCGTCGAGGGTGGTCAGGGGTATGTCTCGGATGCTCACATCGACAGCGTACGCGGATTCACCCTGCCGGCGGCCGATTATTCGCCGTTGTAGGCGGCTTCCAAGACGGCGATGTCGAGCTTCGTCATGGTGAGCATCGCCTGCATCGCGCGCCCGGCCTTGGCCGGGTCCGGGTCGGAGAGCAGTTCACCCAGGCGCGGCGGCACAATCTGCCAGGACACGCCGAACTTGTCGGTGAGCCAGCCGCACCGGCCCGGCGCTCCGCCGTCGGCGGTGAGCGCGTCCCACAGGCGGTCGATGTCTGCTTGCGTCGGGGCGCTCACCGAGAGCGAGATGGCCTCGCTGAACCCGGGCGCCGGCGCACCGTTGATCGCCTGCACAGACAGGCCGTCGAGCTCGAACTCGACGGCGAGTGCCGTGCCCGCCGGCATCGGGCCGCCCTCGCCGTAGCGCGACACAGTCAGAATGCGCGCATTTGCGAAGAGCGCGACGTAGAAGTTGGCGGCGTCCTCGGCCTGGCTGTCGAACCACAGGCACGGTTTGATCGAGTTCATAGCTCTTCACCTCGGTGTGATGGCCCTGCGTGCAGGGCTGGCGCTGACAGCCCCGCCGGAACGGTCACAGGACCGTTAAACAGGCTACGCCGCCCCGCTCGGCCGCGCAGAAGATTCTGCGAGCCATGCGGGGCGGCGTATGCCGGGTGGGCGGATGCCGCTTAGTACCAGCCCTGCGACTCGGAGGTGTCCCAGGCGCCGCACGGGGTGCCGTAGCGACCAGAGATGTAGCCGAGGCCCCAGGTGATCTGGGTCGCCGGGTTGGTCTGCCAGTCAGCGCCGGCGGACGCCATCTTGCTGCCGGGGAGCGCCTGCGGAATGCCGGCGGCACCGCTCGAGGCGTTGTAGGCGTTGATGTTCCAGCCGGACTCCTTGTTCCAGAGGGCGACGAGGCAGCCGAACTGATCCTCGCCCCAGCCGTACTGGGAGGCCATCAGGTCACGCGCGATCGCCTGGGCGCCGCTCGGGTCGGACGGCGCGGAGGGCCGGGAGCCGCCCGAGTTCGACGAGCTGGACTCCTGCGCGGCGGCCTCGGCGTCGGCCTGCGCCTGTGCTGCGGCGGCAGCGGCAGCGGCAGCAGCCTCTGCGGCAGCCTGCTGCTCTGCAGCGACGCGGTCGACCTCGGCGGTCGCCGCCTGGACGCCGGCGCTCTTGCCCTTGGTGGTGTCCACGAGTTTGAAGACGCGGCTGGGAGTCAGCAGCTCAAAGTTGGAGAGGGCGGCAACGGAGGAGGCGAGGTCGCCGGCATCCGTCTTGCCTGCGGCGGCGGCGATCACGAGGTTGGCCTCATCGATCGTGGCGGTCGCGGTGCTCGCGGCGTTCGCGTTGGCAACCGTGGAGTACGCGGCCAGCTGGTCGGCGGCGAATCCGGTCGCGGCGGTCATCGTGGCCGAGGCGGCGTCGCGCTCGTTCTGCGCGACGACCGACGTCTGCACCACGAAGCCTGTGCCGGCCATGGCGCCGACGGCGACGACTGCTCCCGCGAGGAGGAGGAGCTTCTTGCGGCCCCGGCGACGATTCCGAAGCTGGGAGCGGGTGACCCCGGCATCGAGCGCGGGCTGGTCTGGGCTATTCGTTGATGAGTTTGAGTTCAGCATGTCTTTCACAGGGCAAACCACTCGCGATCGTGCATAGAGCGGCTCTTGATCGACGTCCCAGGCAGGGCCCCGGGCGAAGTTGTCAGTATGCACACGCACCCTGCACGAGTCATCCTCATCATCTGGGAATGTCCTCCGAATGATTTTCGGGGATTTTCGCGCCTTCGAAGCCCCGCGCGGCCCCGCCTCCGTGCGCCCTGCCCGAGCGCTATTCTGGCCAGATGACCCGCCTCGCCGCGCGCGCGAACGCCAGCGCACGAACCGAAAAAGCGCCCGTGACCGGCACTTTGACTGCACACGCCTCTCCCCCGCGTCTCGCGGCCATGCCGCGGCCGGCCGCGGCCACCCGACTCCGAACCGAAATCGAATCGACGGGCCGCCCACCAGCACCCCGCATCATCGCCTCGCGGGGCGCCGCGCGCGGAATTGATGAAACCTTGAGGTGCGACCGATCGGTACACGCCCATACTGCCCATCCGCAGCCGGCGGGCGCCCGATGAGCCCGCACCGTCTCCGGCACCGCGTGCTCGACGTCATTCAGCTGGTTCCGGCCGCCGCGCAGGGCTGGACGCTCATCCGCACGATGCCGAGGCTGCCGGATGCCGCCGGGCCCCAGCAGGGTGTCGTGGCAGCCGCCGCGGGCCCGACGCTCCCCCCGCTCCGCCTCCGGGTGATCGGCGAATCGACCGCGGCGGGCGTTGGTGCGCCGACACAGGACCTGGCGCTCAGCGGACGCCTCGCCGATGCGCTGGCCAGCCGCACGGGGCGGGGCGTGCACTGGCAGGTTGTCGGGCAGAATGGCGCGACCATCCGTCGCATCCGCCACCGCCTGCTGCCCGCGGTGGACGGCTCCGACCCTGACGCGTTCGCCGCCGACGTCGCCGTGATCGCCGCCGGGGCCAACGATGTGATCGGCGGGCGCAGCACCGCCGAATGGGAGGAGCAGCTGCGCACCCTGGTCAGCGGCCTGCGGCACGCGGGCGCGGGCCCTGCGACGCTCGTCCTGCTCACCGGCGTTCCACCGTTCTCGCGGTTCCCCGCCCTGCGCAGCCCGCTCCGCCCGTACCTCGCACGCCGGGCACAGCGCATCGACGCCCGTTCCGCCCTGGTCTGCGCTGAGCTGGGTGTGCTCTTCATCCCCTTCAGCGAACGGGAGCTGGAGCTCGGCGCGGACTTCTTCGCCGAGGATCGCTTCCATCCATCGGCCACGGGCTACGCGCTCTGGGCGGAGTACCTGGCCGAGCGAATCGCCGTGGGGCTCACGGAGACGATCAGCGGGCAGCCCCGCCCGTAGCAGCGGGCGGGTGGATGCCGGCTGGCTGCAGCCGCAGCCGGAACAGCCGCACCGCCCGCCCCGACTCACGCTCGTAGCCGCGGTAGCCCGGCCACTGGGCCTCGATCAGCCGCCACGCGGCCTCGCGCTCCTCCCCGCGGAGGAGTTCGGCGCGCACGGGCATCCGGCGCCCGCGCACCGTGATGGCGGCATCCGGGTGCGCGAGCAGGTTGTAGCTCCACGCGGGATGCTTGTCGCGGGCGAAGCTCGTGCCCGCGACGAGCGCGCTCCCCCGACCGTCTGGTGTGTACATCAGCTCGGTGTCGCGTGGCGCGCCGGACTTCGCGCCGACGGTGTGCAGCACGAGTGACGGCACGAGTAGGCCGCTCAGCTGCACTCGCCCGCCGCTCAGCCGGGTGACGAGCCGCTCCAACACGGGCAGCACCGTGGGCGCCGCCCACCGAAACAGCCGCGTGTGGGTGAGCGGTGCGACGACACCGCGGACGATCTGCACAACGGAAGCCATGCAGGCATTCTGCCCGGCGGCGGCTCCGTGCGGAAGGCTCGTGGCACGGACGCCGCCCTGCCGGTCAGCAGCCCGGATCCGATGGACGCGCGACGCAGCTGCCGGCGACGAGCACCGTCGTGGCCGACTTCACCGCGACCGGCGTGGCGGAGGCCGCGAGGCGGATGGTGCCGGAGATGGGACGCCAGTCTCCCCCACCGAACCGATACTCGGCCGAGAGCTCGACCGCCACGCTTGCCGAGAAGTCTCCTCGGGTCGTGTAGATGTGGCTCGTGGCGGTCTCGCTGAACGCGGCGCCGCCCCAGCTGCTTCCACCGCTGGCGCTGAACCCGGTTGCACCGTCGCCGTAGTCCCAGGCGAAGCCAACCGGTGTGAAGCGCACCTCGGCGGGGAACCCCAACAGGCTCCCGGCGATGACCTCGACGGATGCCGTCGCGACAAAGTTCGTCGGAAGCCCCCGCACCGCCCAGCCATCCGGTTCCATTGCCAGCTGGGGCGCCGAGGCTCGGAACGAGGCGATGTCGCTCCAGGTGATCACGAGCTCCGGGTCGCAGACGTCCGGGGCGCCGGTGCACCCCGGCGGCAGACCGTTGTCGTTGTTCGGAGTCTCGTCCGAGCCCAGCGCGGGCGGCTGGGGCGGCTGCGGCGGCTGCGGCGGTTCGGCGACACCGCCGCCGTCGCTCCCGCCACCGGCTCCCCCGCCGGAGACGCTCTCGCCCCCACCGATGAGGTCTACGCCGCCCGGCGTGAGGCTGGCGTCAATGTCAATCTCACATGTGCCCTGCCTAATCTCCAGCAGTGTGCAAGGACTTTCAGCGTTAGCAGTGCTCGGTGTGGCGAGCGCCAGAATGCAAATCGCAACAGTGGACGTGCAAATCGCGAGATGCCATCGCATCAGCAAAAGTTCCCGTCTACCCACAGCTCTTTCTCCGCAACTTTCAATGCGGTTGGGGAACTACCGACAACAGCAATCAGATACGGAATATGAACTGGCCGGTCGGGCAGCGCCTTGGATTCCCCAGCTTGGTCCAGCAAATCAACCGTCGATAGGTCGTCACATACGTAGGCCCGCACCTCAACGGCCCATTCGTTGCTACTCCGAACAGACTGCAGCCGGTGAATTCTGAAAGACGTAGTGCCACTCGAATGCAATCCATTTGCCACGAAATCTGCGGCACCCGCTAATTCGAAAGCAAGCGCGTTCCCAATCGCAACATCATCTAGTGCCGCGGCGTCGACTCCACCGCTCGTTAGGACTGCGTCACTCGCAGCAATGTAAGCCGCATACGCCTCCTCCGCTGCGGCGAGCGCCTCCTCGTCCGTGGCGAAGAGGGGCGCAGCGCCATCCGTCGTCACGATCGGCGTTGGAGCAGGTTCGGGGGAAGGTGACGGGCCGGCGGCACACCCGGCGAGAGCCACCGCGGCGAGCGCGCACGCGGCAAGGAGCAGTGGCAGGGGCGCACTCCCGGTTCGCATGCGAACACCGTAGGGCAAAGCGGCCCGGCCCCGTCAAAGTTATCCACAGACACGAATGGCGGGGCCCGGCTCAGCCGGGACCCCGCCATTCAGACGAGCTGTCTCTACACGTTCGAGGGCAGGTTGCGCCCGTCGACGATCACCTTGATGACATCGGTCTTCGGGTGAGCCAGGTATCGGTCGGCGCTGTCGTCGAGTTCCTGCAGCCACGGCGTGTGGTGCACAGCGCCCATGGTGCCGGTCATCACGGACGGGTAGACGGCATCCCTGTACGTGAGGATGTTCTCCTGCTTGTCCTTCTTCCATTCCAGGAAGATGCGCACGACCTCGTCGAGGTCGAACATCGGGTAGTCGCTCTGCTCGATCAGGTCACGAATGTAATCGGCCTGGAACCGCACCTCTGCCGCAGCGCTCTCGAGCGCGTGGAAGCGGGCGAGCCAGCGGTCGATGTCGGCGCGCTGTGCCGCGGCATCCGGCAGCGTTGCATCGCCGAGGATCACGTCACGCACGTACCACGCCTGCGCGTCGAACATGTTGAAGGTGAACCACTGGTCCTGGGCGCCCAGGTAGAACAGCTTGTTGTTGGCCTCACTGACCACGCCGCGGTAGAGCGTGTCCGGGTACACGTTGTTCGGGGAGTCGAGCGAGAGATCGCTGGGCAGGTAGGGGTAGTGGTGCAGGTACCCGGTACACAGGATGACGGCATCGAAGCGCTTCGAGGTTCCGTCGACGAAGTGGGCCACCGAGCCGTCGAAGCGCTCGAGCAGCGGCACCTCGGTGATGTCCTCTGGCCAGTCGAAGCCCATCGGGCGCGAGCGGTAGCTCAGCGTCACCGAGCGGGCGCCCATCTTGTATGCCTGCACGCCGATGTCCTCGGCGGAGTAGCTGGCGCCGATCAGCAGCACGTCCTTGTCGGCGAGGCTCTCTGCCCCACGGAAGTCGTGTGCGTGGCGGAGCGTGCCGGGGAACGTCTCGATGCCGGCGAAGTCTGGAACGTTGGGGAAGGAGAAGTGGCCGGAGCCGACGATGACGTTGTCGAACTCGCTGCTCTCGGTGGTGCGGGTGACCAGATCCTCGACGGTGACGGTGAACGTCTCCGTCTCGGCGTTGTACTGCACCCAGCGCACGGCGGTGGAGAAGCGAACGTGCTTCTTCACATCGCTCTTCTCTGCGCGGCCGTTGATGTAGTCCCAGAGCACGGCGCGCGGCGGGTAGGAGCTGATCGGGCGGCCGAAGTGCTCGTCGAAGGTGTACTCGGCGAACTCGAGGGCCTCCTTCGGCCCGTTCGACCAGAGGTTGCGGTACATGCTGGAGTGCACGGGCTCACCGTGGGCGTCGATGCCGGTGCGCCAGTTGAAGTTCCACTGGCCACCCCAGTCGCTCTGCTTCTCGAAGCAGACGATCTCGGGGATCTCCCGTCCCTGCTCCCGTGCTGATTCGAAAGCCCTCAGCTGGGCCATGCCGCTGGGGCCTGCTCCGATAATTGCGATGCGCTTCTGCAAATGTTCCTCTCCGGCCTGGCGGCCTTCGCCTGTCCTTGCCAATTCGAGCTGTCACGGGCAGAAATTGGGCAGGCCGGACGGCCTGCTCCCCGTGAGTTGTTGGTCACCAGTGGCCAGTCGCAGAATGTGTGCAACACCATTGCCGTATGGGATGACCGCGAGGTATGTGCGGCCCAACATTTCGACCCTATCATCGGGCGTTTTGCCAACCCTGTGTACGCACACAGGCTGAGCCGATACCGGCGCGCGCCGTTTGCACTCGTCCCCGTCCTTTGGCAGACTGGGGAGGTCTTGTTGCCGATGGAAGGGTAGGGACATGAGGACATTCGAGGGTTTCGCGCCGCACCCCGCGCGCTGACAATCGTCGATTCGCCGTCCTCGGCTCCGGTTTCAGCGCGTCCGCTGAACACTCTGGAGTCTGTATGTCTACGAACCACCTCTCATCTGGCACCCCGTCATCCGTCACCCTGAACAACGTGTCGTTCAGCTGGCCGGATGGCACCCTCGCCCTCTCCACCCTGAGCGGCAGCTTCGGCACCGGCCGCACCGGACTGGTCGGCAGCAACGGCGCGGGCAAGTCCACGCTGCTGCGCCTGATCGCCGGGCAGCTCAGCCCGAGCACGGGCCAGATCGGCGCACCCGCCGACATCGGCTACCTGCCGCAAAACCTGGCACTGGATGCCGGGGTCACGGTGGCCGGGCTGCTCGGCGTCGCCGACAAGCTGGCGGCGCTCCGTGCCATCGAATCCGGTGACGTCGCCGAGGAGCACTTCGAGGTGCTCGGCGACGACTGGGATCTGGAGACGCGCGCCGACGAGGCCCTGCGGGCGATCGGGCTCTCCGCAGCCGATCTCGGGCGCAGCGTCACCGAGATGTCCGGCGGCGAGGCGATTCTGGTCGCGATCACCGGCCTCCGCCTGCGGCAGGCCGCGGTGACCCTGCTCGATGAGCCGAGCAACAACCTCGACCGCGACGCCAGGGCGAGGCTGCGCACCCTGCTGGCCTCCTGGCCGGGCACGCTGCTCGTGGTCAGCCACGACACCGCACTGCTCGAGGTGATGCAGACGACGGCCGAGCTGCACGCCGGCGCGCTGACCGTCTTCGGCGGCCCGTACAGCGCCTGGCGCGAGAACCAGGATGTGCTCCAGGCCGCCGCCGCCCAGTCGGTGCGCTCGGCCGAGCAACGACTGAAGGCCGAGAAGCGGCAGCGCGTCGAGGCGGAGGGCACCCTGGCCCGGCGCGCACACATCGCTCAGAAGAGCTACGACAACCGCAGCGCCGCCAAGATCGTGATGCACCAGAAGGCGTCCAACGCCCAGGTGTCAGCCGGCAAGCTGCGCAGCGGGGGCGACGACCGGGTGCACGAGGCGCAGACCGCGCTGGATGCCGCCGCGACCCGCCTCCGCAGCGAGGAGAGCATCCACCTCGAGCTGCCTGACCCCGGCGTCCCGGCCGGCAAGGGCATCGCCGAGCTCCGGGACGGAGCAAGCGGCAGCACAATCTACCTGCACGGGCCGGAGCGGGTGGCGCTCGTCGGCGCGAACGGCGTCGGCAAGTCCACGCTGCTCGAGACCCTGCTGGGCGGCAGGCCAGCGGATGCCGGACGTGCCGGCGGCCGTCTGCTGACCGAGCGGGTCGGCTACCTCAGCCAGCGACTCGACGGCCTCGACCCCGACGCCAGCGCCGTCGAGAACGTGCGGGCGGCCGCACCCCGCACACCGGTCGGGGAGATCCGCAACCGGCTGGCCCGCCTGCTGCTGCGCGGCGACAGCGTGACCCGTCCGGTTGCCACCCTCTCCGGAGGCGAGCGGTTCCGCGTGGCGCTGGCCCGCCTGCTCTTCGCCGAGCCGCCAGCGCAGCTGCTGGTGCTGGACGAGCCGACGAACAACCTCGACCTGCCGTCCGTCGACCAGCTCGTCGCGGCACTGCGGAGCTACCGCGGTGCACTGCTGATCGTCAGCCACGACGACGCCTTCCTGGCCCGCCTCGGCCTCGACCGGGTGCTGGAGCTCGGCGCGGATGGCTCGCTCGGCGATCTCGGGTAGCCGCGGGGCGGGCGCCGCCTAGCCGCGCGGCGCCCGCGGCACGCTGGGGCGCACCAGCGCGTGGCTGTCGCGCACCAGCTGCTCAACGAGGGAGTCGTCGAGGGTGCCGTCGAGCAGGAGCGTGACCCAGTGCTTCTTGTTCAGGTGATAGCCGGGTGTGATGTGGCTCGGGTACTCCTCGCGGAGCGCCCGGCCCTCCTCCGGGTCGACCTTGACCGAGAGGGTGAGCGGCACGGCATCCAGAACGCCCAGCGCGAAGATCTTGCCGTTGCCGCTTGTCTTGAACACCGTCGTCTGCTCGCCGAACGGGTACGTCTCGATAGCCTGGGGCAGGCTGAGGCAGAGGGTGGCCAGCTCATCTGGGGTCATGGGGATCAGTTTAGGGAGCGCCGCAGACACCGCGACACGCCCTCGACGCATGCCCGGCTCCTGCGCATTTGCCCCGATAGTGTGGATTCGGGCATGATTGTGCGAACTGTGGCGCCCGAGCGACTACCGTTGAGGGTATGACGTCTTCTGACACCACTCTGCCCGGCGAGGCCGAAACCGCCGCCCCCACCCTTACTTTTTCCGAGCTCGGGCTCGATGACCTCGTTCTCAAGGCCCTGAAAGACGTCGGCTACGAGACCCCGTCCGCCATCCAGGCCGCCACGATCCCGCCGCTTCTCGAAGGCCGCGACGTTCTCGGCACCGCCCAGACCGGCACCGGCAAGACCGCCGCGTTCGCGCTGCCCATCCTCTCGCGCCTCGACGTCTCGCAGAAGACCCCGCAGGCCCTCGTGCTCGCCCCGACCCGCGAGCTCGCCCTGCAGGTCTGCGAGGCGTTCGAGAAGTACGCCGCTCACCTCAAGGGTGTTCACGTGCTTCCGATCTACGGCGGCCAGGGCTACGGCGTCCAGCTCTCCGCCCTCCGTCGCGGCGTGCACATCGTCGTCGGCACGCCCGGTCGCATCATGGACCACCTCTCCAAGGGCACTCTCGACCTCTCCGAGCTGAAGTTCCTCGTGCTCGACGAGGCCGACGAGATGCTCAAGATGGGCTTCGCCGAGGACGTCGAGACGATTCTCGCCGACACCCCCGATGAGAAGCAGGTCGCACTCTTCTCGGCCACCATGCCGGCCGGCATCCGCCGCATCTCGGGCAAGTACCTCAAGGACCCCGAGGTCATCACGGTCAAGACCAAGACCACGACCTCCGCGAACATCACGCAGCGCTACCTGATGGTCGCGTACCCGCAGAAGGTCGACGCGCTCACCCGCATCCTCGAGGTCGAGAACTTCGAGGGCATGATCGTCTTCACCCGCACCAAGAACGAGACAGAGACGCTCGCCGAGAAGCTGCGCGCCCGCGGCTATTCCGCCGCCGCGATCAACGGCGACGTCGCCCAGGTGCAGCGCGAGCGCACCGTCAACCAGCTGAAGTCGGGCAAGCTCGACATCCTGGTGGCCACGGATGTCGCAGCGCGCGGCCTCGACGTCGAGCGCATCAGCCACGTCGTCAACTACGACCTGCCGATCGACACCGAGTCCTACGTGCACCGCATCGGCCGCACCGGCCGCGCCGGCCGCAGCGGCCAGGCGATCAGCTTCGTCACCCCGCGCGAGCGCCGCATGCTCACCTCGATCGAGAAGGCCACGCGCCAGGAGATCACCCAGATGCAGCTGCCGAGCGTTGACGACGTCAACGTGACGCGCCTGGCCCGCTTCGACAGCGCCATCACCGAGGCGCTCAGCCAGGGCGACCGCATCGCGGAGTTCCGCGACATCGTCAACCACTACATCAAGCACCACGACGTGCCGGAGGCCGATGTGGCCGCGGCCCTCGCCCTCGTCGCCCAGGGCGACACCCCGCTGCTGCTCTCGCCGGAGGAGGCGCGTGCTCAGCGTTTCGACCGCGAGGACCGCTTCGACCGGGGCTCGCGCGACGAGCGCAGCCGCGACGACCGCTACTCGCGTGACGACCGCGGTGGCAGCCGCGACCGCGGTGACCGCCCCGAGCGCCCGGAGCGCCGCCCGCGCAGCAACGAGGGCCTCTCGACGTACCGCATCGCCGTCGGCAAGCGCCACAAGGTCGAGCCGCGCCAGATCGTCGGCGCCCTCGCCAACGAGGGTGGCCTCAGCCGGGACGACTTCGGTGCGATCCAGATCCGCCCCGACTTCTCGCTCGTCGACCTGCCGGCAAACCTCAGCCAGGACACGCTGGCGCGCCTCGAGAACACCCGCATCAGCGGCAAGCTCATCGAGCTGCGCCCGGACAGCGGTGCGCCTGCGCGCCGTGACGACCGTGGCTCCTACGGCGACCGCGACCGCGGTGGCTACGGTGACCGCGACCGCGGCGGCGATCGCGGTGGCTACGGCGACCGCAAGCCGCGCGAGCGCTACTAAGCACCACGGCGCCCTCCTGAGCGCCTGACCCCTCCGAGCGGGGGCTTCTGCACAGTGTTGAACCTCGACACCGTGCAGAAGCCCCCGCTCGTTTGTGTCTGAGCGGGTTTGGCGGATGCCGGCCGGCACCGTCCATAGCGGACTCCCAGCCCGCTCAGGGCAGGGGCATGGCGTGGCCACGCATGCTCGGAGTACGCTCCGACAACCAGAACTCGCGAGGTCCCCATGAGCCGCATCCCCGAACCAGAGTCCACCCCGGCCGGCCCGGCATTCGAGGGCCGCCTGCTCGACCGGGCCGACGAGGAGGTGGTCGATCAGGGCGTCGCGTTCGACATCGGCACGCTGCTGAGCCGGCGCGGCGTGCTCAGCGTGTTCGGCGCCGGCCTCGGGGCCGTGCTCCTGGCTGCCTGCACCCCGGGCGGCTCGGGCGGCACGTCCTCCGGCGCGGCGACGGCGGGCACCGCGACGGGCGAGATCCCCGACGAGACGGCCGGCCCGTACCCCGGTGACGGCTCGAACGGGCCAGACATTTTCGAGCAGTCGGGGATCGTGCGCAGCGACATCCGCTCCAGCATCGATGGCGGCGCCACCGCGACGGGCGTGCCGATGGCCATCACGCTGACGATCCTCGACATGGCGGGCAACGACGTGCCGTTCGCCGGCGTGGCCGTCTACGTCTGGCACTGCGACAGCGGCGGTGGCTACTCGATGTACTCGAACGGGCTGGAGAACGTCACCTACCTGCGCGGCGTGCAGGTGGCCGACAGCGCCGGGAAGGTTTCCTACACGTCGATCTTCCCGGCCTGCTACACGGGGCGCTGGCCGCACGTGCACTTCGAGGTGTACCCCGGCGTCGGCGCCATCACCGACTCGGCGAACGCCATCTCCACCTCGCAGCTGGCGCTGCCGCAGGACGTCTGCGAGACCGTGTACGCCCTGGACGGGTACGAGGGCTCCGCAGAGAACCTCGCCCAGGTCAGCCTCGCCAGCGACAACGTGTTCGGCGACGATGGCGGCGCGCTGCAGCTGGCCACGGTGACCGGCGACGCGACATCCGGCTACCAGGTCTCCCTCACGGTGCGGGTGGACACTCGCACGACGCCGACCGCGGGCTCGGCGCCGGGCGGCGGAGGCGGAAACGGCGGCGGCGGAGGGACACCTCCGAGCGGCGGGCCCGGTGGCGGGCCGCCGCCCTCGAACTGAGAGCGGGAGAGTGATCGCCGGGCGCCGACACGCCCGGCGCGGGACGGCGGCTTCATGCGCCGTCATCCGGTCGGCGGGCATGGACGCGCTCGCTACGCTGGACCCATGAAAATCCCCCTCTTTTCCGCGGCCATCGTCGGCGCCCTGTTGTTGAGCGGTTGCGCTGCGAGCACGGATGCCGCACCAGAACCGACCACCCCCGCTGTCGCGAGCGACGCCGCCGCGCCCGGCGCGGGCGAGAGCTGTTCGGGCGTCGAAGTCGTCGTCGACTTCGGCATCCTGGACTCCCCCGCCGTCACCGACTGCATCGACGCCGACGCGGCGATCGCCGCCGCCGACGCGATCGCGCAGGCCGGAGTGGCGACAGAGGGCAACGCCGACTACGGCGACGCCGTGGTCTGCCGCGTCGACGGCCGCCCGGCCGCCGACGAGACCGTCGAGGTGCCGGGCGAGGCGCCGTTCACCGAGCCGTGCAGCTCGATGTCCCCCGCGTACGCTTTCTGGGCGCTCTGGGTGAAGCCGGCCGCCGACGCCGACTGGGGCTTCGCCATGGAGGGCCTCTCCACGCTGCAGGCCGAGCCCGGCCAGAGCATCGGCCTCGTCTACACCACCGGCTCCGGCACCGAGCCGCAGCCCCCGGCGGCGGGCTAGGTGCGCTTCCACGCGGGCGCCCTGCGCACGGCGGCACTCGTTGCCGCCGTGTTCGTGGCGACCCGCGTGGTCTACCGCATCGTCTTCGGCGGGGCGGGCGGCAGCGGCATCCTGCTGCTCGACCTGCCCCGCATCCCGCTCGGCGGGCCGTTCGCGCACGTCGCCCTCTTCGGCCCCATCACGACGGGCGGCCTCTGGAACGCGGCGCTCAGCGCGCTGCCCTTCGCGGCCGTCATCCTTGCCTTCGGGCTCGTCAACGCCGTCGTCGACATGCGCAGGCTGTTCGTGCACGGCTCGACCCGCGGGCCGCTGCGGGCGATCAGCCGCTCGCTCGTGATCGCCTGGTCGACCGCCCCCGCGCTGGCGCAGGCTGTGCGCAGGCTCCGCCGGGCCGCCGCACTGCGCGGCGAACGCGGGAGAGCCGCGCTGCTGGTGCCCGTGTTCGAGCAGACCATCGAGCGGGCGCTCGCCCTCGCGGCTTCCATGGAGGTGCGCGGCTTCGCGGCGCGGCATCCGCTGCCAGCCGCAACGCCGCTCGCCGAGACGCACGCGCCGGTCGCAGAGTTGACGGATGCCGGCCTCCACCGCGACGGCGCGACGCTCCTTTCGGGAATGTCCTTCACTATTACCCCCGGTACCTTTACGGTGCTCGTCGGGCCCACCGGCGCGGGAAAGTCCAGCCTGCTGCGCGGCCTCGACGGCCTGTTCCAGCACTTCGACGGCGGGCAGCAGAGCGGGCGCATCCGTGTTGCGGGCCTCGACCGGGCCACGACCCCTCCGCGCGAGACGGCCGCGTTCGTCGGCTCGGTCGCGCAGAACGTGCGCCTCGGCTTCGCCACCGCCACCGTGCACGAGGAGATCGGCTTCGCGCTGGCCGTGCAGGGCGTCGCGGAGCCGGCGCGCACCGCGCGGGTGCGGGCGACGGCCGAGCTGCTCACGATCGGGCATCTGCTCGACCGCGACATCGTTGCGCTCTCGGCCGGCGAGGCGACCCTCGTCGCGATCGCCGCCGCGGTCGTCGCCCGGCCGCGGCTCCTGCTCGTCGACGAGCCACTCGCCGAGCTCGACGACGCGGCTCGCCTTCGGGTGTCCGCGGCGTTGGGCGGGCTCGTGCGGGAGCAGGGCGTCGCGGTGATCGTCGCCGAGCACCAGTGGGAGCTCTGGCAGCCGCTCGCCCAGCAGTGGCTGCAGATCGACAGTGGGCGGGTGCGGGTGTCCGCGGAGGCGCCCGCGGAGCTGCCCGCGGAACGACTCGAGGCCCCTCCTGCCGCTCCGGCCGCGGCCGCCTGTGCCCGGCATCCGCTCGCCCACGTTCGCGGGTTGAGCGTCACGCACGACGGAGCAACCGTCGTCGACGGAGCCGCGTTCGAGCTGGCCGCCGGCGAGCTCGTGGCGCTGTCCGGCCCGAACGGCGCGGGCAAGTCGAGCCTGCTCCTGGCGATGGCGCTGGCGGATGCCGCCGGAACCGTGCTCGTCGCCGGCGACGACGTCGCGGCGCTCGCCCCGGCCCAGCGGCGGCGGCGCATCGCGCTGGTGCCGGAGCGCGTCGACGAGCTCTTCCTTCAGACCAGCGTGGCGGCGGAGTGTCGGCGGGCGGACCGCGCCGACTCCCCCGCCGTGCCGACCGACACGACCTTTGCGCGGCTGCTCGGGCAGGACGCGGGCAGCCCGAGCCACGTCGAGCTGTTGCTGCGGCATCCGCGGGACCTCTCGGCCGGGCAGCAGCTCTGCCTCGCCCTGGCGATCCAGTTGGCGCCGGGGCCTGACGTGCTGCTCGTCGACGAGCCGTCACGGGGCCTGGACCCGGCGACCCGGCGGATGGTCGGCCTCGCGCTGCAGCGTGCAGCCCTGCACGGAGAGCCGGAGGGCGGGCGAGCCGTGCTGTTCGCCACGCACGACGCCGGCTTCGCGCGGAGCTACGCCGAACGACGGCTGCGCCTGGCCGATGGCCGGCTGCAGGCCGAGGACGCGGCGGTGCCACGATGAGCCGCGCCACCTGGACAGCGCCCGCCCTCGCCACCGGCAGCCTGCTGGCGTTCGCGGGCTTCGCCTGGCCGCTGCTGGCCAGTGCCGTGCCGGCCGATGCCCAACGGGCCGCGCCATACGTCGCCATGGCCCTGGTGCCGGCCGCCATCGCCGTCGTCGCGCTGGCGCTCGACCGCGAGATGCACTCGGCCAAGGCCGTCGCACTGCTCGGTGTGCTCGCGGCAATCGGCGCGGGCATCCGCATCGCCGGCGCCGGTGTCGGGGGCATCGAGGCAGTGTTCATCGTGCTGATCCTGGCCGGCCGCGCCTACGGCGCCCGCTTCGGCTTCCTGCTCGGGCTCATCACGATCGCGGTGTCGTCGCTGCTCTGGGGCGGATTCGGCCCGTGGACGCCGTTCCAGATGTTCGCCTGCGCCTGGGTGGCGGCGGGGGCCGGCCTGTTGCCGCGCATCCGGCCGCGGGTGCGCGGTGGGGCGGATGCGGCGTCCGCCAGTGCCGCGCTGGCCGCGCTTTCCGCGGTGAGGCGGGCGGGCAGACTCGAGATCCTGATGCTCGCCGGGTACGGGGTCGCGGCGTCTTATCTGTTCGGGCTGCTGATGAACATCTGGTTCTGGCCGTTCGCGGTCGGCATGGGCACGGACATCTCCTATGAGGCCGGCGCCCCGCTCGGCACGAACCTGGCCTCGTTCGCCCTGTACTCGCTGGTGAGCTCGACGCTGACGTGGGACACCGTGCGGGCCGTCACCACCGTGGTCGGGCTGGCCCTGCTCGGCCCGGCGCTGCTGGCCGCTCTCCGCCGCGCGAAGCTCCCCGCCGCGCGCTGAGCACCAGCCTCGGCCACACCCGCTGGTCGAGTAGCGAGGAACGAGCGTATCGAGACCCGGTTGCGAGGTCTCGATACGGCGCTGGCGCGCCTACTCGACCAACGGGGATGGGCAGGCCCGGCGCTGTTGGCTTCGGTCGCTGGCGCTCCCTCGAGCCAACGGGGATGGGCCCTCCCCTACCCTCCGCACGCTGGCTAGAGGGAGCGAGGAACGAGCGACCGAAGCCCCGGAGCCAACCGGATCGGGTTGCGAGGTCTCGATACGGCGCTGGCGCGCCTACTCGACCAACGGGGAACGGCCCGGCGCTGTTGGCTTCGGTCGCTGGCGCTCCCTCGAGCCAACGGGGATGGGCCCTCCCCTCCCCACGTCGGCTAGAGGGAGCGAGGAACGAGCGACCGAAGCCCCGGAGCCAACCGGATACGGTTGCGAGGTCTCGATACGGCGCTGGCGCGCCTACTCGATCAACGCTGAGGGGCACGGCCGGCGCTGTTGGCTTCGGTCGCTGGCGCTCCCTCGAGCCAACCGGGATGGGCCCTCCCCTCCGCACGTTGGCTAGAGGGAGCGAGGAACGAGCGACCGAAGCCCCGGGGCCAACCGGACCCGGTTGCGAGGTCTCGATACGGCGCTGGCGCGCCTACTCGACCAACGGGGAGGGGCGCGGCAGGGCGGACGGTGTTGGCTTCGGTCGCTGGCGCTCCCTCGAGCCAACGGGGATGGGCCCTCCCCTCCCCTCCGCACGCTGGCTAGAGGGAGCGAGGAACGAGCACCCGAAGCCCCGGAGCCAACCGGACCAGGTTGCGAGGTCTCGATACGGCGCTGGCGCGCCTACTCGACCAACGGAGATGGGCACGCCCGGCGGTGTTGGCTTCGGTCGCTGGCGCTCCCTCGAGCCAACGGGAGACCCCACGCCCGCCGGACCGCGCCACGCCCCTCCGCACGCTGGCTAGAGGGAGCGAGGAACGAGCGACCGAAGCCCCGGAGCCAACCGGGTCCGGTTGCGAGGTCTCGATACGGCGCTGGCGCGCCTACTCGACCAACGGGGAGGGGCATGACTGGCGGTGTTGGCTTCGGTCGCTGGCGCTCCCTCGAGCCAACGGGAGTTTCCACGTCGGCTCGAGGGAGCGAGGAACGAGCGACCGAAGCCCCGGAGCCAACGGGAGCTCCAGCGCCGGCGGCTAGACCGAGAAGTACTTGGCCTCGGGGTGGTGGAAGACGAACGCATCGGTGGACTGCTCCGGGTGCAGCTGCAGCTCCTCCGAGAGCACGACACCCATCCGCTCCGGCTTCAGCAGCTCGACGACCTTGCGGCGGTCCTCCATCTCGGGGCAGGCCGGGTAGCCGAGCGAGAAGCGGGCACCGCGGTACTCCAGCTTGAACAGCCCGGCGACATCCGTCGGTTCCTCGCCGGCCAGGCCGAGCTCGGCACGGACCCGCGAGTGCCAGTACTCGGCCAGGGCCTCGGTCAGCTGCATCGCGAGCCCGTTCAGCTCCAGGTAGTCGCGGTACTTGTTCTCCGCGAACAGCTTCGACGTCGTCTCGCTCACCCGCTGCCCGGCGGTCACCAGCTGCACGGCGACGACATCCGTCTGCCCGCTCTCCTTCCCGCGCACGAAGTCGGAGAGGCACAGGTGCCGGTCGCGGCGCTGACGGGGGAAGGTGAAGCGCAGCCGCTCGCTGCCGACCGCTCCGCCGGAGCCGCCGTCCGGTGCCAGCAGGCCCGGCACGCCGAGCAGCCCGGCCGCATCGTCGCCGTGGTGCAGCACGACCATGTCGTTGCCGTCCGCGACGACCGGGAAGTAGCCGTAGGCGACGGAGGCATCCAGCATGCCCTCGGCGAGGATCCGGTCGAGCCAGTAGCGCAGCCGCGGCCGACCCTCGGTGTCGACGAGCTCCTGGTAGCTGGCGCCGTCGTCGCCGCGTCCCGGCTTCAGCCCCCACTGGCCGAGGAACGTCGCCCGCTCGTCCAGGAAGGCCGAGTACTCGGCCAGGGCGATGCCCTTGACGATGCGGGTGCCCCAGAACGGCGGCACGGGAACAAGATTGTCCAGCGCGACATCCGAGCGGGCGGGCAGGTCCTCCGGCTCCGTCACAATCAGCTGGCTCTGCCGGTGGATGCGCTTCTTCAGCGCGGGCAGGCCGACGCTCTCCGGGTCGGCGCCGCGGGCGATCGCCACGAGCGGCTCCATCAGGGCGAGGCCCTCGAAGGCATCGCGGGCGTAGCGCACGGTGCCGTCGAAGAGCGCGTCGAGGTCGTCCTCGACGTAGCTGCGGGTGAGGGCGGCGCCGCCGAGGATGATCGGCCAGCGCTTGGCGAAGCCGCGGTTCTGCAGCTCGAGCAGGTTCTCCTTCATCACGACGGTCGACTTGACGAGCAGCCCGCTCATGCCGATGACGTCGGCGTTGTGTTCCTCTGCGGCCGCGATGAACTCGTTGATCGTCTGCTTGATGCCGATGTTCACGACCGTGTAGCCGTTGTTGGAGAGAATGATGTCGACGAGGTTCTTGCCGATGTCGTGCACGTCGCCGCGCACGGTGCCGATCACCATCGTGCCCTTGCCCGCGGCATCCGACTTCTCCATGTGCGGCTCGAGCAGGGCGACGGCGTTCTTCATCACCTCGGCGGACTGCAGCACGAACGGCAGCTGCATCTCGCCTGCGCCGAAGCGCTCCCCGACCACCTTCATGCCCTCCAGCAGGTGCAGGTTGATGATGTCGATGGCGCTCAGCCCACCGGCGCGGGCCAGGTCGAGGTCGCCCTCGAGCCCCTTGCCCTCGCCGTCGATGATGCGGCGCTCCAGCCGCTCGCCCACCGGCAGCGCGGCCAGCTCCGCGGCCCGCTGGTCCTTGAGCGCCGCGGCGTCCACCCCGGCGAAGAGGTCGAGCATGGTGGAGAGCGGGTCGTAGACGAGCGTGCCGTCTGCGTCGTACTCGCGGCGGTCCCAGACGAGGTCGAGGGCGACCTTGCGGCGGTCCTCCGGCACGGATGCCAGCGGCACGATCTTCGCGGCGTCGACGATCGCGCTCGTCAGCCCAGCCTCGACTGCCTCGTGCAGGAACACCGAGTTCAGCACCGAGCGGGCGGCCGGGTTGAGGCCGAAGGAGACGTTGGAGACGCCGAGCGTCGTGTTGATGCCCGGGTACTTCGCGGTGATCTGGCGGATCGCCTCGATCGTCTCGATGGCGTCGCGGCGGGTCTCCTCCTGGCCGGTGGCGATCGGGAAGGTGAGGGCGTCCACGATGATGTCCTCCACCCGCATGCCCCACTCGCCAATCAAGGTGTCGACCAGCCGGGAGGCGATGGCGACCTTCGTCTCGGTGGTGCGGGCCTGGCCCTGCTCGTCGATGGTCAGGGCGATGACGGCGGCGCCGTGCTCCTTGACGAGCGGCATGATGCGGGCGAAGCGGCTGGTGCCGCCCTCGCCGTCCTCGAAGTTGACCGAGTTGACGACGGGGCGGCCGCCGATCAGCTCGAGGCCGGCCTGCAGCACGGCGGGCTCGGTGGAGTCGATGACGAGCGGCAGCGTGGAGGCGCTGGCCAGCCTAGACACGATGGAGCTCATGTCCTCTGCCCCGTCGCGGCCGACGTAGTCGGTGCAGACGTCGAGCATGTTGGCGCCGTCGCGCACCTGGTTGCGGGCGATGTCGACGCAGTCGTCCCAGCGGCCGTCGAGCATCGCCTCCCGGAAGGCGCGCGAGCCGTTGGCGTTGGTGCGCTCACCGATCGAGAGGTAGGAGTTCTCCTGCTCGAAGCTGACGTGCTGGTACAGGCTGGCGACGCCCGGGTCGGCCTCCAGCACCCGTGTGGCGGGCGCGGCGCCCTGCAGCCGCTCGACGACGGCCCGCATGTGTGCGGGCGTCGTGCCGCAGCATCCGCCGATCAGGCCCAGGCCGAACTCCCTGACGAACTGCTCGTGCGCCGTCGCCAGCTCGACCGGGGTGAGCGGGTAGCTGGCCCCGTTGGCGCCGAGCACCGGCAGGCCGGCGTTCGGCATGCACATGACGGGGACGGTGGCGAATTTGGAGAGGTGCCGCAGATGCTCGCTCATCTCGGCGGGGCCGGTGGCGCAGTTGAGGCCGATCGCGTCGATGCCGAGCGGCTCCAGCGCGGTGAGCGCGGCGCCGATCTCGCTGCCCATCAGCATGGTGCCGGTCGTCTCGACGGTCACCTCGACGAAGATGGGCAGGCGGATGCCGCTGGCGGCGATGGCCGCCCGGCATCCGTTGACCGCCGACTTGGTCTGCAGCAGGTCTTGCGAGGTCTCGATGAGGAAGGCGTCTGCACCACCGCGGATCAGGCCGAGCGCCTGCTCGGCGAACGTCGCCTTGAGGTGCGCGTAGGTGGTGTGGCCGAGGCTCGGCAGCTTCGTGCCCGGACCCATCGATCCGAGCACCCAGCGCTGGCGGCCGTCGCGCGCCTCCCAGGCCTCTGCCCGCTCGCGGGCGATGGCCGCGCCGGCGTGGGCGAGCTCCTCGATGCGGTCGTCGATGTTGTAGTCGGAGAGGTTCGACCAGTTGGCGCCGAAGGTGTTGGTCTCGACGGCGTCGATGCCCGTCTCGAAGTAGGCGTCGTGGATGGCGCCGATCATGTCGGGCCGGCTGACGTTGAGGATCTCGTTGCAGCCCTCGAGCTGCTGGTAGTCCGCGAGGCTCGGCTCGTGCTCCTGCAGCATGGTGCCCATCGCGCCGTCGGCGATCACGACCCGCGAGGCGAGTGCGTCCAGCAGGGCCTGGGCGCGGGCGGGGCGCACGGCCTGCGAGATGTCGGTGCTCGTGCGGGTCTCGGTCGGTGCGGCGTCGGTCACCCGCCAATCGTAGCGAGCGCGGCCGGGTGGGCACGCCTCGTGACGCCGCGCGACCACCCCGGGGCTTGCCCCGCGCGCCGCGGCGGTGTAGCAACAGGTATGGACTTCCACGCAACGATCGAGCTCATCGGCACAATCATCGACATCGCGGGCGTCGCGGTGATCGTGGTCGGGGCGATCATCACCACCCTGATCGCGCTGAACGCCCTGCTGCGCCGCCGCGGGCCGGTCTACGTGCCGTTCCGCCGTTCACTGGGCCGCTCGATCCTGCTCGGCCTCGAGCTGCTCGTCGCTGCCGACATCATCAAGACGGTCGCGCTCACGCCGACGATGGAGAGCGTTGCCGTTCTCGGCGGCATCGTTCTGATCCGCACCTTCCTGAGCTTCTCGCTCGAGCTGGAGATCAGCGGGCGCTGGCCGTGGCAGACGAAGACCCCGCCGCAGACGCCGAAACCTGCGCCGGCACTGGCACCGACCGCCGAGGTGCTCGCGCCCGAATAGTCCGACCCCAACAGCCGGACGGCGGGGTCTGCGCCCGTGCCCCGGCTCTCCGCGCCGCTGCCGCTAGAGTGGCCGCATGTCACGCACCGAGACCCGCCGCCGTTGGCCATGGTTCACCCTCGGCGGGGTCGCCGTCGCGGCCATCGCCGGGTGCGCCCTCGTCGTGTTCGGGGGCGCGCAACTGCTGCTGACCCCGCACCATGACACCTCGACCCACGCCGGCACGGTGATCGCCGTCTCCGATGGCGAGGTGACGCTGCGCGCGATGGCGGCGACCAAACGTGTGGGCACCTACGGCCTGGTCTGGGACACGGATGCCGGCCCCGGCACGGGAACGGCGACGATCGGCCCCGTCACCCGCACCACCGCCGACACCGTCATCCGCCCCATCTCGAACATCTCCGGCTCCCTCAGAGCCGGCACGGCCGTCACGCTGAATCCGAACATCTACACCGGCGACCCGGAGAGCAGCCTCGGCATCCCGTTCAGCCCGGTCACGGTCTCCGGCGAGCTCGGAGCGATGCCCGCCTGGCAGGTGCCCGGCGACGGCGACACCTGGGTGTTGTTCGTGCACGGCATCGACGGGCAGCGAGAGAGCGGGCTCCGCCCACTGCCGACCCTCGTCGACGCCGGCCTGCCGACGCTGCTGATCACCTACCGCAACGATGTCGACGCCCCCGCGAGCCCGACCGGGCTCATCGCGCTCGGCCAGACCGAGTGGCGCGACCTCGAGGCGGCCGCCGACTACGCCATCGGGCAGGGCGCGACCGACTTCGTGCTCTACGGCGACTCGATGGGCGGCAGCATCGTCACCCGCTTCATGCACGAGTCGCCGCACGCCGCCCGGGTGCGCGGTCTGGTGCTGGACTCCCCCGTGCTCAACTGGTCCGGCGTGTTACAGGGGCAGGCGGATCGCTTCGGCTTGGGCTTCCTGAGCTCTCCGCTGCAGGCCGCGGTCGCCTGGCGGGGCGGCATCGATCTGGCCGAGCTCGACGAACTCGACCAGACGGCCCCGTTCGAGCACCTGCCAATCCTGCTCTTCCAAGGCCTCGCCGACCCGCTGGTCCCGCATGCCGAGAGTGAGGCGTTCGCGGCATCGCTGCCGCACGCCCGCTACGTTCCGGTCGCCGACGCCGGCCACATCCAGAGCTGGAACGTCGACCCCGGCTCGTACGAGGGTGCCCTCGCCGAGTTCGTGGCCCAGTTCGCGCCGGCGGCCTGACCCGCCCCGCCCGCGGACTGGCACCGCCCCCATCAGACCCCCCCCCGTGCGGGGGGTGTCCCCCTTAATGTCGACTATCCGCGCTCTCAGCTGATCCATAGGCTTCGGAACCAAACAGGGGTCTCTTCGAGGCCCCTCAGAATTGAGGAGAACGATGTCCACACTCCGCACCACCTCCAGCCGCACGCGGAAACGCGCACTCACGGCCGGGCTTGCCCTCTCGATCGCACTCGGCGCCGCGGTACTCGTGCCCGGTGTCGCCACAGCCGCGCCCTACCCCACGGCGAAGGCCCCTGCCGTTGAGGCCACCCCCGGCCCGCTCATGAACTATGCCATCAACGTGCGCATCGTCAACCGCGGCCAGACGCTCAAGGTCGAGCGCGCCGTGGCCGCGGCCGGCGGCAGCGTGATCGAGTCGTACGCCGAGATCGGCGTCGTCATCGCGCAGTCCGACAACGCCGCATTCGCGGCATCCGTCGCCACCGAGAAGGCCGTGCTCTCGGTCGGCGCGACGCGCACTGCGCCCGTCGCAGCCACCGATCCGACGTACGGGGTGAGCGACCCGCTGGCCCCCGGGGAGTCCGGCAACCGCCGCTCCGCGAACCAGACCAAGGACATGGGTGTCGAGGCCGAGGTGAACGTGGTCGCCGACCCGTCCGAGAACCGCCAGTGGGACATGGCCGCGATCGGCGCGACCGCCGCGCACGAGATCACCGACGGCAGCCGTGACGTTCTCGTCGCGGTGATCGACTCCGGCATCCAGGGCGACCACCCCGACCTCGCTGCGAACGTCGACGTGGCCGCCTCGGCCAGCTGCCTGAGCGGCGTGGCCGACAGCAGCTACGAGTCGTGGCAGCCCACGACCAGCTCGCACGGCACGCACGTCGCGGGCACGATCGCGGCAGCCCGCAACGGCATCGGCATCGTCGGCGTCGCACCGAACGTGCGCGTGTCTGCGGTGAAGGTCGTCAACGACGACGGGTTCATCTACCCGGAGGCGGCCATCTGCGGCTTCATGCACGCGACCGAGACCGGTGCTGACATCACCAACAACAGCTACTACATCGACCCGTGGGAGTTCTGGTGCGACGACAACGCCGACCAGAGCGCCGTGAAGACCGCCGTCAACCGCGCCGTGCAGTACTCGCAGGGCAAGGGCGTCCTGAACGTCGCCGCAGCCGGCAACTCGGCGCTGGACCTGGCCAACAAGACGGTCGATTCGGGCAGCCCGAATGACACGGTACCGATCACGCGCTCCGTGGCCACCGGATGCCACGACATCCCCGCCGAGCTCGACGGCGTCGTGACGGTCTCCTCCACCACCTCCACGGGCGCCAAGTCGGGCTTCTCCAACTACGGTCTGGGTGTCATCGACATCGCGGCCCCCGGCTCGTCGATCCTCTCGACGGTTGCTGGCGGCGGATACGGCACCTCCTCCGGCACCTCGATGGCGTCGCCGCACGTTGCGGGCGTCGCCGCCCTGCTGAAGTCGGTGCACCCGGAGAACTCGGGCCTCGGGCTCGGCCAGGTGCTCTACGCCCAGGCCACGGATGTCGCCTGCCCGACCGGATCGGCGCAGTGCACCGGCCCGGCCGCGAACAACGCCTTCTTCGGAGAGGGCCTGGTCAACGCGCTCAAGGCAGTGCAGTGAGCTGAGCTGAGCTGATCTGATCTGATCTGATCTGAGCTGAGCTGAGCTGCGCAGTTCTGAGCTCGGCTGAAAGGTCTGGGGTGTGTCGGCGAGAGCCGGCACACCCCAGATTTGTGTGTCGGCCCTCGTCGCGTCAGCCGTGTAAAGGCCGGAGTGCCTCCCGCAGCGCCTCCGCCTGCGCCGCCCAGAAGTCCTGGGCGACGCCCGCCTTGGCGAAGATGGCATCGAAGCCGTGGAAAGCGCCCGGCACCACCAACAGCCGGCAGGGCACGCCGGCGGCGTTCAGGCGGCGGGCGTACTCCACGTCCTCGTCGTGGAAGAGGTCCAGCGTGCCGACGCCGATCCAGGCCGGCGGCAACCCACTGAGCTCCTCACGGCGGGCCGGCGCGGCGTACGCCGAGACGCCGGCGCTGCCGGGCTCCTGACCGAGGTAGGCGCTCCAGCCATAGCGGTTGCTCTTCGGCGTCCAGGCCCGCACGCCGCGCGTGTCCATGTCGTCGCGCGTCACCGTGCGGTCGTCCAGCATCGGGTAGACGAGCAGCTGGAACACGGGCTGCACGCCGCCGCGGTCGTGGATCAGCAGCGCGGCGGCCGCCGCGAGTCCGCCGCCGGCGCTCGCCCCGCCGATCGCGATCCGGTCGGGGTCGACGTTGAGCACCTCGGCCTCGGCGAGCAGCCCGCGGAAGGCCGCGTAGACGTCTTCGACGGCGGCCGGGGCCGGGTTGTCTGGGGCCAGGCGGTAGCGCACGGCCGCCACGGTGATGCCGAGCTCCGCGGCGAAGGCGATGTTCGTGCGGTCATCCTGCTCGGGGCTGCCGATGATCAGCCCGCCGCCGTGCACCCACAGCAGGGCCGGAGCCGGGGCGGTGAGCCCGGACGGCTGGAAGATCCTGAGGGTGACCGCCGGCGCACCGGCCGGCCCGGCCACGGTCAGCTCCTGCACACTGACGCCGGGCGGGGTTGGGGCCGGGCGCGCAGAGCGCCCGCGCACGAACCGCGCGGATGCCGGCCCGAAGGAGAACGCGGGGATGAACCGCGCTGCGGCCAGATCAGGGTGAAAGGCGTGCACGGCATCCGCTCCTCGAGGTCGGGCCCAGCCTAGCGGCCGCCTGCTGCGCGTCGACCGGCAGCGGCCCCGATCAGCCGACGTGCTGGTCGAACAGGATGATGTTGCCGTCCGGGTCGCGCAGCATGAAGCTGCCGGGCCCGGTCGCCGTCTCATCGGCTTCAGAGAGGAAGTCCATCCCCCGCTCCTTGAACGTCTTCTGCAGGCTCCGGACATCCTCGAACTCGTCGAGCGGCTCGGCCGTGGCCGACCACCCCGGATTGAAGGTGAGCAGGTTGCTGTCGAACATGCCGTGGAAGAGCCCGATCGTCGTGGTGCCGTTGCGGAGGATCAGCCAGTTCTGCGCGGCGTCCCCCATCACCTGTTCGAAGCCGAGCGCCTCGTAGAAGTCCTGGGACGCCTGCACGTCCGCGACGGCCAAGCTGACCGAGAATGCCCCGAGTTCCATGTCGTCCTACTTTCTGATGGGTGCGGCTGATTCAGTGCCGCTCATTCGATGCCGCGCGCGGCGTTCTCGGCGGCGATCAGCCGGTTCGCCGCATCGATCAGCGAGAGGTGGGTGAAGGCCTGCGGGAAGTTGCCCAGGTGCGCGCCGGTTGCGGCGTCGATCTCCTCCGCGTAGAGCCGAAGGGGGCCGGCGAAGCTGAGCATCCGCTCGAAGAGGGCCTCCGCGGCATCCACCTCGCCGATCACGGCGAGCGCCGACACCAGCCAGAACGAGCAGATCGAGAATGTCCCCTCCTCGCCGCTCAGCCCGTCCTCGGTGCGGTCGACCCGGTAGCGCAGCACCAGCCCCTGCTCGGTCAGCTCCTCGGCGATCGCCAAGACGGTGGCCCGCACCCGCACGTCCTCCGGCGGCAGGAACCCCATCAGCGGCAGCAGCAGGAGCGAGGCGTCCAGCTCGGTCGAGCCGTAGTGCTGGGTGAACACGCCCCGTTCATCGACGCCTCTGGCGCAGATCTCCTCCTTGAGCGCGTCGGCGCCGGCCTGCCAGCGCTCTGCCCGCTCCCGGTCGCCGCGCGCGCGGGCGATGCGGATGCCGCGGTCGGCGGCGACCCAGCACAGCACCTTGGAGGCGACGAAGTGTTGCGGGGCGCCGCGCATCTCCCAGATGCCCTGGTCGGGTTCCTTGCTCTTCACGAGCGCCGTGTCCACGAGCGCGCTGAGCCTCGCCCAGATGTGTGGGGCGATCTGCCCTCCCCCGCGCAGGTGTTCTTCGACGGCGTCGAGGAGCATCCCCCAGACGTCGTGCTGGTGCTGGTCGAACGCCCCATTGCCGATGCGCACCGGGCGGGAATCGCGGTAACCGGAGAGGTGGTCCAGGGTGTGCTCGGTCAGGTCGCGCTCGCCACCGATGCCGTACATGATCTGCAGCGACCAGGGGTCGGCCGGGTCCGGCTCTGAGACGGCGTCGATGATGAAGGCGAAATACTCGAACGCCTCCCAGTCGAGCCCGAGACTGTGCAGCGCCCGCAGCATGAAGGCGGTGTCCCTGATCCAGGTGAATCGGTAGTCCCAGTTGCGCTCGCCGCCCGGCGTCTCGGGCAGCGAGGTTGTCGCGGCCGCCATGATCGCCCCGGTGGGGGCGTAGCTCAGGCCCTTCAGCGCCAGCGCGCTGCGCTCCATGTACGGGCGGAAGCGGTGGTCGGGGAAGCGCGCCATGCTGATCCACGACCGCCAGAACGACTCGGTGTACGCCAGCTGTTCCCTGGCCTCCACGAGATTGCCCGGGGAGGTGTCGCCCCAGCTCAGCGCGGCGAAGGCGCTGTCGCCCGCCTCCAGCGTCTTCCGCCCATAGCTGCGTGCTCCGAGCAGGCCCAGCGGCACACTGCTGTTCAGTGTGAGCGTGAGGCCTTCGGCGTCCACGCTCGTGCGGGTGAACCCCTCCCCGTCGTAGTTCCACTGCCCCGGCACCCGCCCGTAGTCGAACAGGGGGAAGCAGCTGAGGTCGAGCTCGACCCGGCCGTCGAAGCAGCGGGCGATGCGGAGCAGGGTGCGCTGCGCGCTGGCGTCGCCGGGAGAGCGCCGGGTGTCGCCGCGCCGGATCGAGGCGACGGGGCCGAGCACGAGCGCATCGGTGACGGTGAGCCAGCCGGTCGCCGTGTGCCAGGTGGTCTCCAGCACCATGGTGCCCGGCAGGTAGCGGCGCTGCTGGGGCACCCGGGCGCCGGACGGCCCGAAGCGGAAGCTGCCCGCCGAGCGGTCGAGCAGCGCGCCAAAGACGCTCGGCGCGTCCGGGCGCGGCAGGCAGAGCCACTCCACGGCCCCGTCCGGCGCGATGAGCGTGCTCACCTCGCAGTCGGAGAGGAAGGCGTAGTCGGCAATGGGCGGGAAGGGCATCCGGATGCTCCCAGGTGTGCGTGTGACCGGCGGGCTGCTGCCAGCACGCTACGTCGGTGGGGCGGCGCTGTCCAGCGCTCCGGCGCACACTCCCCTCGCGGCATCCGGGCCCCGCTGGCAGACTGGGCGCGTGAACACCATCACCCCCGTGCTGGGAGACATCACGCGGCAGGACGTCGATGCGATCGTCAACGCCGCGAACAACGCCATGCGCGGCGGAGGCGGGGTCGACGGCGCCATCCATCGCGCAGGCGGCCCGGCGATTCTGCGCGACTGCATCGCGCGCTTCCCGCACGGCCTCGCGACCGGTGATGCCGGGTGGACGACGGCCGGAGAGCTGCCCGCCCGCTGGGTCATCCACACGGTCGGCCCGAACTACGCGGCCGGGCAACGCGATCGAGGCATGCTGCTCAGCTGTTACCGGCGTTCCCTGGAGGTCGCCGCCGAGCTCGGGGCGCGCAGCATCGCGTTCCCGCTGATCAGTGCCGGTGTCTACGGCTGGCCGCGCGAGGACGCGATCTCCGCGGCCATCGAGGCCATCACCGGCGCGCCGACGCACCTCGACGAGGTGCGCCTCGTGGCGTTCTCCCGGGACACCCACGACGCCGTGCTCCAGAAACTTTCCGAGTGGCCTCCGGAGGTCCTGACGTACGATGGCTGAAGTGCTGTTGGTGCAACGGCACGATTTTGAGGTGTATCTACCATTCGCTCCCCGGCGAAAACGGCGGCACAAACCGTCGCGGCACAGCCGCCAGGGAGGAGCGCCACAATGGCGGGATACGACAATCAACTCGAGGCAGAGGCGTCGACTGACGCGGCGGTAGGGCCCGAGCTCGCTGCAGAGCTGCCGGCCCTCGAGTCGACGGGCACGCAGCCGACCCGGCTGATCCACGCCGCCGGCCTCTCGTACTTCCCCGTGGCCTTCGTGGCGCGTCTGCCGTTCGCGATGATGGTGGTCGGCGTGCTGACCCTCGTCGTCGCGGCGCGCGGCTCCATCGCGCTCGGAGGCATCACGTCCGCGGCCGTCGGGCTCGGAACGGCACTGCTCGGCCCGGTGCTCGGCATGGCCGTCGACCGCTTCGGGCAGCGCCGGGTCGTGCTCGTCGCCGCGATCGGAAACAGCCTCGCCCTGCTCGCCTTCGCCTGGGCGGCCTTCGCCCCCGTACCCGATCTGGCGCTGCTCGGCGTCGCCTTCCTCGTCGGCGCCACCGCACCCCAGGTGTCGCCGCTCTCGCGCAGCCGCCTGGTGGGCATCATCCAGACGGCGCTGCCCCGCGGCGTCCGGGCGAAGACCCTGAACGGCACGATGGCCTACGAGTCTGCCGCTGACGAGATCGTCTTCGTGTTCGGCCCGGTCATCGTCGGACTGCTCGCGACGACCATGAATCCGGCCGCACCGATCATTGGCGCCGCCGTGCTGACCCTCATCTTCGTGACCGCCTTCGCCTTCCACAAGAGCTCGCGCGTCGCCTCCGACGCCCAGACCACGGATGCCGCCGCCCGGGCGCCGTTCCGCGAGCTGCTGAAGCCGCGGATGCTCGTGCTCGTGCTCGGCGTTCTGGGCATGGGATTCTTCTTCGGCGCCATGCTCACTGCGCTCACCGCGTTCATGGACGAGGTCGCGCGCCCCGAGGAGGCCGGCGTGCTCTACGGGGTGATGGGCATCGGTTCGGCGATCCTCGCCCTCAGCGCGGCCGCCTTCTCCCCCCGCTTCTCGATGCGGGCCCGCTGGCTCGTCTTCTCGCTGGCCCTCGTGGCCGGCGCGGTCATCGCGGCATCCGCCACCACCATCCCCGTCATGATCCTCGCGCTGG
Organism: Microterricola viridarii; assembly: GCF_900104895.1. NCBI lineage: Bacteria > Bacillati > Actinomycetota > Actinomycetes > Micrococcales > Microbacteriaceae > Microterricola > Microterricola viridarii. The sequence continues at coordinate 2,666,684 of NZ_LT629742.1, forward strand.
CCCTCGGCGGCATCGGCGTCGGGCCGACCCTGGTGACGATCTACGGGCTCGTCGCGGCGCGCACCCCCGCTGGCCGTTCGGCCACGGCCATGACGATCGCGGGCTCGGCGATCATCGTCGGACAGGCATCTTCCTCGGCATTCGTGGGGATCCTCGCCGAGGATGCCGGCGCACAGCTCGCGCTGCTCGTGCCGCTCGCCGCCGCCCTGGTGGTGCTCCTCGCGGGCGCGACCAACTGGGTCATCAGCTCGCGGGACGCGACGCGCTGAGGGTACAGCGAACCCGCAACACACTCCCACTTCATCCCCAGCGGCTCGGCTCACGATCAAGAGTGGAGAGGAGCCGCCATGTCCGAGCGACCCCAAAACTGGACCCAGATGATCATCGACGAGTTCCGGGCGAACAACGGCACCGTGACAACGGCCGGGTTCGGGCGGAGACTCGTGCTGCTGCATCAGCGCGGCGCTCAGACCGGTGTCGAGCGCATCACTCCGGTGACCGGCATCCGCAGCGACGAGAACACGTGGCTGGTGGCGGCGTCCCAGAGCGGATCCTCGAAGAACCCGCACTGGTACTACAACCTGCGCGCCCACCCCGATGTGATGATCGAGACGCCGGATGCCGGGATCGTGCCCGTGCGGGCACGCGAACTGCCCCGCGCCGAGCGGGATGCGGCCTGGCCGCTGTTTGTGGCGGCGAATCCCGCCTTCGCCGAGTATGAGCACCGCACGAGTCGTGTCATCCCCGTGTTCTCGCTGACCCGGCGGCGCGGGGCCTGACTCGCCCTCGAATGAACCTGTCACAAAAATGACGAAATCTCTTGTTTTCATCGCAGTGATTGACTAGAATTGGGGCATGCGCAGAAGCATGAAAACCCCGGTCGAGAACCCTTTCTGTGATCCCGGAGCACCGCTTCTGGAGGATGAGTTGCCGCCCGATCCTGACTGGGCATATCTGGACTCTCCGTGGCCTTCCGCCCCCGTCGAATCCTCGCCCGTTCTGGTCTCCCCGGTGGAGTCCGTCGGGTACGCGATCGACTCCGCACTGGAGGCCCAGCACGCCGGGAACCGGGCCATGGCCAGCCAGCTGGCCGCCCTCGCCGCCGTGCTGAACACCAGCCGGGCCCATCTGTCCGTCTACCTGCAGCCCGGCGGCCTGGCCGAACCGGATGCGGTCGAGCTGACCGCCCGCGCCGCCGCCCTGGACGCCGCCCTGCAGCTGAACCTCACCCCGAACCAGGTCCGTGACCGCGCCTACGAGGGCCAACTCCTGCAAGAGAAACTGCCGGCGTTCTGGGAACTGTTCCAGCTCGGCCTGACCAGCTACGCCCACGCCCAGGCCGCCGTCCAGTTCGCGAACGGACTGGATGAGCCGGACGCGGTCACTGAGTACGACAGCACCCTCGCTGCCGCGGCCCCCACCCTCACGCCGGCCGCGTTCCGGACGAAGGCCCGCGTTCTGCAACAGCGCCTCCTCGCCGAGCCGCCCGACGCCCGCACCGCCCGCGCCCTGACGGAACGCCGGGTGTGGGTGGAGCCCGCCGAGGACGGCATGGCCTGGCTGCACGCCCTGATCAGCGCCCCCGACGCCATCCGCGTCAAGGCCCGGCTGAACTCCACCGCCCGCAACGTCGAGAAGAAGCAGAAGCAGGCTGATCGCATCGCGCGGGAGGCGGGAACCACCCGCGCGCCGCGGCGCACCCGGCCGCAGATCCGGGCGGACCTGGCCGTGGCCTGGCTGGCCGGGGACGGCACCCCGACCGCCGCGAAGGTCCGGCCCATCCTGCTCGTGCCGATCCTCAGCATGCTCGGCACAGTGGGCCCGGACGGAGAACTGCCGGTGCTGCACGGCTACGGCCCGATCGACCCGGCCACCGCCGCGAGGCTCTTCGACGACGCCCCCGCCTTCCGCAGGATCGGCACCGACCCGATCAGCGGCGAGATCCTCGACCTGGACCGCACCACGTACCGGCCCACGAAGGCGCAGCGGGACTGGCTCACCGTCAAGTACGGCCGCTGCGCCAGGCCCGGCTGCGACTGCGACGCCGCCACCGCCGACATCGACCACCTCCGGGAATGGGCCCGCGACCACGGGCCCACCGACATCCGAAACCTGATCCCGCTCTGTCCTCCAGAGCACCGGCTGAAAACCCTCACCAAGATCCGCATCAGCCGCGACGACGGCGACTCACTCACCATCCACACCCCCACCGGCTACAGCGCCCGCTACACGCCGACCGCCTACCCCGACGACCCCGCCTTCTAGGGCAGCGCCCCGCCCCGGTCGTGTCAGGGCTTCGGTCGCTGGCGCTCCCTCCAGCCGCCGTGCAGATGCACTCCAGCCGCCGTGCAGATGCACTCCAGCCGCCGTGGGGAATCCCGGGCCCGCCTCCTCCCCACGTCGGCTCGCGGGGCCCGCGCCCTCCCCACGTCGGCTCGAGGGGGCCGCGCCGCGACGAAGGAGCAGCGCAGCCCCCGAAGCCGCGGAGTCAACCCGAAACAGTAGCCCGCAGCACCCGCCCGCAGCACCCAGCCCCCGGCCGTATCAGGGCTTCGGTCGCTGGCGCTCCCTCCAGCCGACGTGCAGATGCACTCCAGCCGCCGTGCGGAAACCCGGACCCACGCCTTCCCCACGCCGACTCGAGGGGCCGCGCCTTCCCCACGTCGGCTCGCGGGGCCCGCGCCCTCCCCACGTCGGCTCGAGGGGGCCGCGCCGCGACGAAGGAGCAGCGCAGCCCCCGAAGCCGCGGAGTCAACCGAAAACAGTAGCCCGCAGCACCCGCCAGCAGCGCCCCGCCCCCGGCCGCTCCAGGGCTTCGGTCGCTGGCGCTCCCTCCAGCCGACGTGCAGATGCACTCCAGCCGCCGTGGGGAAACCCGGGCCCGCCTCTCCCCACGTCGGCTCGAGGGGGCCGCGCCGTGACGAAGGAGCAGCGCAGCCCCCGAAGCCGCGGAGTCAACCCAAAACCGTAGCCCGCAGCACCCGCCAGCAGCACCCAGCCCCCGGCCGTGTCAGGGCTTCGGTCGCTGGCGCTCCCTCCAGCCGCCGTGCAGATGCACTCCAGCCGCCGCGGGGAATCGCGGGGAAACGCTACGCGGCGGCGCCTCGGCGGGCCAGGGCCTCGCCGTCCAGGCGGAACCGCGTCCACTCGTCCATTCCCACGGCGCCGAGCGCGCGGTAGAAGCCGATGGCCGGTTCGTTCCAGTCGAGCACGTCCCACTCCAGCCGGGCGTAGCCGCGCTCCACGCACAGGGCGGCCAGGTTCAGCAGCAGTGCCTTGCCGAGACCCCGGCTGCGATACTCGGGGCTGACGTAGAGGTCCTCCAGGTGGATGCCGTGCACGCCCTCCCACGTGGAGAAGGTCAGGTACCAGATCGAGATCCCGGCCAGCTCGCCCGGCCGGTCGCCGTCGACGACGTGCGCGAAGACCATCGGGTTCTCTCCGAACAGCGCCCGCTGCAGGGATTCCTCCGTGGCGACGACGGCATCCGGCTCCTTCTCGTAGACCGCCAATTCGACGATCAGCCGCAGGATCTCGGCGATATCGGATGGGGTAGCAGGGCGCAGAGAACTCATGCATTCAGCGTAGCGGCGCGCTGTGACCGATCCGATCCGTGCAGCCCCACTCAGAACGCGCTGCCAGAACGCGCTGCGCCTATTCGAGCGCCTCGAGCGCGACGGCAACGTCGTCACGGGAGCCGATCTGCAACTTGAGCAGCACCTTGGCCGCGTGGCTCTCGACGGTGCGCTTGGAGATGGAGAGGCGCCGTGCGATCTGGGCGTTCGAGAAGCCGAGCGCCAGCAACTCGGCGAGCTGCTGCTCGCGGGCGGTGAGCCCGCTGAGGGCCTGGCCGGAGGGGATCACCAGTCCGCGCCGCGCCAGGGCCCGCGCGGCCGACCCAGTCGAGCGGGCGCCACCGGCCGCGATGTGCTCGCAGCTCGCCAACAGCAACGCTGCCAGCGGCGCGTCGATCCGGTTGGCCAGCTCCCGCGCGCGTGCCTCGTCATCCGGGTTCAACCCACCGCCCGTGCACAGCGCGACGGCGTGCAGCGCACGCAACTCCATCAACGCGAACCCGCGCTCGCGGGCGAGCTCGGCGAGGGCCGTTGCCTCGGCCAGCTCCTCGCCTCCCGGCGCGTAGAGCGCGGCGAGCAGCAGGTTGTAGCGGGCCGGCAGCTCGAGCAGCCGGCTGGAGCGCTCACCGAGCGCCTCGAACTGAGCCCGGGTGCCGGCCGAGCCCTCGTGGTCGCCGGTCGCGGCCTGCGCCAGCGCCAGCGACGCGAGCAGGAGGCCCTCCGAGCCGGTGCCGGTGAAGTCGTCGAGCTCGGCGCAGGCGATGCTGAGGTTGCGGACCGCGCCCTGCCACTCGCCCTGGCTGATCGCCAGCAGCCCGCGGCCGAACGCAACGAGCGTGTTGCGCACCCGCACATGGCCGGGATTGCGGTCCATGGCGACGTTGAGGAAGCCGTAGATGATGCTCGCCTCGCGGGTGTTGCCGGTGAACAGGTCGGCCAGGCACCACGCGCCGACCATGTCGCCGACGGCCAGCGGATGCCGCCTGATCGACCGCATCGCCAGGCCGAGCTGTTGCCGGCCGACCGCTCTGGCACGCTTGGTCTCGCCGCGCTGGGCGAGCGAGATCACCAGCGTCGAGGCCAGCGGGAGGAAATCGGCGGAGGAGTGCATCGCCGCATACAACTCGCTCTGCAGGCGGACCGACTCGGTCATCTGACCCGCGTAGCTCAGGTAGATTCCCCGGGCGATCGCGAGGCGCCGAACGGAGTGGGCCTCGGCCGATTCCGCTTCGGCCAGGCGCTCGGCCCAGTCCAGCGTGCGGAGCGCGTCGCGCCAGTTGCCCTGCGGGAGCACGAGGGCGTCGGCCACGACGAGGGCGTGCCCGATGGCCAGCTCGGCCCGGGCGGCACTGGCCGGCATCCGCTCGATGATCTCGCGTGCGCTGGCCGCATCGGACAGCACCGCGTTCGGGGCATTGCTGAAGCGGTGCGCCTCGATGCGGTTGTTCAGGGCGGCCACCCGCACGGCGTCATCCGCGGCCGGGTGCTGGATCAGGGCAGAGTCGAGCAGGATCCGGAACTCGTGGTCGGCCAGCTGCTCGACCAGGGCGAAGGCCCGCTGCAGGATGTCGATCGGCACGGCGCAGCCGCCGCCGATTCCCCACGACACGAGCGAGAGCAGCTCGGAGCTCTCGCCGTTCCAGCGGGACGGCGTCGCACCGCTCCCCTGCGCGAGCGCGGCATCGTACATGGCACGGAGGCGGGCCATCCGCTGCACAGGGCGCACCAACGCGGCCATCACCTCGCCGGAGAGCGGGTGGGCGACCGTCGCGACGACCGTGCGGCTGTTGTCGTGCATCCCGTGGAAGGCGACGAGGCCGTCCACGGCGAGCTCGTCGAGCACGGCCGGCTCGAACTGGGTGCTGAGCAGTGCGAGCGACACGGGCGCGCAGAGCGCGATCGTCTCGAAGGCCGCCAACTTCTCCGGCGTGAGCTGGGCAAGCTCCGAGCGCAGGATGTCGCCGAGCGAGGTGTCCGCGGGGAACGGCCGCCGCCAGACCCACAGGCCCTGTCGAAGCTCCAGCGCCTCGGAGCGTTCCAGGCTGCGCAACAGCTCGATCAGGAACAGGGCGTTGCCGCCCGTCGCCTCGGCCAGTCGCTGCACGGCATCGGGGGCGAGCAGCTTCGGCGCCAGCAACTGCCCCGCGATCTGGGCGATCTCTGCACGGGTCAGCTCGGGAACATCGATGCGGGCGAGGATCCCGTCCCGCCAGGCGCGGGTGAGCGCGGGGGTGAGCCCGGGGGTGCTGCGACAGCTGAGCACGACGCGCACATCGGTGCGGGAGAGCAGGTACTCGACGACGAGCGAACTGAGGTTGTCGAGCAGCGGGACGTCATCGATCATGATCACGAGCTGCGCCGGGCCGGGCTTGCGGCCACCGTTTGCGCCGACGTGTTCGAGGCAGGCTTTCACGAGGGCCTGCGCGATCCGGTCCGGGCTCTCGCCGGCCAGCGCGTCGTAGTCGCGCAGCGCGGGAATGAAGACGGCCAGCGGCGACTGCCTGGTCGCAGTGGTGGCCGCGAAGTGCACAGCGTGGAGTGCCGGATTCTCGCCGGTGAGCCGCACCAGGGCGTGCACGCCGAGCGCCGTCTTGCCGGCGCCCCCGGCGCCGAGGAGCACGACGTTGCTGCCCGGCGCACCGAGTGCCGCCGTGACCTCGGCGCTCAGCTCGCTGCGCCCCCAGAACTGCGAGACGCGCTCCAGCGCCATCGACCAGCGCATCGACCCCATCATGGGCGATCTCCGACAGTCATTTCCGCTCGCACAACCACGCACTCCGCCCGACAGGCGAAATACCTGCGGTTCCAGAGTAGAAGACGAGTACACCCCCAGTGCTCGAGTGCGGGCCCTGCGCCGCGCTCCGCAGCGAATTCACCCCCATTCTGGGGTCCGCACCGCTCTACGGGCAACCAGTCGTGCGCCGGGAATCGCGGCGATAGTCTTGGTGGGGCACGAAAGTACACGCAGAGTGCACTCTATGTAGCAAAGTTTCTTCTAGTGTTGTCTGCATCGACCAGCGCGCACGCGCCCCGTCGTCACCGCTCCGTTTCCACCGAGGAGAACCATGCCAGCATCCGAAGCCCGCACCGCGGTCGCCACGGAGCGCGCCGTGCTCGTGCGCATGCGCGCCGTGCTGCCCGAGCTGCGCCCGAGCGAACAGCGCATTGCCGCGCTGTTCCTCGCCGACCCCGGCGCGATCGCCGAACTCTCCATCGGCGAGCTGGCCGCCCGCAGCGACACCTCGACCACCTCGGTCGTGCGCTTCTGCAAGCGCATGGGCTACGGCCATCTCAAAGGGCTGCGCATGGACGTACTGCGCGATGTGGCACGCGAGCGCTTCGAGACGGCCGGGCTGCCCGAGGTCTCCGGCGACGTCGACCGCGACGACAGCCTGGAGGACATCGTGGCCAAGGTGTCGCTGGCCGAGACACTCTCCATCGCCGACACGGCGAAGGTGCTCGATGTGCCCGCCCTCCAGGCGGCCGTCGACGCGGTCGGCAGCGCGCACCGGGTCGACGTCTTCGGCCTCGGCGCGAGCTCCTTCGTCGGCCTTGACCTGCAGCAGAAGCTCACCCGCATCGGGCGCACCGCCCTGAACTGGTCGGACTCGCACGCGGCGTGGACCTCGGCGACGACCATGCGCAGCGGGGCCGTCGCCATCGCCGTCTCGCACAGCGGCAGCACCGTCGACACCGTCGAGTTCCTCTCCATCGCCCGGGCCGCGGGGGCGACCACCATCGCCATCACCAACCATGAGGGCTCGCCGATCGTCGAGCACGCCGACATCGTGCTCACGACTGCGGCCCGCGAGTCCGTGTTCCGCTCGGGCGCGCTCGGCAGCCGCATCGCCCAGCTCATGGTCGTCGACTGCATCTTCATCGGCGTGGCCCAGGCCAGCTATGAGGAGTCGATGGAGGCCATCCGCAACACGTACGCGGTCGTGCACAACCTCCGCACCCGGCGCTAATGAGCATCTCGGCCCGGCCCCGCACACCGTCCCCCAGTCAGCCCCGCACATCGTCAGGAATCCCCCTCGCATGACCGCCTCAGCCACCGCCATCCGCTCCGCCGTCTCCGCCGGCGACGAGTCGCTCGCCGCCGCGCTCGAGCAGGCCATCGGCGCCCCGCTCGAGGGCGCCGCGCGCAGGGTGAGCGTCGCCGAGTTCGACCGGATCGTGGCCGGCGTCGACGCCTCCCACGTGCTGCTCACCCCCGACGCCGTCGTCACCCCGCAGAGCCTCGAGCAGGTGGCCGCCGTGCTCGGCTTCGCCGCGGCTGCCGGGCGGCACGTGACGGTCCGCTCTGGCGGCACGAGCCTCTCTGGGCAGGCCTCCGGCGACGGCATCCTGCTCGACACCCGGTCGGCGTTCCGCCGCATCGACGTGGAGGACGGCGGCGCCCGGGTGCGCGTGCAGCCGGGCGCCACCGTGCGCCAGGTGAACGCCCGCCTGATCCGGCACGGGCGCAAGCTCGGCCCGGACCCGGCGAGCGAGATCGCGGCGACCATCGGCGGTGTCATCGCCAACAACTCCAGCGGCATGGCCTGCGGCACCCACCAGAACAGCTACCGCACGCTGGCCTCGCTGACCTTCGTGCTGCCGAGTGGCACCATCGTCGACACGGCCCTTCCAGACGCCGATGCCCGGCTGGCCAGCACCGAGCCCGCGCTGCACGCGGGCCTCACCCGGCTGCGCGATGAAATCCGCGGCCGCGCCGACCTCGTCGCCGAGATCGAGCGGCAGTACCGCGGCAAGAACACCATGGGCTACGGCCTGAACTCCTTCCTCGACTTCGGTGAGCCCGTGCAGATCCTCGCCCACCTGCTGGTAGGCAGCGAGGGCACGCTCGGCTTCGTCGCGGAGGCCGTCTTCGACACGGTGACGATCGCGCCCGCCATCGGCACCGCCCTGCTTGTGTTCGACAGCCTCGACGCGGCGACCGGGATCCTGCCCGTGCTGGTCGCCACCGGCGCGGCCACCCTCGAGCTGATGGATGCCGCGTCGCTCCGCGTCATCCAGGCCGACCCGACCGCCGCGGGCATCATCGACGACGTCGTCGTCGCGGGCCACGCCGCCCTGCTGGTGGAGTACCACGGGGCGGATGACGCAGACCTCGCCGCCCAGATCGAGCGCGCCGGGGTGGCGCTGGCCGCCGCCGGCGCCCCCGCGCTCGAGGTGACCCGCGACGCCAAGCAGCGGGCCAGGCTCTGGCACTTCCGCAAGGGACTGTACGCCGCCATCGCCGGCGCCAGGAAGCCCGGCACGACGGCCCTGCTCGAGGACATCGCGGTGCCCGTCGAGCAGCTGGCCGGCACCTGCGCGGCCCTGCAGGAGCTGTTCGGGCGCCACGGCTACGACGACGCCGTCATCTTCGGCCACGCCAAGGACGGCAACATCCACTTCCTGCTCACCGAGGACTTCACCGCCGACGGGGCCATCGAGCGCCAGGCCCTCTTCACCGAGGAGCTTGTCGATCTCGTGCTCGGCGCCGGCGGCACCCTGAAGGCCGAGCACGGCACCGGCCGCATCATGGCCCCCTTCGTGGAACGCCAGTTCGGCCCAGAGCTCTACGCCGTCATGCGCGAGGTCAAGCGGCTCGCCGACCCCCGCGGCGTGCTGAACCCCGGAGTGCTGCTCACCGACTCCCCCACCTCCCATCTGGAGCACCTCAAGGTCACCCCGGAGGTGGAGGCCGAGGTCGACCGCTGCGTGGAGTGCGGCTACTGCGAGCCGGTCTGCCCGAGCAAGGACGTCACTCTGACGCCCCGGCAGCGCATCGCGGTGCGCCGGGCCAGGGCCGCGGCCCGCGCCCACGGCGACACGGCCCTGGACGCCCGGCTGGCCGCGGCCGAGCAGTACGCCTCGGTGCAGACCTGCGCCGCCGACGGCATGTGCCAGACCGCCTGCCCGGTGCTGATCAACACGGGCGACCTGGTGCGCCGGCTGCGCGAGGAGGACGCGAACGCCCCGACCCGCACCATCGCGGCCGGCGTGGCGAAGGCCTGGGGCGGCGTCAGCCGCGGGGCATCCGTCGCGCTCAGCGCCGCCAAGCTGGTGCCGCCCGTCGCGACCCTGGCCAGCGCGGCCGGCCGCGTGGTGCTCGGCAGTGACGTCGTGCCGCAGTGGAGCGGCGACCTGCCCCGCGGCGGCGCCAAGCGGGCGCACGGCTCGCCGGCGACCGGCGACGCCGTGTTCTTCTCGGCCTGCGTCGGCTCCATGTTCGGCCCGGCCGACGGCAGCATGGGCGCCGCGCCCGCATTCCGGTTGCTCGCGGAGCGCGCCGGGGTGCAGCTGATCACCCCGGAGCGCATCGACTCGCTCTGCTGCGGCACGCCCTGGAAGTCGAAGGGCCTCGCCGACGGCTACCGCACGGCGATCGAGAACACCGTGCGGGCCCTGCTCGCCGCCTCGGACGGCGGGAACCTGCCGATCGTCTGCGACAACTCCTCCTGCACAGAGGGGCTGGTGCACGCACTGGAGAACGTGGGCGAACTCGACGGGCGACCGGTGTCGCTCACGATCATCGACGCCGTCGACTTCGCCGCAGAGCGGCTGCTGCCCGGGCTGCCGATCACGGCGCAGATCGACTCGCTCGCACTGCACCCGACCTGCTCCAGCACCCGTCTCGGCTCCAACGAGCACCTGCGCCAGCTGGCTGGGGCCGTCGCGGTCGAGGCCGTCGTCCCGGATGCCTGGGGCTGCTGTGCCTTCGCCGGAGACCGCGGGATGCTGCACCCGGAGCTGACCGCCTCGGCCACCGCCGCCGAGGCCGCCGAGCTCGCCGGGCGCGACTTCGACGCCCATGCCTCCTGCAACCGCACCTGCGAGATCGGCATGACCCGGGCCACCGGTGAGTCCTACGTGCACATCCTGGAGCTGCTGGAGCGCGCCACGCGGTAGTCGTGTCCTATTATCGAACTGGGTGACCGCATTTCGTGCGGATGCCGCGCAGAGTCGACTCAAGCAGAAGCGACACAGGCAGAAGGGCCGGACACCGATGGCAGAACAGGCCGCAGCACAGGCCGGGTCGCAGACGCTGAGCCGCGGCATCCGGCTCCTGGAGATCCTCGCCAACTCCGACCGCAGCCTCTCCATCGCCGAGCTCGCCGCCGAGCTCGCGGTGCACCGCTCGGTGGCGTACCGGCTGCTGCGCACGCTCGAGGACCACGCCCTGATCACCCGCGACGACGCCGGTTTGGTCGCCCTCGGCGCGGGCCTCGCCGCGCTCTCGTCCGGGGTGGCGCGCAACCTGCAGCAGGCGGCGCTGCCCGAGCTCAGCGAGATCGCCGACGAGCTCGGAATGACCTGCCTGCTCGCGGTGATGGTGGACGGCGGCGAGGCCGTCACGCTGGTCAGCGCCGCGCCGCGGCAGAGCGTCGCCGTCGTCTCCTACCGGCCCGGCCACCGGCACCCGCTCGGCCGCGGCGGCCCGGGCAAGGCGATCCTGCTGGGGATGCCGGAGCGCTCCTGGCCCGCCGAGATCGAGGCGGGCATGAGCGAGCAGCTGCGCGCGGAACTCGCGCAGGCGCGCCTCGCGGGCTATGCCTCCAGCCACGACGAGGTCGTGCCCACCCTCACCTCGATCGCCGTGCCGCTGGCCCTCGCCGGGCAGCCGCCCGCCTCGATCGCGGTGATCCACGTGGCGCTCACGCATCCGGAGGCCGAGATCGCAGAACGGCTGCAGCGCGGCGCGCAGAGCGTGACCCGCGCCTACGGCGCCTAGCCGGCCGAGCCCAGCGCAGTACCCGCCGGACGGTTGATGGGGCGCAATGGCGCGTCTATGATTCGATCGTGGCCGAGTCCCCGCGTGTACTGGCCCGAAGCAAAGTCGAGCTGGACAGACTGCTGCTGGAGGCGAAACTGGCGATACCCGCACCTCGGGCGGGGTTCGTCAGCCGCGCAGCGCTCATCGAATCCGCCCTCGAATCGCAACGCCGGGTCGTGACGGTGACGGCGCCATCCGGCTACGGCAAGTCCAGTTTCCTGGCCGAGTGGGCGGCGGCGGAGAAGCGCGGTGTCGGCTGGGTCTCGCTCGACCGGTTCGACGATGACGCCGTCAAACTGTTGACCCTGCTGGCCTCCGCGTTCGTGCGGGCGACGGGCGGGGACGGACGGCTGATCGCCGACATGCGCGGCCACGGGGTCTCGGCACTCGGCCGCGCCGCCCCCCGCCTCGCGCTCGCGCTGCGGGAGAGCCCTCGCGACTTCGTGTTGATGATCGATGATCTGCACGAGCTCGCGACGCCGGCCTGCCAGGACGTGTTGAGCGTGGTGATCGACGCCATCCCGCCCGGCTCGCAGATCGTGACGGCCAGCCGGCACGAGCAGCCCCATCTCGCCCGGCTCCGTGCCGCGGGGCAGACCGTGGAGTTCGGCGCCGACAGCCTCACGCTGGATGCGGACGGCGCGCGAAAGATCTTCGCAGAGGCCGAGGTGCCGTTGACGCCCGAGCTGGCCGATGCCGTCACAGAGCGCACGGAGGGCTGGCCCGTCGGCCTGTACCTGGCAGCCGTCATCGCCCACGACAACGCGGAGGGGACGGCGTTGATCTCCGGCGACGACCGCTACGTCGCCGACTACCTGTACCGGGAGTCGCTGGCGTCCCTCCCGGAGGACGTGCAGCGCTTCCTCCGCTGCACGGCCGTGCTCGACCAGTTCTCCGGCGAGCTGTGCGACGCGGTGCTCGATGTGCTGGGCTCGCAGGCACGCCTGCGCGAGCTGGAGGGATCCAACGTCTTCCTGATCCCGCTGGACCGGCGCCGCGAGTGGTACCGCTACCACCCGCTGTTCCGGGAATTCCTGCTCAGCGAGCTGCGCCGCGTCGACCCCGGCCGAGTCGCCGAGCTGCACGTGCGGGCGGCCGAGTGGTACGAGCAGAACGGCTCCCCGGCGAAGGCGATCGAGCACCTCTTGGAGACACCGGATCGCACGAACAGCGTGCGGCTCGTGGCCGAGCACGCCATGGCGACCTTCCAGGCCGGGCAGATGGGAACCGTGCAGCGCTGGTTGGTCGAGCTCGGGGCCGTCACCGTCGACAGCCACCCGCCGCTCGGGGTGCTGGCCGGCTGGATCGCCGTCATGTCCGGCCAGGCCATCGAGGCCGATCGGCTCGCCGCGCTGCTGGAGTCGGCCTCGTTCGCCTCGCAGCCCTTCGACGGTTCGGCGACGTTTGAGTCCAGCCGGGCCATGCTCCGGGCGCTGATGTGCGCGTCCGGGCCGGAGCGGGCCGCGGCCGACGCCGAGTTCGCGCTCGCCGAGGAACCCTCGTGGAGCCCGTGGCGGGAGCAGGCGCTCTGCCAGGGCGGCGAGGCCGAGCTGCTGCGTGGCAATGCGGATGCCGCAGAGGCTCTGTTCGCCGAGGCGGCCGAGCTCGCCCGCCAGCACGACAACGCCGGAGTGCAGGCCCTCGCCGAGGCCGAGTGCGCGCTGATCGCGATGGATCAGGGCCGCTGGCCGGAGGGGGCGGCCCGGGTGGAGCGCGCACTCTCCGCCGTCGAGCTCCACCGCATCCAGGACTACGCGATCGCCGTGCCCGCCGTCGTCGCCGCCGCGCGGCTGGCCCTGCACGAGGGCGACCTGAGCCGCGCCGAGCGGGAACTGACCAGGGCGATGCGCGCGCGCCCCGTGTGCACCTACGCGGCGCCCGCGCTGGCGACCCGGGTTCGGCTCTCTCTCGCGAAGAGCTACTGGGCGATCGGCGACCATGCGACGGCGCGCCACCTCCTGCGCGAGATCGACGACATCCTGTTGCACCGCCCGGCGCTCGGCGCGCTGCTCGGCTCTGTCGCCGCCCTGCGGGACATCATCTCCTCCAGCGCGGCGGGCGCGGGCGGGTACTCGCCGCTGACCCCGGCGGAGCTGCGCCTGCTTCCCTATCTGCAGACGCACCTGTCGATCCCGGAGATCGGCGCCCGGCTGTTCGTCTCCCGCAACACGGTGAGCACCGAGGTCGGATCGATCTACCGCAAGCTGGGCGTCTCGTCCCGGTCGGAGGCCGTCGAGCTGGCGACGTCGATCGGGCTGCTCGGCACCTAACTGCGCCGGCACTCAACCCAGCGTGTCCTCCACGTCGAAGCCCAGCGCCAGGGCGAGGGTGGGCGCCGCTGCGACCACGCGGGGAAGGCCGACGACCGAGGCGATCCCGAACAGCACGTCGACGATCTCGTCGGCGCTCGCCCCGGCGCTCACCGCGGCCGTGACCTGCTCGCCGAACGACGGCTCCGCACCCCCGACGGCGATCAGCGCCGCGAGTCTGGCCAGGCACAGCGTCTTCGGGTCCAGCGTGCCGGGATCGGAGACACTGGACTCGTCGTCGAGCACGCTCGGCTGGTTGACCGCCAGTCGGCGCAGGCGCTGGGTGTAGTTCGATGGCACATCGTCCTCCCGCGTGTCTCTGCCGACCGACGCCATTGCCTTGGGGCGACTCGCCGCATCGGGTCCCTCCCATAGTCGACGCCCTCTTGGCCGTGATCGCGTCATCCGGATGGGGTGAACACGCCCGACCGCGGCTGCCCGCCTGGCCGCTGCGCCCCTCTCCCGCACCATCATGTGAATGGGATGATGCGGCTGCCGGGACGGCGCAATACGTTCGAGCCGACCGCGAGCCACCGGATGCGCGGCGATCTGAGAGGCGGCACGCACCATGAGTTTTTGGGACTACTTAATCTGGCTGTTCTGGGTGTACATCACTATTGCGTGCATCTGGATCTTCATCACCGTCATCATCGACATGTTCCGGGATCACACCCTGAACGGCTGGCAGAAGGCGCTCTGGGCGTTGTTCCTCGTCTTCCTGCCCTTCCTGGCCACGTTCGTGTACTTGATCGCCCGCGGCAAGAGCATGTCCGAGCGCCGCATGGACGACTACCGGCACGCGCAGCGGCAGACCGACGAGTACATCCGGGAGGTCGCGAGCAGCTCTCCTGCTGTCGAGATCGAGAAGGCGAAGCAGCTGCTGGATGCCGGGGCGATCACCCAGCCGGAGTTCGACGCACTCAAGGCGAAGGCGCTCGCCGCCAGCTGAGGCGCGAACTACTCTTCGTCCCGGGGCGGGATCGGCGGATGTGCGCCGGTCCCGCCCCTTCGCGTCCGCTGCTCGGGCGTGTGGCCGGTGTCTCGGTGCCGGTTCGCCTTGGCCTCCGCGTCGGCGGCCGCCATGATCGCCCTGGCCTCGCCGACGTCGCCGAGGGCAGGTCGCCACCAGCGCGCGGTGGGGTCGGCGTCCACGAGCACCGCCCGGGCCAACAGGGTGATCGGGATGGCCAGCACGGCGCCGATCGGCCCGATCACGATCGCCCAGAACAGCACGGAGAAGAAGGTGAGCGACTGGCTGAGCGCGACCGCGTTGCCGACCACCCGGGGCTGGATGATCGACTGCACGACGGCGTTGACCAGGCCGTAGATGATGATCACCGCGATGAACGTCGGCCAGCCGCCCACGAAGTAGCCGAAGACGAGCGGTGGGATGATCGCGATGAAGTAGCCGATGTTGGGGATGTAGCTGCAGAGGAACGCCAGGATCGCCCAGAGCAGGGCGGCCGGAACCTGCAGCAGCCAGAGCGCGATGCCGTTGATCGCCCCCTGGACGAGCCCGAGCACGGTGGTGACGACCATGTACCGGCGCACCCCGCTGGCGTACTCGACGAGGGCCTCCTTGAGGTGCGGCCGCCGCTGCCCGAGCTGCACCAGCACCGTCGGAACGTAGGAGGCGTCCGCCGCGAGCAGGATCAGCATGGTGAGGATGATGACGAGGGTGGCCGTGATGCTCGCGACCCCGCCGACGAGCCCTCCGAAGAACCCCGCAATGGCGCTCGGGTCGAAGCCGCTCTTGACCTGCTCGATCTCGTTGGTCCCGACGCCCAGCTTCTGCAGGAAGTCTCCGATATTGGCGGCGATCGCGGCGAACTGGTCCGCGTAGTCGGGGAGCATCGCGACGAACTGCGTCACCGCGATGACGAAGGTGTAGGCGAGCCCGGCGAGCCCGGCGAACAGCACCAGGACGACGGAGCCGGTCGCCAGCCCGCGCGGAACCCCGCGGCGTTCCAGCGCGGTGCGCACGGGCTGGGCGCAGATCGTGAGCACGACGGTGAGCAGCACCGGGCCGAGGATCGACCGGATGCTGCTCATCCCCACGGCGACGACCGTGCCCGCGGCCAGGCCGACGAGGATCACGACGCCGCGCGGATACCGCCGCGCCGGCGCCGGGCCAGCCGATTCTGGGGTTGTCTCGGACATGCCTGCTCCAGCCTCCGCGTGCGAATGCCGGCGGCGCCGGGGCGCCGCAGGCGGGGCGTCAACCGAGCAGCTTGGCCTTGGCCGCCGTGAACTCTTCTTCGCTCAGCAGCCCCTGGGCCTTCAGCTCGGCCAGCCGCTGGATCTGGCCAACGGTGTCCGTCGCCGCGGGCGCCGCGGCCGGCGGTGGCGCCATGGCCGCCTGTTGCTGCTGCTCGTAAGCCTGCTGCTGCTCGTAGGCCTGCTGTTGCTCGTACGCCTGGGCCTCGTTCTGCTGGTTCGCCCGGTTCTGCTGGCGGCGGGCGACGTTGCCGCTGACGGCCGTTGCCGTTCCGGCGACGACCGCTGTGCGCGCGGCCATGCCGATCAGCCCGGGTCGTCCCATTCTCCGAAGGGGGGCCATCTGCTGCACCTTTCTCTAGTCGCTCACGGCTCGCGCCTCGGCGACGACGGCGTTGACTGCCGGGGCCGGGATGCGCAGGAAATCAATGACGTAGCCGTTGGACTCGGCCAGCCGGGAGGCGAGGTGCACCGCCCAGCGCAGTTCAACGACAAGCAGCAGCGCCGAGGTGCCGGGCGGCACGTTCGAGCCGAACTCGTTCAAGTCTTCTTCCGAGGCGAGACCGCTGAGCTCCATGTCCATCTCGCCGACCGTGATGCCGGCCTCGTCGACCTCGAGAAAGCTCAGCTCGCCGGACTCCGAGCGAGACACCTGCACGAGGTCGAGCAGGCGGACCGTGCCGGCATCCACCAGGCTCATCACGGCCTCGATCACCCCCACGTTGGGGCGATCACCCTCGAAGGCGGCGAGCACCAACTCGACAGGTCCGAATTCCAAGTCACTCATCGCAACGCCTCTCCTCACGCCGACCGGCCAGACTCCTCGATGGTCCCGCCGCCCCCGGGCGAACGCATCACGCAGTTCGGGTGAAGCGCCAGTCCCGGCGCCGGGTTAGCGTCAACGGCAGCCGTCCGAGCAGGAGGAGGAGCCCATGAGCGTGCCCGTGCCGTCCCGTCCGGTCGGCGTCACCGTCGTCGCGGTGATCGCCTGGGTCTCCGGCGCCGGCAACCTGATCACCGGCATCCTGCTGCTCCTGCAGATCAACAACACCGAGCTGGTGGAGGGCTTCGGCGGTGCCGTGCCGTTTCTCACCCTGGCGATTGCCGTCACGATCCTCGGCGCCGTGATCCTCATTGTCGCCGGCGGCCTGTTCACGGGCATCAACGGCGCCCGGGTGGTGATGACGATCTTCCAGGTGCTCTCGATCGTGGGGGCCGTCTTCCTGACCCAGCTGGCGCTGTGGCTGATCTGGGTCGCCGTCGTCAGCATCCTCGTCTCTGTGGCCGTGCTCGTGCTGCTCTACACCGGGCGCGCGAACGCGTACTTCGCCTCCGACGCCTGAGACAGTCGTCACGGCTGACAGAGAAGGGGCGGGCCAGCGTCTCGCCGGCCCGCCCCTCGTGGCGCCCGGCTAGTTGGCGGGCAGCAGGTTCTGCGCGAAGAAGTCGGCGAGTTCTCCGGTTGCCGACAGCGGCAGCACGGCGGCCACGTACTGGTCCGGCCGCACCACGACGACCGCGCCGGTGCGGCTGATGCCGCGCTGCTCGAAGATGTCGTCGGCCGGCAGCGCGGCGTAGACCTTCTCGTAGTCGATCAGGCCGAACGGCCCCGTCCTCGGCAGGAACGCCTCGGGCACGCTGCCGAGGTCGAACTCGGTGTGGGCCTGCTGATAGACAACCTTGACGTCGAAGACGGCGTCGATGTCGCCGCCGGCCGGCGTGTGCACGGTGAGCGGCGAGTCCGGCGCTGTGCGCAGCCAGTCGGCCCAGTCGCCGAGCGCCGAGGCCTCGCCGGGCGCCGCGGCATCCGCGAAGGCATAGACACGCCAGCGGCCGTCGGCCCGGTGGTGGTGGCCGAGCTGCACGGGGTTGGTGTCGCAGACCCGGGTGACGGGCGAGGACTTGAAGCGCTTGCCGATCGGGAACCCGCTCGCGAGTTCCTGGTGCGTGGCCTCGCCGATCAGCATCGACGGGCTGTACTGCGTCATGAAGCCGGCCGGGAACTCGGCGGTGCGGGTGTAGAAGTCCTCGAGCTCGGTCGGGTCGCCGAGATCCTCCGGCTTGGTCGCCATCAGCGTCGACCATTGCTTGTCGAAGTCGATCAGGTTCTTGGCGATCACCTGGCGCTCGGCCGAGTAGGTGCTGAGCAGGCTCTCCGGGCTGCGGCCGTCGAGCACGTAGCCGAGCTTCCAGCCGATGTTGAAGCCGTCCTGCATCGACACGTTCATGCCCTGGCCTGCCTTGGCGCTGTGCGTGTGGCAGGCGTCGCCGGTGATGAACACGCGCGGGGTGCGCATGCCGATCTCCTCGGGGAGCACGTCGTCGAAGCGATCGGTCAGGCGGTGGCCCACCTCGTAGACGCTGTGCCAGGGCACGTCCTTCACCTCGACCGTGTACGGGTGCATGATCGCGTTCGCCTGGGCGATGATCTGCTCGATCGTGGTCTTGCGCACCTCGCCGTTGTCGTCCTCGGCCACCTCGCCGAGGTCGACGTACATGCGGAAGAGCTGGCCGCCCTCGCGCGGGATCAGCAGGATATTGCCGTGCTCGTCCGACTGGATGGCGCACTTGGTGCGGATGTCGGGGAAGTCGGTGACGGCGAGAACGTCCATCACGCCCCAGGCGTGCTTGGCCTGGTCGCCGCGGAGCGAGCAGCCGATCGAGTCGCGTACGCCGCTGCGGGCGCCATCGGCACCGACGACGTACTTGGCGTTGACGATCTTCTTCTGGCCGGCCCGCTCGCCGGCGGTGTGCACGAGCGTCACCGTGACGGGGTACTCCCCCGCCTTCGTGTTCTCGAGGCTGACGAACTCGTAGCCGTAGTCCGGCTTCATCCGCGTCGGGGCGTTCGCCATGTACTCGGTGAAGTAGTCGAGGACGCGGGCCTGGTTGACGATGAGGTGCGGGAACTCGCTGATGCCGGTGGGGTCGTCGACGGCGCGGGCCGTGCGCACGATGTTCTCCGGCTTGCTGACGTCGGGCTTCCAGAACGCCATCTCGGTGATGTGGTACGCCTCGGCGATGATCCGCTCCGCAAAACCGAAGGCCTGGAACGTCTCGACGCTGCGGGCCTGGATGCCGTCGGCCTGGCCGATTGCGAGGCGCTCGCCGCGGCGCTCGATGATGCGCGTCGTCACGTTCGGGAACATGGAGAGCTGTGCAGCGGTGATGACACCGGCCGGGCCCGTCCCCACGATCAGCACGTCCACGTTCTCTGGCAGCTCGTCGGGTCGGTCGACACCGACCCCGGCGACCGGCTGCACTCGCGGGTCGGTGGACACGTATCCGTGGTGGTGGAACTGCACGGGTTTCCTCACTTCTCTGTGTGGCGCTGGAGCACGCTGGGTGGCACGGGGAGCGGCAATTCGGATGCCGTCCACTGGCGTTGTTCGATATTAGAACTCATGGTTCGCATATCGCTCTAGAAATCATACGGCCGGCCGCGTCGCCACACAACCGCGGCCCCGGCCGCCCACCGCGAACGCGTGGCGCTTACCAAGGGTTAGCGACTTACCGCCCCTTTGCGCCGACACCCCCAGACCACCAAGCTGGAAGCGTGGACAACAACTACGGGCACCCGCTGCGCTTCGGACTCTCGCTGCGATCGAGCGCTCCGGCGGGCCTGGCCGAACGGGGCGCCCTGGCCGAGGCGCTGGGCTACGACCTCGTCTCGGTGCCAGACTCCGGCGAACTGGACGCGTGGAGCGTGGCCTCCTGGCTCGCGGCCGGCACAGAGAGAATCATCCTCTCGCCCCTCGTCAGCCTCGGCGAGAACAACCCGGCGGTGCTCGGCCGGGCGGCCGCGAGCCTCGACTTGCTCTCGGGAGGACGACTGGAACTCGGACTCACTCTGGACTCCGATTCCGACCCCGACTCCGACACCGACTCCGCGGCGCTCGGCGAGGCCATCGACGTCATCCGCGGCATCTGGGCGGGCGAGGCGCGCGCCGCACTCCGCTATGACGGTGAGCACTACCAGTTGCACGGCGCCGCCGGCGGCCCGAGGCCCGCCCACCGGGTGCCGATCGTCGTGCAGGGCGACGGCACGCCCGCCCTCGCCGGCGCAACCGCGGACGGCTGGCTCGCCCGCGGCGCCGCCCTCCGCGACGGCACCGCGATCGTCGACGCCGCCGCGCGCGCGGCCGGCCGGGATCCCCGCGAGATCCGCCGGGTGCTCGAGATCGAGCAGAGCGACGTGCCGAGCACCGCGTGGGCGGCGGAGCTGCTGCCGCTGGTGACCGGGCAGGGCGTCGGCGACATCCTGCTGCAGGGCGCCGACCCGGCGGTCATCCGCCGGTTCATCACCGAGGTCGCCCCGGCACTGCGCCAGGCCGCCGACCTCGCCCTCCCCGGCCTCTCCACCGCCACGCCGGTGCGCCCGGCGGCCGCGCTTGCCCTGCGCGTGGCCGGCATCGACTACGACTCGATCCCCCTGACGCTCGCGGCGATCGAGCCCGGCGACCACGACTACGCCACGGTGCACTCCACCTACCTGCGCGGCGGCAGCCCGGGGCTGGTGCTGCGCCCGCACACCGCAGAACAGGTGACGGATGCCGTCGCCTTCGCGCGCCGGCACCGCGAGCTGCCGCTCGGCATCCGCAGCGGCGGCCACGGCATCAGCGGGCGCTCCACCAACCGGGATGGCATCGTCATCGACGTCTCCGCCCTCGACGAGATCGAGGTCCTGGACACCGAGCGCCGGCTCGTGCGCATCGGCCCCGGCGCCCGCTGGGGCGAGGTCGCCGCCGCCCTGGAGCCATACGGCTGGGCGATCAGCTCGGGCGACTACGGCGGGGTCGGCGTCGGCGGCCTCGCCACGGCCGGCGGGATCGGGTTCCTCGGCCGGGCCCATGGCCTCACCATCGACCACCTGCGCGCCGTCGAACTCGTGCTCGCCGACGGAAGCCGGGTGCGCGCCAGCGCGAGCGAGAACCCGGATCTGTTCTGGGCCGTGCGCGGGGCCGGCCCCAACTTCGGCATCGCCACGGCCTTCGAGTTCGAGGCGGCGGCCGTGCCCGGCGTCGGCTGGGCCGAGCTCGTCTTCGACGCCAGCGACACCGCCGGGTTCCTGGAGAAGTGGGGCGCGACGCTGGAGGCGACTCCCCGCGACACCACCAGCTTCATCACCCTGGGCGGGGCGCGTCCCGGCGAGCCCCTGCTCGCCCGGTTCTCTGCGATGGTGGACTCCGATGACCCCGACACGATCATCAGCCGGCTGCAGCCGTTCGCCGATATCGCCCCGATGTACCAGCAGTCGGTGCAGCTGCTCAGCTACGCCAGGGCGCTGATGCCCGCCCAGGGCGAGGCGAACGGCGGCAGCGGGGAGCCGCACAGCCGCTCCGGCCTGCTCGAGCACATGACACCCGAGTTCGCCCGCGCCGCCGCCGGGCTGCTCGGCAGCGGCGCCAGCTACTTCTTCCAGATCCGCGCGACGGGCGGCGCGGCATCTGACGTCGACCCGGATGCCACCGCCTACGCCCACCGCTCCGCCCAGTTCTCGGTGGCGGCGATGGGCGCGAGCGCCGAGCGGCTGGACCGGGGCTGGGCGGCGCTCGAGCCCGCCTTCGCCGGTCTGTATCTGAGCTTCGACACCGGCACCGGCCCCGACCGCATCGCGGCGGCCTTCCCGCCGCGCACGCTCGAGCGGCTGCGCGCGCTCAAAGCGCAGTACGACCCCACGAACCTGTTCCACGACAACTTCGCGATCACGCCTGCGACCGCATCCGGCAACACCGAGACGAGGGCGGCACGATGACCGACTACGGCCACGACCTGCAGTTCGGGGTGTTCATCACCCCGACCAACAATCCTGCCCAGCACGCCGTCGACCTCGCCGTCGTCGCCGACCGGGCCGGGCTCGACCTGGCCACTTTCCAGGACCACCCCTACCAACCGCGCTTCCTCGACACCTGGACGCTGCTCTCCTACGTCGCCGCGCGCACCGAGCGGATCCGCCTGAGCGGCAACGTCATCAATCTGCCGCTCCGGCACCCGGCGCTGCTCGCTCGCAGCGCGGCCAGCCTCGACCTGTTGAGCGGCGGCCGGCTCGAGCTGGCCCTCGGCGCCGGCGGCTTCTGGGACGCGATCGAGGCCATGGGCGGCGGCCGGCTCACCCCCGGCGAGTCGGTCGAGGCGCTCGAGGAGGGCATCGGCATCATCCGCGAGATCTGGGACACCGACCAGCCGGGAGGCGAGCGCAGGGGCGGAGTGCACGTGCGCGGCCGGCACTACACCGTCGACGGCGCCAAGCGCGGCCCGGCCCCCGCGCACGACATCGGCATCTGGGTGGGCGCGCTGAAGCCGCGCATCCTGCGGATGACGGGCCGCGTCGCCGACGGCTGGCTGCCCTCGCTCGGCTATGTCGAGGGCGGCCCGGCCGGCCTCGACGCCCTGAACGCCCACATCGACGCGGGGGCGGATGCCGCCGGCCGCAGCCCCCGCGCCATCCGACGCCTGCTCAACGTCCAGGGCCGGTTCCAGCCGGCCAACGGCGGCCTGCTGCAGGGCCCGGCCGCGCAGTGGGCGGACGAGCTGACCGCGATCGCGCTCAACCACGGCACCTCTGGCTTCATCCTCGCCAGCGACGACGCCGCGACGATCGAGCGCTACGCGCACGAGGTGGCGCCGGCTGTACGCGAGGCGGTGGCGCGGGCGCGCGGTGAGGCGGCGCCGGTCAGTCCGCGTTGAGGTACTGCAGCACCGCGAGCACCCGGCGGTGCGCGTCGCTGTCGACGGGCAGCGCCAGCGCGTCGTAGATCCGCGAGGTGTGCTGCACCACGGCCTTCTCGGTGAGGAAGAGCCGGGCGGCGATCGAGGCGTTGCTGCGCCCCTCCGCCATCAGTGCGAGCACCTCCTGCTGGCGCGCGGTGAGAGCGCCCACCGCGCTGTCGGCGAGCCGCGCCCTGGCGAGCATCACGGCGACGATGTCCGGGTCGATCGCGGTGCCCCCTGCCGCGACCTCGCGCAGGTCCCCCACAAAGGTGCGCACATCGGCGATGCGCTGCTTCAACAGATAGCCGACTCCCCCGGCTCGGTCGCTCAGCAGCTCGACGGCGTAGCGGCGCTGCACGTGTTGGGAGAGCACCATCACGGCGGTCCCGGGGAAGCGCGCGCGGATGCGAGCGGCGGCGACGAGGCCCTCGTCGGTGAAGCTCGGCGGCATCCGGATGTCGGTGATCACCAGCTGCGGCCGGTGCTCCGTGACGGCGCGCTCGAGCTCGACCGCGTCGGCCGCTGTGGCGACCACCTCGAAACCGCCGTCGCCGAGCACGAGCTCCAGCCCGCGCCGGAGCAGCGCCTCGTCCTCACCGATCACGACCCGCACGGGACCTCCACCTTGATGCGCGTTCCCCGACCCGGCTCGCTGGCGACGGCCAGGCTGCCGCCGAGCACGTCGATGCGCTCGGCCATGCCGCGCAGCCCGGCCCCGGCCGACGGCCGCGCACCGCCGATGCCGTCGTCCAGCACCTCGATGTGCAGGTCGTCCGCCTGCCGGTGCAGCCGCACGGTGATCGAGCGGGCCTGGGAGTACTTGACGGCGTTGGCGAGCGCCTCGGCCACCACGAAGTAGGCGATGCTCTCCACGACGGGCGGGCAGTCGCCGTCGGCGACGTCCAGCTCGAGGACGGTGGGGATCGGCATCCGGTCGACGAGGTCCTCGGCAGCCGCGGAGAGGCCGCGCTGGACCAGTGCGGCCGGCATCACCGAGTGCACCAGGTCGCGCAGCTCGGTGGCCGCCGCGTCGATGCCCTTGCGCAGGGCCGTCGCCCGCTCCTCCATGCTCGCCCCGCCGCCGTTGCCCAGCTGTTGGGCCTCGAGCGCGAGCAGCACCAGCTGCACCTGGAGCCCGTCGTGCAGGTCTTGCGCGATGCGGCGGCGCTCGGCATCCGCCACCTCGACGAGGCGCTCCCGGGAGAGCTGGAGGTCGCGCCTGCTCGAGCGCAGCTCGGCGGTCAGCCGTTCGCGGTCGAGCGCGATCGCCACCACGCGGCCGGCCGTGCGGGCGAGCTCCGGCTCGACCATGAGCGCGTTGTCGTAGGAGATCGCGCCGATGCGCCGCCCGTCCAACTCGACGACCTCCAGCCCGCGGCCGGCGTCGACGTCGGCGGTGACCTCGACGCCCTGCACGTCGACGTAGGCGTCGTGGCCGGGCACCCAGAACCACACCTCGATCGAGGGGTCGCCGAGGGTGCGCGCCAGGGCGACTGCGATCGCCGGCTTCTCGTCGCCGGCGGCCCCCAGCCACGCCCCGAGCTCCTCGAGCTCGCCGGTGCGCGCGACGCCGCCGCGCAGCACGGCGAGGGCGAAGGCGATCGGCACCCCGGCCAGCACCGATAGCTGCAGGACGGCGACCGCGATCCCGTCCCAGCCGAGCACCGCCCCGAAGAACCGCGTCGAGAACAGGATCACCACGATGGCGAAGACGCCGTAGCCGTAGAGCGGGGCGAGCACGCGGCGCTCGGACCGGGTGGCCCTGCGCAGGCGGACCAGGAGGATCGCCGCGGTGGCGACGAACGCCGCCCCGCCCACGGCGGACTGCATGTGCTCTCCCAGCACGGCGAGCTCCGGCTCGTGCACGATCGTGAGGCCCGGCATCGCCCCGTCCGCGAGAAGCAGGTACGAGGGCAGCTGCAGCAGGATCGACGTCGCGTACGCCGTGGCGACGACCATCTTGGCGGCTCGCCCGGGCAGCATCCCGGAGGGGAAGGCGAGGAGCAGGTGGATGAACACGGCCAGCGGCAGGCTCGCCGCGACAGTGCCCAGCAGGATGAACAGCGGGATCTCGGTGTTGCCGGCCCCGCTGAGGAAGAGGGCTCCGCCGGCGAGCAGGATGAGGGCGCCCATCCGGTTGCTCGGGCGGTGGAACCAGGCCAGCAGGCCCGCGCAGAGGTAGACGATCAGGTTGACCGGGAACAGCAGGAGGGCACCCGTCTCGGGGCCGCCCAGAGGCAGGAGGGCGAGCAGCAGCAGGGTGAAGCCCAGGCCGGTGGCCAGGATGGTGAGCAGCGCACGGTCCAGGGAGCGCCGGAGCGGCGAGCGCTCCGCCCGCCCCCGGTGAAGCGGGTTCCTCAGCAACGCGGGCACGGCGGGGCCGGTCGGTGTCACATCGCCTCGGTTTCGTCGGTGGACCGGCATGCTGGGGCGCCGCCCCGTCTGGCGGAAGGGCGCCCCGATCGCGTCCGAATCCCCCCACACACTCGGCATGCAATCACGTCTATCTCTACCACAGCGGCCCGCTCGGGACGCCGCTGCCGAACGCCGGACGGCCCTATTGGGGACCTAGGTCGCCAATCCGCCCCCGACAGCCAGCGGCAAGCAGGAAGTTCACGGCAGACTCCCGAGTGGATCCAAGCCGGCACCGCCCCAACGGGACTAACGTCGCGCTCATGCGCCGGAATCACTCCGAACCATTGCTGCCTCCCCCCGCTCCGCCACACTCCCGGCGCTGGTGGACGCTCGGCGTTGTGGCCCTCGCCCAACTGATGGTCGTGCTGGACGCGACGGTGGTGAACATCGCCCTGCCCTCTGCCCAGGCCGAGCTCGGCTTCACGGACGGCCAGCGGCAGTGGGTCGTCACCGCCTACTCGCTCGCCTTCGGCAGCCTGCTGCTGCTCGGCGGCAGGCTCTCCGATCTGATCGGCCGCAAGCGCACCTTCCTCATCGGGCTGGTCGGATTCGCCGGCGCCTCCGCACTGGGCGGCGCGGCGCAGAGCTTCGAGTGGCTGGTCGGGGCACGTGCCCTCCAGGGCACATTCGGCGCGCTGCTGGCTCCGACCGCCCTGGCCGTGCTGACAACAACCTTCACCATCCCGAAAGAGCGCTCACGCGCGTTCGGCGTGTTCGGGGCCATCGCCGGTGCTGGCGGCGCCATCGGGCTGCTCCTCGGCGGCTTCCTCACCGAGTACCTAGACTGGCGCTGGAGCCTGTACATCAACGTGTTGATCGCGATTGTCGCCTTCGCCGGCGCCCTCGTCTTCGTCAGCGCCGGCGCGCGTACCGAGCCCCGGCCTCGGCTCGACATCCCCGGCACTGTGCTTGCCTCCGGCGCCCTGTTCCTGCTCGTCTACGGGTTCTCCAACGCCGAAACCGACGGCTGGGGCTCCCCGTCGTGCTGGGTGATGCTCGTGTCCTCCGGCGTGCTGCTGATCGCGTTCGTGCTGTGGCAGCGCCGGGCGGCGCATCCGCTGCTGCCCCTCTCCATCGTGCGCGACCGCAACCGCGGCGCCGCCTTCCTCTCCGTGCTCATCGCGGGCGCCTGCATGTTCGGCGTGTTCCTGTTCGTCACCTACTACCTGCAGACCGGGTTGCACTTCACCCCGGTGCAGACCGGGCTCGCGTTCCTGCCGATGATCGCCTCGCTCGTGCTCGCCGCACAGCTCTCCACGAACATCTTCCTGCCCCGTTTCGGCCCGAAGGTGCTGGTGCCGATCGGCATGCTGCTCGGCGCCACCGGCATGGTCTACCTCACCCACCTCACCCTCGACAGCACGTACGCCGCCGACATCCTCGCGCCGTTGGCGATCGTCGGCCTCGGGATGGGCACCATCATGCCGGCGTCGATCCAGACGGCAACCCTCGGCGTCAACCGGGACTTCGCCGGGGTCGCGTCCGCCACGGTCAACACCAGCCAGCAGGTCGGCGGCTCCATCGGCACCGCGCTGCTCAACACGCTGGCCGCCACCGCGGCGACCAGTTACGTCACCGAGCACCTGCCGGCCTCGCCGTCCGTCCTCGCGGAGGCCGCCCTGCACAGCTACTCGGTCGCCTACTGGTGGGCAGCGGGATTCTTCCTCTTCGGCGCGGTGCTCTCGGCACTTCTGTTCCGCCGCGCGGGGCACGGGCTCTCCGTCGCGCATGCCCGCAGCGTGGCCGCGGAACCGGCCCCCGACGGGGCGGCGGAGCCACAGCAGGCCTAGCCGCAGCCGGGCTCAGTGCTCAGGGCTCGGTGCTCAGGCCTCGCTCTGCAGCGGCAGGGTGCGCACACTCTCGAAACGGCGCGGCGCCCCGCTCAACGGATCGGTGAAGGCCACCTCGCTGGCCAGGAGTTGCAGCGGGGTGCTGAAGTCGTCGATGGCGACGGGCCGCACCACCGGGTAGAGCGGGTCACCGCTGATCGGCACCCCGAGCCCCCACATGTGCATGCGCAGCTGGTGGGTGCGCCCGGTGCGCGGGCTCAGCCGGTACACGGCGTCGGCGCCCAGCACGCTCTCCAGCTCGATGAGCGACTCCGCGTTGGCCGCGGCATCCGGGACCACCTCGGCCTGCATCGTGCCGCGCCGCTTGCCCAGGTGGTTGCGCACGGTGGCGGGCAGCGGCAACTCCGGCCGGTGCGCGGCCAGGGCGTGGTACGTCTTGCCCACCTCGCCCCGTTGGAACATGGTCTGGTACGCGCCGCGCCAGCGCTTCTCGGTCGCCATGATCAGCAGGCCGGATGTCACCCTGTCCAGCCTGTGCAGCGGCGAGAGCTCTGGCAGCCCCAGTTCGTCGCGGAGGCGCACGACGACGCTCTGCTGCACGTGCTTGCCGCGCGGAATCGTGGACAGGAAGGCCGGCTTGTCGATCACGATGAGCTGCTCGTCGCGGTGGACGACATGGATCCGCCCCGGCACCGGCGCCTCCTCACTGAGGTCACGGTGGAACCAGACGAAGGTGTGCGGCCGGTACGGGTCGGTGCCGACCGCCGGGGTTCCGCCCTCGTAGACGATGCGTTGCTCGGCCAGGAATGCCGGCACATCGATGAACTCGGAGAGCCGCTCGTGCAGCCAGGCACCCATGCTCGGCCAGGGGTCTGGCCGGGACCGGTCCAGGTCCGGCGTGCGCATCCACGCGGCATCCAGCCCCAGTCTTTGCGGAAGTGGGGAACGTGGAGGCACCGAACGATCCTACGTTGTCGTGCCTGATGCTGCGGAGTAGCGTTGCGCTCACGAAGGGGCCGCCCCTGGGGGTGAGGGTGCACCGCCCGAAGCGCACGCCACTGAGTAGAGGTGCGAGATGACGCACGTGGACCTGTCCCCCCTGAACGCGCTGGACGGCGACTTCGTCGTGCCGGGCCAGCCGGACTATGAAACGGTCCGGCACATCTGGAATGGGATGTTCGACAAACGGCCGGCCGTCGTCATCCGCTGTGCCAGCCCGCACGATGTGAGCATCGGCGTCGCCCTGGCCCGCGACAACGGCCTGCCGTTGGCGGTGCGTGGCGGCGGCCACAGCGCCGCCGGCCACAGCACCGTCGATGACGGCGTCGTGCTGGACCTCGCGCCGATGCACGAGGTCGTCCTGGATGTGGAGAGCGGGATCGTCGACGTCGGCGGCGGTGCCACCTGGGGCCAGGTGGATGCCGTCACCCAGCAGCACGGTCTGGCCGTGCCGGGCGGCGTCTACTCGAAGACGGGCGTTGGCGGCCTGGCGTTGGCCGGCGGTTATGGCTGGATCCGCAACAGCTACGGCTTCAGCTGTGCCAGTCTCGTCGGCGCCGAGCTCGTCACCGCCGATTCCGCCGTCGTGCGCACCGACGCCGAACACCACCCGGAACTGCTCTGGGCGTTGCGCGGTGGCGGCGGCAACGTCGGCGTCGTCACCCGCTTCCTGTTCGAGGTGCATCCGGTCGGGCCGGAGGTCTACTTCCTGTTCGTCTTCCACGACGGCCGCGACGGCGGCATCCCGCGGGCGCTCGGCCTGTTACGGGAGTTCTGCTCCACTGCGCCAGACAGCGTCAGCGCGCTCGCGTTCGCCGGAGTCGTCCCGGACGGCATGGAGGGCGTGGCGGCCGAGGCGTTCGGGCGGCCCTTCACCGCATTCGGGGCGGTCTTCCTCGGCGACCCGTCCGCCGGCGAGGAGTTGCTGCGCCCGCTGCACGATTTCGGGGTGCCGCTCTTCGACGCCTCTGGCACGACGAGCTACGTGCAGGTTCAGCAGATGTTCGACCCGGACTACCCGGCCGGCGAGCGGCACTACTGGAAGTCGGTGCAGCTGGAGGGCCTGGGCGATGAGGCGATCGCGTTGATCGCCGACGCCGCGGTGCGGCCGGCATCCGACCTCAGCACCATCGACGTCTGGCACCTCGGCGGCCGCACCCACGAGCCGATCGACGGCGCGATGCCGGTCACCTCCGCCGCCTACCTGATCAGCCCGGAGGCGAACTGGCGGGACGCCGACCGCGATGAGGCGAACATCGGGTGGGTCCGCGGCCTGGTCGCCGCGCTGCATCCGCTCTCCAATGGGGTGCGCTACCTCAACTTCGCGGGCTTCCAGGAGGAGGGCGACGAGTTGATGCGCAGCTCGCTCGGGGCGAACTACCAGCGGCTGGCCGAGGTGAAGGCGCGCTGGGACCCGCAGAACCTGTTCCGGCTGAACCAGAACGTGCCACCGGCGCACGCCTGATGCCGGGCCGCCCGCGATAGAGTCGGCGGCAGTATGAACGAGATCAAGATCGGCCGCTTCCGGCACTACAAGGGCGGCCTCTACGACGTGATCGGGGTCGCCCGGCACTCCGAGACCGAGGAGGCGCTCGTCGTCTACCGCCCGCTCGCCGGCGACAGCGGACTGTGGGTGCGCCCGCTGGCCATGTTCCTCGAGACGGTCCTGGTGGACGGCGCAGAACTCCCCCGCTTCGCCCCGGTCGACCTGGCGGCCGAGTAGCAGCACGCGACCAGACGGTCACGGCGCCCTGTGCGCCATCGACTAGTCGGATGCCGGCCGCTGGCGCTGCCTCTTCGTCTCCGAGCGCTGGCTCTTGGCAGCCAGCCGGCGCCGGTCCGACCCGCGGGTGGCCTTCGTCGCCCGCCGGCGCGGCCCGTCGGGGGCCAGGGCCCCGGCGAGCAACTCGGCGAGCTTGGCCAGGGCGATCTCGCGGTTGCGCAGCTGCGAGCGCTGCTCGGAGGCGGCCACTGTGACCACCCCGCCGACGAGCCGACCCTGCAGCCGGTCGAGTATCCGCTGCCGTTGGCTCTCGGAGAGCACGCCGGAGCCGGCGACATCCCAGAACAGCTCGACCCGGCTGTCCGAGGTGTTCACGTGCTGGCCGCCGGGGCCGGAGGAGCGCGAGAATCGCCAGCCGAGTTCCGTCGCCGGAATCGTCAACGCGGGCGACACCTCGAGATCCATGCTTCAAGCATGCACTCTCGCGGCGCCTAGCGCGCGCGGTTGCGCCACGCCTTCCACGCCCCGGTGCTCCAGAGCGCCCACAGCACGAGCAGCGGCTGGAACAGCAGGCGGATGCCGCGGGCCCGGTCGGAGTCCAGACCGAAGGCGTCGGAGTGCGTCAGGTACTGCGAGATGTTGCCGGGGAAGACCGCCACGAAGAACGCCGCGACCACCCAGCCGACGCTCACCCGGCGCTTGCGGAGCAGGAGCAACGCCGTGCCGAGGGAGATCTCGACGACGCCGGAGGCCAACACCACGACATCCTTACTGGCCGGCAGCCAGTCGGGCACCTGCGCGGTGAACTCCTGCCGGGCGAACGTCAGGTGGCTGACCCCGGCGAAGACCAGGAACACGCCGAGGGCGACCCGTCCGACGGTGCGCGGAAGAGTGGACCGCACTGCCACCTCGCGGTCAGCCATGCGCCGCAACCTCGAGCGCCAGCACCAGCACGCCGAGCAGGGCGAGGGCCAGGAGCACGGCGAGCTGCTGCCAGGGGCCGATCGCGGTGCGCCGAATGGCGAGGAAGACGACCGCGACGAGCGTGGCGATGAGCAGGACGCTCGCGATGGTGAGCGCCGTGGTGACCGACCAGACGCCCACCGCAGCCAACACCAAGGCGAGGATCGGCAGCACGACGATCCCCACGGCGCCGACCGTGGAGCGGAGCATGTGCGTGACCTCCGCGCGGTCCGGCAGCGCGCTTCCCACGATCATGTGGGTGATCACCTCGGCGATGAATGCGGCCAAGAGCACGCCGAACACCGTGATGGAGAGAGTCGTCGCCGCGGCCTGGCCGGTGAGGTCGTGCGCATGGGACTGCAGTGCGATGATCACCGCCAGACCGGTGAAGGTCACGTAGATCTGTTCGCGCAGGCGGTCTGCAAGGTGCGTCTTCTTACTGCGGCGGTCTTCTGACACACCCCGAGCCTAGTCCTGCGAGGGCGAGGGGCGCCGAGACCTGGCCCGCAGCTGCAGCGCGAAGAGGAAGCCGAGCGCGAGGAAGCCGGCGGCGGCGTAGAGCGAGCTGCGCGCGGCATCCGCGAAACCGTCGGAGAGCGCGGTGGCAACGGCCGGGCCGGACTCCCCCAGTGTGCCGGTCGTGCCCTCCTCCCGGATCTGGCCGATCGTGCCGCCGGCGGAGAGCTCCGTCGCCTGCGCCAGCTGTTCGGCGGCGGCCGGTGGCAGGCCGGACACCGTGTCCAGCTGCGCCGGGATCGCGGTCGCCAACCCCGCCGCGAGCACCGCGCCGATGAGGGCCGTGCCGAGCGCCGAGCCGACCTGGCGCACCGTGCTCTGCGTCGCCGAGCCCTGGCCGGATTTCTCGGTCGGGATGTCGACCAGCACGGTCCCGGTCAGCTGGG
The DNA here is from genome assembly GCF_900104895.1 of Microterricola viridarii. Lineage (NCBI taxonomy): Bacteria > Bacillati > Actinomycetota > Actinomycetes > Micrococcales > Microbacteriaceae > Microterricola > Microterricola viridarii. The sequence goes on from NZ_LT629742.1 coordinate 2,698,053, forward strand.
CGGATGCCAGCCCGAGGCCGAGGCCGTAGACGACGAGCAGCAGGGCGATGAGCCAGGGCGCGGAGCCGGCGTGCAGGAACAGCGCCGTGAGGGTGACGCCGACGACCTCGATGCCCAGCCCGAGCAGCACGACGTTGGGGGCGCCCATCCGCTCGGAGAGGTGCCGCGCGGAGGCGCCGGAGAGGAAGGCGCCGACACCCATCGCGGCCAGCACGAGGCCGGCGCCGAGCGTGGTGAGACCCATCGCGTTGACGATGAACAGCGGCAGCACGAACAGGAGGCCGAACTCGCCGATCGCCACGCAGAGCGCGGTCAGGTTGCCCCAGGTGAAGGTGGGCACCGAGAACAGCTTGAGGTCGAGGATCGCCGAGCGCCCGTTGCGGCCGCGGTGGCGTTCCCAGAGCACGAACAGCACGATGCAGACGATGCCGATGAGGCCGGCGACCGGCACCGGCGAGACGGGGGCGGTGGTCGGCCACACCCAGCCGAAGATCTCGAACTCGGCGGTCGGCGCCCACCAGCCGAGCGAGCGGCCCTCGATCAGGGCGAAGACGATGCCACCGAAGCCGATCGCGCTGAGCAGCAGGCCGTCGACATCGAGGCCCGGCGAGGTGATGACGGCTCGGGTCTCGGTGACGGCGAGGAAGGCGCCGACCAGGATGATCGCGCCGAGCGGCAGGTTGACGATGAAGATCCACTGCCAGCTGAACGCGGTGGTCAGCCAGCCGCCGAGCAGCGGCCCGAAGGCGGCCATGCCGGAGATGACCGCGCCCCAGATGCCGAAGGCGACCGCCCGGTCCCGCCCGCGGAACGTGGCGTTCACGGTGGACAGCGTGGCGGGCAGGATCAGCGCGCCGCCGACGCCCTGCACGAGACGGGCGGCGATCAGCGTGCCGCCCGAGACCGAGAGGGCGGCGAGCAGGCTGCCCGTCATGAAGATCAGGATGCCGACGACGAGCATCCTGCGGCGTCCGAGTCGGTCGCCGAGCCGCCCGGCGGTGAGCAGCAGCGCCGCGAACACGACCGAGTAGATGCCGTTAACCCACTGCGCATCGCTCAGATCCAGGTGCAGGTCTTCGATGATGACCGGGAGCGCGACGCCGACAATGGTGCCGTCGAGCACGATCATCGACAGGGCGGCGGCCAGCACGCCCAGCCCGATCCAACGCCGGCGCCCGGACTGCGGGGGCGTGATGGACTCGTTCTCCGCGCCGTGGGACGGAGCGTGTGACTGTGACTGTGACTGTGACTGTGACTGTGACATCGACTGCCTTCGCGGCCAGCTGCGGCCGTGCCTTTCACCCTCAGCCTAAGGACAGCGGAGCCTGTCGGCGTCAACCATTAGTGTGATCCGCCGGCACAGGGGTGCCGCCGCCGTCCGGCGGCACCCCCGCCGTCAGCTGCTGAGGGCGGCCGTCGGAGAGGTGCGGGCCGCGCGCACGGCTGGCAGCAGGCCGGCGATCGCCCCGACCACGACCGTGACGGCGACACCGGCCACCAGCACCTCCGGCGGGATCGCCAGTGCCCAGCCGTTGGCCCGGGCGGCGATCGCCGTGATGAGCCAGCCGAGGGCGGTGCCGGCGAGCCCGCCGACGGCGGCCAACAGCACCGCCTCCAGCAGGAACTGCTGCCGGATGTGCCGCCTGGTTGCTCCGAGGGAGCGTCGCAGGCCGATCTCGCGGCGCCGCTCCAACACGGAGATGACCATGGTGTTGGCCACGCCGATGCCGCCGACGAGCAGCGCGATCGAGCCGACGCCGACGAGCAGCCCGGTGAACGCCTGGTCGACCGTGTTCTTCGCCGCGAGGGCGTCCGACTGCCGACTCACCTTCACCGCGCTCGGCTTCTCCGGGCTGACAGTGGCCGGCAGGAGCTTCCGCACCGCGGCGACGCGCGCGTCATCCGAGCGCTCGTAGATCGCCGTCGGGTGGCCGGTGTGCCCGAACAGGGACCGGGCCACCGGTGTGCCGATCAGCGCCATCGAGTCGAGCTCGGGCACGAGCAGCGAGGAGTCGAGGATGCCGAGCACCGAGAAGTGCGCCCCGCCGATCCACACCAGCGAGCCGGGGCTCTGAATGCCGAGCCGCTCGGCCGCCGCCCGGCCGAGCACGACGGTCGGGTACTCGGCGGTCGCCCCGTTCAACCAGGTGCCGGTCAGCATCTGCGCACCCGTCGCGTCCAGCAGCTCAAGGTCGACGGCGGCGACGCTCAGTCCGCCCGTGCGCGAGGGCGCGATCTCGGAGTTGCGGTACACCTGGACGCCGGCGAGGGTCGCTACCCCGCCGGCGTGCTGCACCCCGGGGATGCGGCGGATGGCGGCCACGGCCCCCTCGGCGAGCGGCACCTCCTCGCCGAGCAGGTCGGAGCCGCCCGTGACGGTGAGCATGTTCGTGCCGAGCTCGGACAGCCGCTGCTCGATCAGCGCCTGGCTCGACGTGGAGATGCCGATCACCGAGATCATTGCCGCGATGCCGATGGCGATGCCGAGCGAGGAGAGCACGGCGCGCAGCGGCCGCGCGCGCAGCCCGTGGAATCCGAGCGCGAGCAGGTCGCCGGGGCGCAGCCGTGAACGAGCCGGCGCCGCCGCTGGCCGGCTTGCCCGTGGCCGGCTCACGCCGCCACCCCGCGCTCGTCGGCCACGATCTCGCCGTCGCGCAGGCGCACCTGTCGCGGCATCCGTTCGGCCAGCTCCTGGTCGTGCGTGATGACGACGACGGTCGTGCCGGAGCGGTTCAGCTCGGCCAGGATCTCGACCACGCCGGCTCCGGACTTCGTGTCGAGGCTGCCGGTCGGCTCGTCGGCCAGCAGCAGGCTCGGCTCGCCGACCACGGCCCGCGCGATGGCGACCCGCTGCCGTTCGCCGCCGGAGAGTTGGCGGGGGTGGTGCAGCAGCCGGTCGCCGAGGCCCACCCGGCGCAGCGCCACCTCGGCCTTGCGGCGGCGCTCGCGGGCCGGCATCCCGATGTAGAGCAGGCCGGTCGCCACGTTGTCGAGGGCCGTGACGCCGTCGGAGAGGTGGAACTGCTGGAACACGAATCCGATCGCGTGGGCGCGCAACGCCGAGAGCTCGGCGTCGCTCATGCGGTTGACGTCGTGCCCGGCGATGCGGGTGTCGCCGGCGCTGGCGCGGTCGAGCGAGCCGATGATGTTGAGCAGGGTCGACTTGCCGGAGCCGCTCGGCCCGACGATCGCCAGCATCTCTCCCCTCCGAATACTGAGGTCGACCGCGTTCAGCGCCACCGTCGGCGGGGAGCCGTAGGCGCGGCTGACCGCGCGCAGCTCGACGACATGTTCGGCCGTGGCGTGCTCGCTCATTTGGCCACCACCACGGTGTCGCCCTCGGCCAGCGTGCCGCCGGTGACGGCGACGAGGCCGTCGGCGAAGGCGCCGAGCGTGACGGGGACCACCGTGGTTGCCGGGCCGGATGCCGCCGCGCCGCGCACGACCTCGACGGCGAAGCCGCCGCCCGGCTGGGCCAGCAGCGCGCCGACCGGCAGGAGGAGCGTATCGGCCGCCTTGGTCTGGGTGAGGAGCACGCTGACCGAGACGTTGTCGAGTGCGGCGGCGGCATCCGTGTCGTCCAGCGTGATGCTCACGGGGATCTTCATGGTCTTGCCGCTGGTGCCCTCGCGCTCCACGGGGGCGCCGGCCGCCACCACGGTGCCCGTCGTCTGGGCGCCGCCCGGCAGCGCGATGCTGACGCTGGCGCCGACCGCGACGAGGTCTTGGTTGGCGGTGTCGACGAACGCCAGCACCTCTGTGGCGGTGCCGGTGGTCGAGACGATCGCGGCGCCGGCCGCATCGCCGATGGCGGCCTGGGGCTCCCGGATGCGGAGGTCCGCGGGAGCGAAGGCGATCCGGCCGAGCTCGACCATTCCCGTCTGCTCGAGGCCGAGGGACTTCTGCCAGCGCTCGATGGCGGCCTCCGTGCTGCCGGCGAACTCCTCGTCCGGCTCGCGCTCGAAGAAGCCGAGGGCGGCCAGGCTGCGCTCCAGCTGCAGCACGTCGGCGCCGTCCGTCATCCCCGCGGAGAAGGCGCGCCAGACGGGCAGCTCCCCGTGCAGCAGCACGACGGGGCTGTCATCCACGCGGAACAGCTCGCCGCCCTGGGCGATCACGCTGCCTGCCGAGGGGAGGCCGGTGACGATGCCGGGCAGCACTGTGCCGAGGTCGCGGGGCGCCGAGTAGGCCAGGGTGCCCTGCACGCGCACCAGCTCGGTGAGGTCACCGCGGCCGACGAGTGCGGTCTCGATCTCGATCGGGGCGGGCCCGGCCGCGCCGCTCTGCGGCGGTTGGGCGAGCAGGATGGCTGCCGCGGCGACCGCGGCCCCGAGCAGCCCGGCGACGCTCAGCAGGAGCATCCGCTTGCCGCGACGCCGGGTGTCCGCGGCGGGGCTGTTCGCGGTGGGACTGTTCGCGGCGCTCATTCCGCACCGAAGTCTGCGTAGGCCTCGGCAGAGCAGGCGTCGACGACCTCGATGTCGGTCTCCGGCCCGAAGGCGGGGCTCAGACCGCCGGATCCCTTCACCGGGTCGGGGTAGTCGTAGCCGGCCTCACGCATGCACGCGGCGAAGAGCAGCTGGGCGTCGAACAGCTCCTCCTCGCTGGGCAGGCTCTCGTCGACGGGCGCCTCGCCGACCTGCTCCGTGCAGGACGCATAGGCCTTGTCGAACTCGGCCATGTCGAACTGCGAGATGTCGACGGCCTCCGAGGAGCCGTCGGCGGAGACCTGCGCGGTCAGGTCGAAGCCGGCATCCAGCATGCAGTCGTCCACGTTCTGCCGCCACTCGGCGATCGAGGCATCGCTCGAGCCGGACACCAGTCCAGGGCCTCCGGCGGAGGCCGGCGCGCAGGCGCTCAGCCCGAGGAGCAGGAGGGCGCCGGTCGCGGCGGCAACGGCTGTGCGGCGTGCGGGGAAAGTGGGGAGCATGTTGGCATCCTTCGTCGGTTCTCCGGCGTCGATTGAGCCGGCGGTGACCACTCCAGCAGGGGGCGGGTTTCGAGACGGTAAAGCCCCGCGCTTACCTTTCTCTAACCTCGGGTCTGTTTGACTCTCTGGAGCGGATCAAGCGGAGGCAGGGTGAACGGCGCGTGAGAGTACTGATCGTCGAAGACGAGGAGTTCCTCGCCGACGCCATCCGAGCACGACTCGAGATGGACGCCATCGCCTCCGACATCGTCGGCGACGGGGATGCCGCGCTGTTCGCGGTCGAGGTCAACGACTACGACGTGGTGCTGCTGGACCGGGACATCCCGGGCACCCACGGCGACGACGTCTGCCGGGCGCTCGCCGCCGACCCCGAGGGCCCCGCAGTCCTCATGCTCACCGCCGCCGGACGCCTCGACGACAAGATCGCCGGGCTGGAACTCGGCGCCGACGACTACCTGGCCAAACCGTTTGAGTTCCCCGAGCTCATCGCCCGGCTGCGCGCGCTGAACCGGCGCCAGTTCAGCACGCACCCGCCCGTGCTCGAACGACACGGCGTTCGGCTCGACCCGTTCCGCCGCGAGGTGACCTGCCAGGGGCGGTACGTCGCACTCACCCGCAAGGAGTTCTCTGTGCTCGAGTTGCTGCTGAGGGCGGGCGGCGGCGTGGTCAGCGCAGAGACTATCCTCGAGAAGGCCTGGGATGAGAACGCCAACCCGTTCACCCAGACCGTCAAGGTGACGATCAGCACCCTGCGCCGCAAGCTGGGCGACCCCGGCATCATCACCACGGTTTCTGGAGCCGGCTATGCGATCCGCTGAGGCCGCTGGGCCGGGCATCCGCCGCTATCGGGCGACCGTGCGCACCCGGCTCGCGCTGACCTACTCGGCGCTGCTCACCGGCGCGGGCATCGTCATGCTCACGGTGGTCTACCTCGTGATGCGCTTCCTCCCCAGCTACGAGCTGGTGGCCGCCCCCACCGTGCCTGCCCAGTCGCTGGTGCCGACCGACTCGACATCGGCCGTCATCCCGGACCCCGGCATGGTCGGCGAGCCCGCCGCAGCCGTCACCCCGAGCTCGGCACTCGTCATCACCTCGACCGATCAGATGTTCAACCTGTTGCTGGTCATCTCTGTGGTGGTGCTCGTGGTGCTCGCCATCGTCGGCATCGCTGTCGGCTGGGCCGTCGCCGGGCGGGTGCTCGCCCCGCTGCAGTACATCAACAGCGCCGCCAGCCGGGCCGCACACGGCGACCTCAGCCAGCGCATCGGGCTCACCGGCCCGCGCGACGAGATCTCGGAGCTGGCCGCGAACTTCGACGACATGCTGGCGCAGCTGGAGCGCTCCTTCGCCGCCTCGCGCCGCTTCGCGTTGAACGCCTCGCACGAGCTGCTCACCCCGCTGGCCACGACCCGGGCCATGCTCGATGTCGCGATCGCCCAGCGCAAGCGCCCGGAGGACCAGCAGGTGTTCGACCGCCTGCGTGTGATGAACGAGCGCAGCATCGAGACGGTGGAGGCGCTGCTGGACCTCGCCCAGATTCAGTCGTCGACGGCCTCGCCCGAGCCGGTCGACCTGGCGCAGGCCGCGGCCGCGGTTGTCGAGAGCGCCGCCGAGGAGGCTACCGAGCGGGGTGTCCGGGTCGAGCTCGAGCTGGAGCCGGCCGCGATCGAGGCTGAGCCAGTGCTGGTGCGCCAGCTGCTGACGAACCTCGTGCACAATGCGATCCGGCACAACCTGGCCGAGGGCGGCTTCCTGCGGGTGGCGACGGGGGCGGATGCCGAGGGCGCGACGATCGAGCTCTCAAACAGTGGCGCTGTGCTCAGCCCCGCCGACGTCGCCGCACTCACGGAGCAGTTCACGCGCGTCGCCGGGCGCACGACCAGCTCCTCCGCGGTCGGGCACGGCCTCGGCCTGTCGATCGTCGCCGCGATCGTCGACCGCTTCGAGGGCACGCTGCAGCTGACCCCGCGCCCCGGCGGCGGTCTCCTGGTGCGTGTGACGGTCCCCGCCGCCGCCTGAGCTGCCGGGCGGCGTGCGCAAGCGCGGTGGCTCGAGGGGGCGCCAGCGACCGAAGCCGCCACCCGCCGCCTACGCCATTTCGGCCGGTTCTGCGCCCGTTCAGCTGGCGCGATTCCGGCTGAACTGGCGTAGGCGGCCGGGCCGGCTACGCCGGCATCCGCGCGCTGACGAGCGCCTACCCCTCGGGGATCGGCTCCTTGGGCAGCTTGCGCACGCGCGCGCGACGGCGGCGGCGCTCCGGCACCATCGAGCGCATCTCGTCGAGCTTGCCGAAGCAGAGCAGCCTGTCCCCCGCCTCCAGCACCAGATCGGCCTTGGGGTTGGGCAGCACGGCCGTGCCGCGGTGCACCGTCAGAACGGTGATGTCGCGGTCGCCGAGCCCGGAGGCCGCCATCGTCTTGCCGACGAAGTCCGCGTTGCCGTAGACAACGATCTCGGCCACGCCGTAGCCGGTCGAGACGCTGAGCCGCTGGCGCACGTCGATCTCGGGGAAGCCGACCTGGTCGGCGATGTAGTCGATGATCGCGCCGGCCACGTCGAGTCCGGTCGCCCGCTCGATGCCCTCGAGCCCCGGCGAGGAGTTGACCTCCATGATCAGCGGGCCGTCGTTGCCCTCGAGCATGTCGACACCGGCGACGCGCAGGCCCATGATCTGCGCGGCCCGCACGGCGGCGCGGGTGTACTCCGGCGTCAGCTCGACGGCCTCCACCGTGCCACCGCGGTGCACGTTCGAGCGGAACTCGTCGCCGCTGGCGACCCGGCGCATCGCGGCGACGACGCGGTCGCCGACGACGAGGGCGCGGATGTCGCGGCCTTTGCTCTCGGAGATGAAGCTCTGGATCAGCACGTTCTGCTTGGTCGAGTGCAGCGTCTCGATGATCGCCTCGGCGATCTTCACCTCGGGGGCGAGGATGACGCCGATGCCCTGGGTGCCTTCCAGCAGCTTGATGACGACCGGCGCCCCGCCGACGCGCTCGATGGCCAGGCGCACGTCGGCCCGGCTGTGCACGAACGCCGTCGCGGGCATCGCGATCTCGTGGCGGGAGAGGATCTGGCTGGCCCGCAGCTTGTCGCGGGCGTTGCTGATGCCGTTGGCCGTGTTGGGCGTGTAGACGTCCATCTGCTCGAACTGGCGCACAACGGCGGTGCCGAAGTAGGTGATCGAGTTGCCGATGCGCGGCAGGATCGCGTCGTAGTCCGAGAGCAGGCGGCCCCTGTACTGCAGGTCGGGTTCGGCGCCGGAGAGGTCAATCGCGAAGCGAAGCGTGTTCAGCACCTTGACCCGGTGGCCGCGTTGAAGCGCCGCGGCCCGGAGCCTTTGTGTCGAGTAAGAGTGAGGGGCGCGCGAGAGGATAGCGAGTTTCAACTGTGGAGCCTGCCAAGATGAAGGAGTGAGTGAACCTGTCTATTCAAACACCATAGCGGGCTGGCGTGAGTGGGTCCGTCTGCCGGGCATCGGTGTGCCCTGGATCAAGGCCAAGCTCGACACCGGCGCCCGCAGCTCGGCCCTGCACGCCTTCGATATCGAGGAGTTCAGCGCAGACACCGGCGATTGGGTGCGCTTCCGGGTTCACCCGTGGCAGAAGTCCGAGGCGGATGCCGTCACGGTCGAGTGCCCCGTGCACGACCGCCGCACGGTGCGCAGTTCGTCCGGTCATGTCGAGGAGCGCATCGTCGTGCTCCTCAATGTCGAGATCCACGGGCGCACCGTCACCGCGGAGACGACGCTGACCAACCGCGACCAGATGGGATTCCGCATGCTGATCGGGCGTGAGGCGCTTCGCCAGGGATTCCTCGTCGACTCGGACAAGTCCTTCCTCGGCGGCCGCGCGCCGCGCGAGGTCCGCCGCCAGAACCGCGGGCGCGCCTAACAGCTCGCGGGCGTAAAATCCGCCCTGCCGGCACCGTCAAGCTGCCCGCAGAATCGGAGACGATCATGTCCAAGTTCGCTGTGATTTACACCTCACCGGAGACAGTCGAATCGGCGGTGTCGAATCTCTCTCCCGAAGAGGAGGCCGCCAGCACCCAGGCGTGGATCGAGTGGTCATCGCGCGTCGGCAAGAACCTCGCCGACTTCGGCGCCCCGCTCGGCCAGGGCAAGCACGTCGCGCCGTCCGGGGTCACCGACGCCCCTGTCGGAGTCAGCGGCTACTCGTTCATCGAGGCCGACAGCCTCGACGAGGCCGTGGCGATGATGGACGGGCACCCGCACCTGATGACGCCGGGCGCCACCATCCAGGTGTACGAGGTGCTCGCCGTTCCCGGCATGTAGGAGCCCACGCTCCCGGGGCCCGCCGCGGGAGCCGGAAGCCGCATCACACGCAGGCAGCCGCTGCCGGTTGGATGGCGGCGCGCAGCAGGCGCAGTTGCAGCACAATGCCGGGCCTCACCGGAAGCAGTGCGGAACGCTGGGCCTTGACTCCGTCGACAGTCGCCAACAGCAGGACGGCCAACTCCGCGCTTGCGGTCGCGATGCCGGAGAGATGAATCTCACCGCGACGCTCGGCCGCACCCAACGCGTCCCGGAGGAGGTCGATGAGCCGGCGCCGCGCACCCAGCACCACGTCGCCGACGAGTTCGGCACTGGCGTCAAAGAGCTCTGCCCCATGCGGGCTCGCCGCGATCTGCTCGACGAGACCCTCGAAGTAGGCCACGAGAGCGGCCTCGATTCGCTCGAAGACATCGCCGGGCTGGCCAAGCTCGGCCTCCACGCGCCCCATGACCGCAGCATGGGTTCGCACGGCGCCGGAGCGGAAGACGTCCTCCTTGTTCGCGAAGTGGAGGTAGAGGGCCGCCCGGGACATCCCAGCCGCGCGGGCGATGTCTTGCATCGAGGTCTTCTGAAAGCCGTAGGTGCAGAAGACGGGGAGCGAGGAGTCGAGGATGCGGGCGGACTTGGCGTCGGGGGTGGGCACACTCGATATTGACACTTTCGCCTGAAAGTGTCAACCTGTCAATCGCGTGCCACGCGCACTGCCGCGGCACCCCTCCCGACCGAAAAGGACACCTCATCGTGACGTCATCCGCCACCCCCTCCGCGCTCGCCGAGACTGCCGAACTCGCCGATCCCAGAGCCGAGCAGATTCGCGATCGAGAGCGCGCCCGCCTGCAGGCCCTCGTCGAGGGCGATATCGCGGCGGCGAGCGCACTGCACGCCGACGACTTCCAGCTCGTGACACCGATCGGAGCCCTCCTCACCAAGGCGCAGTACCTCGGCGCGGTCTCCGCCGGCGAGATCGACTACCTTGCGTGGGAGCCGGGCCCGATCGAGGTTCGACTCGCCGGCCCGGCGGCGACGATCCGCTACCGCGCCGAACTCGAAGTCGTCTTCGGCGGGCACCACGTCGCGCGCACCGCCTACTGGCACACCGACAGCTATGAGCTCAACGAAGGCGGCTGGCAGGCCGTCTGGTCCCAGGCAACCGAGATTCGGTAGCAGTCTACGAGGCGGCGGCGCTACCCGGCCCGCACGATCAACGCGTCCCCAGCCGCTCCCACCGAGGCGAGGATGTCGGCCGTGTCGACGATCATGCGCTGCATCGCCTCGGCCGCCCGGGTGGGGGCCACGTCGCCGCGGTGGGCGAGGCTGATCGAGCGGGTCAGCCGGGGCGCGCTGAGGCGCACCGAGCAGAGCCCCGGACGGTCGGCGAGCACCATGGCCGGCACGACGGCGACGCCGAGCCCGCGCTCGACGCAGCGCAGCACGGCATCCATCTCGGAGCCCTCGAGCACGATCTGCGGGCTGAGCCCGGCCTCCGCGAACGCCTGCATCGTGGCGGCGCGCAGGTCGTAGTTCTCGTGGAAGGTGATCTGCGGCAGCGCCGCCAGCTCGGCGAGGGTGATCGACGTGCGGTCGCCGAAGTGCGCGCCGTGCGCGGCGGAGACCACGACGAGCTCCTCGGTGAGCAGTGGAATGCGGCGGAGGCCCGTCGACCGGCCCGGCCCGTCCTCGGTGGTCGTGATCAGTGCCAGGTCGAGCGCGCCGCCGGCCAGCTCCTCGAGCAGTCCGCGGGAGCCGCCCTCCGTCAGGTGCAGCTGGATTCCGGGGTACGCCGCGTGGAAGGCGGTCAGCACCTCGGCGACGAGGCTGATGCAGAGCGTCGGCGTCGCGCCGAGGCGCACCCGCCCCGAGCGGAGCCCAGCCAGCTCCTGCATCTCGTAGCGCACGGCCTCGGCATCCGCGAGCATGCGCTTGGCCAGCGGCAACAACGACTCGCCCGCCGCCGTGAGCGTGATATTGCCGCGCACCCGGTGGAACAGCGGGGCGCCGAGGTCGGCCTCCAGCGTGGAGATCTGCCTGCTGAGCGAGGGCTGGGCGAGGTGGAGCTGCGCGGCTGCGCGGGTGAAGTGCCCGGTCTGGGCCACCTCGACGAAGCTCTGCAGCTGTTCCAGGTTCATGCCGACAGCCTACGTTGCCTCCATAGCTAAAGCACATTGAATCGACTCGAATGATTCATTGGACTAATGATTGGGGCGTTCCTAGCGTTGAACGCATGAGTTCATCACCTGAGAATGAAAAGCAGATCTCGACCACCGTGCTGGTAATCGGCACGGGCGGCTCCGGCCTGCGGGCGGCCATCGAGCTGGCCGAGATGGGCGTGGACGTGCTCGCCGTCGGCAAGCGGCCCCGCAACGACGCGCACACCTCCCTCGCCGCCGGCGGCATCAACGCCGCCCTCGGCACCATGGACGAGGAGGACTCCTGGCAGCAGCATGCCGCAGACACCATCACCGAGAGCTACAACCTCGCCAACCCGCACACCGTCGAGATCGTCGCCCGCGGCGCCGAGCAGGGCATCCGCGACCTGGAGCGCTACGGGATGAACTTCGCCCGCGAGGACGACGGCCGCATCTCGCAGCGCTTCTTCGGAGCGCACACCTTTCGCCGCACCGCCTTCGCCGGCGACTACACCGGCCTCGAGATCCAGCGCACCCTGGTCGGCCGTGCCGAACAGCTGAACGTGGCCATCCTCGACTCCGTCTACATCACCCGCCTGTTGGTGAAGGGCAACCAGGTCTTCGGCGCCTACGGCTTCGATATCAACACCGGCACCCGCTACCTGATCCATGCGGATGCCGTCATCCTCGCCGCCGGCGGGCACAACCGCATCTGGCGCCGCACCTCCTCCCGCCGCGACGAGAACACGGGCGACTCGTTCCGCCTCGCCGTCGATGCCGGTGCGCGCCTGCGCGACCCGGAGCTGGTGCAGTTCCACCCGTCCGGCATCATCGAGCCGGAGTCGGCCGCCGGCACCCTGATCTCGGAGGCGGCCCGCGGCGAGGGCGGCATCCTGCGCAACGCCAACGGCGAGCGCTTCATGGAGCGCTACGACCCGGAGCGGATGGAGCTCTCCACCCGCGACCGGGTGGCCCTGGCCGCGTACACCGAGATCAAGGAGGGCCGCGGCACGGCGAACGGCGGCGTCTGGCTCGACGTCTCCGAGCTGCCCCGCTCGGTGATCATGGAGCGCCTGCCCCGCGTCTACCAGACCATGATGGAGCTGCAGATGCTCGACATCACCGAGCAGCCGATCGAGATCGCGCCCACCGCGCACTACTCGATGGGCGGCGTCTGGGTGCGCCCGGAGGATCACAGCACCGACGTCGACGGCCTGTACGCGATCGGTGAGGCCTCCAGCGGCCTGCACGGCGCCAATAGGCTCGGCGGCAACTCGCTCATCGAGCTTCTCGTCTTCGGCCGCATCGTCGCCCGCGCCGCCGCCGCGTACTCGGCCGGCCTGGACTCGCAGCCGCGCTCGGCCGAGGCCCTCGCCGGGGCCCGCGCCGAGATCAGCGACCTTCTCGCCGCCGATGGCCACGAGAACGTGCGCGCCCTGCAGCGCGCCATCCGCAACATGATGACCGAGCACGCCGGCGTGGTGCGCGACGAGGCCGGGCTGAAGGCGGGCCTGGCCGCCCTCGACGAGATCGAGGCGCGCATGGCCGGCATCGGCATCCACCCCGACATCGCCGGCTACCACGACCTGGCCCACGCCTTCGACCTCAAGGCGTCGGCGCTGGCTGCCCGCGCCACCCTGGAGGCGGCGCTCGAGCGGCGCGAGACACGCGGATGCCACAACCGCAGCGACTACCCACTGACCGACCCCGCACTGCAGGTGAACCTGGTCTGGTCGCCGCGCACCGGTGTCGTGCGCGAGGAAATCCCGCCCGTGCCGGAGGAGATCGCCGCTTACATGCAGGAGGTCTCGGCCGCAGGCAAGCTCGTCGAGTAGCCCGGCCGGTGCAGGGGTGGGGCTTGCCAGCAGGCCCCCACCCCTGCACAGAATGAGCCCGGCCGCATCGCGAGCCCGAGTTCGGAACGGAGTGCTCATGCAAGACGTGATCATCATCGGCGGCGGGCCGACCGGCGTGATGCTGGCCAGCGAGCTGGCGCTCCAGGGCGTCCGGGCGCTCGTGTTGGAGAGGGACGCCGAGCCGACGCCCGTCGTGCGCTCGCTCGGCCTGCACGCACGGAGCCTCGAGATCCTGGAGCAGCGCGGGATCCTGGAGCGCTTTCTGGAGCACGGCACGAAGCACCCGCTGGACGGATTCTTCGCAGGCATCGCCAAGCCGGCGCCGCAGTCGTTGGACACCACACACCCCTACGTGCTCGGCATCCCTCAGCCGGTCACCGATCGCCTGCTGCGCGAGCACGCCGCCGAGCTCGGCGTCGAGATCCGGTGGGGGCGCGAACTCGTCGGGCTCAGCCAGAGCGAGGAGGCGGTGACCGCCGAACTCCTCGACGGCGAGCGTCACAGCGCCCGCTACCTGATCGGATGCGACGGCGGCCGCAGCACGGTGCGACGGCTGTGCGAGATCGACTTCCCCGGTGAGCCGAGCCGCAGCGAGACGCTGATCGGCGAGATGGAGCTGACGATGGCGGCGGACGAGCTCGGCGCCGTGATGACGAGGGTGCGCCAGACGCACAAGAACTTCGGCGCGGGGCCGCTCGGCGACGGCCTCTTCCGCGTGATCGTGCCCGCCGCGGGTGTGGCGGAGGAGCGCGGCACTCCCCCGACGCTCGAGGAGTTCCGCGCACAGCTGCTCGCCATCGCCGGCACCGACTTCGGCGTGCACTCCCCGCGCTGGCTGTCCCGGTTCGGCGACGCCACCCGGCTGGCCGCGCACTACCGGGAGGGCCGGGTGCTCCTCGCCGGCGATGCGGCGCACATCCACCCGCCCTACGGCGGCCAGGGCCTGAACCTCGGCATCCAGGATGCCTTCAACCTCGGCTGGAAGCTCGCCGCCGAGGTCACCGGCTGGGCCCCGCCCGGACTGCTGGACAGCTACGAGGCCGAGCGGCGCCCGGTCGCCGCCGACGTGCTGCAGAACACTCGGGCGCAGGCAGAGCTGAGCTCGCCAGAGCCGGGTCCGCAGGCCGTGCGGGCGCTGCTGGCGGAGCTGATGGACTTCGAGGACGCCAACCGCTTCCTGATTGAGAAGATCACCGCGACCGGCATCCGCTACGACGTCGGCGACGGCCCCGCCCTGCTCGGCCGGCGGATGCCGGACGTGCCGCTCACCCAGGGCAGGCTCTTCGAGCGGATGCACGACGGCCGCGGCATCCTGCTCGACCAGGCCGGCGCACTCTCGCTGGACGGCTGGTCAGATCGAGTCGACCGCATTGTCGACTTCGAGGCGGGGTTCGACGCCCCCACCGCGCCCGCGGCGCTGCTGCGCCCCGACGGCCACGTGGTCTGGGCCGGCGACGAGCAGGGCGCGCTGCAGGACGCACTCCGGACGTGGTTCGGTGCGAGCAAGCCTTGACCGCGGGAACAGCCAGTGGGTACCGTGCCCTGTTGAGCGCCGTCCGGTTCTCGATGCCGAACCACCACCAGGAGAATCAGCGATGTCTTTCCAGGCCTACCTCGACACGATCGAGAAGAAGACTGGGCTCACGCCCCGCCAACTCGTCGACCTCGCCCACGAGCACGGCTTCACGGCCGAGACGAAGGCGGCCCCGATCCTCGCCTGGCTCGCCGAGGACTACGGCCTCGGGCGCGGGCACGGCATGGCTCTCGTGCACGTCATCACCAAGGGCGACCGCATCGACACCAAGCACGTCGGCACGGACGGCTCGCACAGCGACCCCTCCGAGCAGCTCTGGCTGGACGGCATCGCGACCAAGCCCGCCGGCTACTGACGCGCGACAAGAAGGAGCGTCGGCGCGGACCCCCGGGCGCGAACGCCGCGGGGGCCCGCAGCCGCCTAGCTGCCCGCCTGCTCCGTGTAGCCCTTCAGGCCGGCCAGCCCCGGGGCGAAGGCCTGCGTGCCCATGAACCCGTCGAGCATCGCGGCCGTGGCGTCGTCGGCGTCGAAGCGGGCCGTCCAGGAGGCCACCGCGGCGTCCCCGTCGGCGACGACCGCAATCGTGGCCTCGTGGTGCTCGATCGGGAACGGCGACTCGATGATCGAGTAGGCCAGCTCGTGCGCCTCGTCGTCGATCCGGTTCAGCCGTTCGGCGAACGCGGGGCGGCCTGGCGCGGCGAAGCGCCGCACGGTGCCCGGCGTGTTGGCATCACCCGACCAGCTGAGGTGCTCCGTCCCGGCGCCGGCGCCCGGCATCCACGCGCCGTGCCCGCCGAAATCGCGCACCGCCGCCCAGATCAGCTCGACGGGCGCGTCGATCCGGATGCTGCGTGCGACGGTCTGCGCGGGCAGGGCCGCCTCGACGGCGCCCGGGTGCGCGCTCATGCCGCCACCCCCTCTGCCTCGGTGGACTCCGCGGGCCGTGCCGCCGACTCCGCACCCTCGGTCATGAACCCGGCGACACGCTCGCCGATGAGCATCGCCGTCGCCGCGGGGCCCCGCGAGGGGACGAACGGCAGGATCGAGGTGTCGGCCACGCGCAGGCCGCTCACGCCGTGCACCCGCCCGAACTGGTCGACGACGTGGCCGGCCGCCGGGTCACTGCCCATGGCGCAGCTGCCCGAGGCGTGGATCGCGGTGGCCAGGTGGGTCTTCATCCAGACGTCGAGCTTGGCGTCACTCGCCAGCGTCTCGGCGTCCAGCTCGGTCACCCGCTTGAAATACGGCTTGAACGCCTGCGACTGCAGGATCTGGATTGTGGTGCGCACCACCTCGCGCATCCGCACGACGTCGCGCGGGTCGCTCAGGTAGTTGTACTCGATCTTGGGCTGCGTGAGCGGGTCAGCCGACACCGTGAAGACGTTGCCGCGGGATTCGGCCTGCTGCACGGCGATCGCCATCGCCAGGTCATTGGCACGCTGCATCTGCTGCGCGAAGCGCTTGATCGAGACCCCCTTCATCGATTTCAGGAAGGCACCGGGCCGGCGCACGATGCCCCACATCGTCGACAGGGCGCTGCCCTGCTCCATGCCCATCATCGACATCATGGAACGCATCATCGGCAGCACTTCGAGGTCGCCGTCGTACTGGGAGCCGTGTGAGTTGAAGTTCAGCACCGCCTGAAAGGCGAACGGCGTCTTCTCCTTGCCGAGCTTGCGGGTGGGCGACCAGTTGAACGAGATGTCCGGGTGGTCGCTGAAGTCCTTGCCCACGCCGGGCAGGTCGACGAGAACCGAGATGCCGGCCGCCTCCAGCTCGGCGCGCGGCCCGATTCCCGAGAGGGCGAGGAGGTGCGGGGACTTGAACGCGCCCGCCGCGATGACGATCTCTGCGGCCCGCACGACCTCGATGCCGCCGTTCCTGCCCACCTCCAGGCCGGTGACGGTCGTGCCGTCGAAGAGCACCTTGCGGGCGAGCGTGTCGCCCCAGACATCGAAGTTCGCGCGGGAACGGGCCGGATTCACATAGGTGATGCCCGTGTTCATCCGCACGTTGTCGACGGCGTTCATCGGCAGCAGGCCGACGCCGGGAACGCTGGTCGGCGAGTTCTTGTCCTCTTCCCAACCGAAGCCGAGCTCCCGGCAGGCGGCGATGAACGCCTTCGTGTACTGCGTCTGCTGGGCCGGGGAGACTCGATAGATCGGCACGGGGCCGCGCCCCTCATGCCCCTCCTGGCCCTCGAAGGCCAGGTCGTGCTCCAGCTTCTCGTAGTACGGGAGCACCTTCTCGAACGACCACTCCGTGTTGCCCTGCGCGGCGTACGTGTCAAAGTCCTGCTTGCGCCCACGAATGTAATAGGTGCCGTTCAGCGAGCTCGACCCGCCGAGGATCTTCCCACGGGAGACCAGGTAGGGCAGTTCGGGGGTGAGTTTGGCCACGAAGGACCAGTTGTTGGGGTGGCCGGGCATCGCCCCGGACATGAGCCCTGCGTCGAGCAGGTCCTTCGGGAATCCGTCCGTCGAGGCGGGCGCCGGTCCGGCCTCGATGAGCAGGACCCGTCGAGACGGATCCTCCGACAGCCGGGCGGCGAGCGGGCCGCCAGAGGCGCCGGAACCCACAACGATTACGTCGTACTGTGCCACGTGTTGCTCCTGTTTCTTCGTTGAACCAGAAATGCCAGCTGCGAGCAGCCGGCTCGTGCGGCCAGACTAACCGAACACTGTTCAGAATGTAAATACCCCCGCTCGAGCGCATTTCCTGCCAGAGTTGTCCCATGATCGGCAGACCACGGGCAACGACGCACTGGGCAATCCGCGACACCGCGATCGAGCTGTTCATCCAGGACGGCTACGCAGAGACGTCGCTCGCCCGGATCGCGAAGGAGTGTGGCATCAGCCGCACCACGCTGTTCTCCTACTTCCCGGCGAAGGCCGACATGATCGTCTACGGCGAAGAGCGCAACTTCGAGCGGTTGCGCGATGTCTTGGCCGACGCCCCCTACGACATCCCCGCCGGCACCGTCCTCGCCCAGGCGGCGCGAACGATGCGCCCGCTGCCCTCCAACGCCCGCGAGGAGCTGACGCTGTTCTGGGCGCTTCTCGAGGAGAACGCGGATGTCGCGGCCCAGTCGGCGCGCTACGGCCACCGCTACCGCACGGTGATCGAGGAGTTCGTGGTGCAGCGCCTCGGCACCGACCCCGACGACCCGATGCCCGCGGTGTTCAGCGCCACAATGTCCGCGGCGATGTACGCAGCCGCGCAGCACTGGACCAGCCACGCCGAGGGCGAGGCGTCCTTGGAGGACGCGCTCGAGCGCGCCGTCGCCCCGCTCATCGAGGCATATTTGGGCGAGCGCTAGCCGCCTCCGCGTCGCCCGTGTGTCGCCCGTGTCGCCCCCGCGGCATCCGTTCGTCCTAGGCTGAACAGGGAGCCGAGCGAGAGGACGCCGACGTGGCACAGACAACGGTGGAGAGTGCGAGGGTGGCCGAGGTGCTGGCCGAGCTTGCCGCGCTCGAGGAGCCGCGGGTGCGCGAGGTGAACGCGAACCACGGCGACGACCACGGCGTGAACCTCGGCAAGCTGCGCGCCGTCGCCAAACGGCTGAAGACCGACCACGAGCTGGCGCTCGAACTCTGGGACACCGGCGACAGCGCGGCGCGACTGCTGGCGATCCTGGTCTGCCGGCCGAAGGCGTTCACCGCTGCCGAGCTGGACGCCATGATCCGCGAGGCCCGCACCCCGAAGGTGATCGACTGGCTCGTGAACTATGTGGTGAAGAAGAGCCCGCACGCCGAGGCGCTGCGCGTCGCCTGGTCCGCCGACCCGGACCCGCTCGTGGCCGCCGCCGGCTGGGCGCTCACCGCCGAGCGCGTGGCGAAGACGCCGGACGGCCTCGACCTGCCCGGCCTGCTCGACGTTGTCGAGGCGGAGATGAAGACAGCCCCCGACCGCCTGCAGTGGGAGATGAACCACACCCTGGCGGAGATCGGCATCTCGCACGCCGCGCTTCGCCCGCGCGCGATCGAGATCGGCGAGCGCCTCGAAGTGCTCAAGGACTACCCGACTCCCCCGAACTGCACCTCGCCGTATGCCCCGATCTGGATCGCCGAGATCGTGGGCCGGCGCGAGGGCAAGTAGCGCTCAAGCGCCCACTCTCCGGCCCCGGATGACGATCGGCTGACATGGCGCTTTCCGCGCACAGGGCACTCCCGCCGCGGAAGGGCTCGCGTGTAGTACTTGCGGACCATGCGCGGGCCGGGCAGATGGGCACTGGGGAGGACGCGCCGCCCAGGACCCCTCCCGTAGCGTGAAAGCACTCGAAGAACGCCGATCGAAGGACTCCCCACCCATGTTGCTGCTCACCCGCCCGCGCGTCGTCGACGCGCTGGTCGCCCTGAGCTGGGTGATCATGACCATGCCGACGCTGGTGATCACGATGCTGTCCCCGCATTTCGGCTGGCCCGCCGGCGTGGCCTTCGCGGGCATCGTCCTCGCCGTCGCCGCTGTTCTCTTCGGCTTCCGCCGCCGCCGCCCGCTGGTCGCGTTCTGGGTCACCTTCGTCCTCACGCTGCCGCTCGTCCTGGTCAGCCCCGACCTGCTGAACCTGGCCGCCGCCTACTGCGCGTTCGCGGTCGCCGTGTACGACTCGGTGAGGAACGCCTGGCTGGCTGCCGCGGCATCCGCTGTTGTGACCGTCACGGTCAGCGTCACGTACTTGTGGATCGATCACCCGCTGGCACTCCCGGCCCTCGGCAGCTCCCGCATCGGCGATGTCCTCGCCTACGCGGTGACCGGCCTGCTGGTCCTGCTGGTGGCGTTGTTCTGGGGCCAGAGCACGGGCAATCGTCGCCGCTACATCGAGGGCTTGCTCGAGCACGCCCGGCAGCTGGAGCGCGAGCGCGATCAACAGGCGCAGCTGGCCGCTCTCGCCGAGCGGTCCCGCATCGCCCGTGACGTGCACGACATCGTGTCGCACTCGCTGTCGGTGATCGTGCGGCTGGCCGACGGTGCGAACGCCGTCTTCGACCGGGAGCCGGAGCGCGCCAGGGAGGCGATCGCCCAGCTCGGCACCGTCGCCCGCTCCTCGCTCACCGAGATGCGCCGGGTCATCGGCGTGCTCGAGTCGACGCCCGGATCCGCCTCCGCGCAGTCGGGCGCCGGGTTTGACGACCTGCCCCGGCTGGTCGAGGTCTACCGCGGCGTCGGACTGCCGGTCAGCCTCACCGTCATCGGCGACGCCCCACCGCAGTCCGGAGTGCAGGTCGCCGTGTTCCGCGTTGTGCAGGAGGCGCTGACCAACGCGCTGCGGCACGCCTCCTCGCCGACGGCCGTGGATGTGCTGGTGCGGATCGATGACGATGTGAGCGTCACGGCGGTGAACGACGGCGCGCCAGCCGGGGCCCCGAACAGTGATCACGTGGGCAGGGGCCTGGTCGGCATGCGCGAGCGGGCTGCACTGTACGGCGGCACCCTCGCGGCCGCACCGGACGGCGCCGGCCGGTGGGCCGTGCGGCTGACTCTCCCGGGGGCAGGCCGATGACGGGCATCCGAGTGTTGATCGCCGACGACCAGGCGCTCATCCGCACCGGGCTGGCCATGGTGTTGGGTGCGGCGGCCGGCATCGAGGTGGTCGGTGAGGCGTCCGACGGCATCGAGGCGGTGGCGCTCGCCGCGGCGGTGACCCCCGATATCGTGCTGATGGACGTGCAGATGCCCCGAATGGACGGCATCGAGGCGACACGGGCGATCACGGCGAGCAGCGGCGGCAGCCGGGTGATCATCCTCACCACCTTCGACATCGATGCCTACGCGTTCGGCGGGCTGGAGGCCGGAGCCAGCGGGTTCCTGCTCAAGGACTCCGAGAGCGACGACATCCTGGCGGCCGTGCGCGCCGTCGCAGCGGGCGATGCGGTGCTGGCACCCCGGGTCACCTCGGAGCTGCTGCGCCGCTACGGCGAGCTCACGCAGGTGCCGGATGCCGCAGCGCGGACGCGTCGGGAATCCGAGCGGCTCGCGGCGCTGGAACGCCTGCAGGCCCTCACCGACCGCGAGCGCGAGGTGTTCGACTCCCTTGTGCTCGGGCTCTCGAACGCCGAGATCGCCCAGCAGCTCTGGCTCTCCGAGTCCACCGTGAAGACGCATGTCGGCCGCATCCTGCAGAAGCTCGGCATGCGGGACAGGGTGCAGGCCGTCGTCTTCGCGTTCCGCAGCGGCGTCATCTAACTTCCCATCCCCCCTGCCGGTGGGCCCACAAGGCCGACACCGGTGGCTTCTCCAACCCCAGAAACGGAAGAAAATGAAGAAAATCCTCAGAATCTCACTCCTCACGATCGGATCGATCGTCGGGGTCATCGCGTTGGTGCTGGCCACGACGACAATCGTGAACGCGGTCGCGACGGACGCCGAGTCTCGGGACCTCCCGCGCTACGGGCAGCTGGTTCCCGTTGACGGCAAGCAGATGAATGTGCTCGTCAGCGGCGGCGGCGATGAGACGATCGTGCTGCTGCCCGGCTTCGGCACGGCAGCCCCCGCACTGGACTTCACACCACTCATCGCCCAGTTGGAGTCGAGCTACCGGGTCGTGGCCGTGGAGCCGTTCGGCTACGGGCTCAGCGACCAGACGGAGAAGCCCCGCACCACCGAGAACATCGTGAGCGAGGTGCACGAGGCGTTGCAGGCCCTCGACATCGACCGGTACACCCTGATGGGCCACTCCATCGCGGGCATCTACGGGATCGCCTACGCCCACACCTACCGCGATGAGGTGACTGCGTTCGTGGGCATCGACAGCAGCGTCCCCGGTCAGCCGGGGATGGACGAAGAGCTCCCCCTCAACACGATAAACACCCTCCAGACGCTCGGACTCCTGCGCGTGCTGAACTCGCTCAACGACCCCTACGACGGCCTTCCCTTCGACGAGGAGACCAAGGGGCAGATGCTGGTCCTCTCCTCCCAGAACTCGCTCTCCCCCACATACCTGAGCGAGGCGGAGCACATCGGATCCAACTTCGGCGCCGCCCTCGGCACCACCTTCCCGCACGACCTGCCTGTGCTGCTCTTCGCGCAGGCGGACAGCCCCGACATCGCAACCTGGGCCGAGCTGCACACCGAGCAGGCGCAGAGCGTCGAGAACGGCGAGGTCGTCTTCCTCGACGGCGGGCACTACCTGCACCACACCCTGTCGCCGGAGATCGCCCGGGACACCGCGCGGTTCCTCTCTGAGCTGCCCTAACCGGCCAGTGCGCTGAACGGCACCGGGCGGCCGAGGATGTTCTCGGCCGCCCGGTGGCCGGATCGGAGCGCCGCCGTGACCGTGGCCGGGTCCTCGGTCCAGGTCGCCTCCCCGGCGAGGTGGAGAACACCGGCGACGGGGCTGGCCAGCGCGTCGTGGTCCTCGACGTTCCCGCCGGGCTTGAGGTACGCGTACGAGCCCTGCGCAAACGGGTCGTCGCGCCAGTCGGTGATCAGCACGTGCTCTGGCGTCTCGACCCGATCCCCGTAGAGTCCGCGCAGGGCGCCGAGCACCGACTCGACGATGCGGCCGGTGGGCCAGTCGCGGGTCTCGATGGCGCACGGCCCGGCTGCGAAGGTGAGCAGGGTGGGCACCCCGTGCACGGCGGTGAGGTCGTACCAGGAGTGCCACCACGCACTGGCCTCGCCCTGTTGGCGGATCGCGTAGACGCCGTCATCCCAGAATTTGGTGGGGAAGCGCAGGAACACCTTCTCGAAGTCATTCATCTGGAAGGAGTCGATCGCACGGGCAATCGATGCGGGCAGCGCCGGCTCGAAGGCGAGGTCGCCCGAGCGCAGCACGCCGATCGGCACCGTGACGACCGCCCTGTCCGCCGTGAAGGCGCCCTGCTCTGAGCGGACCGTGACACCCTCCGGCGTCCACTCGACGCGGGTCACCACATGCTCCAGCCGCACGTCGAGCCCGGTGGCCAGGTGCGCGGCGAGCCGGTCGAAGCCGTCGGGGAACACGACCTCGTCGCCGTCGACCGTGTCGTCGTCGAGGCCGTGCGCGGCCAGGTCGCCCGCCCACACCCCGTACTGCTCCTCGGAGCGGTGCCGCAGGAACTCGCGGACGCGCTCGGCTCTCTCCGCGTCCCACCCGAGCCGAGCCAGCGCGTCCTCGATCGCGTCGAGGTAAGTCTCGCCCGGCACGGAGGCCGCGACGGCGGCCGCGAGTTGTGCGTCGGCCTCGCGGATGTCGGCGGCGAATGCCCGAACCTGCTCGTCGTCCAGTCGCTCCCCCGCTGGCCCGTAGTACGCGATGGGCCGACCGTCCGGCTGGTAGCTGCCGACCGTGAACTCCACCGTGCGCATGCCGAGGGCCGCGACCAGATGGGTCAGCGGGTTGTCGTCGATGCCGTGGATCCACGAGGCGCCGCGGTCGGTGGCGAGGCCGCCCTCGCGGTCGGTCCAGGTGCGGCCGCCGACGCGGTCGCGCGCCTCGAGCACGAGCACTCGCTGCCCGGCCTGGGCGAGCAGCCGGGCAGCGGTCAGCCCGGATACGCCTGCTCCGATGACGACGGTGTCGAAGTTGGTCATGAGGTCAGGGTAGCGATGCTCGTCGCGGCCCGGGCTGCAGCGCGCGGCCGCCCCGCTCAGGACGGTTCGAGGCCGCGCTCGTACCGGGTGCCCGGGTGGCCGCCGAGGCTGGCCGGGTCCGCGGGCCCAACCGCAACGAACCCCGCATTGGTGAGCACCTTCTGCGACGCGGCGTTTTCGGTGGCGACCGAGGCGGCAACGGTGCGTGCGCCGTGCCGGCTGGCCGCGAACAGGCAGAGTTCTCGCACCGCGGATGTCGCCAGGCCGCGTCCGGCGGCGTGCTGCGCGACCCGGTAGCCGAGCTCGGCGGCACCGTCGCCGGTGAACACCAGGTTGAACCGGCCGAGCACGGCGCCGTCCTCGTCGACCAGCACGTAGAAGGCACCGTCGCCGCTCGCCTGCTCGGCCAGCAGTGCGGCGTGGCGTGCGGCGTACTCGGCGAAGTAGTCGTCGCCGCGGTCTGGCACCGCGGCGCCGAAGTAGGCGCGGTTCTGCCGCTCGAAGGCGAGTACCGCCGGGGCATGGTCCGCGCGCAACAACTGCAAGGTAGGCATCCTTCGACGATAGTCGGCCGCCCGCTCGACACCGCGCCCAGCCGACGGGCAGCCGAGCGGCGCCAGCGAGCACCGCGACATTCCGTGCTGGCACTGAGGGCCAGCGCGAGCGGCCCCCAACCGTGGCTGAATACACTGGGGCGATGCTCACCGCGGCCGACGCCCTTCCCCACCGCCCCCGCCGGGTGGCGGTGGCCGGTGTGTCTGGCACGGGGAAGACAACGCTCGCCGCTCGCATCGCAGCCGTCACGGACGGCGCGCACACCGAGATCGATGCCCTGTACCACGGCCCCGATTGGGTGCCCCGCCCCGAGTTCCTCGACGACGTGCTCGACTTCACCTCCGCGGAGTCCTGGACGACCGAGTGGCAGTACAACGCCGCCCGCCCGCGGTTGGGCGAGCGCGCAGACCTGATCGTCTGGCTCGACCTCCCATTCGCGCGCGTCACCCTCCCCCGCGTCGTGCGCCGAACGATCCGGCGCCGGGCGCGGCGCGAGCAGCTGTGGAATGGCAACGTCGAGCGGCCGCTCTGGACGATCCTCACCGATCCCGAGCACATCATTCGCTGGGCGATCGCCACCAGAGGGGTCTACCGCCAGCGCATACCCGAGCTCGAGCGCCTGCACCCGCATCTCGTGATCGTTCGACTGCGGTCACAGCGCGAAGCCGACGCCTGGGTGGCGACAACCTTGCCGGCTGCCGTGCGCGGCGGGCATGGATCACCGATGGATCAGCGCCTGCACGACCACGGTCCGGCGGCCTCCGAGCCCCGCTGAGTGCGGGTCAGCTGCCGCCCGCTGCCCTGCGGACGTACTCCGTGATGGTCTGCTCCGTCTTCGGCGTCAGCGCGAGAACGGCGAAGGAGGTCACCCAGAGGTCACCGTCATCGAGCTGGGCCGACTCCTCGAAGCCGAGGGTCGCATAACGGCTGGTGTACTTCGAGGCGGGCTTGAAGAAGACGACCACCTTCCCATCCCTATCGGTGTACGCCGGGAACCCGTACCAGGTCTTCGGCATGAGATGCGGAGCAACCTCGGTCACGATCCGGTCGATTCCCTCGGCGAGCGCGCGGTCGTCAGCCGGCAGCTCCGCGATCGCCTCGCGCAGGGCCTGCTCCCCCGCCGCGCGGGTCTTGCCAGCCTTCGCCTCCGCGCGCAGCTCGGCGGCGCGCTGCTTGACGGCCTCGCGCTCCTCCTGCGAGAGTCCAGCGGTCTTCTCAGCCATGTGATGCTCCTTCTGCGAGTGGTGCTGTTCGGTGGCCGTTGCGGCCTACCCACACGCTACGGGTCTGCAGAGGAATGCGCTTCTCGAATCCTGCGCAATTCGGGCTGCCGCCAGACAGCGTCCGGTCAGCGTCCGCGCCCGCCGCCGAACAGGGCGAAGAGCAGCGGGATGATCGAGCCGATCATCAGCACCGTGCCGAACACGACCGCGTCGGCGCGGAGCACGGCGCCGGCGATGAGCAGCGCGGCGAACAGCACGGCGGCCAGCAGGCGCCGCGCGGTGCGCTCCAGCCGGGCGACCCGGCGTTCCAGGTGCGGGTTCTGCACCGACACCTGGCCGTCCTCGATGCGGGTGAGCACGGCATCCACGCGCTTGGGCAGGCGCCAGGCCACCCCCGCGACCTCCAGGGCCTGCTTGCCGAGGTCGGTGACGACGTTGCCGCTCTCGTCCCGAATCAGCTGCGCGGCGTACGGCTCGATGGAGTCCCAGACGTTGAAGTCGGGGTCCAGCGCGCTGCACACCCCGGAGGTGAGCGACATCGCCCGAATGATGAGCAGGAAGTTCTCGGGCAGTTGGAACGGCAGCGAGCGCACCACGTCGCCGAACTGCACGGCGAAGTCGCGGAACTCGCGCGGGTCCACCTCGCGCAGCTCGGCGAAGCCCATGCCGCCGAAGCGGGCGAAGAGCGCCACCATCGCCTGCTCGAGCTCGCGGGTGTCGGTCGACGGGACGAGCACGCCCACCTCGCGGATCGCGTCCACCAGCCCCTTGCCGTCGCGGGAGGCCGCGGCGATGAGCAGCTTTCGCAGGCCGCTGCGCGTGCCGGCGGAGACCTCGCCCATCATGCCGAAGTCGATGAACGTCAGCTTCCACGGGCGCCCGAGCGCCCCGTCTGCGGCCGGGGTGACGAAGATGTTGCCCGGGTGCGGGTCGGCGTGGAAGAACCCGGTGCCAAACAGCTGGTCGAACATGACGGTCGCGAAGACGGGCGCCACCTCGGCCGGATCGATGCCGGCCTCGCGCAGCGCCGCGGCATCCGTGATCTTGATCGCGGTGACGTCCTCCAGGGTGAGCACGCGCCGGGTGGTGCGCTCCCACACCACGGCGGGCACCGCCACCCGGGCGTCTCCGGCGAAATCGGCGGCGAAGCGCTCGGCGCTCGTGGCCTCGTGCAGGTAGTCGATCTCTTCCATGCTCGTGGCCGCGAACTCCTCGACGAGCGCGGGCATGTCCACCCGGTCGGAGACCAGGCGGACCCGGCTGAGCCAGCCGCCCACCTTGCGGAGCGCCGCCAGGTCGACGTCGACGATCTCGTCGATGCCCGGCCGCTGCACCTTGAGCACGACCCCGTGCAGCCCGGTCTCTTCCGCGTCGAGCTCGGCGAGCCGGGCGCGGTGGGCCTGGCCGAGGGATGCCGCCGCCACCGGCACCTCGTCTATCGCCGCGAACGCCCGCTCCAGCGGCACCCCCAGCTCCGCCTCGGCGAGCGCCCGGATGGCGGGGAACGGCACGGGCGGCACCTCGTCTTGCAGGCCCTCCAGCTCGCTCGTGATCTCGGGCGGGAGCACGTCCAGCCGCGACGACATGAACTGGCCGACCTTGATCATCAGCCCGCCGAGCTCCACCGCGAGCACGTGGAAGCGCTGCGCGACGCGCGTCATCCGCGTCGCCCGGGTGCGCTCGGCGACCCGGGCCAGCCCGATGCGCGGCAGGAACAGCTCGTACCACCATGTCACCGCGAGGTTCCAGCCGGCGAAGCGGAGGATGCGGCGGTAGCGGGCACGGGTGGCTCCGGCGCCGGGCATCGCCTCTCCCCCGGTGCTGGCGGCTGCCACCCTCGTCAGTCCTGCGCGAGGATCGAGTAGAGCCGGCGCCGGGCCTCATCGAGCACGGCGACGGCCTGCTGCACCTGTTCGGGCGTGCCCGTCCGCCCCACCTGTGCGGCCGCCTGAGCGAGTTCGATGCCGGCCTTGGGCAGGGCGGTGAACCCGGAGCTGTCGCCCGCGGCCGAGGCGTCCCAGGGGGCGGATGCCGCGGCGCCCGCGGCCTCGGCGCGGCCCGCGTCGGTGAGCGCGTAGATCTTGCGCCCGTTCGACTCCTCCGCGGCGATCAGCCCCTCGTCGGAGAGGAGCTGCAGCGTCGGGTACACCGAGCCGGCGCTCGGCTTCCAACTGCCGCCGCTGCGCTCCTCGACCTCGCGGATGATCTGGTAGCCGTGCATCGGCTGCTCGGCGAGCAGCGTCAGCACCGCGGTGCGCACATCACCCCTGCCCATGCGGGAGCCGGCGCGTTTCTCGAATGCGCCCCGCAGCTGCTCCATCATCTGCCACATCCCATCGCCTCGATTGCCGGCGCCAAATCCGCCGGCGGGGAACGAACCACCCATGATGACCTCCTCGAACACAACTGAGCGATACTCAACGATAGGTCGCGGCGGGCGCCTGCGAAAGGGGTGCCGGCTGGCCGGGCGCGCGGGTGGTGTCCCCCGGGACGGCGGGAGCTACAGTGGTTCTGTGGCCCGGAGGCTCTCAGTGACCCGGCCTCGTCGATGTATGGGATGAACTGCCTTTCCGGAAGCGTGGTCGCACGATGCCAGACGAAGTTGCCAGCAGCACATCCACCGAGGGCGCGTTCCTCCTGGATGCCGAGGCCGTCGCGGCGCAGCTGGGTGTCGACCCGGCAACCGGACTCTCCGACGCGGAGGCGGCCGGGCGGCTCGCGGCCGACGGCCCGAACGAGCTGCGCGGCACACCGCCGGTTCCGACCTGGCGGAAGATCCTGGCCCAGTTCCAAGACCCGCTGATCTACCTGCTGCTCGCCGCCGTCGCGATCTCGCTGTTGGCCTGGGCGGTCGAGGGCGCGCACGGCGCCCCCGTCGACTCAATCGTGATCGCCGCCATCATCGTCCTGAACGCGATCATCGGCTACACGCAGGAGGCGAAGGCCGCGGATGCCGTCGCGGCACTCGGCGCGATGACCGCCGCGAGCTCCACCGTGCTGCGCGGCGGCGAGCTGAAGACCGTGCCCTCCAGCGAGCTGGTGCGCGGCGACATCCTCGTGCTCACGGAGGGCGACGCCGTCGGGGCGGATGCCCGGCTGCTCACCGCCACTGGGCTGCGCATCCAGGAGGCCTCCCTGACCGGCGAGAGCGCGTCGGTCACCAAGAACGCCGCGACACTGCCGGAGCCCGCCCCACTCGGCGACCGGGCGAACATGGTGTTCAAGGGCACCTCGGTGGCTCAGGGCGTCGGCCGCGCCGTCGTCACCGCCACCGGCATGGCGACCGAGATGGGGGCGATCGCCGAGATGCTCGACGCGACCGTCGAGGAGCCGACGCCGCTGCAGAACGAGATCAAGCGCATCAGCAAGGCGCTCGGCATCATCGTCGTGATCGTCGCCCTCGTCGTGATGATCACCTTCATCCTGGTGCAGGGCGTCACCTCGCCCGCCGACCTCGTCGTCGTGCTGCTGCTCGGCGTCTCCCTCGCCGTCGCCGCCGTGCCGGAGGGGCTGCCCACGATCCTGTCCGTGATCCTGGCGATCGGCGTGCAGCGCATGGCCAAACGCAACGCGGTCGTGAAGAAGCTCAGCTCGGTGGAGGCGCTCGGCTCCGCGTCGGTGATCTGCACCGACAAGACCGGCACGCTCACCCGCAACGAGATGACGATCGAACGGATCGTGACGGCCTCCGGGCAGGCCGACGTCACCGGCGTCGGCTACCGCCCGATCGGCGAGGTGGTGGGGCGCGACGGCGAGTTGGCGGGCGCGCAGCGCTTCGAGGCGCAACTGGTGCTCGGCGCCGGCACCCTGGCGAACGACGCGCAGCTCACCGAGCGCGACGGCGAGTGGCAGATCCAGGGCGACCCCACCGAGGCCGCCTTCCTCGTGGCCGCCCGCAAGCTCGAGGGCATCACCGGCCAGATCGCCCGCTTCCGACGCCGGGGCGAGATCCCGTTCACCTCGGAGCGGAAGATGATGTCGACGCTGGACCAGGACAGCGCGGACGGCACCCTCGTCCTGTTCAGCAAGGGAGCCCCGGACGTGCTGCTCGAACGCTGCACCCGCCTCCAGGTCGGCGAGGGCACCGTGCCGCTCACCGCGGCGCTCCGGCAGCAGGCGCAGGCCGAGGTGGAGGCCCTGTCCGCCCAGGCCTTCCGCACGCTCGGCGTCGCCTACCGGGTTGTGGATGCCGCCGAGCGATCTGTCGATCCCGCGGACGAGCTCGACCCGGCGCTGGAGCAGGAACTCGTCTACGCCGGCGTCGTCGGCATCATCGACCCGCCGCGCGGCGAGGCCGCGGCGGCCATCGCCGAGGCGCACCGGGCCGGCATCCGCGTCATCATGATCACCGGCGACCACCCCGTCACCGCCGTGCGGATCGCCGCCGACCTCGGCATCGTCGGGTCGAGCGCGCGGGCTGTCACCGGTGCAGAGCTGGACACGCTGGATGCCGCGCAATTGCGCGCCGTCACCCGCGACGTGTCGGTGTACGCCCGGGTCTCCCCCGAGCACAAGCTGCGCCTCGTCGACGCCCTGCAGGCCGACGGGCAGATCGTGTCGATGACCGGCGACGGCGTGAACGACGCCCCGGCGCTCAAGTCCGCGGACATCGGCGTCGCGATGGGCATCACCGGCACGGAGGTGACGAAGGAGGCGGCGCGCATGATCCTCGCCGACGACAACTTCGCCACGATTGTCGCGGCCGTCCGGCAGGGCCGGGTGATCTTCGACAACATCAAGAAATTCTTGCGCTACCTGCTCTCCTCCAACGTCGGCGAGGTGCTCACCGTCTTCCTCGGCGTGCTCTTCGCCGGGCTGATCGGCCTCTCCGACGCGAGCGGCGAGGGGCTCGTGCTGCCGCTGCTGGCAACCCAGATCCTGTGGATCAACCTGATCACCGACTCCACCCCCGCGCTGGCCATGGGCATCGACCCCGAGGTGGACGACGTCATGGCGCGCCGGCCCCGCGGTCTGACCGACCGGGCCATCGACGCGCGCATGTGGGGCGGCATCCTCTCCATCGGACTCGTGATGGCGCTGGCCGCCCTGTTCTCGATTGACATGTTCTTGCCCGGCGGCCTCGTCGAGGGCCACGACACCCTGGAGGTGGCCCGCACGGTCGGGTTCACCACGCTCGTCTTCGCCCAGCTGTTCAACGCCCTGAACGCCCGCTCGGAGACGAGTAGCGCGTTCCGGAAGATGTTCTCCAACACGTGGCTCTGGGGCTCGATCCTGCTGGGAATCCTGCTGCAGATCGCCGTCGTGCAGGTGCCGTTCCTGCAGGTGGCGTTCGGCACGGCGCCGCTGGATCTGGCCCACTGGGGCGCGTGCATCGCGCTCGGCTCCGTGGTGCTCTGGTACGACGAGATCCGCAAGCTCATCCTGCGTGCGCTCGCCCGGCGGCGCGGAGCGGCGCCGGTGGCGCCGGTGGCGCCGCCGTCGCCGACGTTCTAGTCCGGCGCGGATGCCGGCCGGCCGGCGTAACACTGGGTAGTCAAATTCGGAGGCGGCACTCCATAACTTCTAGTCTCCGAGACACGACGTGGATCGTTCGTTCATCCATTGTCACTCTCTCCCCACGCGCATCATCGACCGTCCGCACGTTCTTCGCCGATCCAGGAGCCACAGTCATGACAATTCTTCGCAAGAGCCTCGCCGTCTTGGGCGCGACCGCGCTCGTCGCGGGCCTCGCCGCCTGCAGCGCGACCGCCTCCGGCCCCGGCACCGGTGCCGGAGCCGAGTCCGCGAGCACCGAGCCGATCCGTTTCGGCGTCGCACTGCCCCAGACGGGCAACAATGCCCAGTACGGCGAGTACTTCACGCAGGGCTTCGAGCTCGCGCTCAAGCAGCTCAACGACGAGGGCGGCATCAACGGCCGCGCGGTCGAGCTGCAGTACGAAGACACCCAGGCCGACCCGGCGCAGGCACCGGCCGTGGCCCAGAAGTTCGTCGACGACCCGACGATCCTCGCTTCGCTCGGCGACTTCGGCACGCCGGCCTCGGCCGCGGCGAGCCCGATCTACCAGGCCGGCGGCCTCGTGCAGTTCGCCTTCTCGGCGTCTGCGTCGACCGTGACCGACCCGGGTGACTTCGTCTTCGCCACCTGGGTGTCCCAGGAGTTCGAGGCGCCCCGCCTGGCCGACTTCGCCGCCACCAAGGGCAGCAAGCAGGCCGTCTTCTTCCACGACACGGACTGGGGCGCCGACACGCACGGCTTCTTCGCCGACCGCTCGGAGGAGATCGGCCAGGACACCGTCTACGAGAGCGCATACGACCCCAAGTCG
The DNA here is from genome assembly GCF_900104895.1 of Microterricola viridarii. Lineage (NCBI taxonomy): Bacteria > Bacillati > Actinomycetota > Actinomycetes > Micrococcales > Microbacteriaceae > Microterricola > Microterricola viridarii. Next base: position 2,729,363 of record NZ_LT629742.1, read on the forward strand.
ACCGACTTCCGGCCTCTCCTGCTCACCGCGGCGGCCGCCAACCCCGAGGTGATCGTGCTGATCTCCTACGCGGCCGACGGCGCACTGATCACCTCCCAGGCCCGTGAGCTCGGCATCGACGTGCCCATCGTGGGCATCAGCTCGAACTACAACCAGCAGTTCATCGAGCTCGCCGGCCCCGCCGCGGAGGGCTTCGAGACGCTCAGCTACTTCACGCCGAGCAACCCGGACCCGAGCGTGCAGCAGTTCGTCTCGGACTTCTCGGCCGAGTACGACGTGGCTACCCCGAGTGACTACGCGATCCGCGCCTACGACGCGCTCAAGATCGTCGCCTGGGCCGCCGCCCAGGAACCGAGCCGCGACGGCATCCGCACCGCGCTGGCCACCGGCAGCGACATCCCGACGATCCTCTACGGCCCGATCACGTTCTCCGAGAACCGCCGGGTGACGGATGCCGAGCAGTTCGCGCTCGTCGTCAAGGACGGCGAGTTCGTCCTCGCCGAGTAGAACTCCCCCAGGCGCCGCCCCGGGGCTCCCCCGGGGCGGCGCCTGACTCTGCCATCGCTTCACCGCACCAGCACCAGCACCAGCACCAGCACCAGCCAACAGAGGACGCCACAGAATGGACATACTGCTCGCGGGCATCATCAGCGGCAGCACCTACGCACTCATCGCGCTGGGGGTCTCGCTCATCTACGGTGTCTCGAACATCGTCAACTTCGCGCACGGCGCGACCTTCGCCATCGGGGCGATGCTGGGCTGGTTCGTTGCCTCGGTGCTCGGGTTCCCACTGTGGGCCGTGATCATCGTCGTGATCGCCGCCACCGCCCTCCTCGGCTGGGTGATCCACTTCATCGCGATCAAGCCGCTGGGCTCCGCCCCGCCCATCGCGGCGCTCCTCACCACCTTCGCCGTCGGGATCATCCTCGACAACACCTCGCAGCGCATCTTCGGCGCCGAGACCCGGCGCTTCCCGGCGCTGCTCGAACAGGGCAACTTGGAGCTGTTCGGCTTCCGCTTCGGCACGCTCGGCCTCGTCATCCTCGGCGTGAGCCTGGCCTGCTTCGTGGCGCTCGCGCTGTTCATCACCCGCACCAAGTACGGCCGGGCGATCCGGGCCACCGCGCAAGACAGCGAAGCCGCCCAGCAGATGGGAATCCCCGTCGCGCGGATCCAGGCGGCCTCCTTCGTCATCGCCTCGGCGCTCGGCGGCATCGCCGGCGTGCTCGTGGGCATGTACTACTCCAACGTCTCCCCCACCATCGGCTTCATGGCCGGCGTGCAGGGTTTCGCCGCGGCGACCCTCGGCGGCCTCGGCAGCCTCGCCGGTGCCGTCGTCGGCGGCCTCATCCTGGGCATCGCCGAGGCCTTCGGCGTCTCCATCTGGGGCGACTCCGCCCGCCAGCTCATCACCTTCGGCGTGCTCATCGGCGTGCTCTGGATCCGCCCCGGCGGCATCCTCGGGCGCGTCCCCGCCGTCGGCTCCGAGCCGATGACCGGCACCTTCTTCGGCGCGGGCCGGCCGCTCACCCTCAAGCCATGGCAGTACGCCGTGCTCGCCTGTGCGGGCATCCTGCTCGTCTTCCCCGCCAGCGACTACATCCTGCGCGCGGGGAGCCTCGTCTGGATCTACGCGCTCTTCGCCCTCTCGCTCACCATCGTCAGCGGCTTCGCCGGCCAGATCGTGCTCGGCCAGGCCGGCGCCCTCGCGATCGGCGCGTACACCTCCGCCCTGCTGATGACGAAGGCCGAATGGCCGTTCGTGCCCAGCTTCCTCGCCGCCGGCCTCGTCGCCGCCGTCATCTCCGTCATCCTCGTCGCCCCCACCTGGCGGCTGCGTGGCCACTACGTCTCGATGGCGACGCTCGGGACCGGCGCGTTCATCGCGGCGCTCGCCCTCAACCTGCCCTGGCTCACCAACGGCGCCCGCGGCATCTTCGCGATCCCGCGCCCGGAGGTCTTCGGCTTCGAGATCGCGAGCGCCCCGGCAATGTACCTCTTCACCTTCGCGATCCTCGTCGTCTTCATGCTCCTCGTCTCCCGGCTCGGCACCTCCCACCTCGGGCGCACCTGGGCGGCCGTGCGCGAGGACGAGGTGGCCGCGGCCTCCTCCGGCATCCACCCGGCCGCCTACAAGTCGCTCGCCTTCGGCATCGGCTCGGCCATCGCCGGATTCGCCGGCGCGCTCTACGCGAGCCAGCTGACCTACATCGAGCCGGCCCAGTTCGGCATCAACCTCTCGGTGCTCGCCGTGACGATCGTCGTGCTCGGCGGCATGCGCGCCCCGATGGGCGTCATGGTCGGCGCGCTCGTGCTCGTCGCCGTCCCGGAGATCTTCCGCCCGCTCTACGAGTGGCGCTACTTCTTCTACGGGGCGCTGCTGCTCGCGCTCGTGATCTTCCGCCCGCAGGGGCTGTGGGCGCGCGTCGAGAACGTGCCGGCCTGGCTGCACGCCCCGCTGCGGCGAACACGCGCCCTCGTGGGAAGGAGATCGGAATGACCGCGACTCCGCTGCTCGCCGTCCACGGCCTGCACAAGAGCTTCGGCGGGCTGCACGTCGTCGACGACGTCGAGCTCAGCATCACCGAGGGCGAGGTGGTGAGCATCATCGGCCCCAACGGCTCCGGCAAGACGACGACGCTCAACCTGATCTCCGGGGTGCTGCGGGCGGATGCCGGCTCCGTGCGCCTCGCCGGAACCGAGCTGCGCCACTTCAAACCGCACCAGATCGCCGCGCAGGGCCTGACCCGCACCTTCCAGAACGGCCGCGTGATCGGCAACCTGACGGTGCGCGACAACGTGCTCGTCGGGCTGGAGGCCGTGCAGCGGGTCGGGCGGCCGTTCGCCGCCCTGCGCGGCATCCCCGGCATCCGCTGGATCCCGCTGCTCGCCGAGACCGTGCTCGCGATCGTCGGCACCCCGGCGCTGCGCCGACAGAGCGTTCTCGACAACGCCGCCGTCGACGCGCAGATCGCCCGCTTCGGCGAGCGCCTGGCGCCGCGCACCGAGAACTTCAGCTTCACCCTCTCCTACGCCAACCGCCGACGCACCGAGATTGCGCGCGCGCTGATCTCGCGGCCGAGGCTGCTCGTGTTGGACGAGCCGACGGCCGGCATGAACCAGACGGAGACGGCCGAGGTGATGCACCAGCTGCTCGACCTCAAGGCGGCCGGGCAGACGATGCTCCTCGTCGAGCACAAGCTCGACCTGGTGATGACGGTCTCCGACCGCGTCATCGTGCTCGACAACGGGCGCATCATCGCGCAGGGCACCCCCGAGCAGGTGCGCAACGACCCCCGCGTGATCGAGGCCTACCTCGGCAAGCGCCACGCACCGGCGCCAGAAGCGCAACCGGCAGTCGCGCAGCCGGCCCACTCACAGCCAACGGGAGCCACCGCATGACCGCCCTGCTGCGCCTGGACGGCGTCAACACCTTCTACGGCACCAGTCAGGCGCTCTTCGACGTCAACATCGAGGTGGGAGAGGGCGAGATCGTCTGCCTGCTCGGCGGCAACGCCTCCGGCAAGTCCACGACGATGAAGACCATCCTCGGCCTCGTCACCCCGAGCAGCGGAACAGTGAGCCTCGGCGGGACCGATGTCACGAGCTGGAACTGCGGTCGCCGCATCACCGCCGGGCTGGCCTCCGTGCCCGAGGCGCGACGCGTCTTCGGCGACATGACGGTCGAGGAGAACCTGCTGACCGGCGCCTACGTGCGCCGTGACCGCCGCGGCATCCTGAGCAGCCTGGACGAGATCTACGAGGCCTTCCCCCGGCTGGCCGAGCGCAAGCGGCAGCGGGCGGGCACCATGTCCGGCGGCGAGCAGCAGATGCTCGCCTTCGGCCGCGCCCTCATGAGCAAGCCCAAGCTCGTCTGCATGGACGAGCCGACGATGGGCCTCGCCCCCATCATCGTCGACCAGGTGCTCGAGATGATCTCAGACGTCAACGCCCGCCTCGGGGTGAGCGTGCTCATCGTCGAGCAGAACGCCGAGCTCTCGCTCTCGATCGCCGATCGGGGCTATGTGCTGCGCACCGGCCACATCGCGGTGTCGGGAACGGCGTCCTCGCTGCTCGGCGACGCCAGCGTGCGCGAGGCCTATCTCGGCAGCCCCGTCGAGGTCGGCGCGGCAACAACCACCATCAAGGAGAAGCAATGACGGATGTGATCGACGCCATTTCCGGGCTCGACACCGCGCAGAGCGCCGCGCTGCGCGGCCACCGCCCGGATGTCGTGAGCTCGGCCCAGGCGAGCTACGACGCCCTGCTGCCGCAGAGCCTCGACGCCGACCCGGTGCCCGGGTTCGAGCTGCCCACCCGCCTGCTCGTCGCCGCCCGGTCCGCCCGGCTGGAGCACGCGCCGGCCGCCCTCGCCCACTACGCGGAGCGGCTCTCCGCCCACGCCGGGCATCCGGCACTGCTCGCCGTCGTGGAGAGCGGGCCGGACCGGGGCGCCGGCCTCCTCGCCTCCCGGCGCGAACGCGCCATCCTGCGCCATGTCGAGCTGCTCGTGGCCCGGCCGGCGGCGACGACGGCCTCCGACCTCGACGCCCTCACCGCCGCCGGCCTCACCGCGGCGGAGATCGTCGTGTTGAGCCAGATCGTCTCCTTCGTCTCGTTCCAGGTGCGCATCGCACATGGGCTGACCGTCCTGAAGGGAACCCTGTGAGCGAGTCACGTTTCAGCACAGACGAGCGGGCCTGGCATGCCTGGATCACGCCCGTCGACCCGGCAACCGGAACCGAGCCCCAGCGCGAGGCCATCGAGGCCAGCATCTGGCCCAACTCCCCCTACTTCCGCCTGCTGGCCTGGCACCCGGCCTCCCTGCACGCGCGCACCCTCGTCGACCAGGCCGTCTTCCTCGGCCGGCCCGGCCTCCGCCGCGGCGAGCGGGAACTCGCGGCGACGGTCGTCTCGCGGGTCAACGGCTGCGTGCTCTGCACGAGCGTGCACGCCCGGCTGAGCATCACCTTCACCAAGCGCGAGGACGAGGTGCGCGCCCTGCTCGAGCACGGCATCGACGCCGAGCTGGACCCGCGCTGGCGGGCCATCACCGACGCGGCGGCCGCACTCACCGCGATCCCCAACGCCTTCGGCCCCGAGCATGTGGCGGCGCTGCAGGCGGTCGGGCTGAACGCGGCCGAGGTGCTCGACATCGTGCAGTCCGGCGCCTTCTTCGCCTGGGCCAACCGGCTCATGTTGAGCCTCGGCGAGCCGCTGCCGCCCGCCGCGGACGACGCGCAGGCCATCGCCGACCAGCAGGCCAACGACGCGCGTGCACACACGAGCGAGGACTGACCCGCGGTCGTGACGGAACGCTCCCTCTGCATCGTCGGCGCCGGCCTGCGCGGCGCCGTGCTGCTCGAACGCGTCTCGGCGAGCATCGGGGAGCTGCTGCCGGGGGAAGACCTCGTCGTGCACCTGGTCGACCCGCATCCGGCCGGATCCGGCCGCACCTGGCGTGACGGCCAGCCCGGCACGCTGGTGATGAACACGGTCGCCGCCCAGTCGACGGTGTTCACGGATGCCACGGTGCAGTGTGCCGGGCCCATCGTTCCCGGTCCGAGCTTCCTGGAGTGGTGCGAGGCGGTGGCCGCCGGCGGCATCGCCGCTCCCGGGCTCCCCCCGGCGCTGCGCGCGGAGGCGGCGCGCACCCGCGACTGGTCGAACCCGAGCCGCCTGCTCTACGGCCACTACCTGCGCTGGGCGCACGCCCGCACGGTCGACACGCTGCCACCGGGCATCCGCCTGGTGGAGCACGGCGCGCGCGCCGTCGCCGTCACCGAGACCGAGATCGAGACCGGCGACGCCGACACGGACGGCGCGGCCTGGGAGCTGCAACTGGACAACGGCTCCGTGCTCCGCGCCGACGCCGTCATCCTGGCTCTCGGCTGGCTGCCCGTCACACCGAGCGCGACGGAATCGGAGCTCGCAGCCGCCGTGGCGGATGCGCAGCTGGACTGGGTCGTGCCGGACAACCCGATCGACCAGGATCTCAGCCGGGTGCATGCCGGGGAGCCGGTCATCGTGCGCGGCCTCGGGATGAGCTTCTTCGACACCGTGAGCATGCTCACGGAGGGGCGCGGCGGCCGCTTCGTGGAGGGCGAGCACGGCCTCGACCCGCACCGGCTTCAGTACCTGCCGAGCGGCGCCGAGCCAGTCATCCACGCCGGCTCCCGGCGCGGCCTCGTCTTCCGCGCCAAGTCGCACTATGGGGCGCCTCCCCCGCCCTCGCCGCAGCGTCTCCTGCGCGCCGCGCTTCCCGCGCTGCTGCGCGAGGAACGCATCGACTTCGGGCGCCAGGTCCGCCCCCTCATCGATGCCGACGCCACCGCCGCCTACTACGAGACGCTCGCCCGCTCGCGCCCGCAGGCCCTCGCCCGCCCGGTCGCAGAGCTGCTGCTCACGCTGGAGGCCCACGGCATCGCGTCGCCGCAGTGGCAGCAGGCACTCGCACTGGGCGTGCCCGACGCGGCCGACCGGCTCGACCTCGCACACGTGGAGCGCCCGCTGCCGCAGAGCTTCGCCTCGGCGGAGGAGTTCACGGCGCGCACCATCGCCGCGGTGCACGCCGACGCCGAGCAGGCGGCGCTCGGAGCCGACAGCCCGCTCAAGGCCGCGCTGCTCAGCATCGGCGCCGCCCGCCTCACGATCGTGCCCCTCGTCGAATTCGGTCGGCTGAGCGCCGAGTCCTTCGCCGGCAGCTACCAGGACTTCCAGGCGTTCGCCGGCATCCTCGGCAGCGGGCCGCCTCTGTTTCGCTCCCGGCAATTGCTCGCCCTGCTCCGCGCCGGCATCGTGCGACCGCTCGGCCCGGAGCTGCAGCTGCGTGTGCAGGGCGGCCGCTTCGAGGCGGCCTCCCCGCGGGTGCCGGCCCACACCGTGCGCGCCCGCACGCTGGTGGATGCCTGGCTGCCGCTGCCCGCCGGCCGGCGCAGTGCCGAACCGCTGCTGCGCTCCGTGCTGGAGCAAGGGCTCGTGCGCCCGTTCCGCATCGACGGGCTCGAGACGGGCGCCCTCGATATCTCGCCGCACGACAACGCGCTCGTCCGCGCTGACGGTGCCGCGCACCGCTCCCTCTTCTCCGTGGGCGTCCCCTCGGAGGATGCCCGGATCTTCACCATCATCGCCCCGATTCCCGGGGTAAATTCGACAGTGCTGCGCGAACTGGATGCGACGGCGCGCGCCGCACTCGCAAGCATGGCAACGACGAGGGGAACCCACAGATGACGGAACGGCTCGACACGATCGTGCTCGGCGGCGGGGCGATGGGCTCGGCCACGGCCTGGGCGCTCGCCCAGCGCGGCCGAGCCGTGACCCTGCTCGAGCGCTTCGAGCCCGGGCATCATTTCGGCGCGTCCCACGGGGCCACCCGCAACTTCAGCCTGGGCTATGCGCAGAGCACCTACCTCGACATGCTCGCCGAGGCCCTGCCGCTCTGGGACGAGATCGAGCAGCAGAGCGGCGAGAAGCTCTTCGCGCACACCGGCATCGTCAACCACGGCCGCGACCACAGCTACCAGGGCGTGCACGATGCGCTCCGCGCCGCCGGCTTCGAGGCCGCGTTCCTCCCGCTCGAGGAGGCACAGGAGCGCTGGGCCGGCATCCGGTTCGACTCCCAGGTGCTGCACCTGCCCCAGGGCGGCCAGCTCAATGCGGATGCCACGCTGCCCGCGCTGCAGCGGATCGCCGCAGAGCACGGCGCGATCGTGCGCCACCGCAGCCGGGTGCTGTCGTTTCGCGTGCTCGGCGACGACGATGTCGCCGTCGAGGTGGAGACGGCCGACGGCGTCGAGGTGCTGCGCGCACGCACGCTCGTCGTCACGGCGGGAGCGTGGACGAGCACGCTGCTCGACGGGGTGGTGCAGCTGCCCCGCCTCAGCGTCACCCAGGAGCAGCCCGCCCACTTCGCGGTGACCGATCAGGAGGCGATCTGGCCCGGCTTCAACCACCGCTTCACGCCGGGCGAGCCCGGCTACGACTACTGGCCGTCAGCGATCTACGGCATGCTCACGCCGGGCGAGGGCGTCAAGGCCGGCTGGCACGCCGTCGGGCCGCTCACCGACCCGGACGCCCGGAGCTTCACACCGGAGCCGGGCCAACTCGCGGACCTGCAGCGCTACGCCCGCGACTGGCTGCCCGGCGCCGACGCCGACTCGCTCGTGGCCGTCAGCTGCACCTACACTCTGACGGCCGACGAGAACTTCGTGCTCGATCGCATCGGGCCGATCGTGGTGGGAGCGGGCTTCTCCGGCCACGGCTTCAAGTTCGTGCCCGTTGTCGGCCGCATCCTCGCCGACCTGGTGACCGGCGCGGGCGCGGCGCCCTCGCTGTTCGCGGCGGGCCGCACGACGGCCGGCTCGCTCTTCAAGATCACCTCCTAGCCGGGCCGGAGGGCGCGAAGAGGAAGCGCACCAGCCGGCGCAGCGGCTCGCCGCTGTCGCTCTGCCTGCTCAGGGCGCGCACGATGATGGCGCCGAGGATCGACTCCCCGATCTGGTCGATCGGCGCGTTCGCCGGCAGCTGGCCGTCGTGCACCGCGCGCTCCAGCCGCGCCGCGAGGCTGCGCTCGACCCCCAACCGCTCGCTCAGGCTCGTCCCCACGGCCGGGTCCTCGGCGGCGGCCGCGACGAGGGAGCGCACGAGCTCACCACCGTTGCGGGCGTCCAGCACCGCCAGCACGGTGCTCAGCCAGTGCTCGATGTCTGGGAGCAGCTGCCCGGAGTCTGGCACCTCGAACTCGACCGGGAACAGGCGGCCCTCGGCGAGGCAGTCGGCGATCACCGCGCCCCGGGAGGACCACCAACGGTAGATCGTCTGCTTGCCGACGCCGGCCTCGCGCGCGATGCCCTCAATCGTCAGCTTGTCGTACCCCTGTTCGTGGAAGAGCCGCGTCGTCGCGGCGAGCACGGCCTCCCGCGCCGCGGCGCTGCGGACGGGGCCATTTCGGTGTTGGTTCACACTCTCAGGCTACTCGCAGCCACTAGACGAGACGAGGCGTATGATCAAAAAGTCTAGAGGAGACTGATCGCGTGGCTTCACTGTTGTTCCGTTTGGGTTCGTTCGCTGCACGCAGGGCTTGGGCGGTGGTCGTCTCCTGGATCGTGATTCTCGGCATCGCGGTCGGCGCCTTCTTCGCCTTCGGCGGAGGGCTGAGCAACAGTTTCGACATCCCCGGCACGGCATCCGGCGCCGTCACCGATGAGCTCGCGGCGAAACTGCCGGACACCGCGGGCGGCACCGGAACCGTGGTGTACCAGACGACCGACGGGGCCGCGTTCACCGACGCCCAGCGGCAGGCCATCTCTGAGGTGGCCAGCAGCGCAGAGAGTCTGCCCGGCGTGGCATCCGTCATCGACCCGTTCTCCGCCAACGACCAGCAGGCCGCGCAGGCCCAGCAGATCGCCGACGGCCAGGCTCAGCTGGAGACCGGGCTCGCCCAACTGGATGCCGGCCAGGCCCAGCTCGACGCGGGCAAGGCCCAGTTGGACCAGGCCGAGCAGCAGCTGAGCGCAGCGCGCGACCAGGCCGTCGCGGCCGGCGCCGGCGCGGAGCAGCTGGCCGCGCTCGACGCCCAGCAGGCGCAGCTCGACGCGCAGAAGGCGGCGCTGCAGACCCAGCAGGAGACCCTCGACGCTTCCCGCGCCCAGCTGGAGAGCGGAGCGGAGCAGATCGCCCAGGGCACGCAACTCCTGGACCTTGCCACTGGTCTCGGCGTGGTGTCGGAGGACGGCTCGACCGCGATCGTCAACGTCTCCTTCACCGAGCCGCGCCTCGAGCTCTCCGACGAGGTCAAGCAGGACACGATCGCCCACTTCGAGGATGCCCCGATCGACGGGGTCGAAGTCAGCTTCGGCACGGACATCGCCCAGGGCGTGCCCCAGATCTTCGGCGTCGGCGAGGCGGTCGGCCTCGTCTTCGCCGCGATCGTGCTGATCGTGATGCTCGGCTCGCTGATCGCGGCCGCCCTGCCCATCGTCACCGCCCTCGTCGGCGTCGGCGTCGGTGTCACCGCCTCGCTCGCGTTCTCCGGCGTGGTCGACATGGCGTCGGTCACCCCCGTCCTCGGCGTGATGCTCGGCCTCGCCGTCGGCATCGACTACTCGCTGTTCATCGTCAACCGGCACCGCAAGCAGGTGCTCGCGGGCGTCGCCGTGCGCGAGTCCATCGGTCTCGCCACCGGCACCTCCGGAACTGCCGTGGTGTTCGCCGGCGCGACGGTCATCGTGGCGCTGCTCGCCCTCAACGTGACCGGGGTCCCGTTCCTCGGGCTGATGGGCACCGTCGGGGCCGTCTGCGTCGCCGTCGCCGTGCTGGTCGCGATCACCCTCGCCCCCGCCATCCTCGGCCTCATCGGTACGCGCCTGCTGAACCGCACGGCGCGCGCCACGATCGGCGCCCCGCACGTCGCGAAGTCGGCGAAGCCGGTGAAGCAGATGTCGACGGCTCGCGCGGTCGTCACGGTGCTGGTGAGCGTCGTGGCGCTCCTCATCGTCGCGATCCCGTCGCTGTCGATGCGACTCGGCCTGCCCGATGGCTCGAGCGAGCCGGCCGGCTCCACCAGCTACACGTCGTTCCAGATCGTGAACGAGGAGTTCGGCGCCGGAGCCAACGGCCCGCTGCTGGTGACCGCCACGCTGCCCGACCCGATCCCGGATGAGGAGCTGCTCGCCACCCAGCTGGAGATCGCCCAGACGATCTCCGAACTGGATGATGTGGTTGCCGTCGCACCCGTCGCGACATCGGAGGACAACACGCTGATCGCCTTCCAGGTGCTACCGGCCGAGGGGCCGAACAGTGCCTCCACTGAGCAGCTGGTGAAGGACATCCGCGCCCTGCCCCCGGTCGGCGGCGACATCGTGCTCGGCGTGGCCGGCCAGGCCGCCGCCAACATCGACATCTCCGAGGCGCTCAGCGCGGTGCTGCCGATCTACCTGGTGGTCGTGGTCGGGCTGTCGCTGCTGATCATGATCCTCGTGTTCCGCTCGCTGCTCGTGCCGCTGATCGCGACCGCCGGCTTCGTGCTGTCGCTGTTCGCCACCTACGGCCTGATCGTCGCCGTCTTCCAGTTCGGCTGGGGCGCGGAGCTGATCGGACTGCACAGCACGGGCCCGATCCTGAGCTTCCTGCCGGTCATCCTCGTCGGCATCCTGTTCGGCCTCGCCATGGACTACCAGTTGTTCCTCGCCTCGGGCATGCGGGAGGCCTATGTGCACGGCTCCCCCGCGCGGCTCGCCGTCGCCCAGGGGTTCCGCGCCGGCCGCTCTGTCGTGATCGCCGCAGCCCTGATCATGGTCTCGGTCTTCGGCGGCTTCATCTTCTCCGAGTCGACCATCATCCGTTCCATCGGCTTCGGCCTCGCCTTCGGCGTGCTCCTCGACGCCTTCGTGGTGCGGATGCTGCTGATGCCGGCGCTCATGCACCTGCTCGGCTCCTCGGCCTGGTGGCTGCCCCGCTGGCTCGACCGCATCCTCCCGAACGTCGACCTGGAGGGCGCCGCCCTGGAGCGCGAGCACCCCGGCGTGCAGACCGGCGGCGTGCCGACAGCCGGCTAGGCGCGACGACCGCGCGCAGCAGACCTAGTGCGCGCGGGGATCGTGGAAGTGCGTGTGCTCGATCCGCTGCGCAAGCTCGCGGTAGAGACCATCGACGTGGTCACTCGAGGCGCAGCCGATCCACAGCACATAGGGCGATTGATGGGAGCGCTGCCGCTCGGGCATCCACTCCGCCACCCAGGCTGAGACTGCCCGCGCCACGAGCTCGCCCTGGGCCGCGACCTGTCCATCCTCGCCTGGGGAGCTGTCGCGGCAGAGCCAGCTCACCGTCATGCCCGCGGGAACCGGCCACTGCTCGAGCTGCATCACGGATGCGACCTCGACGTAGATCTGCCCGTAGGCGTTCACCGGCAGCCGGGTGACAATGCTTCGCAACGCTCTCAGGTCGGCACCGTCGCCCACCAGCAAGAAGTGCGCGGCTGCCGCGTTTCCCGTCATGAATATCCCGCCCGTCAGTCCCACCGAATTGTATTTAGGTAAGGCTAACCTAATTCAGGAATCGGGACCAGCCCTCCGCGCGCCCGGTCACTCCTGCGCGCGCACCTCATCGACGATGGCGGTGATCGCCGCCGCGACGAGCTCGGGCTGCTGCACGTGGATGCCGTGGCCGCTCTGCGTGTCGGCGATATGGGTCGCGTGCCAGGCCGCCGCGAGCTCGTCTTGGGCGGCCAGCCAGGCCGGCCAGGTGGAGGCACCCGGCGTCACCTGCAAGTCCCAGGGCTGGTCCGAGGTCAGCACCGTGGCGGGGAGAGCCGGCACTGCGGCGGCATCCGCCAGCTGGGCGAGGCTGCCCTCGTAGTCGGGGCTCTCCGCCCCCGGGGTGGCGGCGGCGGCAATCACCGACATCCAGCCGTCCCATTGCGCCGGACTGAGCGTGTCGTGCAGGTACTCGGAGGCGGAGTCCACCAGGACCAGCCCGGCCACGCTCTGCGGGGGCGTGCGGGCGAAGAGCTGGGCGATCTCGCCGCCCCAGGAGGCGCCGACGAGCACGAGGCTGCCCTCCTCGCCGCTGGCGTCGAGAAGCCGCTGAATATCTGCGACGCCCGTGAGGGCAGTCGTCGGCTGGGCGACCTCGGTCGAGGGCGACATCTCCCCATCGAGCAGTGTCGTTCCGGGGCGATCGTAGGCGCACACCCGCGTGGTCAGCGCCACCGTGTCGAAGACGGAGCGCGCGCTCGGTGTGGGCGGCACCGACGGGTCTGCTGGATCCCCGGCGACCATCCACTCGTCGGCGGCGCCGCCGGTTCCGGAGACGAGCAGCACGGTGGGTTTGCCGGTCCCGCGGCAGCTGAGGAACAGCTGCCGGCCATCCCCGATATCGACGAGTTCACCGGCGTCGGCCGCCGGGCTCGCGGAGGGGGTGTCGTTCGGCGCGGCGCCGGTGCACCCGGCGAGCACGGCCAGCCCGCCCACCAAGAGCCAGCCGAGCACAACCGCTGCCAGCGCACCGCTCCTGCGTTCGGCCATCGCTGCGCCTCCCGTGCCGTTCTCGCATTCGTGCTGCTGAATCCGTGTTGCCGAATGCGTGTTGCCGGTAACGCTACGCCTGCTCCGCCGCACCGGATAGGGCCGCTGCCGCACCCCGAAGTGTCAGCTCGTGCTGCGCCGTCTGAATGCCACCAGCCGCGCCTGCATGTCGGCGTAGGCGGTGGCGGTCGGCAACGGGGAGCCGCCCTGCAGGGCGCGCACAGCGTCGACGGCCGCATCCACCGCGGCGCGGTACGGCAGCGAGCCGGAGCTCACCCGCCGGACGCCCAGCGCGCCCAACTCCACGACGCTGAGCGCCGGGTGCGCCAGCACGTTGAGCGGCAGCGAGGTCTCGGCTGCAATGCGCCGGATGTCGTCAGGCTGTGCGAGCCCGGGCACGAAGATTCCGTCCGCGCCGGCGTCGGCGTAGCTGCGGGCACGTTGGAGTGCCGCCTCGACGCTGGCCTGTTCGCCGAACCAGAAGTTGTCCACCCGGGCGTTCACGAACATCGCGGGGCTCCGCCGTTTGATCGCGGCGATCTTGGCGGCGACATCCGCCGGGTCCACCAGGTGCCCGGCCGCGCTGTCCTCGAGGTTGACCCCGGCGACGCCCTGCGCCGAGAGCTCGGCGACGAGCCCCGCGACGGCGTCGGGGTCGTCGCTGTAGCCGTCCTCGATGTCCGCGGTGACGTGCACGGGCAGCCGGCACATCTCTGCCGCCAGCGCCAAGGTGGCAGCCCGGCCGGTGCCATCCCCGTCGGGCAGGCCGGCGCTGGCAGCGACGCCGAAGCTCGTGGTGCCGACGGCGGCGAAGCCGGCATCCGCGAAGGCGAGGGCGGAGCCCAGGTCCCAAGCGTTGGGCAGCACGAGCGGCGCCGACTGCTCGTGGAGTTCTCGAAACGTGGTCATCGTCGTCCCCATCCCGTGTCGCTGGACAGCGCAGGTCACCTCAGGGTACCGAGGCGTTTGGCTCCCGTCACTGGAGAGGCGCGGATGCGAGGCGTAGCCTTGAGGGACAGCCCGGTCTCTCGGAGGTGCTGCACATGCGCACGGTCGTCGCGTACGAACTGCTCTCGCTCGACGGTGTCGCCGAGGCTCCGAACGAGTTCTTCACCGAGTGGGACGCCGCGATGGACGCCAACCTGGCCGACGTCATCGCATCCCAGGATGCCGTCATCCTCGGACGCCGCAGCTACGAGGAGTGGGCCGAGTTCTGGCCGGGCAGCGAGATCGAGCCCTTTGCGACGTTCATCAACGGGGTCGCCAAGCACGTCGCGACATCCGCACCTCTCACGGGCAATTGGGCCCATGCCACCGCGATCGACGGCGAACTGGCCGGATTCGTGCGGGAGCTGAGGCAACAACCCGGCGGCGACATCGGCGTCCACGCCAGCATCTCCGTCGTCCGGGCGCTGCTGGCCGCTGGCCTCGTCGATGAGCTCAGGGTCGTGATCGCCCCGGTGATCGCCGGCCACGGGCGGCGCCTCCTCGACGGCGTTCCGCCCGCGCGGCTCGAGGTGCTCCGGAGCAGCACCTCCCCCACCGGTCACCTGCTCGTCGACTACCGCGTCGCGCCGCACTAGATCTCCCCCGCAGCGCCGGCCAAACAGCGCGATCCCCGGAGCGGGATGCTCCGGGGATCGCGCGCGGTTCACGTACGGGTCGGTCAGATGTAATAGCCGCCGTAGTAGACCGCGACGCTCTCGCGGTAGTCCGCATCGGTCAGGTTTGCGTCCTCGCTCAGTTCCGGCGAGTTCTTGATCTGCTCCTTGGTGAGATCGACGTACACCTTCTCCTCTGCGTCATCGATGCGCTCGATGACGCCGGCCGGCAGAATGACCTTGCGGCCGAAGATCCACGGTCCGGTGTCGACGACGATGTTGGCGTCACCGACCGCGTCACTGGCCTCATCGATCTTGCCGATGTGGCCATCCGTGGCGTGAACCTTGTAGCCGACTATGCCGCCGGCCTCCGGCGTCCGAGCGACCGACTCTCGATAAGACCAGGGGTCCCATGTGTTGGACATATCCGTTCCTTTCTTCGTGACGGGCTTCGTACCCTTTCGAGTCTGGTGCGCGCCGGGCGACGGCCACAGGGGCTTGCGGATGCCAAAACGGCATGCTAGCCGCGGGCTGTCGCCGTTCGCGGCGCCCGGCAGCGTCAGAGCGTGGCGAGCCTGATATTCGAGAGCTCTGGGCCGTAGTGCCGTCGGATCCTGACCTTCCGCTCCAGGTCCTCGATGATGGCGGTCGTGAAGTCCACGCCGTAGAGTGCCTCGCTGGAGCCGAGGCCGCCGGGCGAGAACACGTTGACCTCCATCAGCTTGTCGCCCACGATGTCCAGCCCGACGAGGTGCAGGCCGTCTTCGAGCAGTTTCGGACGCACCGCGTCCACGAGCTGCAGCATCTCGTCGGTGACCGTCACCGCCTCCGCGCTGCCGCCGGCAGACATGTTGGAGCGGATGTCGTCCCCTCCCGGACGGCGGCGGAAAGCGGCGTAGGCACCGTCGACCTGCAGGGGGTGACCGTTCATGACGAACATCCGCACGTCGCCGTCCTTGGCCGCTGTCAGGTACTCCTGCGCAACCACATAGCCGTCTCGAGCGATCGCCTCCACGATCTGGCTGATGTTGGGCGCCTCCTTCTCGGTGACGAGGAACACGCCGGACCCACCCGACCCCTGCAGGGGCTTGAGCACGGCGCGCCCGCCCATCTCGTCAATGAACTGGCGGACCCGCTCCTCGTCCCGCGAGATCAACGTGCGCGGGCGCGCCGCCTCGGGGAAGTGCTGGAAGTACGCCTTCGACAGGGCGTTGGCCAGGGAACCGGGGTCGTTGACCACGAGGACGCCGGAGGCGGCCGCGAGCTGGCCGAACGCGATGCCGGCTGTGTTCGCCCAGGGGCTGTCCGCGGCATCCACCGCCGGGTCGGCGCGAAGCATGAGCACGTCGAAGTCGCTGAGCCCGACCCGCTCCCGTGCGGCCGCCTGCAGGTCTTCGAGGTAGCGCTCGTGTGAGCGATAGGCCTTGCCGGTGCTCGCGGAGGCCGCGATCGCAGAGAGCGACTCGTCGGGCTCGTAGCCGAAGTCACGCAGGCCCAGGAGAGCGACCTCGTGGCCGAGTCGGGTGGCGGTCATGGCGAGACGCGTCGTCGTGTAGACGGGCTTCTCAGTGGCGATGTCATTGACGACGAAGCCGATCTTCATGGTGTCTCCTCAGAGTTGTGCGGTCAATGGATCGAAAGAGTGTGGGTTGGGGTCGGCGGGACTACGCGTTGACAAGGGCCGCCAGATCGTCGGTGTGAGCGGCGTCGTGCAGCCGGGCTGCGGCAGCCGGGTCGGAGAGGTAGCGGGGCATGACCCGGGCCGCCGTGAGCAGGCCGCGTCCGTCGAGGTCCTCCACGAGCGGCAGGTCCTCCAGGGAGAACTTGCCGAGGAAGAAAAGATCGAGTGCACCGCCGTCTGCCACGTGCTCCAGCAGGGCGAGCAGCCCGCGCAGGTAGATCGCGTCCTTGGTGAACCCGCCGGCGCGATACACCCGCATCGTGATGCCGTACGCGCTCCCGGCCGGCAGTCCGTGGCCGGTCAGCAGCCGGTGTGTCTCCACGAAGCTCGCTCCCCCGACCAGGGAGTGCACCGCCAGAACGCGGGCCGCGAGCTGGCGCAGCCGGGCGGCGGTGAGGCCGCCGCAGGCGATCTCAGCGAGCACGGCGAGCCCTTCCTGCGTCTCGTCGTAGTGGGCGAGGCCGGAGCCCAACATACGGATCGGCTGTGCCAGGCCGTTCACCTGGGTGACCAGGTGCGTGCCCACCTCGTGCTGCAGCAGCGCGTTGACGCGGGGCGCTGCCACTGCGGCGTTGTTCGAGATGAGCAGCGTGTTGCCGTCCACGAGGATGCCCGAGATGTCGTCGCGGATCTCGGCGTGGATGCCGACATCCGGGTCGATCGACCGGTAGTGGTCGATCTCCGCCTGCGCTGCGGCGAGGAACCCCTCCGCGTCCACGGAATCGTGCTCCAGGCGCCCCCGCGGCAGCGTGTCCAACAACCCCTCGGCACGGCTCACGAGCGCGGGCAACACCGCACCGTACTGCGCGATCGAGAGCTGCAGGAAGTCGGGGGTGTTCCGGGCACGCAGCATCTCCACCCGCAATGCCATCTCCCGCTGTCGGTTCCGCAACAGCGCGGCGAGGGTGGTGTCCTCGACGTCGTCGATCGGCAGCGCGACGACCTGCGCGTCGAGCACGTCGGGGTCCACATCCAGGTCGCGGTACTCGAACACCGGGTCGTTCTCCGGGTGCGCGAGAAACTCCGCACGCACGTCGTCGGCGTTCACCGGGGTCATCTCGAGCAGGAAGCGCACGCTGCCCGCCAACGTCGCCATGGCGTGGTCGGCCGCGAGGTCTGCGGGCGAGAGCGCCCCGGCGTTGATGGCACTCGTCTCCGGTGCGTCCCCGGCGTGCGGCACCGGGTCCCCCGTCACGACACGACCGCCTGGCGCAGCGCGCCCTCGACGGCCGGGAGGGTGCCGGCCAGGGCACGGGCCAGTTCGTCGATCCGGGCCTGGTCGACCTCGCCGGTCCACTCGTCCATGAAGGTCTTCTTGAACTCGAGCGCGAGCACGAGCCCGCGGCCCGGGTATCGGGCGTGCGTCCAGGCCGCGAGCTGCCGACCGCGGAACCGCACGTTCTCCCGGACGTCGAGCGGGCCGGTCGACGTCTCCGCCGCCCGCAGCGACCGCATGAAGGTCTCCACCACCGGCCCGAATTGCTCGTGATCCACCGAGCCGGTGCCCACGTTGACCTCGGGGCTCTCCTCGTCCGGGGCCGGGGCGGCGCCCGCCCCGTCGCGCCGGTGGTTATAGGAGTGGACGTCGAACAGCACGAACGGCCCACGGTCGGCGACGGCGTCCAGACGCCGGCCGAGCTCAGCGTAGAAGGCGTCGTACTCCGCAAGAGAGCCAGCCACGACGGCCTCGTCGAGCGGTGGATTGCGGACGACGTCCAGGCCCCACGCCTCCTCGGAGGTGCGGTAGACCGACTCCTCGCGGGTGCGGTTCAGGTCGACCTCGAACCGGGACCGGTTCACGATGACGCGGGCAGGGATGAGCGCGCCGATCTCCTCGGTGTGCGGGTCCTCCTCCCGCAAGCGGTCCGCCTCGGGCAGGATCAGCTCCGCGGCGAAGTCGGGGCGCACATCGTGCCCCGTGTGGATGGCGGTGGCGATGAATTGTCCGTCCCAGTTGCCGAGGAACTCGACCGGGGGACGCTCCGTAGTACTCATGGGCACAGCTTTTCAGCCGTGCTGGCGGGCGACAAGGTGCTTGACGGGGCCGCCAATTCGTGAGATCGCGCGAGGGCGCGCGGTCACCAGCCGATCGTGCCCGGTCCGCCCTTGAACGGGCCGACGATCCGGGAGGTGATCCAGCCGCCGTAGAATCCGCCGGCCTGGGCGAGCACTCGCTCACCGTCGACCTCGCACGAGTCCATCGCGCCCGGGTAGAGAGCGACGCGGTCGCTCAGCGCCTCGAAGCCGCGGCGGGGGTGCGGGTAGGTCCACCCGGCCCGGCGCGCACGCGCTCCCCCGGCGACGACGTCGAAGTAGTGCGCCTGTCCCTTGAACTCGCAGAGGCTGGTGCCTTCCGCTGCAACGAGCGCGCCGACGGGGAACGCGGCGATCGGCAGGTAGTAGACCGGCGGATGACTCGTCTCCAGCACCCGCACGGCGTCGGTGGTTTCAACGATCACCCGACCGCCGAGCCGCACGGTGACCTGCTCGAGTCGGTGTTCGACCCGCGGCGGCCGCGGGTAGTCCCACACCGATTCCTGCCCCGTCTTCGGTGTGATCGGCCGGGGCCGGCTGGATCGGGGAACGGCGCGTGCAGCACTCATGCGGCCATCCTCTGCCGTCGCACTGGGATTCCGCCGCGAGTGCAGCGCCGGTGCGGGCGAGCAGGCCGGTAGTGGCAGGTAGTGGCAGTGCCTCCCGGGGCCGGACGTCGCGGCCTATCGTTGAAGCATGGGCGACGTGCGCAGTGACATCCAGGAGTTCTTGAGTTCCCGGCGAGCCCGGATCACCCCGGAGCGTGCGGGCCTGCCCGCCTACGGCGGCAACCGGCGCGTCCCCGGCCTGCGCCGGGAGGAGGTCGCGATGCTCAGCGGCGTCTCGGTGGACTACTACGTGCGTCTGGAACGCGGCAACCTCGCCGGAGCGTCGGAGAGCGTGCTCGACGCGCTCGCCAGCACCCTGCAGCTCGACGAGGCGGAACGGGAGTACCTGTTCGACCTGGCGAGGGCGGCAGGCCCCACGCGCCGCCCGCCGCGCACACCGGCGAGCGCCGTGCGCCCGGCGGTGCGACAGGTGTTGGAGGCGATGGCGGACGCACCCGCGTGGGTGCGCAACGGGCGCCACGACATCCTGGCAGCGAATCGCATGGGCCGGGCCCTCTACGCCCCCGTGTTCGAGGATCCGCGCCGCCCGGTGAACACCACCCGGTTCACCTATCTGAACCCGGCGGCCCGCACGTTCTGGCGCGACTATGACCAGGTTGCCCGGGATGCCGCCTCGATGTTGCGCCTCGAGGCCGGCCGCAACCCGCACGACGCCGAGCTGATCCGGCTCGTCGGGGAGCTGTCGACGCAGAGCGAGCTCTTCCGCGAGCGCTGGGCGTCGCGCGATGTGGTGTTCCACCGCAGCGGCATGAAACGCCTGCACCACCCGGTCGTCGGCGATCTCGACCTGAACTACGAGTCGATGGAGCTGCCCAGCGAGCCCGGCCTCGTCCTGAACGTGTACACCGCACCGGCGGGGTCGCCGAGCGCGGACGGCCTCCGCATGCTGGCGTCCTGGGCTGCCTCCCCGGAGGGAGCGGACGCCGAGGCGGCGGCCGCCGCCCAGCAGCCCTAGCCGCGGGGCTTCGCCTCGGCCCGCGGCGTCACCTTGAGAGTGGTCTCGAGCACGTCGCCGCCGGTGATCGCCGCGATGGGGGCGGGCCCGTAGCGGTCGTATTTCTGGTGCAGGGCTCGGTCCAGCTCGGCGCGAACGGACGGGTCGGCCAGCTCGAATGTCACGTCCTTCTCGACGCCGCCGGCGCTGATCCGCCCGCGTCCCGCGTGCAGCGCCCGGCGGAACCAGCCGTTCTCCGGCCCGTGGGCGGAGCGGATGTAGAGGGCGTCGCCCAGGGCGCTGTGCCAGATCGTCGTCGCGGGCCGCAGCGACCCGTCGGGGCGCTCGGACGCGACGCGCAGTTCAGCGCTCGCGTCGATGCGGCGGAGTTCGTCGGCCGTCCACTGTTCCATGTCCTGCTCCTCTGTCGTTGTCGAATGATCGTCGGGGCGCTGCGTCGTCATCATCAGAATGTCACGAGCACTTTCAGCGCCGCGCGGTCGTCCATGGCGCGGTACCCGGCCGGCACCTCGTCGATTCCGACGCTGAGGTCGAAGACCGGCCCGGGGTCGAGGCGGCCCTCGAGCACCTCGATGAGGGCGGCGTCGAGGTAGCCGCGCACCGGGGCCGGCCCGCCGGTCAGGGTGACGTTCTTGCCGAACAGGGAGCCGAATCCGATCGGGGCGTCCTCGTACTGCGGCACGCCGACCCGGGAGATCACGCCGCCGGGGCGCACGACTCCGTAGGCTTGCTCGTAGGCGGGCAGGTGGCCGACGGCCTCGAGCACGACGTGGCTGCCCTCGCCGCCCGTCAGCTCCATGACCCGCGCGATCCCGTCCTCCCCGCGCTCGGCGACGACATCCGTGGCACCGAACTCGACGCCCAGATCGGTGCGGGACCGGTGGCGCCCCATCAGGATGATGCGCTCCGCGCCCAGCCGGCGGGCGGCCAGCACCGCGGAGAGGCCGACCGCGCCGTCCCCGATGACGGTCACCGTCTTGCCGGCCTCCACCCGGCCCATCCAGGCGGCGTGGTAGCCGGTGAGGTACACGTCGGAGAGCGTGAGCAGTGCCGGGTAGAGCGCCTCGTCGATGCGGCCGGGCACCTTCACCAGCGATCCATCGGCGAGGGGCACGCGCACCGCCTCGGCCTGTCCCCCGCCGACGCCGTTGTTGCCGTACCAGCCGCCGTGGATGCAGGACGTCTGGACGCCCTCGCGGCAGAACACGCAGCTGTTGTCTTGGAACGCGAACGGTGCGATCACGAAATCACCCCGCCTGAGCGAGGTCACCGCGGTGCCGATGTCCTCGACGACACCGAGGAACTCATGGCCCATCGGGGTGCCGTCGGCGCCGCTCGGCCTGCTGCGGAAGGGGTGCAGGTCTGAGCCGCAGATGCAGGCGCGGGTGACGCGCACGATGGCGTCGGTGGATTCGCGGATGACGGGGTCGGGCACGGTCTCCACCCGAACGTCACCGGCGCCGTACATGAACGTGGCTTTCATACGATCCTCTGTTTCGTGCTTCTCGGGGCAGCGGTGTCATCCGCTCCCAGATCCATCAGACGCGATCCACGGATGCGGCGGCAGTGACTGTCGTGTCAGGTACTGACAGGCCCTCCCACGAACCCGGTGCCCGGCGTAGCGTTGAGCGCATGAGCATCCCCACCCTGTCCTTGAACAACGGCATCGAGATCCCCGCACTGGGCTTCGGCGTCTTCCAGACTCCTCCCGAGGAGACGACGGATTCCGTGACGGCGGCGTTGGAGGTCGGTTACCGACACATCGACACCGCGGCCGCTTACCTCAACGAGCGCGAGGTCGGCCAGGCCATCTCGGCCTCCGGGATCCCCCGCGATGAGCTCTTCCTGGAGACGAAGGTGTGGATCAGCGACTACGGCTACGCCGAGACGCTGCACGCGTTCGACAAGTCGGCGGGCAAGCTCGGCGTCGACCAGCTCGACCTCCTGATCCTGCACCAGGCGCTGCCGGGAAACTTCGACAAGACGCTCGAGGCCTACCGGGCCCTCGAGCAGCTCTACGCCGACGGCAAGGTGCGGGCGATCGGCGTGAGCAACTTCATGCCCGAACACCTCGAGCAGCTGCTGACCGTCGCCCAGGTGGTGCCGGCCGTGAACCAGATCGAGGTGCACCCCTACTTCCAGCAGAAGGCGCTGCTCGCCTACGACACCGAGCACGGCATCCTGAACCAGGCGTGGTCGCCCATCGGCGGCATCACGTTCTACCGCCCGGGCGTCATCGGCTCGACCCTGGAGGACGAGGTGATTGGGCAGATCGCGGCGACCCACGGCAAGACTCCCGCCCAGGTGATGCTCCGCTGGCACCTGCAGGAGGGCCGCTCCGCCATCCCCAAGTCGGTGCGGCCGGAGCGGATCGCCGAGAACTTCGACGTGTTCGACTTCGAGCTCAGCGCCGCCGAGCTCGCCCAGATCGACGCGCTGGACACCGGCATCCGCGGTGGTCCAGAGCCCGAGGTGATCACGCTGGAGACGTTCGGCCGGCCCATCCCCGAGGCCTGATCTCCCGCCGGGCCGGGGGCTTCAGGGGGCGGGGCCCAGCGCGACCGCCAGCAGTGCGAGCACTCCCCCGACAAGGAGGAGCAGGGTGCCGAGCTGCATGGTGCGCGTCTTGTTGCGGTTCGCCACGGTCACGCTGACCTCGAGGATCGGGCACCCGGACCAGCCCAGCAGCCCGAGGCTGAGCGCCACCAGGGCCGCCCCCGCCCACCACAGGGCGCCCAGCCCGGCCGGCAGCACCGCCGGACGCCAGCCTGAGGCGAGCAGCGACCCCGTCGACACGGCGGACACCCCGAGTGCGACAGAGAACCAGACCGTCCCGGTGCGCATGATTCTCTGGACGTTCTCGGATTCCCCCATCAGGTCTGCGGATTCACCGGACATGGCTTCCCAGCTTTCTCGAGCACGACGTCTCACGACGGCGGTCTGCGGGGCGGATGCCGGCCAGCGGCTCGGCCAACGGCGCCACCGGCGTCGGCGTCACTGCGCGGAATCTACCACCAGCGCTCGGGATTTCGATGGGCGCGCGCGGGCGGGCCACGCACAGATCAGCGACCCATCCACGAGGGATATGGTGGCGGGATGAGTGATTACGAAGTGCTGGAGATGGGCGGGCTCGACGCCTGGCAGGAGTTCACCGGCGGGGTCGCCCCCGGCAAGAGGTTCGTCGAGAAGGAACTGCCGCTGGAGTTCATCGGCATGTCGGCCAACGCCGCGGAGCCCGGCAAGCAGGCTCCGTTCTGGCACACCCACGAGAAGGTCGAAGAGCTCTACGTCTTCCTCGCCGGCCGCGGCCAGATGGGCCTGAACGACGACGTCATCGACGTGCAGGCCGGCACCACGGTCCGCGTCCCGCAGGGCACGTGGAGCACCTGGCGCTGCCTGCCGGACAGCCCGGAGCCGCTGCGCTGGCTCTGCATCCGCGCCGGGGGCGACGCGCTCGGGGAGATCGGCCGCGACGGCGCACTCGACCGGGAACGCCCGATGCCCTGGGCCGAGTAGGGCCGGGCACGGCGGGCGCTCAGCCCACCGCCTGCACGTCGTCGCGGAGTTGCAGGGCGCCGGTCAGGGCCCGGATGCCGAACACGAACGCCTCGTCGACATCCCCGCCGAGCTGGAAGGCGTCCGCCAGCTCCATGCTGATGAAGCCGTTCGCCCACGCCGTCAGTGTGCGCGCGGCGTCGAGCGCATGGGCCGGCCCGGCGAGCGCGTCCGCGACCTCAAGGATGGGCGCGCTCGACGCCAGGATCGCGTCGTGCGACGGGCGGGTGGCCGAGGAGCCGGGCGCGAAGATGAGGTGGTACCCGGCCGGGAATCGATGCGCGAATGCCCGGAACGCGAGCGCGACCGCTGCGACTCGTGCGGCGGCATCCGTCGGCGCAGCGGCCGCGGCCCGCAGGTGCTCGCCGAGGTCGACGACCGTGGCCTCGGCGATCAGCCGGATGAGCTCGTCGCGGTTGCGCACGCGCTTGTAGAGCGACGGGGCCTTGACGCCGACCCGGTCGGCGATCGCCTGCATGGTCAGACCCGTCAGCCCGTCCCGCTCCAGGAGCTCGCGGCCGGTCGCGACGATGGCCTCGCGAGAGGTGCGTTCCGGTGTTGGCATTGTGCCCCCTGATTCTGTTTCCATAGCTATTGACCGTAGCCATGATGGCTATGTATCGTAGCCATGCAGTCAGAGTAGCAAGCGGAAAGGTGCAAGACAATGCAACTCGTCCCAGGCGTCCGTCGCGTCGGCAACGACATCGTGGCGCTCCACCTCATCGAGACCCCGGCCGGGATCACCATGATCGACGCCGGGCTCCCCGGCCACTGGCCCGATCTGCTCGCAGAGCTCGCCGCCATGGGCCGCGGCATCGACGACATCCGCGGCGTCGTGCTCACCCACGGCGACAGCGACCACATCGGCATCGCCGAGCGCCTCCGCCGCGACCACGGCGTTCCGGTCTACGTCCACACCGCGGATGCGGCCAGGGCACGCGGCGAGACAACCTCCCATGCCTCGGGCGGATCCATGCGCTTCGGCGCCGTGCTCGGATTCGCCGCGTACGCGCTGCGCAAGGGCGGAGTGCGGGCCAGGCACCTGACGGAAGTGGTGGAGGTCCACGACGGCGAGACGCTCCCCCTGCCCGGGGCGCCGCAGATCATCGGCCTGCCCGGGCACTCGCCGGGAAGCGTTGCCGTCTTCGTGCCGAGCGTCGACACGGTCTTCGTCGGCGATGCGCTCACCACGCGCAACGTGCTCACGGGGGCGGTGGGCCCACAGCCGGCGCCTTTCACCGACGACCCGGTCGAGGCCCTGCGCTCCCTCGAGGCGCTCTCCGCACTCGAGGCACACCACGTCGTTCCCGGACACGGCCCGCCCTGGTCCGGATCGATGGCCGACGTCATCCGCCAGGCTCGGGCCTGACGCGCGTCGGCTGAGGGGTGGCCGGGCATCACGCGGGCGCCGAGGGCCGCGCGGCGTTAGCGCCAGAACTCGGCCAGCCGGGCGGCGAGCGCCCGTCCCTGCTCGAATCCGGCCTTCGCGGCGGGCGCGCGCCGGGACAGGTCCATCATGTTGTCGCCGAATGCGGTGCGCGAACCCTCGTCCGGGAAGACCGTCTCGACGCGGCTGCCGCCGGCGCGCAGGTCCTCGACCTGGGCGGCGAGGTGCATGCCCCAGGCCGCCGGCAGCCGTGACTTGCCCGCGAAGGGGGACAGCACGAGCACTCGTGCGCACCCGGCGGCCAGGTCGGCGTTGTCGGCGTTGGTTCGGTAGCCGCCGTCGATGTAGCGGCGGTCGCCGATGCCGTAGGCGGGGCCGCTCGCGCAGCTGGCGGCCACGGCATCCACCAGGTCGATCCCGCTGGTGCGGTCGAACACGACCGGCTCGCCGGTGTCGGCGTCGACCGCCGTGATCAGCACCCGCTGCGGCGGCCAGAGCGGGCCGGGCAACCGAGCGGCGACGGTGGCGCGCCAGCGATTCTGGGCGGATTCGGGAGCCGCGGCGGCCAACTCGATCCCGGACTCCCCCATCCTGCGGCGCATGTCCGCCGCATCCCGAGCGGCGGCGATGATCGCGTTCGTCGCGTCCAGTCGGTTCACCGTCGGCCGCGCCGGCGCAGTCCCCCGGTCGGATCCGGCCGGCCTGGTTTGGGGCGGTGCGGGGGCGGCGAGGATGTCGGCCAGCAACGCTGCCGGGGGCGCACCCGTGACCTGGGCGGCGGCCGTCGACCCGGCCGAGGTGCCGACGATCAGGTCGGCCTGGGAGACGTCCACCCCGCCCTCGGCGAGGCCGGCGACAACGCCGATCAGCCAGGCGTTGCCGAGCGAGCCGCCACCGCCCAAGACCAGCGCTCTCTGGGCGTCGTGTGCCGCGCCGTCGGGGGAAGTCGTCGCCCGGTCTCTCCTGGGTGCGTGATTCATGGTCGGGGATTCAGAACCGCTCTACTCCGCCGGCGGCGCCTGCCCGATGCTGAGCCAGCCGTCGCGTGCCTCCCCCGTCGCCACTGGGCCGCCTTCGCCTGCCCGCTGCGACTTCATCGCCTTGAGCTGCCGCTCGATGTCGGAGCGCGACGACAGTTCCGCCAGCTGCCGCTCGATGTCGGCATCCGGCGTCGTCGTCAGATCTTGCAGGGTGCCGTTGGAGAGCAGGTCGTCCGTTGCCTGCGCGCGGGCCTGCATCTGGGCGACACGATCGCGGGCGCGGTCGAGGCTCGCACCGATGTCGTTCATGTTCGCGCCGATGCCCGCAACCGCCTCGTTCGCCCGCACCTGCGCCTCGGAGGCGCTGTACGTGGCCTTCATCGTCTCCTTCTCGATGCGGAACGCGGCGATCTGCTCGGCCAGACGACGCTCCCGCTCCTGCAGCTGAGCGGTCTGCTTCTGCAGCGAGGCATGCTGATCCTGCAGCTTCGCCACCTGGCCCTCAATCGCCGCGCGGCGTTGGAGGGCGGTGCGAGCGAGATCCTCGCGCCCCTGGTCCATCGCCTCACAGGCCTGTATGCCCAGGCGGCGGTGCCGCGCGCCCATCTCCTCGCCCTGGAGCTCGATGCGCTTCTTCGCCGTCGCGACCTCGGCGACCGCCTGGCGCACCTCGTGCAGCAGCTTCACCTGTTGCTCGTAGCTGTCGTCGAGGGCGTCGCGTGGATCCTCCATCCGGGTGATCACCTTCGACGTCTTGGTGCGGAAGATCGTGCGCATCCGCGCGCTGTTGTCACTCATGGCTGGACTCCTTTGTGCTGGACAGGATCGGTGGGTGGATAACGGGTGATGCTTTCGTAGCGGTTGAGGTGCGCCAGCTCCACCAGCCCCGCGTGCAGGGAGGCCACCTCGAGGTCGAGCTCGGCGTGCAGGGCGGAGAGCGCGTCTCCCGTGGGGTCGCCGAGGCCGGCGGCGACGGATGCCCGAAGCTCATGCACCATGTCGGAGATCTGGTCGACCGCCACGCTGGCCGCGGCCAGCTGGTCGTCGACCGCGCCGGAGTTCGTCTCGCTCTCCATCAGGCGCAGCTGAGTCCGCAGGGTCGCGCCCTCCGCCTCGATCCGGCGGAACAGCCGGGGCAGGTCGCCGCGACGCCCGTTGTTGCGCACGGCCAGGTCGATCGCGGCTCGCCCGCTGTCGAGGGACTCGTCGAGTTGCAGTTGCAGCGCGAGTGCCTTGCGCCGCGGGCCGTGGCTGAATTGTGCGCGCCCCTTCAGAACCGCGCTGTTCACCGCGGGGCTGCGCCGGATGCGGCGATAGATCGCCCGCACGATGAGAACGACGGTGACCACCGAGAGGGCGGCGATCACCAGAAGAGAGATCAGAACCCCGAACAAGACGTCCATGACCGACGCCTCCCGTTCCGAGTCGCGTGCTTCGGGTCCATGAGGTGCACCTCCGTGATGTCTCCGCCGCGGCATCGGTGCCGCAAACGCGATATAGCTCAACTTACGCTCGCGGGCGGATCAACGAAAGAAGTCTCGACAGATCCTCAGCGATCTCCGCCGCGGATATTGACGGACCCCGCGGCACGGGCGCCTGCTCGCTCGCACCCGGCGCTGGCAGCGCGGAGGCCCGCCAGCGGCCCGCTCGGCTACTGAGGGTTGTCTATCCGCGCCTCGAGCTGGGTGCGGAATCGCGCGGTCGCCAATTGTCTGGACGCCGCCTGCACCACGTCGTCGAAGGGCTCGACTCCTCCGTCTTCCCGCGAGAGGCACTCCAGCTGGGCGAAGCGCCCGTCGCCACGGTCGACCGTCGCCCGCCCGCCGGGTGCGAGTTCGAGCGCCGCCGAGATGACGGCGTCGTCGCGCTCCTGCATGGTGCGCACGGTGTCCTCGTCGATCGTCACCTCAGACGAGGAGAGCGCGCGGCCGTCCGCCCACTCCGTGACCTCGATCGCGATCAGGTCCTGCCGCTCGAATTCGGCCTGGTTCTGCTCGTAAAAGGCGCGCACCTCGTCCACCGTCAGCTCGTCGCGGATACCGAAGCTGATCGCCTGCGCGTTGAGCTCGACTCGCTCCAGGTAGAAGTGCCAGAGCGTCATCCCGCGCACACCGAAGCTCCGCGAAGAAGCGGCGCCCCCGGATGGCGCGCGCGACAGCTCCGCCTCGTAGAGGCGCTCGATATCGCCGCGCGCGACTGGCTCCTCGATCCCCAGCTCGATCGCCCATTCGATCACGGCGACATCTCGAAGCTGCCGGCTTTGCACCTGCTCGGGGTGAATACCCTCGGCGTGCGCGTAGATGGATTCGACGGCTTGGGCGACGTCGCTGGGTGCAGCAGAGCACCCCGCCACTGAGAAGGACAGGGCGAGGGCGACCCCGGCGAAGGCGCGGCGCAGGACTCCGCGTGGCTTGAAGGGCGCCCTGCCCTCCACTAGGCGGAGTTCCGAACCCGGCGCAGCAGCAAGCCGCTCCCGAGCAGCAGGATGCCGACCGCAGCGAGGGCACATGTCCACCCCGCGCCCGTGGCAGGCAGCGGGCTACCGGTCGGTGCGCTCTCCGGCTGGCTCGCGCTCGACTCGCTGCCCGTCTCGAGAGCCGGAGGCACCCCTGGCTCGGACGGCTCGCCCGAACCCGTGCCTGGATCTGTGTCCGGCTCCGTGCCGGGGCCAGGGTCCGTTCCGGGATCTGTACCGGGACCAGGATCCGTGCCGGGGCCAGGGTCCGTGCCGGGATCTGTACCGGGGCCTGGATCCGTGCCGGGGCCAGGATCCGTGCCGGGAACCTCAACCTGGAACTGAATCGCACCAATCGTGATACCGTCCGGGCTCCCAGCGGCACGCGCTGCGGCGGGCTCGGGCAACGGGGAACCGAGGAAGTCAGTGTCGTAGCGGACGCCGTTGATCTCCGGAAGGTTGCGACCGGCAGCGAAGTCGATGCTCTCGCCGCGCAGGGCCTGCTCGTGGATCTGCGTGGGGTCCATGGCCCGTCGATCGGTGGCGGTTCCGCCGTAGTGCGCGAGAATCTGCTCGATCGACACTCCCGCGTTGCGCAGGGCCGAGTCCGCCCCCGGGGCGTATCCGGCGAAGTGATCGCCGGCGTTGCCGCCGGTCAGCGGCGATGAGGAGCCGAGGTTGTCGGCGGGAGCGCTGCCGACGCCCGGCAGCTGGAGCTGAGCGGTGATGGCCTGCTCTTCCTCGTCCGGGACGGCGATGCCACCCGAGTAGGCGTTGTTGAACAGCTTCGCCTTGGTCTTCATGGTCGCCGCCTCGCCCACATAGAATTTCTGGCCGGCGGGGTAGTGGAAGACGTTGTTGAAGATGAACACCTCCCGGTTGCCCGTGCCGGCCGCGGAGTTCGCGAGGTCGAGCACCCCGCCGCGCGGCCCCTGAAGGGTGGTGCTGGAGTAGATCGTGTTGTTGTAGATCATCGTCCCTGCCGCGGTGCCGCGGGCGAACTCGAACGTCTTGTCCGCGTCGTCCTGGCTGATGTTGTACCGGATAGTGGGTGCGGTGTGCGGGAAGCCGTTCATGACAAGCATGAATCCGCCTTCGTTGTCGTGCGAGTAGTTGTATTGCATGACCGTGTGGGCCGAGACGTGATCGGTGTCGAGGCCCTGGCCGTCCTGCACGCCGTGGGTGTTGGACACCTCGTTGTATTGAATCACCGTGTTGGTGGCCTGGAACGGCCAGATCCCTGCGTTGTAGCCGGTGTTCTGGTACCGCGAGTGGCGAACGAGGTTGTGCTCGACGAGCGCGCCGTCGGTGTCACGCACCGTGATCGCGTCACCGCCCATGTATCGGAACTGATTGTCCCGAACGACGACGTCGGTCGACGGGTACCAGTGCAGCGGGGTGTCTGGCGCGTTCTGGAGCGACTGGTTCGCCCAGGCTGAGCTCACCAGTTTGATTCCAGAGCGGTCCACTCGTTCGAGGGTGTTGCCCTCAATCCGGACGCCATCGAATTTGGTCGGAACGCCTCGCAACTCACCGTTCTCGACGGTGGCGCCGACATCGAAGAAGATCCCGCCGTTCCATTTCGAGTTGAGGTTTCCGTTGACGTCATGGATGTAGAGGTCGGTCAGGCTGATGCCGCGTACGACGCCGAAGTCCCGGGCCGAGACGTTGACCGCGCGGAGGTTTTTCTGCCGGTTGGTGCTGGCGTTGAGGCCGAAGCTGGAGTCGAACTGTGCGTCCAGGTTCGTGATCTCGAGCCCCGAGATGGAGATGTGCTCCTGGTTGTAGAGCCCGATCACGTTCTCCACCTGCCCGGCGCCGTTCAGTTGTGGCCGGTCTCCCTCTCCGTAGCTGCCGATGACGATGGGCCGCTGCACTGTGCCGGAGCCGCGGAACGACAACGCGGCCGCGGTTCCCTCGAAGACGCTGCCGCGCTTCAGGAGGATCTGGTCGCCGGGGTTCAGGACACGATCGAGCGGCAGGAGGCTGCCCCAGGCCTCCCCTGCCGAGGTGCCCGCACCGGCGTCGTCGCCCGCCGCCGGGTCGACGAAGTAGCGTGTGGGCGTCGTGGCCACCGGTACGAAGTCCGCGACGAGCATCACGTCATCCGTTGTCCCCTCGGGAACGACGAATCGTTCCCCACCGAGCGGTTGTCCATTGAATGACATCCCGGCGAAGGCGAAGCCACCCTTGGGGTAGGCCATCCAGCTGAGCGTCTCGCCAGCCGCGGTGCGGTGGGCGGAGAGCACGACTGAACCGCTCTCATGGTCTGGATCCGGTTCCCCGGCATTCGTCGCCTCGACGCTCGCGCGGATGTAAACCGGGGTGCGGGCCACCTTCACGTTGTCGAACAGCACGGGGGCGCCGGGCGTCAGGTTGCTCAGGATCAGCGCCGGGGCGAGACCCGACCAGTTGGCGGCGTCTCGCGCACCGTCATCGCCGTTCGTATAGGAGAGCACCGGGGCGCCGTTGGCGGAAACCGAGACGGTTGCCCCCGTCACATCGATGACGATGCGGCGCATCGTGGAATCGAAGTTGTAGCCGACGCTCGTGAGCTCGACGTTCGCACCTGCGCCGTCGAGCCTGCGCAGCAGTGCCTTCGAGCCGTTCAGTGCGAGGACGTAGCGGTCATCGATCCCGTCGCCGCGGAAGGCCACCTGCATGGTGCCTGCGGAGCCGTTGGCCTTGCGCGCGTCGAACGTGATCCGATAGTTGAGGGGCTGCGCCCAGGCAGTGCTGTCGACCACGACGTGTGACGGGCCCTGCGTCGGGGCGATCTCGAACTCGCCATCGGTAATCCGCACGTCGCCGGGTGCGGGGATCGTGTAGGCGCCGTGTTCGTTCAAGGGGCCCTCGAAGTAGTCCTTGAAGACGACATTCGGATCGTCGGCCTCAGTCAGGAAGGTGGCGATGATGATCACGCTGCCGGTCTTGTCGTCCAGCGTGAACCGGTTGTCGGTGATGGTGAGCAGGCCGTCCGTGCTTGTGCCGGTGTCCCGGCGCAGCGACTCGTAGCCGTCAAAGACGTAACCGGGCCGCACCGTGTGGGAGAGGGTCACGACGTCTCCGGCATCGCCGGATGCACGATTCGCCGAGAGAGTGCCGCCGGCCGCGCTCGGGCTGGTATCCGTGATTCCATCGGTCTTGGTGGCGAGCTCGACCGTGTAGGTGCCGACGTGCTCGGCCTCGGAGGTGACCACGCGCAGGGTGTCGACGCTGAAATCTTGGTTCGGGAACTGTGCGGCCACGAGGATCCGTCCTGGTGCGGCCGATGCGGCGCCCGTATTCGCCACGTCGAGGTGATCGTTGCCGTTGACCGAGACCCGCACCCGGTCGTCGGCGACCTCGATGCTGATCGCGTGTGGGGTGCCGCCCGTGTTCATCCCCAGGTTCACGCTCGCGGGCGATCCCAGGACGCTCACGGCGCCGTTCTCGACGCGTTCGAGCCTCAACAGCTTCTTCGGCCCGTCGTAGGTGACCTGGTAGCGGGATGCAGCCGACGCGCTGGCGAAGAAGCCGAACTTGATCGCGCTGTTGGTGTTGCCCGCGTTGATGAACAGATCGGCGCTGAGCGTGAAGGTGTTCGAGAGAATCTCGGCGTTGGAGAGGATGCGGTTCTCCGGGCCGCCGCCCGTGATCGTCACCATGCTGTCCGCGAAGCGCACACTGGAGGCGGCGTTGCTGGCGGTGGCGATCCACTTCGCGCCGTCATTGGCGGCGAAGTCATCCTCGAAAAGCAGCCGCGGCTCGGCGCCGGTGTCGTCAGCCTTGACGACTCCGGCGGCCGCCGCCGAATTCTCGGCCGATGCGGATTCGGCACCGAGCGGAAAGGCGCTGAGAAGCAGCGCCGTCAGTGTGGAGGCTACGAGTGCAGCACGATACCTACGTTCCATTCGCCATCACCATTTCGTCAGGGGTCACTGTGGGTGTGTCCAGATGCCCAAAGGCCTTCAGGACTTCGCATTCGCGCGCGATGGCCTCCCGGGCCTGCACGACGTCAAGATTCGGGTTCCAGATTCGTTCGGCCACAGCGAGCAATCGTGGGAACAGCAGCGAGGTGAGGTCGGCACCGTCCAAGACGAACTCTGACCAGACGCAGGCCTGGATTCCGATGCAGCGCTCGTCGCGTGTCTCCGGCCACGGCGCCGTCAGCAGGTCATCCACCGAGATCGCGGGGATCATCCCCTTCTGTGGCTGCGGCGAGTCGGGGTCTACTCGGTTCAGGTACAGGGTGCGGGCGTCCGCGAAGATGTACGGCTGGCTGGCCCGCCCGATCCGTTCCATCCCTCGTGCTTCATCCCACGCCACGACGAGCGTGTCTTCGGCGTCCCAGATCTCGCACGCTTCGTCCCAGACGGCGACGGACTTGCCGTTCTCCTTCAGCACGCTCGCGGCTCCGTCCATGAACCAGGCCTGCAGCGCTTCGACGCCCGACACCCCGCGAAGTGCGAGCCACTCCCCCATCTGCGGGTCGGAGGACCACTGCTGGTAGGCGCACTCGTCGCCCCCAATGTGCACGTAAGGCCCGGGGAACAACTCTGCGACGCGGCGCATGATGCTGGCAACGAAGTCTCGAGCGGCATCCGTCGGCCAGAGCAGGTCGTTGCGCGCCGGCCACCACATGTGTTCGCGCATTGAGCCCTCCGGCAATGGGAGCCCCACCGGGCGGCCAAGTTCGGGATAAACCTCAATGGCGGCCTTCATGTGGCCGGGAACATCCACCTCGGGCACGATCACGATGCCGTGCGCGGACGCGTGGGCAACGACATCCGCGATCTCGTCATCGGTGTAGTAGCCGTTCGTCCACTTCTCCGGGGCCTCGTCGATGGCGCGCTGCCGGGTGTCCCCCAGCAGCGAGTCGTAATCGTCGAAGTTGCCTCGCGGCAGGTAAGCCGCCGCCTCGGTGAGGCGGGGGTACTCGGGCACGTCGAAACGCCATCCCTGGTCATCGGTCAGATGCCAGTGCAGGCGATTGAAGCCGTAGCGAGCCGCGAGGGCAATGACCTGCTTGATCACCGGAACGGTGTGACGGGTGCGAGCGGAGTCGATCATCAGGCCGCGCCAGGCGAAGCGAGAGCTGCGATCGCCGACGGGACCGACGAGGACAGCGGGGAGGTTGTGCATTTCTAGCCCTTCACCGCGCCGGCGACCATGCCCTGCGAGATTTTGTTCTGAACGATGACGAAGATGATGATCACCGGGATGGCGATCAGCGTGGCACCGGCCATGACCCCGCCCCAGTCGGTCGCCTTCAGGCCCTGCTGGTAGGACTGCAGCCAGATCGGCAGCGTGACCGCGGAGTCCTTCGACAGCACGATGAGGGCGAGCGTGTACTCGTTCCACGCGAAGAGGAAGCCGAACACGGAGGTGGAAATGATTCCGGGTGCCAGCAGCGGAAGCGTCACCCGGCGGAAGGCGCCGACCCGGGAGCAACCGTCGACCATGGCGGCCTCTTCGAGCTCGATCGGGATGCCATCGACGAATCCGCGCATCATCCAGGCGATGAACGGCACGATGGTGCCGATGTAAAGAACGGACAGACCGATGACCGAGTTGAGCAGGCCCCAACCGTCGAGCATGCGGTACTGCGAGATGAACAGCGCCTCGGCGGGGATCATCTGCACGACGAGGATCGCGATGATCATCATCGTCCGGCCGCGGAAGCGGAAGCGGGACAGGGCGAAGGCGGCGAGGAGCGCGCCACCGGAGGCGAAGAGCACGGTCAGCGCCCCGGCGATCAACGAGGAGCTCAGCGCCGGCCAGAAGTTCGGGTTGGTGAAGGCGGTGAAGAAGTTGTCCCAGGTGAACTCCTGCGGCACCAGGTGTGGGGGCCATGCCATGAGCTCGGATTCGGACTGGAAGGCCGAGTTCACCATCCAGTAGACCGGGATCAACCACAGGATCACGATGAGGAGGCCGCCGAGGTTGGCGAGTGGGTGTGAGAAGCCCCACTTCCGGCTCAGCCGCCGCAGCGTGGAGCCAGCGGTGGTGCCGGCTCCGGCCTTGCTGGCCGAGCTGGCGGAGTTCATGGTCTTCGCGGTGGCCTGTGATGTACGGGCTTCTTGAGTGGTCATCAGACCATCCCTCCCTGGCGGTAGAGCATCTGCAGATAACGTCCGGTCAGGATCAGGGTGAGGGCGAGAATGATCATGGCCAGCGCCGACGCCACCCCGTAGTCACCCTGCGCGATGCCGGTCTCGTAGACGTATGTGCCGAGCAGGTGGGTTTCGCTTGCGATACCACCCGCCTGCTGCAGCACGTGGATCTGGGTGAAGACCCGCAGATCCCAGATGACTTGCAGCACGGCGATGAGCGAGATGACGGGGGCGATCGTCGGGAGCATGATCCGGACGACCTGTTGGAAGTTGGAGGCGCCGTCGATCTCGGATGCCTCGAGCATCTCCTTCGGCACCTGCGCGAGGGCCGCGTAGATCGTGATCGCCACCAGCGGGATCGAGGCCCAGATGATGACGGCGGAGGCGATGAGGTAGAAGGTCCAGAAGTTGCCTCCCAGCCAGTTGAAGTCTCTGAAGCCGTCGAGGCCGATCGCCGTCAGGCCGTAGTTCAGCAGGCCCGACCGTGGGTCCACGAGCCACTGCCATACGGTGAGCGAGGCGAGCGCCGGCATCGCCCACACGACGATGAGGGTCGTGTTGAAGATGGTGCGCACCACGGCGTTCATCCGCAGCATGAGCACCGCGAAGCCGACGCCGAGCGCCATCGTCATCCCGGCTGTCCAGATGCAGAACAGCACCGATTTGAGGAAGACGCTCCAGAAGTAGGGATCGGTGAGGATCGTGACGTAGTTCGACAGCCCGGCCCACTCGGCCGGCTGCCCGAATTGCTGCGCGAGACCGAAATGTTGGAAGGACATGATGGCCTGGCGCACAAGCGGGTAGCCGAGCGCGACGGCGATCAGGAGTGTCGCGGGCGCGAGGAGCATCCACGGGGCAAGTCTCCTGCTCCGCTTGCCCACCTTCTTGCTCATCGGTTCTGAGCGCCGTTCAGGCGCGTGAATGGCCCGGGCTGTCGTCTGTGTCATTGTGCTGCGTCTGCCTTCAGTTACTTGTTGAGAGCCGCGTTCAGCTGGTCGTCGAAGGCCTTTGCGACAGCCTCGACGTCTTCACCCTTGGCGATTCGGGTGAAGAACTCGTTCAGCTGCGTGCTGCCGAAGGCGACGCCCCATTCAGCGCTGTTCGGGGTCAGCTTGGAGTTGGTGATGATCTCCCCGGCGATCTGGCCGAACGGCCCCGCGACATCGGCGGCGTATGCCGTGTTGCCGGGCACCCAGCCCTCCTCGGCCAGCAGCTTCTGGAAGCCCTCGGCGAAGATCACGTCGAGCGCCTTCTTGGCGAGCTCCGGGTTCTGCGAGTTCGTGGCGAGGGCGATGTTCGACCCACCCGCGAAGGTGGCTCCGGGCACGCCGGGCTCGGTGGACGGGATCGCGAGCACGCCGACCTTGCCCTCGTCCCACAGCGCCTGGTCGATCTTCGTGCCGATATTGCCGGTGCCGATGAGCATGCCGGTCGAACCGTCGTTGAAGTAGCGCTCGAAGGACTTCTGGCCGGCCTGCGAGTCAAGGGCGTACTTCGTGCCGTTCTGGAACAGGTCCTGCAGCGACGTGAGCGCCTCGAGCGACTGGGGCGCGGAGGCCTGGCCAACCCATTCGCCGCCCTTCTGCGTGGCGTACTCGAACCCCTGCGCGAACAGGTAGGACTCGACCCCGTGCGGGTCGACCGCGGCGAGGTACATTCCCGAGAAGTCGGCCGCGGCATCCGGGTTCGCCGTCTGCAGGTCGACGGCGGCATCGTGGAACTGCTCGATGGTCTGCGGCACCGCGATGCCGGCGTTCTCGAAGAGGTCCGTGCGGTAGTAGACGCCGCGCGCGCCGGCGTACAGCGGGTACGCGTAGGTCTTGCCGTCGACCGTGGCAGCATCCACGAAGGACGGGATGAGGTCCTCGCCGCCGAGCTGGGCCTTCAGATCGGTGATGTCGGCGAATGCGCCCACCGTGGTGAAGGTTGCGGTCTGGGTGTTGCCGATCTCGACGAGGTCGGGGCTCTCGTTTTTCGACGCGAGCGACGTCTGCA
This sequence comes from Microterricola viridarii, assembly GCF_900104895.1. Taxonomy (NCBI): domain Bacteria; kingdom Bacillati; phylum Actinomycetota; class Actinomycetes; order Micrococcales; family Microbacteriaceae; genus Microterricola; species Microterricola viridarii. The sequence goes on from NZ_LT629742.1 coordinate 2,765,752, forward strand.
GCTTGGAGACGATGCCGTCCCACTGCTGGACCTCGATCTTCAGCTCGCTGCCGGGGTTCGCCGCGGCGAACTCCTCTGTGAGGAACGTCTGGCTTTCTGCGGAGAGCGATCCCTCCATGACCCACATCCGGACCGTGCCGGTGCTGGCGTCAGCGACCGGCGAGCCCGAGCCCGTTGTCTCGGTCGAGCTGCAGGCAGCGAGTGAAAGCATTACAGACGCGCACGCGGCACCTGCCAGGAATTTGCGTAGTTTCATGATTGCTCCGATGGAATCGTGCCCCGTGTGATGCTCACTGCCGCGGGGAGCGTGAAGGTGTTCTCGGCTTTGAGATTGTGAGCCGTGAACAGAATGCATCGCAAATGCGATAGTGTCAAATTACTAAACAGTCTGAAAGAAAGTTTTGTCAGTAGGCTCTCCACAGAGGACGGCCGCATCCGTCTTCCACGCCCCCAAGGAGACCCAGCGTGACAATGCTCACCCCCAACGCGCAGCGACTCCTGCGCGCGCTGGTTATGAACGGGCCCGCCTACCGCGCCGACCTGGCGCGAACGCTGGACGTCTCGCGCGCGACGGTCACCAATTTGACCAGCAGGCTGCAGGCCGATGGCTGGATCGAGGAACCGGACCACGAGCCGGGCCTGCTCAAGAATCTGATTGGCACCTCGCCTCGCCTCGGCGTGCTCGGCTCCATCATGTTCCTCGTCGACACATGCACGGTCACGCTCTCCGGGCTCGATGGGCGATTGTTAGGAGAGTTTACACTTCTGGGATCGTCGGGAACGTCTGCAGCAGATCGAATGGCGGCGGGCGCCGACCTCGTGGACCGCCTGATGGCCGAGCACGACCTCCCCGCGTCCTCGCTGCGCGCCCTGCACCTGGCCGTCGACACTCAGATGGATGCCCGCTCCGGTGACATCTACGCGCAGCGCGCGTCGAGCCGCTGGTTCGGGGTGAACCCGATGGAGTACTTCGCGACCCGGCTCGGCGTCCCGGTGTACGTGCAGAACTCGGCGCGGCTCGAGGGCCTGGCCGAGTACCTCTGGGGCACGGGGCGCGGGCACTCCAACATGCTCTACGTCGAGGTGAGCTACGGCGTCACCTCCGGTCACATCGCCGGCGGCATCATCCAGTCCGGAGCCCGCGGCGGCGCCGGCGAACTTGGCCACACCGTCTATGACTGGAACGGCCCGCTGTGCACGTGCGGCAATGCGGGCTGCCTGATGCAGTACGTCTCGATCCCGGCGGTGCTTCGTGACTACGAGACCGCCACCGGGGTGCGCGTGGACTGGGCCGATTTCTGCGCACTGGTGACCGCGGAGGATGGCACGGCGACGTCGCTGGCGAAACGTGCGGCCACCGTGCTCGGTCGAATCCTGGTGAACACCTGCCATGTGCTCGACCCCGAGGTCGTCGTCATTAGCGGCCAGATCGCCCTCTCCCTGCCTTCCTTCGTCGACGACGTCGCCACAACCATACGAGAGCACGCCCTTCCGCTGGTTGGCCGAAATGTCGAGGTCCTTCGCTCTCAGCTGGCCGACCTGCACACGGCGACCGCACGCGCGGGCATCGACTCGCTGCGCGCGATTGACGAGGTGGTGACGGCCGTCACCACCATCTAGTGCCGGGCAGAGCGCGTCAGGCGCTGCCGCGGCCGGGACTGAGGTGAAATCGTTTGCGCCGGCGGTCGCGCACACTCCCGCCTACACCTTCGAACGCCACGAGGCGGCGGGCTCCCACCGGCCCGCCCCGGGGGGCGGGATGCTCGGGCACAGCGAGCGAATCCTTGCCGCTGTGATCGCCTACAGGTCGGCGTTGGAGCCACGGCCATACCGCGAAGCGATGGATCCCGAGCACGCGATGCGGCGCGATGACCTCCTCACCGCGCGGGAGCGCGAAGCGCTGGGGCCAGCCTGCACGCACCAGAGCAGGGCCTGGTCGCGCCGTTCTGAGACGATCGACGCACGGGGGGTTCTCCCCTCTCTAGCTCTCGGCGTCGGGGTAGATGCCGCGGGTCTCCGCGCGGCGGTTCCGCTTGTGGACCCAATCGGATGGGTAGATCTTCGGCAGGATCTTGGCGATCGAGAGCGCCGCGTACATCAGGGTGTTGATGGCCACGAACGTCGCCCACACGGCGAACCACTCGCTCTGGAGCACGGATTCCGGGAGCAGCAGTCCCGTGGGAAGGGCAGACCTCACCGAGCGACCTCTTCCTCTTCTTCGGCTCTCGCCTCATGCTGAAGGTGCGTCCACGCCGCCCGGCGCCCGATCGCGCTGTCGAGAATGCCCTTCACGTAGACACAGTTCAAGAACATGTCGAAGCACAGCTCGGGGATCAGCAGCACGGCCAACAGCCGGGCGCGCCATCCGCCCTTCCACACCGTGACGACGCGCTCGAGCGTGAACACAGCGCCGATGCCCAGCCAGAATGGGAACCACACCCAGGTGTCCAGCGACAGCGCCATGACGAGAAGGAGCGACAGGTAGCCGAACAGCGCGATGACGCCGTAGCCGATGCCCAGTTGCTGGGCCCAGTACCGCACGGTTTGCGGCTTGACGCCGTAGGCCCCGAGGTTCTCCAGAGCGCCACGCTGCCAGCGCAGCCGCTGGTTCCACAGGGTGCGCCACGTCGGCATCAGCTCAGTGACCACGGTGCACTCCGACGGCGAGGTGATCAACCCGCCGAGCGATTTCAAGGCGATCGTCAGCTCGTTGTCCTCGGTCAGGGCCGCGGTGTCGTACACGTCGCCGGGGATGCCGGGCAGCGAGGTCCCTCGGCCTGATGCCACGGCCCGCAACCCGACGGCTCGGAACAGCGAGGCGGTGCCCGTCAGCACGAAGACCCGGCCGCGCCGCCGCTTCAGCTCACGCGAGTACCGGATGTACTCGTTCCGTTGGAACTGTCCGATCAGGCCATGGCCCGGCTCCCCGTAGAACAGGCCGCCGACGGCCATCAGCGCGCGGTCGCTCGCGAATCGCGACGCCGCAGCGGCCAGGAAGCCGCCGTCGAGCTGCGTGTCGGCATCCATGATCATCACAACATCGTTGTCCCCTTGATCGGGCAGGAGCACCGCCAGAGCCTGGTTCAGGGCGCCGGCCTTCTTGTGCGCGTTGCCGACGGACCGGAAGACCTCGACGCCGCGGGCGGCCGCGACGCGCTCCGTGCCGTCGGTGCAGTTGTCGGCCACCACGATCACCCGGTCGGGGGGCGGCGACTGTGAGAACAACGAGTCCAGCGTGTCCGGGAGCGACGCCTCCTCGTTGTGCGCGGGGATCAAGACGGTGATGGTGATGGGGCCGGCGAAGACGCCCCGGGTGGCAGCCATGATGATCTTGGGCGCCAGCGGAGTCGACGTGCCGTCGGAGGAGCGCCGATAGCGGGTGGCGATACGCCGCTCGATGATCGCGATTCCCGCGGCCAGCAGCAGGGCCAACGCGATGGCGGCGAACACGGCGCTCTCGCTGGGAGCCTGCGTGTTGTAGAGCACGCTCCACAGCCCCAGGAGCAGGCCCGAAGAGCTTGCGGCGCCCTCGCCGCCCTCAACCCTGGCCGCCACTGCGAACCACAACAGGCCCGCGGCCGCCGTGACCAGGCCGGCGATGCTGAGGCCGGCCCACCGGCTGAAGTTCCATTTCCTCACGATTGGGGCTCCCCACGGCCCGACGCCCTGCTCGATGAGTGCCTCGCCGGAGTCGGCGATTCGCTGCGTTCACCTGATCGAGAAATTTGTCTTGCTCCCCCTGCGACGGGATCCATGTGGCTCTCCCACTGTGCAGCCTAGCCGTCCCGCCGCGCCGCTCACAGCCCCAAGTTGACCCTGAGTACACCCCCGCCGGCGGGGCGCGCCGCCCCGTTGCCGGGGCCCGCGTCACCCGTATCGCTCGGCCCTGCCGCGCGGCCCCCTTGTGCGCCGTCGGTGTGTCGCTGAGGATGGATGAGTTCCGAGAAGCGCGACGAAGGAGACGACGCGATGACGAAATACCTGATCTCGTTCCCGAGCGGTGCCATGGATTTTCCCGACGCAGAGCTGCAAGCGGTCTCGGATGCGACGCACGCCGTGGCCGAGGAGGCGAAGGCTGCCGGTGTCTGGGTGTTCGGCGGTGCGATCGACGAGAGCGCTCCGCCGGTCCTGGTGGAGGGGGACGGCACGGTGACGGCGGGCACCTACCCTCAGACGGCGCAGCTCGATGGCGGCTTCTCGGTGCTGGAGTTGCCCTCCCGTGAGGCGGCCCTCGAGTGGGCCGCGAAGTTCGCGGTGTCCTGCCGATGCGCGCAGGAGGTGCGCGCGTTCCTCTACGACCCCGCCAGCTGACGGGCCCTCCGGCGCCCCGCCGTCGCTGGGCCGATGCGCGAATCGCCCAAACGCCGGGGGCGCCGATATGGTCGGTTGATGGTCACCGTAGATTTAGCCCAGTCCATGCTGTGGTTTTGGGTCGCATACATCGTCGTCACCACCGTGGGAATCGGGCACACCGTCTTCAATTGGAAGGCCCTCGGGATGACCGATGAGGGTGTCACCGTCACCTCTGTGTACGACATCTCGTCGTACCGGGCCACGCTGCCGTGGCATCCGCTCTACAACATCCTCTTATTCCCGCCCGCGGCGCTGGCCTACTTCGCGATCGTGCGGCCGGATGACGTCTGGGCACACGCCTGGGTCATGGCCGTGACCTGGGCGGTGGTCGCCATCGTCGTCGACGTGATCGGGTGGGTGCTCATCCGGCACCCGTGGAGCATGACCTGGCACGGCATGTATGTGGCGTACCAGCCGTGGCTGAGCCTGATCTACGCCGCCATATTCGCCGCCCCGCTGATCGCCGCGGTGTTGATCGCCGCGCTGCTCGCTTAGCAGGCCCGGCTCAGCGCTTCTTGCCCCCGACGCCCGGCACGGACGTGACTTGCCTCATCCACTCCGCGATCTGGCGCTCGTCAATGTCGGCCGCCGAGGCGAGTTCCACGCCCCGCGTCGACTTGCCCATGCCCACCGGTGTAACCGGCGGCACCGGGTCCAGCGCCGTGCCGTTGACGAACATGAGCTTGACGTGGCCGGCGAAGCCGCCAACGCAGAAGCACCAGCCGTCGCCGACGCCGTAGTACGACATGCCCCACTTCACGGAGCGCTGCAGCCCCGGCAGTGTCTGGGCCGCCAGCGCATCAATCGCCTCGGCGATGCCGCGCTGCGGCTGCGGCAGGCTGGCGATGTAGGCGAAGACCGGTTTGTCGCCGACCGCGGCCTTCGCCGGGCTGGCCCTGCCGGTCATCGCCTCTGGCAGCGTCCAGGAGCCGTCGGCCTGTGCCTGAGCACCGGGGCCGGATGCTGGACTGCGCGGTTGCGGATCTCCCTGCTCGCTCATGCCAGCACTTTACGCTCACCGGCACATGCAGGCAGCCGGAGATCTGAATCGGGTTGCGTCGCCGGTGGGCCTTGGCATCCGCGCCGTCGGCGAGGATCATTGCCGGTATCGACAGGCGACATTGCTCGGAGGCGCACGACATGGAGAGATCCGACGGATGGCTGTCGGACGCTGACTTCGAGCCGAGGCCAGAACGGATCGACCCGGAGAAGGACAGCTTCTCTGCGGATGAAGCGCCCATCCTGGCGGACCTCCGCGCTGCGGGCTTCGAGTTCGACTCCGTCGACGCACTGCGGGAATCGGGAACGCGCTCTGTGGATGCCATCCCCATCCTCGTCGGCTGGCTGCCCCGGATCGAGAACTCCCGCGTGAAGATGAGCGTCGTTCGCGCCCTCTCCGTCTCGTGGGCACGACCCGCGGCGAACAAGCCGTTGGTGGCCGAGTTCATTCGAGACGCGCCGGGTGACCCCTTCGCTGGTTGGCTGATCGGCAGCGCACTCTCGGTGACTGCCGACTCCTCTATCGTGGAGCAGCTCGTCGAGCTCCTCGGCACCCCGCGATACGGGATGGCCCGGCAAATGCTCCCCTATGCCCTTGCCAGGTGCCGCGACGCCCGGGTCGTGCCGGCCCTGCTGGCGGCTCTCCCCGATGACCAGGTTCGAGCCCAGACGATTGACGCGCTGGCCACGGTCAAAGCGGCCGGCATCCGCGATCGAATCGAACCGTACCTCGAGGACCCGAGTTCGCTGGTCCGCCGCCTGGCGAAGAAGGCGCTGCTGAAGCTCCCCACCTGACCTCGACATGGCGCCAGAGGCTCGACGCACGACGCACGCGTTCGGGCGGTGCGGCGCGATCACCCGCGAAATTACCTGGTGAGCGGTTCGCGAAACCCGTCCGTGCACGGATCGTTGGCCGCGGCGAAGTGTGTTCTCCTCGGTATCTCGCGTGTTTTCCCGCCACAGCTGCTGGATAGCAGCCGACTAGCGCTCCCGCAGACGCTACTCTCCGACGTGTTGGTCCCACGAGATATAGTCAGGCGGGACGGCGAGAGTTCATCCTGAATATTGTCCGGCGACGGTTCCTGGCAAGTTAGCTGTTCAGTGACGAAGGACAAAGAATGACGGATGAAATTCAGTTTGAAGAGACGTTCCGCGAGAAGTTTCAGGAGCAGGCGAAAGCCATGGGCCGCTTCAATCTCGCAATTTTCGGCAAGACTGGTGTCGGAAAATCCACTCTCGTCAATGCAGTGTTTGGCGAAGAAGTAGCACCTACGGGTATCGGCGAACCCGTCACCATGAACAATCACCTCTACCTCCATAAGTCCGGTTTCATGGGGCTAGTCGATACCCGAGGCCTCGAGATCGGCAAGGACACCGATGAGCTCATTGAGGAGCTCAGTTCTTACGTGAAGGAAATGCGCAATGGATCCGAATCTGAGCATGTCCACGTCGCTTGGTACTGTGTGCGGGCCACAGACCGCCGGTTCGAAGATACCGAGGCCGAGTTCGTTCGGCGTCTCCACAAGCTTGGCTTGCCGGTTCTTCTCGTCTTGACCCAAGTCACCTCACGGAACGGGGAGTATCACCACGACGCTATCGAACTCGCAGCACACATCTCAGGGTTGGGCCTGCCCATCGCGGGCGGGCAACCAATTTTGGTGATGGCGGATGGGGACGAATTTACCGGGCAGGTGGAACACGGGTTAAAGACGCTGCTCGATGCCACCTTTCGCGTTGTCCCAGAAGGCGTTGCCGCGGCCCTTGCTGCGGCTCAGAAAGTTGACATGGCGCGAAAGCGCAAAGACGCTCATACCGCAGTTCAAGCCGCCGCGGTCTCGGCTTTAGCCGTGGGAGTTGTTCCCATTCCCTTGGCGGATGCTGCACTGCTAGTTCCGATTCAGCTGGCCATGATGGCACGAGTCGCTGCGATTTACGGATTGAAACTTGATACGGCCGCCATTGCTTCTACGGCAATCACAACAGTGCTGGTTGCCGGCGGGAAGAGCGCGGTTGTCGGTCTCACAAAGCTGGTTCCTGGAGCGGGCACAATCGTTGGTGGAGCGATTTCTGCTGGCGTGGCGAGTACTCTCACTCTCGCAACTGGCTTTGCTTGGGCGGCGGTCTGCCAAGAGCTCACGCTTGGCAGGTTGAGAGGCGTCGGTGGTGCCATCGATAGCACGCTCATTCACGAGCTCTTCAGAGTCCAGTACGCCGCATGGTTCGAGAACGCCAACAGCCGGGTGGCTGCCAGCGGTTCGAGTTCGACACCAGAATGACGGATGCTGGCGCGCTGGCGGCATGAACGCCACGCTCAGCCAAGCCGGCAGCAGTGCGAGTCCATGATGGCGTCCCGGTGGAGGGTCCACCTCACGACTCAAAGTCGCGCATCTCCTAGTTCCTGTTGTGGCCCAGCGACCTGGAGAGCAGGACTCCCTTCCAATAGGTTTCGCGGTCAATGACGTGCTGGTCGTCGGTTCGCATCGACCAAAACTCCAGCAGAGCGAACCGCATCGTGTCGCGGAAGTACTCCTCACCCTTCGCGGCGAGGTGTGCCTTCAGCCCGACGTTGTCACCATGGAGTGTGAGGGCGTACTGGGACCATCGTTGCCAGATCCCTGTATCGCCATAAGCCGAGCCGACGTAGGGCTCGCCCGTTGCCTCGTCGTGGATGACGTAAACGCCCTTCATATGCTCCAAGGCGATCCGCCAGTCAGGTCGCCCCTGCTTCACTATCGCTTGGATCTCGGCCAGGGAGTGATTGATGCGGTCGTGCCCCGGGAACGGGTCACCGTCGAATGGCTCCTCAGCAATCATGGAGACAGTCATGTCGCTGAGACACGCTTCCATGTTCCGGCGACGGTTTCGACCCGCGAGTGCCAAGCGCACGTACAGCCTCTTGATAAACGGACCCATGAGGTCCTTGCGAAGAACGACGTCGTAGGAGTGTTGCCGGGGCTCAGGGCGGCGTCCCACGACTTCCCAAATCCCACCGAACAGCCAGAGTGTCGGGTCACTTCGATCCTGCGCGAGCGAGAAGATGAACTGTCGGTTGAAGTCGTCGTTGACATTGCGCCACGAGTTCCACCGTCGCCACTCATCAGGGTCGTTCGCGAGGACGTCGATCGGAAATGCCTCACCGTTGTAGACGGCGCAGTGGAGCTTGCACTGGGTCGGGTCCAACTCTGGCGGTAGCAGCGGTGCGAGCAAGATCGGATCCATACTGAGAGGCTAGTGCTGCCAGGCCCATGGACACGTGAGCCTGGACTCCGCTTGACGGCCAGCCCATCGAGGCTAGGACCTTCGACCGCTTCTTTCCCTAGAACGAAAGCGGCACGAATCCTGGACGGATCAGAGAGCCTGAAAGTCGCTGACAACGCGCCGGAGTCAGCGTCCGATGAGCAATTGCGTCACCGCATGGAATTTCAGCCCGGAGATTGCCCCGAAAACGCAAGATCGCCCTCGAGTTTCCTCGAGGGCGATTCTGTTTGGGCGGTTTCGCGAAACCCGTCAGCGCGCGGATCGTTGACCACCACGAAACGTCTTTTCCTGCGTGCACTGCAAGATTTTCCTCTCGCCGTGCTGCGTGTGCGTCCGCGAGTGTCGATCAACTGTCGGAAGATTGATGTCGTGAAGATTCTCTCGATTCAGTCTGCCGTCGCCCATGGCCACGTTGGCAACTCAGCGGCGGTGTTCCCTCTCCAGCGCATCGGAGTCGAGGTGCTGCCGGTCAACACGGTGAACTTCTCCAATCACACGGGGTATGGCGCGTGGCGCGGCTCCCTCATCGCGCCGGAGGATGTTCACGACGTGATCCTCGGCATCGAAGAACGTGGTGTGCTCCCCCAGATCGACGTCGTGCTCTCGGGCTACCAGGGCGGCACCGGGATCGGCGACGTCATCGTGGATGCGGTGCGGCGGGTGAAGGCGGCGAACCCCTCGGCCATCTACGCGTGTGACCCGGTGATGGGCAACGCGAAGTCCGGGTGCTTCGTGGCGCCCGAGATCCCCGTCCTGCTGCGGGATCGCGTGGTTCCCGTGGCCGACATCATCACTCCGAACCAGTTCGAGCTGGGATTCCTCACCGGCACCGAGCCGACGACGGTGGAGTCAACGCTCGACTCCGTCGACCTCGCCCGGGCGATGGGGCCCAGCACCGTTCTCGTGACAAGCGTGGAGCGCCCCGACCGCGAGCCCGGCACCATCGAGATGCTCGCGGTGGATGCCGCAGGCGCGTGGATCGTGCAGACTCCGCATCTGCCGTTCAAGGCGAACGGATCGGGTGACGTCACCGCGGCGCTCTTCTCGGCGCACTACCGCGCGACTGGCGACGCCGCTGTGGCACTGGAACGGACCGCGTCCAGCGTGTTCGACCTCATTGAGCTGACGCATCAGTCGGGAGAGCGAGAACTGCAGCTCGTGCAGGCGCAGGACGCCTACGCTCATCCGCGGATGCAGTTCACCGCCCAGCGCGTGCGCTAGGGAATCAGATCTTTCCTTGGGTTGGGCACTAGCTCTCTGAGGGCACCATTGGCAGTTCGGGTCCGTAGTTCCACGACAGGATGGCCGGCTGCTCGCGGTAGTAGCTGAGCACGGAGACCGATCCGGCGTCCAGCGTGATTTGCGCACCGAATCGCGGGGCCAATCTCAGGTACACGGCTGTCAGAATGCGCAGGAAATGGCCGTGTGCGACCAGGGCGACATCTCCCTCCTCCATCGCGGGCAGCACGCGCGTGAGCACGCGCGATGCGCGGGCGGCGACCTCCTCGACCGTCTCACCGGGCGTGTCGCCGCGGATCACGCCGTGGGTGAATGCGCTCCAGTTGTAGCCGAGCTCGCTGCGGATTTCGCGCGTCGTGCGGCCCTCGTACCCGCCGTAGTCCCACTCGACGAGAAACGGGTCGACCTCGGCATCCAGGCCCGCGAGCTCAGCGGTGTGCCGCGCACGCTGCAGGGGCGAGGTCAGCACGAGCGAGAAATCGTATCCGGCCACGAGCCGGCCCGCACCGCGGGCCAGGTCCTCTCCCCGGGCCGTGAGCGGGATGTCCGTGAGCCCTGTGTGTTTCCCCTGCTTCGACCACTCCGTCTCCCCGTGGCGCAGGAGAATCAGCTTCCCTGTCGGGTTGTCCGGAGCGGGATGGTTGGGCAGCGGGTCGATGACGGACATACGGCAACAGTAGTATCGTGCCCCGGATTCCAGCCGAGAGAGATTGTACGCTTCCAAGGAGAACAAGATTGGGCCGCTGCCACACACCTCCCATGGGGATGGCTGGTTCTTGCTGCGGGTACGTGCGTCTAGTCGGCCAATCGGTCCGATCCGAAAATCAATCACAAGGACTCGCGGCGCCAGTCATGTCGAGGCGAATCCGGTGTCAGAACCCTTGTAGATCAGTGCAGAGACTGATGCCGGTTAGGCTCCGACATCCCACGGACCGACCGCTGATGCGTTGCTACTCGCGTTCACGGGTTCTCTCGCCCGAACGCGAGTCGCAATGACGGGTACGCTCATTGAGGCGCATTGCATTTCACGTGCCGTTCGGCGGGCAATGTCCCGTCGCGCTCAGCTCGAACGAGAAGGAAACACCGTGTCTGATCACGCAAGAGTCAAAGGCCACATTGTGACCCGCACCGTGCACATCGAGGCCTCGCGCGCGCAGGTCTGGAAGGCGCTGACTGACCCCGCGGAAATGGCCAAATGGTTCGGAGACAGTGTGGAGTTCGCCGCGCTCGAGCCCGGTGCTACCGGCAGCATTGACTGGGACGGCTACGGCAGCTTCCCGATCGAAATCACCGAAGTGGCGCCCGACGCCTCGTTCGGCTTCCGTTGGTCGGGAATCCCCGCCGAAAAGCTCGACGAGTACTCGACGCATGTACGCTTCACAATCTCCGATGCTGGCACCGGGACGGATGTCACGGTGATCGAATCGGGCTTCGACACACTCCCCGGCGGTACCCGCTACCGTCGCGAACGTCTTGACCAGAACCGAGAGGGCTGGGACGTCGAACTCGACGAGCTGGTGCTCCTTCTCGAGGGTGTCACCCAGTAGTTCACGATGGGTGGGTCGCTCGACGAGTTGGCCCCAACTTTGCTCAGCCGATAAGCAGCGAAGATACCGATCCGCCTCAAGGTCGCTGACGAGCAGGAAGTCGCTCGGCACAACTGCTCAGAACACGACGCCGAGCTCCAAAACCCACGAAACCGTGCGGAAACCAAGAATCGCTCCAGATTTTAATCCGGAGCGATTCTGTGTGGGCAGTTCTGCGAAGAGTTTGGAGAACGGCCCTTTGCTGGGCTGTTCGCGAAACCCGCCAGGACGCGGTTCGCAGGCCGCCACCAGATGCGTTTTCCTCCACATCGAGTTCCTTTTTCCTCCATGCCTGTCGCGGATCCGCTCAATCCGCGGGAAGAGCTAGCCATCGTGGCGGATCACCGCAGACTAGAGAGTCAACCGAAGGTGCAGCTGTCCCATCCGACGCTCACCGACTCCCGTAAGCGCCGGGTGAATGGTCAACCGGACTTCGGTCGCAGGCGAATCCAGACGCCGTTAGTCTGCGCCTCAGCGTCCTGCTGTCTCATCTGGATCCGGCTGAGGATCTTCCACGTCAGCAGGTGCAGGTGCCGCCGGCATTGTGCTTGCATGCATTCCGCCGATCAAAGTTTGCGGTGGGCGTTCCTTCACAGAAATGATCCACGATCTGCCAGCCCGTGAAGCCAACGCAATCAGCACAGCAGGGCTTGCGATTTCAGGCCAGCTGACAAACAAGTATTCCTCGGTCGCTTCGGAAACTGCCGTGTCGTAAGCATCGTCGCGGCCGCGAGCGTGGACCCGAATCCGGTAGGGGCCAGGGCCGAAACCATCCAGGCGAGGACGGTTGGCAGCTGGACGCTCCAACGCCCCGCAGAGTACGAGCGGGCCTTCCTCGGCGATGACAGAAAACTCAGCGATGTCCTCCCAAGACATATCGGTGACCGCCGGCCGCTGCGCCAGGCTTCCGGTAGTAACACCGATGGGCCCAGACCACACACCCGTTTGAAGCTCCACACCTTCCGGCCCGTCAACGATGAGGCCGGTGCTGTCCACATTTGAGCTGAACCGAGGAGGGGCCAACCTGCAGTTGAGAAGTCGCACGCTATGCCATTGGGCAAGAGCTTCAAAGCGCCCGTTCACCCCGTCCCCCTTCACGCTTTGCCGACAACCGCCACATAGAACGGGTCACGGTCAAGGATCCTCAACAGCTTGTAAACCTGACTCTGCAAAAGGGAGCCGGCCAAACTGTTCTCGGCCGCATTGATCATGCATGTGCTCTATCCGACCGAACCCGTTGACGGGACACCAGAAAACGTTTTCTGGCACCAGTCCCTGGTTCGCACAGTACCACCGCCTTTTGACGCCCCTTGATAAGTGGACGCAAAGGGGTACTCGTCGCATGACAACCCCGATAGCTGAGGCCGGCTGCGCGGGCACACGGTCTCCCGGTAGAGGTTCTGCAGCGGGGTGTTCACCATCCGGTAGAGCGGGTTCCGGTCCACCCCGATTGGAAGCCCACCGGGCAGTCCGGATGCGTGAGCTCCTGCTACGCGCGCCCCGAACGTCAGGAACTGCGTCATCGAGTAATAGGCGGCGCCAGTCATGACACCAGGAATCACGCATCCCGGCCCAACACCGGGGAGGGTGTTGTCGCAGCGCACATGCGGTGCCGGCTTGGTGGTCATCATCGATGGCGTTCGACTACGGCACGCGCGAGTGGGAGGAGTTCCACACCCACGCCCGCAACTCGATCGAGTCCCTGAACTCACAAGTCAAGGGCGGCGGCACCGAGGACATCCAATACCCCAGCCGGCGCCAGGTGCGCGGCTTCGGCGCCGCACAGGTCGTCATTACGATGCGACTGGTCAACTTCAACCTGCGGAAGATCGCCGCCTTCATGAGCGACCAGTACAAGGAAGACGCCAACCGGAACCTCGCCGGCGACCCCGTCGAAAAGAAGCTCCGCCGCCGCGACCGCGACTTCTACAACCGCTACACCGACACCCTCCCGCCCGGCGTCGAAAGACCGAACCGCCTGAAGAAACGCGGAACCGCACCCGACGACACCGGCGGGCCACCCACCACCGAGTAGCAGCACACCCACGCGTTCAAATGCTGCCCGAGAGGGCGACGCTTCCAGGCGCACCGAAGACTTCGGTGCGCCTGGAAGTCGTTAACGAGCGTCGAAATCCCGCGGCGAGAGCGCCGGGACGCCGAGTTCGCGCCCCGTCATCCATGAATAGGCTCGGGACATAAGAAATCGCTCCGGATTCTCATCCGGAGCGATTCTTTATGGGCAGTTCTGCGAAGAGTTTCGAGAACGGGCCTTTGGTCGGGCTGACAGGATTTGAACCTGCGGCCCCCTGGAGGATTCGGCCCCTTTCGGGTCCTCACCGGTCGTCTCGGGAATCCGCGGTTTCCCTAGCGTTAGCACGGAACCAAACGGTTCAGTGCCTCTGGTTCTACCCGATCGGTTCCGGTCGATCACGGTTGATTGCGATGGGTAGATGGTGGCCACGAGCCCCGAAACAGATCGTCCGGAAATCCGACGAGGTTCCCCCACACATCTTCGGTCGAGAAGATCGAGGTTAGTTGGCTATTGCGATGTCTGGCGCCCAAAGGTGCCGAGTGATGCCTTGGTCTCCCTCGGTCGCGCGTTCACCGAGTTCAATGGTGATGAGCTCATCGCCTTCGTAGGCAGGGCTGAGCTCGAGAGTTAGGTAGTCAAACAGCTCGCGTTCGTGGACGGCGATGATGACTTGCCGGTCGTTCTGCTTCGAAAGGAGGCGGATGAGGGCAGCGAACTGTGCCACATGCACTTCGTCCATAGCTTGCACGGGGTCATCGAAGACGAGGCACGGGACGAGAGGGTCAACGGCGAGATGGAGTGCGAGGAACAGGGACAGTGCTGCAGTATTCAGGTTGCCCGCAGACAGCATCATTTGAGGCGGGCCGCTGGCTTCGCCATTGCGGTGGGTGGTCTCCAGCTTGATGTCGAACGTCTTCTTTGTTGCACTGGGGATACCGAAGCTTGGGATAAACCCTTCGTTCGGGGCGAGCCTGGTGAAAACGGTCTTCCAGACTTCGTTGAGGGAATCGGTGAAGACGCGGTGGACGACGTTGGTGCGTGCCTGTGTTGCGGCTTCGTGGACCTGCTTCGCTACAACTTGGCGGCGCTTCGCTTCAGCGAGACGGTCGTCCCATAGCTTCTTGTGTTCAGCGATTTCGGCGAGGCGTTGACCAGCGGCGGATTCATGTTCGAGCGCGGCGACGAGGCGAGCCGCGTCGACGTTTGCTTTCCGGTATCGGTCTGCCTTGTCGGTGATGCGGGCGACTTCAGCTTTGGCGGTTTCGAGCAGTTCCTCCGAAGCCGTCTGGAACGAATCAAATTTCGGAACCGCGGAGATTCCCAGAATGGCCGCGTACCTGGCGAGCTCACTGCTGATGTGGTTCTCTTCTGAAGTTGCGGCTTCAAGGTCATCGAGTGATAGTTGAAGGTCACCCACGCGTCGAGTGAGGTTCGTCCCAATGGACTTGGCGGCTTCGATTTCTCCGACTTGGGCGGTGAGCTCAACAAGGGTTGCGTGACGCTGCTCGGCGGCCTGCTGCTGGTCGGTAGTTAGGAGCCGGGCCATGAGTTGGGTGTGTTCGATTTCCAGCCGAGAAATCCGTGCCGCAAGTTGATCGCGCTCACTCCGCAGGTCGACAAGTTGCTGTCCGTGACTTGTGAGCTCAGCCAGCTTCGTGTCGATGTGCGTAAGAAGGCTGTGGTGACCGATTTCGGCGAAGTCCCGGTCGCAGACCGGGCACGTGTTGCTATCGTCGATGACGCTTCGGACTGCAGCTAAGCCTTCGACGAGGGCACTTGAAAGCTCATGAGCATCGGCGAGTCGCATCTGAAGCGCGTCCAACCCAGCTCGGTCGGCCTCCAGTTGCATGCCGACCGATTCCGCCTGCGCCCGCATATTGGAGGCATCTTTCAGATCCTGGAAGGCCAGTCTCGTGGCCTGCTCGACGGCGATACGCGGTTCACTGCGCAGGTTTACACCAGAAGCCTGGGCTGCCGTTTCCCAAGCCAGGACCTTCCCCCCGCTCGTGGCCTCCCACGCCTTCTTGTCGGCGGTTGCGCCCGCCAACGCATTGTGGGTCTCCTCGATTCGTTGCCGGGTCGGGCGTTCGACCAGCGCCGAGATGCGACCGCCAAAGGCCACAAGTTCCTGATGGAGCGCTGCAGCGGCGGCAAACTCGGCACGGATGGCATCGTCGTTGAGCGCCGACCGGACGAACTCAAGAAGGTCCAGATCAGAGCCTTCGTCAGTCGTTCCACGATCGAGTCCAGCGACGGTCTCGCGGGTCGCGGCCCGCGCATCGGCGACCTCCGTCCGGAGCTCAGTTCGCAGAGAGGTCTGTTCCTTGAGTTGTGTCGCTGCGGCCTTCGCTTCGCGGTCGGCCTCGTCGACGCCGACCGCAAGTTTCTTGAAGAGCCTGAAGTCATTTGAATCGCTAAGCCCGCCTCGAAGTGCGTCCAGCTTCTCAAGACCAAGGAGCTCGTTCACGAACTTCTCGAGCGCGGTCTGTTCGTTACCTTCGCGGGCTTGGTAAAGGTCCAGGAGGCGACCCAGCGATGCCTGGTCTAGGTAGCACCGTTCAGCGTAGAACGTCGCGGCGGCGGCGTTGAAGGCCGGGGTACCTTCCAAGCGCGCGCCGTTCACGGTCAGCGGGGTAGCGGGCGTTCCGCCTTGCAGATAGTCGGCGACGTCGGCTCGAACGGTCGCGTAGGACTGTCCGAGGAACGGTAGGTGCGCTCGGTAGCGATCGGATTGACGTTCCATGCTACGAATACCACCGGTCAAGGCGAGTTCGAGCGCAGACAGAACGCTAGTCTTTCCTGTGCCGTTTGGGCCGTGGATGAGAACTATGGGTGCATCGAGAGGCAGCTCCCGGGTGCCTTCTAAGCGCCGAAAGTCGGAGACCATCAAGCGTCGGATGGGGACGTTACTCATCGTTGTCCTCTACTTCGTCGGTCCAGCCTGCTCCTGTATTCGCGTAACGGCGCAAAGTTTCCCGTACCGCGTGGGGCCCATCGGCAGCAGCATTGATGAGCGCGATGTGGTCCGATGTCGCTTTCAAGGGACCAAGCACCGCCATCACTTCGTTGATTGGATCTCTTCCGTGAATCAGGTCTGCGTTCGGCAGTTTCAACGGTACGAGGACAGCAACAGCTTCTTCAATCTCCGCGATATCGGGGGTGGAGGACGCGATAGGGAGGATTCGAGCGTAGCGCTCCAACTCGATCCGATCTGAGGCGGCGATTCCGCCGAGAAGTACGAGACTCACAGGTCGGCGCGACGCGGCCAGATCGAGGGAGCGGGCTAATCCTGCAACGAGACGCTGCAAACGCCGGCGAGGAACTTGGTCGGTCGCAATCAGAACTAAGTCATGCGAAGTATTCATTCCGCGGGCCGCAGCCTCGAAGTCGAACTCCGTGCCGACCACAGTCAGAGGCTTCGGAAGTCGCTCGAATCCAGCGCTCTCTAGCACAGCGAGGACATCTTGAACGCTCGTCATCAGAACCCTCCGGCAAGTTTGAACGCCTCATACAAGTCATCAGGTGATGCCGTGTCAGCGATGCTAGATGCGACGCTGAACCGTCCGGCGCTAGCCTTGCCATCACGACCGAAGCGAGATTTCGGTGACCGGGTCTGCGCCGGGGGCTCTGTATCTGCGATGACGATCAGCACATCCTCATCGCTGTCGTCGAACGAACCCTCCAGCTCAAGCTCCGTCAACGTCGTGGAGTCCTTCACAAAGAACACACGGGCGTTTCGTTGACCAGTAACCAGACGAACGACACCATCGCCGGCTGCCCTACTATCGCCCTGCACAGCTGACCAGTGCCCCGATGCAAGTCCGCGACCAATTAACGCCAGCGCGACGCCGAGCCGCCCGAACTGTTTCGAAGGGTAATCTGCGTTCAGAACCGCCTGTGCGATGGGGCGATCGGACAGCGGTACATATCGCCCGCCACCGGCAGTCGGCATCCTGCCCGCACGAAAGACAGTCAGTCCCAAGTTGGTTAAGTCGATAAGGCGGGCAGCGAACTCTCGCTGAAACTCCACAATCGCCGAGTGTTCGAGCGATTCTGGGTCGTCGGGGTCAGCATGGCTGGCTGCCAAATCGCGGAGGCCAAGTAGATCCGTCTGCAACTGCCGCACGGCTGCCGAACCCCAGACCCGCTCGATTTCATGCTCAACCAACATGCTTAGCTTCTCGGTGAGCGACGACAAGACCAAGGCCAACAATGTTGATTTACCGTACGCGCCCAGAAGGGCGGACTCTGCAATGACGCCGGCGTTCCCCTGGTGATTCGAGCCATACGTAATCTTGAGAAGATTCCGGTGATAAGACTCCAGGTGCTCCTCGCTGAGCACAACCGCAGGCGGTGACGCTGGCCACGGCCGAGCCAAATCCTGGATGGCTCCTGCGAACACCGTATGGAGGTTGGCATCCTGCGCCGATAGACCAAGCATCAACGTCAACCGGTCCGTGTACAACACCTCGAGGTGCTTACGCATCGACCGATTCTCCGGCTGCTCAGTCCACCTCGAAATCTGTGATTCACGTGCGATGAGCAAATCCCGATACTCGGGCTCTTCATCTCGGGCACGAACCGCACAGCCATGGAACTTGATGACTTCGATACGCGGCCCGGTCATGCGGAAATCGTCCGGCTTCACAGCAACCCGGACAAGCGAGCCAAACGCCGGAGTCAGTTCGCCCAGTGCCTTCTCAAGGAGCCCATCCCAGTTCGCGGTGACCGCCGACGCGACCAGCCCCTCCAGCATAAGGATCGCGATGCAGTAGTGCTCCACATCAGGCTCAAGGTCCGGTGACCCATACGTGTTCGGGACGTCGAGGCCCGTCCAGACTAAATAGTCCTCGGGCTTGTCATCGCCCACGAGCACATCGAGAACACGCGAGTAGTTCGTGACCAGCGTTGAGAGGATGCGATCGCGCAATGGCCAGTCCTCGGCCGGCATCGAAAAATCGACGCTCTCCAGCTCTTCGCGCCCCAGCCCGGCGAGGCGCAAAACCTCGCTGAGCGCGGCGCGGTACTCACAATCCGCGTCGTCATTTACGATCTTCGACCGGAGGTGCTCCACAACACGTTCGAGGAGCACATAGACATTCGGCACCCTGTCGCGAGAGATGCCCGAACCAAGCCACAGAACGTATTGGCCTTCGTGGAAGGCGGCGGTGAACTCGGAAAAGGTCGAGCCGAACCGTTCGAGAACGGCTGGCACCGTCCTCACAAACCCAGCCGTCATCCCCTACCCCGTCCAAGTGCATTCAGTCTCCGCAAGCCGCGGACGGTTCGTACGCCAGCGTTCCCGAACCATCTTGCCATGCGCGGGTCCTGCGCGCCGAACCAGGAGGTCGGTCTGGGCACGTCTCGACCCGCACTAGGCGTTTCTGAGCAGTGAGGGTTACTGCGCGAAGCAGTGGAACCCTTCCAAGTCTCTGTTAGAGAGCATGTCCCTGACGTCGGCGCCAAGCCCACCCCCGGACCTTGATCCACAGTCGTCCCGAAACGTCACTCAGGCGGGCTTACGCATGACTCCGGGGTCAGATCATATGAGCGCGTCCTGGGGTACATGCTTCACAGGGTCCTGGTCCCCTTCTGTTCTCTTCTCCTCAATGGGAGTAGATGACCTGCCGGGCCAGCGTTCTAGAACGGGAAGCCCACCTCAGACCACCACGGACTTGACCGAACAAGGGGGCGAGACGACATCACAATCGGCGCATCACATCATCAAGCAACGTGTCGGCTCTCGCCGTTTGCCCATTTTGCCCGGCCTCGCTCAACAACCATCCGAAAACTTGGGGAGCGCGTGCCATTCCTTGGCCCAGGAGTGAGTTGGGTCGTCCTCGCGGTGGGCGGTGTCCGCCAACGCGGCATAGAGCTCCTCGATGTTGGCGCAGCTCGCAAGCAAGTCTCTGATTACATGCCACGCGTGAGCCGTATTTGAGTCGGCGTCCACGGGATACGAAGGGTCCAGCTCCGCCATGACAAGGCGCGTGAGCTCTTTCGACACTGGAAGTTGCGGCTCAGATCCGCCCGCTCCTAGAAGAATGACTACGGCGCTGTCGGCTTCTGCCACCGAGAATCCATGAGCATCATGGTACTGACCTGCCCCGGCTGCCTTGGACAGGCAAGTGGGTGCGATCAGGAGCGATGTCAATACGGCTCTAGTCTTTGACCAGAGCCGTTGCGCCAGGTCCTATGCACTGAGCCAGGCCAGACTGTACGTCAGCCGAGTTGAAGCCCTCAACGCTTGATTCGGCCGGATTGGACCAACTCTTGATGGCCGGTCTCTCTATGCCGTGTGGTCATCTACACCTCGCCAATACCGACCGAAGGACGAGTGTGGCATTGCAGCGAGTCATATTGCACGGCACTTCAGACGGCCGTGGCAGCGACCGCGCTTTTCGCTTTCGGCCCTCGGAGTGCCCAAATCGGCAATGTCCTGAGCTGCTCGTACTTCTCAGGAGCGAGCTGCTCAAGGCAATAGTCAGCCTCTTCATTTTCCCCAAGCAGAAGTGCGCATGCGAACTCGATCTGGCCACCGAGCTCAATGTCGCTCTTTGTCATCTCCCGTTTAAGTCTTCGGATCCCGCGCCGATGCACGGCGGTGAGGCGCCCGAGCCGCCACAAGATTTGCCATCGGTTGACGAGGTGGGTCGGCTCATCGCCCACCAGGCCGATGAGCCATTCGTTGAGCGCCTTCGCGGCGTATAGGAAGGCTTCGCTTCTTTCGTCGTTGGCGTCCGCCGCAGAAATTAGGGCCAGAACCTTCAGATTTGCCAGGGTGGGGGTATCTGACAGGTCTGCGATGACCTCATACGCATCGACGAGCCGATCGAGCCGAAGATTTATCGTTGACGATAGGTGCTCCTGCTCAATCAGCTCATACACAGTCGCGGGGATCTCGTCTGCCGATTCGTCGTTCCCGCGCGCCCAGCCAACGCGGAACTCGTGGCGTGATTCAGGCGCGAAGGGGTCGACGTATCGCCATGACCCCGGGGCAGTCCCCGGAACGATTAGAAGCATCAATAGCCAGCGGCCGACCTCCTGAAGCACTCCCCCGGTTTCAGCCTTCGCATCGAAGAGTTCCTCGTGCTCCACCAAAGAACGGTGCAGAAACTGGAGCTGCCGATGCTGCTGTTCGTTGATCTCGCCGAGGTTGACCAACCGAGTATCCACGCCGAGCACTTCGAAGAGGTCGCCCAGCTGGCAGAGGTAGTCGAGGTGGCGACGCAGCTCCGGTTCATCGCCTTCAGCGACCTTGCCCAGCGAGGAGTTCCCGTTGATGCTTATCGAGTTTCGATCAAGCAACGCTATGTAGAACCGGAGTGCTTGGGTCCGTTCGGGGAGAAGGTCCGCCAAAGTAAATTTGGCCTGCATCGATTGGGTGCCTCCCGCCATGCGGAAGCGTAACGTCAGTCCCTCGGATAGTTTCAACTCAGCCGTCTCCGCGTCGATTTTCTGCACGGTTGCTTGTTCAAAGATGACGCCGCCACACTCAATCACCACGTCGACGCGATGAGGGGTGTAAGCCGGTGGAAAAATATGAAGTTCACCGCCGAGAGGTAGCGACAAACCCTCGGTTGTGGTGAGCACCAATGCGTAATCTGTCACGCCGGGTGCTAACAAAACCGGGGCATCGAAGTTCAAGTCCTGTGCCGAGTAGACCGAGATGCTCTGCATGGTGGGGAAGAGCGAGGAAGCGTCGCCTGCGGACGGCTGTTGTTCCTGGGTCTTGTGCGCGACGCGCACAAGCCTTTCGATTTCGTCGCTGCCTGTTGGGAGGACCTTGAGTGGCACCGTGATGCGCCGGGTGGTTGGAGCCGCATCTTGGAGGATCTTCTCGATATAGAACGGCGAGAGGAGGACGTAGTGGGGGTACCGCTTTCCGGTGTCACGATCAATGAAGACAACAAAATACAAGACGCCTGAGTCAGACTGGAAGGCTTGAAGATCAGTCCGAGAGATTGGGTAGCCCTTCGGAAGCTTCCCATTCGCCGGGGTGGTTCTACCCTTTACCTGAACCGAGACGCGTCCGGCCCACTCGTCTTTGCTGCGCTGCAGGCCGCTGTAGATATCAATGTGACCGTCCGTGAATGGCGTCTTGTCGTTCGTCGACATGACCGGGATCAGGCGCGGGCACATCGCAATCAGGCTGCTGACCTCGTTAACGGCAAGGGTCTCTACGTCCATGACGAAGATTCTCTCAGAGGACCATGGCTGTCATGACAACCATGCAGGGCGACCTCATGTTGCGCACCATCGAGCGGGATGTCGGCGCCGACTGCCTCGTTAGGAACGCGTTCCAGCCCCGTCCGTCGAACCGTCTACGCCCTGGTCGCCTACTGGCGGGCTTCATGTCTTAGGTACGCCCCTCCAACGAATCGGCCAAGTTTCAGCCAAGCCCGTCGACTTGCGGTAACGACAATTGCCACGAGCACCAGCCACATCCAAGGATGAGCCATTGCAGCGACGAGAAAACCTTCGACGAGCACCCGAAGACCATTCCAAATAGCTTCCACCCGCATCGCGCGTAGCTCGCTCCAGTCGATCAATGAAACTCCCTAATGGTCGTGTCGCAGTCAATCACACGCCACCGACATCGCGACGGCCGCAGAAACCGCCGAAGCTCTGCATATCGGCGTTCACCTTTGCACGACCGATTG
Organism: Microterricola viridarii; assembly: GCF_900104895.1. NCBI lineage: Bacteria > Bacillati > Actinomycetota > Actinomycetes > Micrococcales > Microbacteriaceae > Microterricola > Microterricola viridarii. The sequence goes on from NZ_LT629742.1 coordinate 2,787,882, forward strand.
GGACCAGAAGTCCTTCTTGGCTTATGACGCTTCATACGACCGTTCTCCTAGGCCGCAGACTGACGATCGTCAATACACCGCCATCCGAATCGCTATTGCCGTTGGCCCCGCTCAGCGGGCTTCTCAACGGGTAGGATCTACGGCCGGCCAACGCCCCCGCGCTCAGCCCAGGCCAGGCCAGGCCAGACCAGCCACGACTCGCTACCTAGGCGATGAGTTATTGATGATCGGATCAAATGACGCCGAAGAAAACCCCAGACCAACAGGATTTCCGCAATCGAAACTCCGCATTTGAACCTACTACCACGCGTCTCTTCAGCACGCCCAAGCGGGTCAAGTTCACCGCCTCACGAAACCCAAGATCTGGGCGTTTTCTGTCGGAGACACGCCGCGATTTGACCTTGCGACTCCGCGACTCTCCTGGCACCGAATGACCTGGGCGGGCCATATCGTGCGACTCGAGCAAAAGACCAGATCAGACGGCTGAACTCAAGAGCTCGCCCGGCGTCCGCTCACCCGTCATCCCGACCGAAATGGCCCGATTCGACACGCAAAATGATGAGTGATAAACGAAAACAGTCCCGATAAACCGTAGTTCATCAGGACTTTTGTCGGCTGTTCGCGAAACCAGTCAGGGCACCGATCGCAGGCCGCCGCCAAGTACGTTTTCCTCCGCTCCCCGTATCTTTTTCCTCCACACGTGTCGAGGATCTGCTCAGACTGCAGGAAACACTGGCAGCGGTGACCGATCGCCGCAGATCAACGGGTCAACCGAAGCTGCAGCACTCCCAGCAGGTGCGCAGCATCGTGTCGGACCGGTCCTCCCGGAAGTGGCGAAGTGGCGAAGTCGCTATAAGCCGGAGCTCCGCTCGAACTCGCCCCAGATCTGCTCGATCATCAGATCCGCAGGGTGCTCAAAGACGTCATTGTCAGCGTTCGCGATCATCAGCGCCCGCGCAATGTTGGCGCGTCCTTGGTCAAACTCGGTTGTCATGTCGCCGTTGTGATTCAGGCGGCTCAGGACCGAGGGCGGGTGCCAGTCGGTCATGAGGACGAGATCGCGCGACAAGGCGGTGACCGACCAGCGAGAATTGCGGAAATCTACTGAATGGTGAGTGGCCCGCCCCGTTTCTATTGTGCCTCCAATGAGTGCCACCGGATTGTCGCTGATAGTGAAGTAAGGGGTCGGCGCGCGCATGATGACCCACCGCTGTTCAAAAAGATGACGTGCAAGACGCGGTAGCTGGTCCCGTAAGTACTCTGACTGGAAATTCGCGGGCGCCTGTTCGCCTTTGTGCCAGAGACCATACCGCCGGCCTAGTCGCGCCAAGTCCTCGGGATTTCCTGTCAACACACCGCTTCGAAAAAGATCGACTCCGATGAGCGGCCTGTCGCTCCCTTCTAACATCCGTTCAGCGGACACCTGGACATGCTGCCTATATCGAGGGGTTCGAATCACTGATGCGGCCAGATAGAGAGCAAGCTGGTTGCGGGCCGGGCTATCGAGCGGCCAGACCGTCGACAGGTCCTCAGCGGCGCGTAGCTTCGCCATCACTTTGGCGGCTTTGTCCTCGAGCGGACGGAGGAGGTCATGTTCGTCGACATCATGAGTGGCATTCCACGAATCGAGAATGTAGAGGTCGGTCACGACGGTGGCGCGTTTCGAAGGTATCCGACGGGCGTTCAGCTCGCCTGCGCCTACGTCGAACTTCTTCAGGAACCCGCTTGAATCTGCAAACTGTTTCAGCCAGAACTTCGACACGGTGTGGTGCTCGTGGCTTTGTGGCCTGGTACGCGGCGCGGGGTCCATGGTAGTGACTATGCCACGAGCTCCGGACATCGCGTGTCTCGACGATCATCCCTCAGCGGGCATCACGTCGACGAGAAGGGGAGTTTTTCAACACGTGAGCCGATTTGCCGATTAGTAACGCAGAGCAGCAGCGCTGGCGTCTATGACGGCTGTCCAAACTAATCATCCAGGCGCATGATCTCCATTGTGAATCTCGTCCGGCCATCGGTCGTTCCCTGTGCCCCATCGAACCAAGGCAGTGACAGGTCCGGCCTGTAGTGGATACTCGAGAAATGGATATGGACCTCTCATGGCTCGTGGGAATAGTGACAACGGCGCTCGCGGCCGGCGTCGGCGCATACGTCAGTGCACGTCTGGGAGTGGTTCACGCTGAACGGGCGGACAGCAACCGGCTCCGGCGAGAGACGGCTGAAGAAATCATCGGCGCCCTGACGAAGCTTCGGGACCTTCTTCGCGATGTTCAGAACGACCGGAGTCCTGAGCAGTGGACCGTGCCGGTGATTACGGCATACGACACAATCGACGATGCCCGCTTCCGTCTTCCCCAAGGCCTCCGGCACCTCAAGCAAAGTGTCAGGTTTGCTCTAGGAGAGGCTGTCGGGGGACCGTCGTTGGCCGACCTGCGCCCGTCCAGTGAGCGTGATGAGCTCGCTGATTACAACCATCGGTGGAATGAGTACGCGATCGAGTACGTAGAGATGGCGATGGACTCGGTCCGGCAGTGGCGCGACGCTCCTGCAAAGTCGGCGTCAAGCGTGCGCTTGCCGGGCTTCGATCAGTGGCTGGCCAAGACAAATCGTCACGTTTCCGGAGCTTCCGCAAACTGATACCCCGACGGTCCGCAGGAGGGACGTTCGACGGGCACTCCGACGGTACTTCAGCTCTCGCCCGCTTCAGCGGACCTCGCTGTCGCGTTTGCCCCGCCCGACACTAAGCCCGATGACGGGGCGTCTCACGCACGAGCTCGAGCACGTCATCCTGTTGTCTCACAACCCTAAGGAAGTGAGACGTCTCACGCCGCGCCCTGGGTGGATCGCCCACAAAAGCCCAAGACGTGCGACCAAGCAGGACCACAGCTTTCAACTAGAAGACCGAGATCAGTCAGCCCTCATCCTTCGCAAACGCCTGCTCCAGCAGTTCTGCCGTCGCGGGGTTCACCAGCTCGCGGCGACGAATGTAATGCTGAATGGTGATCTTCGTGTCCGTGTGCCCGAGAAGCTCGGCGGCGAGCTCGACACTCTCGCTGTCGTTGCTGGCGGTAGCCACGGTTCGGCGGAACATGTGCAGCGTGATGCCGGTGATGCCGCCGCGCTCCAGTACCTGCCGCATCTGACGCCGCACATTCGTCGTCGTCAGTGGCGTCCCATCCCTCGACTGGAACAACAGCGCATTCGACTCATGATCGCGCGTCACGGCCAGCCTGCGCCGGACTGCCTCGGCGGTGAACCACGGCAGGGCGACGATGCGGCGGGACTTGGCCGTCTTGGGGTGGTCCTGCCGTAAGGTGGCCTCGCCGTTCCGGCTGATGATGGTGCCGGCGAGCCGGATCGTCGGCGTGCCGCCGGTGACGTCCACGTCGCGGCGGCGGATCGCCAGCACCTCCCCGATGCGGGCGGAGGTGCCGAGCATGACCTCCACGATGGCGCCAAGCTGGCCGTCGGGCCTCGGGCCGGAAACATGGTCGATGCCGGACTCCCAGTGGGCGATGACGGCGGGATGGCGTTCACCTCCAGACTGGTCAGAGCGTCTGGCATGCGCGCCTCGCGGTGCAGCCGGGAGATGTGCTCCATCGGGTTGCGCGCCAGCACCTCGTGCCGCACGCCCAGTTGCAGGGCCAGCCGCAGCACCACGCGGGCCTGCTTGGCCCGGTTGTAGGACTGCTTGCCGAGCATCATGATGAACTGGTCACAGCGCGCCACCCCGATCTCCCGCAGCGTCAGGGCGCCGAACGCGGGCAGCACGAGGGTGCGCATGTTGCGCTCGTAGAGGTTGCGGGTGGTCATTGAGATGCGGCCCTCCAGGTCGATGTCCTCCAGCCAGTAGGCGACCAGGTCGGGGAACGGGCTGTCCGGACTCAGGGTGCCGGGGCCGGGCTGGAACAGCGAGCGCTCGGCGAGCTTGGCCTTCAGGGCGTGCTCGGCGGCCCTCGCGGTGGCGACGCTGGCGGCGACCTGGCGGGCGCGGCCGTCCCAGTCCCGGTACCGGGTGCGGGACTCGAAGCGCCCCGAGGCCGCCTTGCGGGTGGTGATCTCGCCGAAGGTGCCAATCGTCAGCCGCGGGCGCGACATCAGGCCACCGCCTCTCGGGCCAGGCGGGCCGTTAGGCCCGTTCGCGCTGGGCGACGACCCAGTCGCGCACGTCCGAGAGGGCGAACTTCAGGTGTTTGCCGAAGCGGTACGCGGTCGGGCCCTTGCCGTGGGTGCGCCAGTCGTAGATGGTCGCCACCGGAATGCCGAGGTAGCCGGCCAGCTCGGTGATGTCCCAGAGCGGCTCCAACCCCCCCACGCATCGCGGGGAACCAGCGCAGAGCCGTCGGAGACAGTGGACTTGAGGATCTCGTTCTCGTTCATACCGGCAAGGTGCACACCCGCTCCCCAGGTGATCAAAACCGATCAGGAGCGACGGAGACGTGCCGGAGAACAGACCCGAAAAAGGCCGGCCGGAGAAGTCAAAGTGATGAGTTTTTGATGAGTTGATCAAGTCTCTTAACCGAAAAAGTCGCGGAAACCCTTGAGTTTCCGCGACTTCTTGGTCGGGCTGACAGGATTTGAACCTGCGACCCCCTGACCCCCAGTCAGGTGCGCTACCAAGCTGCGCTACAGCCCGTAGTCTCTGTGCAGCCGCCGGCTGAGAACCTCAGCTGCGTGCCGCCCGAAGACAACTTGTCAATAATAGCGCGAACTTCGGGTGCCGCTTGCCACTTCGAATCCGCCGGGCGTGTCCAGGGCCGGTTCCGGATGCCGGGGCGGCCCATTCCGCGCGCCTGCCTCGCGCGCGGCATCCGGCAAAGTGGCGGGTCAACAGTGAGATCGGGGCTCCGGTGGCGCCGCCGCGACCCGGCGATCTAAGGTTTGCTCATGACTGAAATCGCCCCGGTGAGAATCGTCTCCGTCTCGGACGCGCCGTGGGACGACGTCGTGCGGGTGTTCGGGACGCGCGGCGACCCGGCCACCTGCTGGTGCCAGTTCTTCAAGCTCTCCAACGCCGACTGGAAGAACGCGGAGGGGCCCGAGTGCAAGGTCGCGCTCGAACGGCAGGTGCGGGACGCTGCTCCCCCGCCTGGCATCATCGCCTACCGCGACGGCGAGCCGGTGGGCTGGTGCGCCGTGGAGCCGCGCGTGAACTACGGCCGCCTGACCCGCACCCGCGCAGCCGCAGGCAGCCCAGAGGCCCCCGACGACGAGGGGGTGTGGGCGGTGACCTGCTTCGTCGTGCGGGTCGGCCACCGCCGCCTGGGCATCGGCGGCGCGCTGCTGCGCGGCGCACTTGAGCAGGCGCGTGAGGCTGGCGCCCGCGTCGTGGAGGGCTACCCCGTCGACGTCGCCGTGCGCGGCAAGACCAGCTCGGCCGATCTCTACCACGGCACGCTCACGCAGTTTCAGGCCGCCGGCTTCGAGGAAGTGGCCCGGCCGAGCGCCGACCGACCGGTCATGCAGCTGCGTTTCACCGGTTGAGCCGACACACCGGCAGCTCATGGCTCGTTCATAGCTTCTCTCGGTACTGTCAGTCGTCCGCTTCACCTACCCCGAAATCAAGGAACTCATGTCTCGCACTCCCGCGTCCAAGTCCGCCAACCTCCCCGTGATCCTGCTCTGGATCGCCTCGCTCGCCGTCGGGGCCGTCGGCTACCTCGTCATGACGAGCTCGATCGCGGCGCAGACCGACCTTTACACGACCGGCTCGCAGGATGTGGGCGCGATGCTCACCGGCCAGTCCGGCGTCACCCTCGGCACCACGCTGATCGGCGTCGGCGTGCTGGGCCTGCTGCTGGCCCTCGCCGTGCACGCGCACAACTTCGCCCTCGCCCAAGCACAGGCCGCCCTCACCCTCGATGACTTCGATGACTTCGGTGCCGACGACAACGAGCTCGTGCACAGCACGATCACCCCGGAAGAGGCCCCGGCCGAGGCCCACGTCGTCGAGGCGACCGAGGTCGTCACCGCGGAAGCCCCCGCCCCCGTCGACGAGCCCGCCGAGGCCCCGGCCACCGACGAGAAGCCGGCCACGCCCGCCTCGTAGCATCCGCTGCCCCGCGCAGCACCACTCTCGCGCTCTGGCGCCGGGCGGCCCAGCCGTCCGGCGCCAGAGCCGTTTCTGCACCCGGGCGCCACACCGCCTTGTCGGGCTCAACTCCGCGCGAGTAGGGTCGATTCATGGGAATTCACTCGGGGGAACCCCGCAAACACCCCGTCGTGGTCGGCGTCTCCCCTGGCCAGCCGCCCCACGTCGTGCTGCAGGCCGCCCGCTTCGCCATCCAGTTCGAGACCGAGCTGATCTGCGCGCACGTCAACCCCGGGCGCTTCGCAACCGCGGAGTCTCCGGACGGCTCCATGCTGACGGCGCCCCTCGACCCTGACTTCGCCGATGAACGCGAGGTCGCCTTCGACGCCCGGCTGGAGACGGCCCTGTCCGAGACCCTCGCCGACAGCAACGTGACCTGGCGCACGCTGGCCATCGCCGGCGACGTCGCCACCGCCCTCGGCCACCTCGCCGACACCGTCGACGCCTCCATGCTCGTCGTCGGCACGGCCGAGCGCTCCTTCGCCGGCAGCGTGACGGAGTTGTTCAACCGCTCGATCGCGATCAACCTGGCCCGCCACCAGCTGCGCCCGGTCGTCGTCATCCCGGCCAGGGCGGCGGAAGGCACCGCGGCGGCGCACACGGCAGACGCATGAGCTCCGGCATCCGCCCACCACACCTGCGCTGGGCGCCCATCGCACTGGTCGCCGTCGGCGGCGCGCTCGGCGCGGCGGGCCGGGAGGGGTTCTCCCTGGTGATCCCGAACCTCGGCCAGCTGCCGATCGCGATCCCGGTCGTCAACATCATCGGCGCGTTCCTGCTCGGCTACCTCTACGAGGCGGTCACCCGCATCGACCCGGCGAAGCCCACCGGCAAGAACCTCAAGCTGCTGCTCGGCACGGGCTTCTGCGGCGGTTTCACCACCTACAGCTCGCTGGCCACCGACACCGCGGTGCTGTTCCGGGACGGCCTCCCCTGGCCGGCGATCCTCTACGCCCTCGGCACCGTCGTCGTCGGTGCGGTCGCCACCTGGGCCGGCATCCTGCTGGCGAGCAGCATCAACGCGCGGATGACGGCCCGCACCAGCCCGCAGCCGGCCGAGCCCGCCGGCACGCACGCCACGGAGCAGGGGGCCGGCTCGTGACCCCGCTCATCTTCCTGCTGCTGGCCGTCGCCGGCGGGGTCGGCGCCGCCGTGCGCTTCCTCGTCGACGGCTTGATCCGGGCCCGGCTGAAGACGGCGTTCCCATGGGCGACGACGATCATCAACGCGTCCGGCTCGCTCGTGCTCGGGTTCCTCACCGGGCTCACCCTGGTGCACCTGTTGCCGAGCGACCTCAGCGTCATCCTCGGCACCGGATTCCTCGGCGGGTACACGACGTTCAGCACGGCCAGCTACGAGACGGTGCAGCTGATCAAGCAGGGCCGGCACGCGGCGGCGTTCACCAGCGGAGTCGTCATGCTCGTCATCTGCGTGGCGCTGGCGGCGCTCGGGCTGTGGTGGGGCAGCTCGATCTAGGAGTGCGCGTGCCGGGCGCGGGGTCTCGATACGCTCGTTCCTCGCTACTCGACCAACGGGGAATGCGCGCGCGGGTGCGGGGTCTCGATACGCTCGTTCCTCGCTACTCGACCAACGGGGAACGCACGTGCCGGGTGCGGGGTCTCGATACGCTCGTTCCTCGCTACTCGACCAGCGGGGAATGCGTGCCCCAGGTGCGGGGTCTCGATACGCTCGTTCCTCGCTACTCGACCAACGGGGATTGTGCGCCCCCGGGTGCGGGGTCTCGATACGCTCGTTCCTCGCTACTCGACCAACGAAGACTGCCGACACGTCAGGTGCGCTTGGCGGACGGGATGTAGTGCGCGATGACGAGGAACACCCAGGTGGTGAGGATGTACGGCCAGGTGTAGGTCGGCCCGGGCAGCTGGTGCATGAGCAGCGTCACCATGGCGGTGATGATCGTGCCGATTACGGCCAGCAGCCAGGAGATCCCGCTGCTCTGCAGGAACACCACGGCGAGCGCGATCGCGGTGAGCACGCCGGAGTAGCCGGCCAGCCCGTTCGCGGTCTCGGTCAGGGTCTCCCCCATGGCCAGGGCGCACAGGCTGCCGATCGCGCTGCCGAGCACGGCCGCGACGCCCACCTTCCAGCTGGCGATGAACAGCCCGGCGAGGATCAGCGCGCCCGCCCAGATGTTGTCCACCAGCACGACCTGCGACACGTTCGTCAGCAGCGAGCGGGCGAACGCCAGTGGAACCGAGTCGATGGTGACGGATGCCGGCGAGCTCACATGCAGGGCCTGCGTGCTGAGCAGCACCCCGGTGGCGACGATGCAGAACGGGGCCGTCGTCGACGGCAGCGCGAACACCTTCAGCGGGGTCCGGGTGAACAGGGCGACCACGAGCCAGGCGACGGGAGCGCAGAGCGCACCGCCGACGAGCGCGATCGGGTACGCGGCGACCTGCCCACCGAGCGCGGCGAACGTGGCGGCGCCGACGAGCGCCCCGCAGAAGCCCTGCAGCCCGGCGATCACGTCGGGGGCTTTCGCCCCGAGCAGCCGCCCGGCCAGGGTGGACGCGATGCAGCCGATCGCCACCAGCGCCGCCATCCGCCAGTCGGCGACGGCGAATGCGGCGAGGATCAGCACGCCCGTGTAGATGTTGGCCTGGAAGAAGATCTGCGACAGGCCGTGCCCGAATCCGAGCAACCACGCCCCCGGCGAGCCGACCTTGTTCTGCGCCGTGGCGCCCGCTGTGCTCATCTCAGGACTTCCCCTCTGGTGGCCCGCTCGCCTGCGGCGAGGCCCCGGCATCCCCGGCAGTCCCCGCGGGCCCCGCTCCCCCGGCACTCCCGGAGGCCATGGCCCAGCGCTCCTCCACCTTGCCGAGCTTCCAGTAGGCGGTGGAGATCAGCCAAGCGAGCACGAGCGTGCCGACGATGATGTACCCGACGTTCTCCAGGTCGATGCTCGCCACCCAGCCGGTCAACGGGTCTTGCAGGCCGAGCCGCTCGTTGAGCAGGCCCACCAGCTCGATGCCGCCGATGATGACGGCGATCATGACGGACAGCCCGGTGATGGTGAGGTTGTAGTAGACCTTGCGGATCGGGTTGATCGTCGCCCAGCCGTACGCCCGCACCATGACTGCGGAGTCGAGGGTGTCGAACAGGCTCATCCCGGCGGCGAAGATCAGCGGCAGGCAGAGGATCGCGTACCAGGGCAGGCCGGTCGCCGCACCGGTGCCGGCCAGCACGAGCAGGGCGATCTCGCTGGCGGTGTCGAAGCCGAGCCCGAACAGGAAGCCGACGAGGTACATCTTGCCCGGCCGGTCGATCGACTTCATCATGGGGCCGATGATGCGGCTGAGGAAGCCGCGGCCCTGCAGGTGCTTCTCCAGTTCGGCCTCGTCGAGCTTGCCGTCGCGGGAGGCCCGCCAGACCTTGAGGATGCCCATGAACGCGACCGCGTTGATGAGCCCGATGAGCAGCAGGAACACGCCGGAGACGGCGGTGCCGAACACGCCCAGACCGTTGCGCACCCCGTTGCCGTCATCCGTCAGCCCGACCGCCCAGCTCACGCCGATGGCCAGCAGGGCCGCCATCAGGAACACGACGGTGGAGTGGCCCAGGGAGAAGAACAGCCCGACGCCGGCCGCCGGCCTCTTCAGGTCGACAAGCTTGCGCGTCGTATTGTCGATGGCGGCGATGTGGTCGGCATCGAAGGCGTGCCGCACGCCGAGCACGTAGGCGACGACGGCGATGCCCACCCCGAAGACCGAGGAACCCAGCTGCAGGTGCAGCGGCTCCACCAGGATGAAGAACAGGCCGAAGCCGAGGATGTGGATGAGCGCGACGGGGATGAACGCGAGGATGACCTGCGCCCGGTACGACCGCTGCCTCTTCGTTGCCGTCCCCTGCTCCACGGCCGCCTGTGCGCGCATGGCCACCTCCTCCTAACTCTTGCGAATCACCGGCGCGCTGACGCCGGTCAGAAGCTCATGAACGGCGGATGCCGCGGCCGTGTTCGCCCGGGCTACCGCAACCGTGTCGTTGCCCACCAGGCGCAGCCACACCCCCGTGTCGCCGGGCAGCGCGCTCACGCCGAAGAGCAGCGTGTCACCGAAGTCCTCGGCGAGCGCGGCGTGCAGCCGGTCGGCGAGCACGGCGACGGGCACCCGCGGCGTGAACACGTAGAGCATGGCGAGCACGTCGTGGTCGGCCAGGACGCCGAGCCCGGCCACGCCGCTCGATTCCCCGTCCGCGCCGGGGCAGAGCCGCACCCGGTCCAGGGCGACCAGCCGGCCGTCCGGGCGGCGCACCTCGAGGTCGGAGGCGTACACCGCGTAGGCGTGCCGCTCCCCCCTGGCCAGGCGCCCGGCGTACACGGTCTCGCCGAGCAGCAGCGTCGCCGACTCGTCGAGCACCACCGCCGTCTGCTGGTAGAAGCGCGAGTCGACGAAGGGCACCACCGGGTCGGGCAGGTACTCCAGGTAGGCGTCCGCCTCGACCTCGATGTTCATGACCGCGGAGGCGTAGTCGTGCTCCATCCGGTACACCTTGGTGTGCGCCTGGGTGGTGACGTGGGCGGAGGTGCCAGGGCCGAAGCTCAGGTCGGTGCGCAGCCGGTCGCCCTGCAGGATGCCGCCGCCGGTGGACATCAGGTAGGTGTAGGCCATGTCGGGGCGCAGCGTGTTGTAGTAGAGCGGGTGCATGATCTGCAGCGGCGACTTCTGGTAGTGCCGCACCAGCTCGGTCCTGCCGCCGTTCTGGGCGAAGGCGAGCTGCAGGATCCCGACCTTGCCCGGACTGCCGACGGGCAGGCTGGGCGGTGCTCCCGCATAGCGGAGCACCTCGGCCGGCACGCGGGCCGGCTCGTAGAAGTCCGGCTCGAGGCGGTAGCCGCCCGGCCCGGGCTGCTTCAGCGGCAGCGGGCTGACCGGCGCCAGGGTGGCGGGCGCAGACGAGCGAGCGCCGTCGCCGGCATCCGGCGGCTTCGCCAGCGCCGCTCTCGTGCCGCTCATCCGACGAGTTCGGATCGGGCACCGTTCCACTGCGTCATGATCTCCCGATGCAGCTCCTCCACGCCCTCGCCGGTGAGCGAGTTCGTCAGCACGACCGGCTTGCCGTCGCGCACCCGGTTCGCGTCGCTGTGCATCACGTCGAGGTCGGTGCGCACGTACTGGGCGATGTCGATCTTGTTGATGACCAGGATGTCGCTCTCGGTGATGCCGGGCCCGCGCTTGCGCGGCATCTTCTCGCCCTCCGCGGTGTCCAGCACGAACACGAACACGTCGGCGAGCGCCGGCGAGAAGGTGAGCGTCAGGTTGTCGCCGCCCGACTCGTAGATGAGAGTGTCGATGTCGGGGAAGCGCTCGAGCATCTCCGCCCCGACTGCGAGGTTCATGGTGGGGTCGTCGCGCACGGCCGTGTGCGGGCAGGCGCCGGTCTCCACGCCCACCACCCGCTCCGGGTCGAGCACCCCGGCGAGCTCGCGCCGCACGTGTTGGGCGTCCTCCTGCGTGTAGATGTCGTTGGTGATGACGCCGGGTGTGCGCCCGGCCGCGATCAGCAGCGGCACCAGCGCCTCGGTCAGCGCCGTCTTGCCGGATCCCACCGGCCCGCCGATGCCGATCCTCAGTACGTTCTCGCTCATGGTTGTCCCTTTCCCCTCGTTGTGCACAGCTCCGCTCAGCTGGCGAACAGCCGCGCCTCCGCGCGCTCGTGTTGTGCCGACATGATGTCGGCGACGGGTGCGCACCCGCCGATGTCGGCGATGTCGCGCCGGGCGGCATCCGCCGCCACCTGCTCGATCACCGTGCCGATCTCGTACAGCACCACCTGTGCGTGCCGGTGGTCGGTCAAGCGCAGCCGGAGGGCGGCGCCGACGAAGCTCACCGAGAAGGCAAACAGGTCCGATGCGACGGCGGCCTCGGTCTCCACACCACAGGCGGCGTAGACCACGGCCGTCGCGACCGGCTGGCAGCCGGGTGTCGTGCGCGCCTTCACCCGTCGGGCGTACTCGGCGACTCCGGCCGCATCACCGCCGGCGCCGAGCACCTCCGCGGCCAGGTCTGCCAGCTGATGGCCGCTGCGCACCGAGGCGGTGCGCATCTCGGCGTTCAGCTTGGAGGCGAACAGGCGGTGATCGATCTGCTCGACCTCGTCCCAGTCGGATGCCGCGGCGGCTCGGTGCGCCCCGGCGAGCGCTGTCGCGTCGCCGGGCCCCACCGAGTGCACCAGTAGGTCGGCCAGCAGCCCGTGCACACCGTCTTGGCCGACGAGCCGGGCCTGGCTGAATCCCTCCAGGCCGTGCGACATCGTGTAGAAGCCGCTCGGGAAGGCCGAGTCTGAGAATTGCAGACTCGCCAACAGCTGGCGCGCATCCGACACTGCCATCTCTGCCTCAGGCCAGGAAGAACAGCTGGGTGAGCGGCAGCGACTCGGCCGGTTCGATGGTGGCGAGCGTGCCGTCGTAGGTGACCTTGTACGTCTCCGGGTCGACCTCGATCTTCGGCATCGCGGAGTTGCGCACCATGTTCGCCTTGCCGAGCTCCCTCGTGCGCCGCACCGGCAGCACCTGGCTCTCCAGGCCCAGCTTCTCCGGCACCCCCTTGTCGATGGCCGCCTTCGACATGAAGGTGATGCGCGTGCTGCGCTGTGCCTTGCCGAAGGCGCCGAACATCGGCCGGTAGTAGACCGGCTGCGGGGTGGGCAGCGAGGCGTTGGGGTCACCCATCACCGACCAGTTGATCAGCCCGCCCTTCACGATCAGCTTCGGCTTGACGGCGAAGGAGTCCACCGGCCAGAGCACGATGTCGGCCACCTTGCCGGTCTCCAGCGACCCGATGTAGTCCGAGACGCCCTGGGCGATCGCGGGATTGATCGTGATCTTCGCCAGGTAGCGCAGCACCCGGAAGTTGTCGTGCTCCGGCGGGTCCTCCGGCAGCTTGCCGCGCTTGTCCTTGTTGTGGTGGGCCACCTGGAAGGTGCGCAGGAACGACTCCCCCACGCGCCCCATCGCCTGCGAGTCCGACGACACGATCGAGAGCACGCCGAGGTCGTGCAGCACCGTCTCGGCCGCGATGGTCTCCGCGCGCACCCGGGAGTCGGCGAAGGAGACGTCCTCGGGGATGTCGTGGGACAGGTGGTGGCAGACCATCACCATGTCGAGCAGCTCGTCCACCGAGTTCACCGTGTACGGCAGGGTCGGGTTCGTCGAGGCCGGCAGCACGTTGGGGTGACCGGCCACGCGCAGGATGTCCGGGGCGTGCCCGCCGCCGGCTCCCTCCGAGTGGTAGGTGTGGATGGTGCGCCCGTTGATGGCGTCGAGGGTGTTCTCCACGAAGCCGGCCTCGTTGAGGCTGTCGGTGTGCACCGTGATCTGCACGTCGTACCGGTCGGCCACATCGAGCGCCATGCTGAGCGCGGCCGGCGTCGCGCCGAAGTCCTCGTGCACCTTGAGGCCGGCGGCGCCCGCCTCGATCTGCTCGATCAGCGCCTCCGGCCGCGAGCCGTTGCCCTTGCCGCAGAAGCCCGTGTTCACGGAGAGCCCCTCCGCCGATTCGAGCAGGCGGTGCATGTTCCAGACGCCGGGCGTCGTGGTGACGCCGTTGGTGCCGTCGGTCGGGCCGGTGCCGCCGCCGAACAACGTCGTGATGCCGTTGGAGAGCGACGCCTCCGCCTGCTGCGGCGAGATGAAGTGCACGTGCGAGTCGATGCCGCCGGCGGTGGCGATGAGGTGCTCTCCGGCCAGCAGCTCGGTGCCGGGCCCGACGACGAGGTGGGGGTCGACGCCGCTCTGCGTGTGCGGGTTGCCCGCCTTGCCGATGCCGGCGATCTTGCCGTCGCGGATGCCGATGTCGCCCTTGATGACGCCGAGGATCGGGTCGAGGATGATCGCGTTCGTGATGACGAGGTCGAGCACGCCCTGGGCGTCGGTGGCCTGCGGGTCGGCGGCCATGCCGTCGCGCGCGGTCTTGCCGCCGCCGTAGACGACCTCGTCGCCGTAGTGGCCCTCCGCGTAGTCCTTCTCGATCTGGATCACCAGATTCGTGTCGGCCAGCTGCACCCGGTCTCCGACGGTCGGGCCGAAGAGGTCCGTGTACTGCTTGCGCGAGATGATCGCCATTACTTCGTCCCCTTTTTCGTCGTGCCCTGCTTCGCCGCGCCCTTGGCCGCGCCGCTCTTGGCGGCGCTGGGACGGGTAGTTGGTTTGCCGTTCTTGTAGCCGAGCTCGTTCATTCGCGCGATGGCCTGGATCTTCGTGTCCTCCGAGTCCAGCCCGCCGTTGACGAGGTTGTTGAAGCCGATGATGTGGCGCGTGCCCGCATACGCGGTGAGGGTCACCTCCTTGGTGTCGCCGGGCTCGAAACGGATGCCGGTGCCCGCCGGGATGTCCAGGTGGGTGCCGTACGCCTTCTCGCGCTCGAACAGCAACGCCTTGTTCACCTCGAAGAAGTGGAAGTGGGATCCGACCTGCACCGCGCGATCGCCGGTGTTACTCACCGTGAGTGTGACGCTGTCTCGGCCGGCGTTGATCTCGATCTGGTCGCTCATGTGGTCGTACTTCGGGCTGCCTAGCATGGTGTTCTTCCTTCCGCAGTCACTGCGTGTGGATCAGGGACATGTCCGGGTGGCTGCCGCTGGCAGCCTCGGGGTGGTCGTGGCCGGCCCCCGAGTGGTCGTGGGTGTGCGCGACGCCGCGGCCGTCGCCGTGACTGTGCGTGTGCGGGTGCGTGTGCCCGGCGCCCTCGGCGTCGTCAAACCTGGTGGCGTCGAAGGCGTGCGAGTGCGCGTAGCCGTGGCCGTGGTCCGCGGCGAGCCCGGCGTTGATGCCGTCGTCGCCGTGGCTCAGCCGGTGCGCGGCGTCGGCCACGCGATCGCGGATGACGCGCAGCACCGCCTGCTCCGAGAGCAGCGGGCCGTAGAACTCGGCCCCCGCAAAGTCGCCCTCGCCGAACGGCACCGCGCTGGAGCGCTGGAACCCGGCCGGCACGACGACCGCCTGGGGGAAGCCGAGCAGCCGGAGCCGCCGCAGGGTCACGAGCAGCTCGTGCGGCTCGGCGCCGGCGGCCGCCTCGACCTCGTTGCCCGCGCCGTGCGTGCGCACCAGGTGGGCGATGCGGTGCAGCTCCGCGTCGTCGAAGGGGTTCGCCGACTCGGCCGCGATGACCACCGCGGCATCCGGCGCGCGCCGCCGCACGGCGACGGTTGCCGCGCGCAGCCAGGCGGTGAGGTGGTCCAGCGTGCCGAAGTCCTCGGCGAGCGCGAGCCTGCCGGGGCTCTGGGGAGCCAGCCAGCTCAGGGTCTTGGCCGCGTCGGCGACCATCGTCGGGTTGCGCCCGAAGGTGATCGGCACGACCACGACGCTCGCCTGGCCAGGTGCGGACAGCACGCGGCTGACGGTGCTGCTGAGCGCCCGTCCCGGCGCGCTGACGTGGGCCCCCGGCAGCTGCGCCAGCAGCGGGCGAAGGTCCGCGCCATTCGAGCTCTCGTGCCCACCGACCAGCACCACCGAGGGATCTGCGTCGGTCGGCCGGGTCATCTTAAGCGCCGACCGGGTCGTGGCAGGAGACCAGCTTGCTCCCGTCGGGGAAGGTCGCCTCGACCTGGAGCAGCGAGAGGCGTTCCCGCACGCCGCCCATGCACTCCCGCTCGGTGACGATGGTCTTGCCCAACTCCATGCATTCGGCGACGGACTTGCCGTCGCGGGCCCCCTCCAGAATCGCTTCCGTGATCAGGGCTTGGGCCTCACTGAGATTGAGCTTGGTTCCGCGGTCACGCCGCTTTCGAGCCAAGTCTGCAACTTGGTAGACATACAACTTGTCGATTTCGCGTGGAGTGAGGTTCATGTCGTCCCCGGTTTTCTCGATTGGTCTGCCGGATGGGAATCCCCGACCGGATGCCACACCGGCACCATACGCCGATCCCCTCGCCCGGTCTACCCCATTCGGGGGGTGCAAGGGGCGGTGGCAGGCCCGCGGCGTGGGGCGTGAGGGGTCCGCTGACGCGGCTCGGATCAGCGCCCGGCTCGACGGTGGAACAGGCCGGTCGGCTGCGGAATGGCATCCTCGACCATGAGCGCGATTGTCGCGTTCGCCCGGGCGAGCGCGCCGAGGGCTTGCTCCGCGTCGCGTGGTTCCTCACCGTCACCCAGTTCGTCGATCCCGACGTCCGAGTCCGCCGGCCCGGGCGAGCGGGCATCGAAGGCCGCGGCGAGCGCGGCGAAGTTCCGCTCGGTCGCCTCCTCGAGCTGGTTCCATTGCTCGGGCGAGACGTTCGCCTGTGCCGGGTCACCGCGCTCGGTCGCCGCGACGAAATGCCGGGTGTAGTAGAGCAGTTCCCAGAACGAGGAGAGCTGGTTCTCGACACCGCTGGGGTCGAACGCCCCCGAGGCGTGCTGCAGGGGGGCCGCGGTCACCTGCAACGTGCGCAACTGCTCGGCCATCGCGATCTCGCCGCGGGCGAGTGCGGCACGCTCCGCCGCGGAGGGCGCCCGGCCGCTCCGCCACACCTGCAGCGCGGCGGCCGTGACACCCTCCACGCTGTCGAGAAGTTTCAGGGCCTGACGGGCGAACTTCGCGCGAGTGCGGGTCGGCAGCACGAGCGCGGCGACGAGGAGCGCAACAACCGCACCGATCACGGTCTCCACGACGCGCACGTCGACCGCCTCAGTGCTCAACCGCCCGAGGAAATCGTAGAGCTGGGCGAACATCATGGTCTGCCAGAAGGCGGCCAGCGGCGACGAGGCTGAGCGGAAGTAAGCGGAGGCGAAGACGCAGATCGCCAGGACGGGCAACAGCACGGCGGGGTGTGAGCCGGCGGCGATGGCGATCCAGAACCCGACGGTCGCGCCGAAGATGGTGCCGATGATCTTCTGGGCCCCTTTGACGAATGTCTCCCCGTCGCTGCCCCCGATCGCCTGGTAGGCCGGCATTGCCGCCCAGTATTGGTGGCTCGAGGAGACGAAGGAGCCGAGGTACAGCGCGATGCCCGTCGAGAGCGCGGCCTGCACGGCGCGGCGCCAGAGCGCCGCGGACTCGGCGGCACCACCGGGCGGCGCCGCCTGGGCGCCCTGGTGGTGGGGCGCGAGCCCGTCCTGCACCGAGCCGGCCTGCTCCTCGCCCGGCAGCAGCGCGTCGATATCGGAGTCGTCCTGCTCTAGCTCAGGCCCAGGCCCGGCATCCGCCGGAGTGCTCAGCAACTCTGCCGCGCGAGCCGTGTGTAGTTTGTCGCTGGCCTGCTGCAGTTCGAATGCGGCGGCGTACACGCGGCGGGCCGGTCGAGGCCAGTGCTCTGGAGCCCTCGCCGTCTGCAGCCGCTCGGCATCCGGGTGCTGTTCTGGCGCGGTCTCAGCGTCGCCGGGCGGCGGGGCCCCGGCCCAGGCCGGAACCTCCGGGTAGCCGGCGATGTGCTTCTGCACCGTCTGCAGCGCCCCGGCCAGGCGCGCGCGCACCTCGATCGGGATGCCGGCGCCGGTGGCCGCGCGCGCGGCGGTGCCGAGGTTCGCCAGGGCGAGCTCGGCGTCGTGCACGCGGATGCGCAGCGCCTCCGCCTGCTCGACGGACAAGCCGATGTCGGGGTCGTTGCCGGTGAGCTGTGCGCTGAGGAACGCCGCCGTGTGGTGACTCTGCCGAAAATCGCTCCGCGTCCTGCGCTGCAGGTCCGGATCCCACCGCGCGGCGGAGACGGTGTCGATGAGCGGCTCCAGCGAGCGCACCAGGCGCAGTTCGAACGCCCGCACCCCGCCGCGGAGCACCCGCGCGTGCGCCCCCTTGTTCGGGATGAGCTGGATCGCCACCGAGCACAGCACGCCGACGACGGCGGCGGCCACGAAGAGCAGGGTCTCGCTGGGCTGCAGGCGCAGCAACAGGGTGAAGTAGTAGGAGACGAATGCGAGTTGGCCGAGGCCGCCGAGCTGGCGCCCGAATCGTGAGACGGCCACGCCGGCGAAAGCCAGGAGCGTCAGCACGAGCGCGGAGGGGATCGGGTCGTGCGGCACGATCACGTTCAGCGCGATGGCGAACAGCACGGGCACCAGCGCGACCAACCCGGCCACGCGCTTCCAGCCGTGGCCGCCCGGTGAGGACGCCCCGGTGAACATCGCGATCATGCCGCCGAATATCGCCGCCGGCAGCGGCGGCTGCCCGAGCGCGTTCAGGGCGACGGCGAGAACCGCCACGGCCAGCACGGCGGAACCCAGTGCGCGGGCGGCACTGAGCAGGCGCGTGTAGCCGGGGTCGATGAGCGTGACCCGGCGGCCGAGGAAGGCGCGCACGCCGCGCTCGCGGCCGCGCGGCATCGTTTCGTCCGGGGCCGGCGCCAGCACGGCGACGGGGGCTTGGTCCTCCGGCTCGGAGTACACCGGCTGGTAGTCGAGATCCCGCGAGACGGCGGCGCTGAACTGCTGCGCGTGGTAGGCGAACGGCAGCCACTGCGCGTAGCGGGCGTACGCCTCCGCCACGTCCGTGAGCGGCACGGTGGCGGTCAGCTCACCCATCTCGCGGTTGACCTGCACGAAGCGGGCCACCCAGGGGTCGCCCGGGTCCTGCAGCCTGATCCGCCGGGAGCGCCGCCGCTCCGCGTGGCCGGCCTCTGCCCGCAGCTGGGCGGCGAAGTCGTCCAGGGTCACCGTCTCCGGCACCGCGGTGCTCTGCCATTTGAGCAGCGGATGCATGTACTGCTGGAACTTCTCGAACTGGGCCGTCAACGGCTGCAGTGTCGGCTCCTGGGCGACCGGGTTCTGGCCGGGCAGCCCCCAGCGCAGCCCGCCGATGATGCCGGCCAGCATTCGAATCGAGTACGGCAGTGAGAACGTGTCGCGCCCGCTCTGGAAGTAGTACGCCGAATGGTGCAGCCGCACGCCGTCCGTGTAGGAGCCGAAGGTGTCGGAGACGGACTCCAGGTGGGAGTCCAGGTCCCTCGACTCACCGCCAGGGAAGTACGGTTTCAGGCTGGCGATCGGTTCGCCGACGCCGGTGCCCGCACTGAAGAACTGCGCGGAGAGTGCCCGCAGGCTGCTGATGACGTCGTAGATGCCGAGCAGGAAGGTGAGGATGAGCGAGAGCAGAACGACGCCGTTCAGGCTCTCCAGGATCGAGAGGGCGCGCAGCAGGTCGGTGTTCGGAGAGAGCTGCGAGGTGCCGACGGTGGCCAGCTGGGCGGCGCTGAAGTAGATGGCGCCGAAGAAGTCGCCGTTGACGCCGGAGTACTGGAAATTGTTCCCCTGCATGTAGCCGAGGTAGATCAGCCCGTAGCCGAGGATCACGCCGCTGACCCAGGCGATCACGGTCACCATGATCTGCAGGCCGGTGACCTGGCGCAGCACGAGGGGGCGCCACCGGCGGGCCAGGCGGCGGGTGAGGCGCCTGGTCAGCATCCACTGCCCGGCGGCCAGACGGCCGGCGAAGAAGCCAGCCTCGTCGTAGTTCAGCGCAGTGAGGAAGACATCGAGGAGGGTGACCCCCAAGACGAGAATGCCGAGGCCAACCCAGAAGGCGTCCACGCGCCCAGCTTAGAGTGCTGGGCGCGTGAAGCCGAGGGCTAGCGTGCTCTTTTTTCCCTAACGCGCATGTTGACGAAGATGGGCGTTCCGGCGAAGCCGTAGATCTCGCGCAGGCGGCGCTGGATGTAACGGCGGTAGCCCGGGTCGAGGAATCCGGTGGTGAACAGCACAAATGTCGGCGGGCGGCTGGACACCTGGGTGCCGAACAGGATGCGGGGCTGCTTGCCGCCGCGCACCGGGTGCGGGTGTGCCGCGGTGAGCTCGGCCAGGAAGGCGTTGAACTTGCCGGTGGCGATGCGGGTGTCCCACGACTCGAGCGCGAGTTCGAGGGCCGGCACCAGCTTCTCCAGGTGGCGCCCGGTGCGGGCCGAGATGTTCACGCGTGGGGCCCACGAGACGTGGGCGAGGTCCTGCTCGATCTCACGCTCGAGGTAGCGGCGACGGTCGTCGTCCAGCAGGTCCCACTTGTTGAAGGCGAGCACGAGGGCGCGGCCGGACTCGAGCACCAGGTCGATGATGCGCACGTCCTGCTCGCTGATCTTCTCGCTCACGTCGATGACGACGATGGCGACCTCGGCCTTTTCGAGGGCCGTGCTGGTGCGCAGCGAGGCGTAGAAGTCGGCGCCCTGCGAGAGGTGCACGCGGCGGCGGATGCCGGCGGTGTCGACGAAACGCCAGATCTTGCCGCCGAGCTCCACCTGCTCGTCGACGGGGTCGCGGGTCGTCCCGGCGAGCTCGTTGACGACAACGCGCTCCTCGCCGGCGGACTTGTTCAGCAGGCTGGACTTGCCGACGTTCGGGCGGCCGAGGATGGCGACGCGGCGCGGGCCGCCCACCTCTTCCTTGGCGACGGCCGAGATCAGCGGGAGCTTCTTGAGGACGGCGTCCAGGAGGTCGGCGACGCCGCGGCCGTGCAGAGCGGAGACCGGGTAGGGCTCGCCGAGGCCGAGGCTCCACAGTGCTGCGGCCTCCGGCTCCTGGCGGGCGTCATCCACCTTGTTGGCCAGCAGGAAGACGGGCTTGCCGCTCTTGCGCAGCATGCGCACGACCTGCTCGTCGGTGGAGGTGGCGCCCACCCGCGCGTCGACGACGAACAAGACGACGTCGGAGAGGTCGATGGCCACTTCGGCCTGGGCGGCGACGGAGGCGTCGATGCCCTTGGCGTCGGGCTCCCAGCCGCCGGTGTCGACGAGGGTGAAGCGGCGGTCGTTCCACTCGCCCTTGTACGAGACGCGGTCACGGGTGACGCCGGGGGTGTCCTCCACGACGGCCTCGCGGCGGCCGAGGATGCGGTTGACCAGCGCCGACTTGCCGACGTTGGGTCGGCCGACGATGGCGATGACCGGAAGCGCGGGCAGGTAGGTGATCGCGTTGGGGTCTTCGGTGACGGCGTCGAGCACGTCAAAGTCGTCGTCTTCGAGCTCGTAGTCGGCGAGCCCCGCACGCAGTGAGTGGGCGCGCTGGACGGCGAGGTCCTCGTCGAGCGCGCTCATGCGCTCGACGAGATCGTCGTTGGCGTCGAAATCGTCGGTGTCGATGTCAGTCATGGATTGTCTCCTCGGTGGGTCTGTTCGGCCGTGTGGGCTCTACGAGACCGGGGATTGCGTGTCGGCGATCACCGTGATGACGGCATCGACGGTTTCGGCAAAGTTCAGTTCGGTCGAATCGACCGTGGTCACGCCCTCTGCTGCGTTCAGGAAGTCGACCACGCGCGAATCGGCCTGATCGCGTTTCTTGAGCTCGGCTCCCGCGGTTGCGGCGGCGTCATCCTGCAGTTCGGCGGACCGTCTGGCCATTCTAGCCTCTTCCGAAGCTGTGAGAAGGATGCGGACGGGGGCGTCGGGCGCGACGACCGTGGTGATGTCCCTGCCCTCGACGACGACGCCGGGGGCGTCAACGCCGGCGGCGATGCTGCGGAACAGCTCGACCAGGTGGCTGCGCACGGCGGGGACGCGGGCGATCGCGCTGACGGCGGCGCTCACGCGCGGCTCGCGGATCGCCTCGGTCACGTCGGTCTCCCCCACCCGCACGACGTACTCGTCGGGGTTGGTGGCGATGAAGTAGTCGAAGTCGTCGAGCGCGGCGATGACGGCATCCGCGTCCTCGCTGTCGACGCCCTTCTCCAGCACCAGCCAGGCCAGCGCCCGGTAGGCGGCGCCGGTGTCGAGGTAGCCGTAGCCAAGGGCGCGGGCGACGGCCTTGCTCACGCTGGACTTGCCGCTGCCGGCCGGGCCGTCGATGGCGACGACGATCGTCTGGGCGCTGTCGGGGGTGGTCATTTCTCTAGCCTGCAATCCGCCAGCCGCGGGCGACCAGCTCGGTGGTGAGGCGTTCGACGGCCTCGGGAACGACGGAGATCTCGGCGAGGCCGACCTGCACGCCCTGGGCGTGCTCGAGGCGCAGGTCCTCCAGGTTGACGCCGATCTCCCCGATCTCGTGGAGGAGCCTGGCCAACTGGCCCGGGGTGTCGTCGACCATGACGATCATGGTCGCGAAGCGCTTGTCGATGCCGTGCTTGCCGGGCAGCCGGGCGACGCCGGTGTTGCCGCCGGCGATCTCCTCGGCCACGCGGCGGCGGGCGCCGGGGGCGTTGACGTCGTCGAGGGCGTCGATGAAGCGATCGAGGTCCTCGCGGTAAGCGGTGAGGATCTCGCGCACCGGGGCCGAGTTGGCGCCGAGGATCTGCACCCACAGCTCTGGGTCGCTGGCGGCGACGCGGGTGACGTCGCGGAGGCCCTGCCCGGCGAGGTTGACGGAGGCGCTCGGCGCGTCGATGAGGCGGCGGGCCATCAGGCTCGACACCACCTGGGGCACGTGCGAGATCAGCGCGACGCCGCGGTCGTGCTCCTCCGCGCTCATCTCGACGAGGGTCGCGCCGAGGTCCAGGATCATGTCGTCGATGGCGCTGGCTCGCTTGTACGAGATGGCGTCGTGGCCGGCGACCACCCAGGGGCGGCCGACGAACAGGTCGGCGCGGCCGGCGAGGGGGCCGCCGCGCTCGCGCCCGGCCATCGGGTGCGAGCCGATGTAGCGCGACACGTCGGCGCCGCGCGCGATGAGGGTGTCCAGGATCTGCAGCTTGACGCTGGCGACGTCGGTGACGATGGCGTCCGGGTAGTCGGCGAGCTCGCGCGCCACCACGTCGGCGGTCACGTCCGGCGGCACGGCGACGACGATCAGCTGCGGGGCGTCGCCGGGGGCGGCCGGGCGGCCGGCACCCAGGTCCGTCGCGATGCTCACGTTCGTCGGCGAGGCGTCGGCGAGGAACACGTCGATGCCGCGGGCGCGCAGGCCCAGGCCGACGCTCGTGCCGAGCAGGCCGGCGCCGACGACGCGGACGGGCCCGGCGAGCCGGCTCTCCGTGCTGGGGATCAAGGCCATCACAGCCCCCGCTTCTTCGGGTTCTTGTCGGCCTGGCGCACCGAGTGGCGCTGCTGGGCCTCTGCCCCGTCGCGGGAGATGGTGAGCACCTGGCCGAGCTCGGCCTTGGTCAGTTCGCGCATCTGGCCGATCGGCAGCGTGCCGAGGTTGAGCGGGCCGAACTGGCGGCGCACCAGGTCGACGACCGGGTGACCGACCTCGGCGAGCATGCGCCGGACGATGCGGTTGCGCCCGGAGTGCAGGGTGATCTCGACGACGCTGTGCGTGGACGAGCCGGCCGGGTCGGAGAGGATGCGCGCCTTGTCGGCCTTGATCGGGCCGTCCTCGAGCTCGATTCCACGCTGGAGCAGCGCGACGGTCTGGGCCGTCATTCGCCCGCGCACCTTGGCGACGTAGGTCTTGGTCACACCGAAGGACGGGTGGGCGAGGGTGTGTGCGAGGTCGCCGTCGTTGGTGAGGATCAGCAGGCCGCTGGTCTCGGCGTCGAGCCGGCCGACGTTGAACAGGCGCTCCGAGAAGTCCTTGGTGAAGTAGCTGAGGTCGGGGCGGCCCTGCTCGTCGTTCATCGAGGAGACGACGCCGGTCGGCTTGTTCAGCATGATGTAGCGCTTGCTCTGGTCCAGCTGCACGCCGAGGCCGTTGACGGAGATCAGGTCGGTCTCCGGGTTCACCCGGGTGCCGAGTTCCTTGACGACGACGCCGTTGACGGCGATGCGGCCCTCGACGATGTACTGCTCGACGACGCGGCGGGAGGCGATGCCGGCGGCGGCGAGCAGCTTCTGCAGGCGGATGCCGTCGGGCCCGGCGTCCGGGATGCGCTCGAAGTCGTCGGCGAGGTCTTCGGGGCCGAAGTCCTCGGGATCGTAGTCCTTGGGGGTGAAGTCATCGGAGGTCATGGCTAAATCCTTCCGCGCCGTCCTCGAGCAGAGGGGAGATCGGCGGCAGTTCGTCGAGGGAGTTCAGGCCGAGCTGCGTGAGAAGCAGATCGGTCGTGGCGTAGTTGATGGCGCCGGTTTCGGAATCGGTGAAAGCTTCGGTGATGAGGCCGCGGCCGAGCAGCGTGCGCACGACGGAGTCGACGTTCACGGCCCGGATCGACGCGACGGAGCCGCGGCTGATGGGTTGTTTGTATGCGATGACGGCGAGGGTCTCCAGCGCGGCCTGCGAGAGCTTGCTGGGGTTCTGCGTCATCACGAAGTCGGCCACGACGGTGTCGTACTCGGCCCGCACGTAGAAGCGCCAGCCGCCGCCGACCTCGCGCAGCTCGAAGCCGCGGCGCACGCCGGCGGGGTTGCCCGCGGCGTCCACGCCGTCGTAGTCGTTGACGAGCCGGGCGACGGATGCCGCCACTTGCTCGACCGGTCGGCCGACCGCCGTGGCCAGGTGCACCAGGCCCTGCGGCTCGTCGGCGACGAGCAGAACCGCCTCGAGGGCACGGTCGAGCTCGTTGTCGGTGTCTCGTTCAGGCATCGTAATCGGCTCCCAGGGTGGCCAGGCTGTCGTCGGTCCAGTTCTCGGCCGTCCAGCGCAGCGTCAGCTCGCCGAGCGGCTCGAGTTGTTCGAAGGCGATTGCGGCGTGCCGGTACAGCTCGAGCACGGCCAGGAAGCGGGCGATGACGATGCCCTTCTGCCCGGCGCTCTGGTCGAGCCCACTGATCAGCTGCCGGAACGTCACCGGTTCTCCCCCGCGCAGCACCGCCACGATGTGGGCGGCCTGTTCACGGATGCTCACCAGCGGCGCGTGCAAGTGGTCCAGACCGACGACCGGGATCGCGCGCGGCGCCATTGCGAGCGTGGCGAGCGCGGCGAAGTCGGCGGCGGAGAGGTTCCAGACGAGCTCCGGGGTCTGCTGGCGGTATTTCTCCTCCAGCCGCACCGTGCGGGCGTGCCGCTGCGACTCCTGTTCCAGGTGGCCGGCGAACCAGGCCGAGGCCTCCTTGAACGCCCGGTACTGCAGCAGCCGGGCGAACAGCAGGTCGCGCGCCTCGAGCAGGGCGACATCCTCTGCGTCAACGAGTTCGCCCTGCGGCAGCAGGCCGGCGACCTTGAGGTCGAGCAGGGTGGCCGCCACGACGACGAACTCGCTGGCCTGGTCGAGCTCGTCCTCGGAGCTGAGGCCCCGCAGGTAGGAGATGAACTCGTCGGTGACGCGGCTGAGCGAGACCTCGGTGATGTCCATCTCGTGCTTGGAGATGAGGCTGAGGAGCAGGTCGAACGGGCCAGAGAAGTTGCTGAGCGCGACGGAGAAACCCCCGTCGCCGGAGGGTGCTTCGTGGGGAGCTGGCGCGAGGCCGCTAGGCGACTGCGCCACGACTGACCAGTTCCCTGGCGAGCTGCCGGTACGCGCGGGCCGCCGCGTGCTCGGGTGCGAACTGTGTGATCGGGGCACCGGCGACGCTGGCATCCGGGAACTTCACGGTGCGGCCGATGACGGTCTCCAGCACCTTGTCGCCGAAGGCCTCGACGACGCGGTCGAGCACCTCGCGCGAGTGCAGCGTGCGCGAGTCGTACATGGTGGCCAGGATGCCGTCGAGCTGGATGGCGGGGTTCAGCCGGTCGCGGACCTTGTCGATGGTCTCGATCAGCAGGGCGACGCCGCGCAGCGCGAAGAACTCGCACTCCAGCGGGATCAGCACGCCGTGGCTGGCGGTGAGGGCGTTGACGGTGAGCAGGCCGAGCGAGGGCTGGCAGTCGATCAGCACGACGTCATAGTCGTCGCTGACCTTGCGCAGCACGCTGGCGAGGATCTGCTCGCGGGCGACCTCGTTGACCAGGTGCACCTCGGCGGCGGAGAGGTCGATGTTGGCCGGGATCACGTCGAGGCCGGGCACCCGGGTCTTCTGGATGGCGTCGGCCGGGTTGGCGGAGCGGGAGAGCAGCAGGTCGTAGATGGTGGGCACGTCGTGCGTCTGCACGCCGAGGCCGGCCGAGAGCGCGCCCTGCGGGTCGAAGTCGATGGCGAGAACGCGGCGGCCGTACTCGGCGAGGGTGGCGCCCAGGTTGATCGTCGTCGTGGTCTTGCCGACGCCGCCCTTCTGGTTGCAGAGGGCGATGATGCGGGCCGGGCCGTGGCTCTTCAGCGGGGCGGGCTCCGGAAACTCGGTCTGCGGCCGGTTGGTCGGGCCCATGCCCGGTTCCTGCCGCACGCCCCGGCCGTATGCGAGATCGCCCATGGCGGAAAGCTCAGCGAGGGGAAGTTCTGCCGAGTGGTCTCGCTTGCTCGCCACGCTGATCTCCTGGTCTGGGCCGATGCCCACTCATACTGTTGCCTGTGCAGTGCCGACGCGGCACGGCCGCGGGGCACTCAGACGATTCTAGCGAGCGCGCGGGTGGGCACTCGTGTACATATCGCGCAGTGTGTCGGCCGTGACCAGGGTGTAGATCTGTGTCGTGGCCACCGAGGAGTGGCCGAGCAGCTCCTGCACGACGCGCACGTCGGCCCCGCCCGCCAGCAGGTGGGTGGCGAAGGAGTGCCGCAGGGTGTGCGGGGAGACCTCGATGTCGAGCCCGGCGCGGGCGGCGGCGGCGCGGATGATCAGCCAGGCGTTCTGCCTGGAGACGCGCTGGCCGCGCAGGCCGAGGAACAGGGCGGGTGTGGCCGTGCCGCGGAGGGAGAGCTGCGGGCGGGCGCGCACAAGGTAGGCGTCCAGCGCAGCCCTGGCGAAGCTGCCGACCGGCACGATGCGCTGTTTGCCGCCCTTGCCGAGCAGCCGCACCACCTCCTGGTCGATGACGTCGTCGACGTTCAGGTTGACCGCCTCCGAGACGCGGGCGCCGGTGGCGTAGAGCAGTTCGAGCAGGGCGCAGTCGCGCAACTGCTGTACCTCGTCGCCGCGGGTGGCGTCCAGCAACGCCTCGACCTGCTCGATGCTGATCGCCTTGGGCAGCCGGCTGCCGAGCTTGGGCGGCTTCGTCTCGTGGGCGACATCCGTCTCGGTCTGCCCCTCCTCGAGCAGGAAGCGGTGCCAGCCGCGCACCGAGGAGAGCACCCGGGCGATCGAGGAGGCCTTCAGCGGTTCCACCTCGCGCGTGCCGAGGTGTTGCACGAAAGCGCCGACATGGTTGCCGGTGACGCCGGACGGGTCATCGATGCCCTCCCCCGCCAGCCACAGCGTGTACAGGGCGAGGTCGCGCCGGTAGGCGGCGACCGTGTTCGTCGACAGGCCGCGCTCGACGGTGACGTGGCGCAGGTAGTTCTGCACGGCACGCTGCATCGGGCTCGGCGGTGCGGAGCTCGGCGGTGCAGAGCTGGGCGGCGCGGGGCCGGGCGGCGGGCCGGGCAGGTCGGCCTGCGGCTCCGACTCGGCCTGCTCGGCGCTCATTCCCCGAGTGCTTCGCTCTTCGGATGCCGCGGCCAGCTGACATCGCCGGCCTCCAGCCCCTGCCAGCCGCGCGAGCGGGCCACGTTCGCGGCGAGCGCGCCGATCACCAGCGAGGGGTTCTGTAGCCGCCTGGCCATGACCGCGTCGACGAGCTCGTCGAGGCCGACCCAGCGCAGTTCGATGTCCGCCTCCTCCTCGCTGCGCGGGAACGGCTCGGCGGTCGCGCTGAGGCCGCGGGCCAGGTAGATGCGAATGGCCTCGTCGCTGCCGCCCGGCGAGGTGTAGAACTCGCTGAGCACGCTCCAGTCGGAGGCCTCGACGTCGGCTTCCTCTGCAAGTTCGCGTTGCGCGGCGCGCAGCGGGCTCTCCCCCCGGATGTCGAGCAGCCCGGCCGGGATCTCCCAGTCGCGGGTGCGCACGGGGTGGCGGTACTGCTTGATCAGCAGCACGCGCTCCTCGTCGTCGATGGCGAGCACCGCGACGGCGCCGGTGTGGTCGACGTACTCGCGCTCGATGACGGCGTCGTTGTACTCGAAGCGGTCCCGGCGCACGCCCCAGACGTGCCCGTCGAAGACGGTGCTCGAGGAGAGCACCCGCACCGCCTGCCGGGTGTCGGCAAGCGGTTCGCGGGGCTCCTCAGCGTGTGGCATGCGCGTCGCTACTCGTTACTCGGCATCCTTGACCTCGAACAGGCGGCTGGCCTGCTGGCGGTCAAGCGCTGCGGAGACGAGACCGCGGAACAGCGGGTGCGCGTTGTTCGGGCGCGAGCGCAGCTCGGGGTGCGCCTGCGTGGCCACGTAGAACGGGTGCTGGTCGCGCGGCAGCTCGACGAACTCGACGAGCTGGCGGTCGGGCGAGGTGCCGGAGAAGGACAGGCCAGCGGCCGAGATCTGCTCGCGGTACTTGTTGTTAACCTCGTAGCGGTGGCGGTGGCGCTCGGTGATGAGGGTCGAGCCGTACAGTTCGGCCACGAGCGAGCCCTCGTCGAGTGCCGCCTCGTAGAGGCCCAGGCGCATCGTGCCGCCGAGGTCGCCGCCGGAGATGATCTCGACCTGCTCCTCCATCGTCGCGATGACCGGGAAGCCGGTCTCAGGGTCGAACTCGGTCGAGGAGGCGCCGGGCAGTCCCGCCTTGTTGCGGGCGTACTCGATGACCATGCACTGCAGGCCGAGGCAGAGGCCGAGCGTCGGGATGCCGTTCTCACGGGCGAAGGTGAGGGCGCCGAGCTTGCCCTCGATGCCGCGCACGCCGAAGCCGCCGGGCACGCAGATGGCGTCGAGCGGGGCGAGGTTGCGGGCCGCGCCCTCCTCGGTCTCGCACTCATCGGAGGGGATCCACTGGATGTTGACCTTGGTCTGCTGGGCGAACCCGCCGGCGCGCAGCGCCTCGGTCACCGAGAGGTAGGCATCCGGCAGGTCGATGTACTTGCCGACCAGGCCGATGGTGACCTCGTGCTTGGGCTCGTGCACGGCGTCGAGCACCGTCTGCCAGCCGTCCCAGTTCACGTCGCCGGCCTTGGCCAGGCCGAGCTGCTCGATGATGTAGGCGTCCAGCCCCTGCGCGTGCAGCACGGTGGGGATGTCGTACACGCTGCGGAGGTCGGGCGTGTTGATGACCGCCTCTTCCTCCACGTCGCACATCAGGGCGATCTTGCGCTTGTTGCTCTCGGTCACCGGGCGGTCGCTGCGCAGCACCAGGGCGTCGGGCTGGATACCGATCGAGCGCAGGGTGGCGACGGAGTGCTGGGTCGGCTTGGTCTTCTGCTCGCCCGAGGCGCCCATGTAGGGCACCAGGGAGACGTGCACGAAGAACACGTTCTTGCGGCCGAGCTCGTGGCGCACCTGGCGGGCGGCCTCGAGGAACGGCTGGGACTCGATGTCGCCGACCGTGCCGCCGACCTCGGTGATGATCACGTCCGGCTGGGGCACCTCGCTGGCCTGCAGGCGCATGCGGCGCTTGATCTCGTCGGTGATGTGCGGGATGACCTGCACGGTGTCACCGAGGTACTCGCCGCGTCGCTCCTTGGCGATCACCGTCGAGTAGATCTGGCCGGTCGTCACGTTGGCGGCCTGGCTCAGGTTGATGTCCAGGAACCGCTCGTAGTGTCCGATGTCCAGGTCGGTCTCAGCCCCGTCGTCGGTCACGAAGACCTCGCCGTGCTGGAACGGGTTCATCGTGCCCGGGTCCACGTTGAGATAGGGGTCAAGCTTCTGCATGACGACGCGCAAGCCGCGCGCGGTCAGAAGGTTGCCCAGGCTCGCGGCCGTCAGGCCCTTGCCCAAAGAAGAAACGACACCACCGGTCACAAAAATGTGCTTGGTCGTGCCGTTTGAGTTGTCCGCGCTAATATCCACCACGGGCTTCGATCCTATCAGAGGGTTGCGGGCCGGGTGGCCTGCGCGAGTTGAATTAATTCTCGGGCGTGAGCGAGACCGCTCTCCGAGTCGGGCAATCCCGAGAGCAGACGTGCCATCTCTGCTTCCCGTTCGATGCCGCGAAGCTGCTGAACACTGCTCGCGGTGACGGAGCCGTCGCGATCCTTCACCACGGTGAGGTGGTTCTCGGCGAACGCGGCCACCTGGGCCAGGTGGGTCACAACGATGACCTGGGCGGATTCGGCCAGCCGGGCGAGCCGGCGACCGATCTCGATCGCTGCGGCGCCGCCGATGCCGGCATCCACCTCGTCGAAGACGAAGGTCGGCACGGGGTCCGTGCCGGCCACGACGACCTCGATTGCGAGCATCACGCGGGAGAGCTCGCCGCCGGATGCGCCGCGCCCGAGCGGTCGCGGGTCTGCCCCGGCGTGCGGCTTCAGCAGGATCGAGACGGCGTCGCCGCCGCTGGCGCCCAGCTCGTCCCGCGGGCTGACGATGATGGAGAGTTCGGCATTGGGCATGGCGAGCGGGCCGAGTTCGGCCGTGACCTCGCGGGCGAACCGCTCGGCGGCGAGGGCGCGCAGCGCGCTGAGCTCTGCGGCCAGGCGTTCCACCAGGTCACGGTCGGTGGCGACGGCGGTCTCAAGCTCGGCGATGCGCTCGGCGTCACCGTCGAGTTCGAACAGTCTGCTGCTGCCGATCTCCAGGGCCTCGATCACCTCGTCGAGCGAGCTGCCATACTTGCGCACCAGGGCGGCGAGCTCGGCCCGACGCTCCTGCACCGTCTCAAGCTCTCGTGAGCCGTCGGTGTCGAGTCCGTCCAGGTAGCTGGAGAGCTCACCCACCACGTCGGCCAGCAGGAACTCGATGCTCGCCAGCGACTCCGCGATCGGGCCGAGCGTCG
Source organism: Microterricola viridarii (assembly GCF_900104895.1). Classification (NCBI taxonomy): domain Bacteria; kingdom Bacillati; phylum Actinomycetota; class Actinomycetes; order Micrococcales; family Microbacteriaceae; genus Microterricola; species Microterricola viridarii. Next base: position 2,818,414 of record NZ_LT629742.1, read on the forward strand.
CGTCGTGCGCGGCGGCGCGCTCCACTGCCCGGCGTGCGCCGTTCATCAGAGTGACGGCGTCCGGGGATTCGATGATGCCGCCGCCGTCGCCCTCTGCCGAGATCTGCTCGCGGGCGATCGTGGCCGCCTGGCGCAGCTCCTCGAGGTTGTTGAGGCGCTCGGCGCGCTCGGTGAGCTCGCTGTCCTCGCCGGGCTGCGGGGCGACAGCCTCGATCTCGGCCAGTGCCTCGCGCAGCTCCTCTGCCTCGCGTGAGCGGCGGTCGCGCTCGCTCTGCAGCCTGGCCAATTCCTCGGCGTTTGCCTGCCAGCGGCGGTAGGCGTGGCCGTAGTCGGCGAGCACTCCCGCGAAGTCGGCGCCGGCGAAGCGGTCGAGCGCCTCGCGCTGCGCGGTGGCCGAGCGCAGGCGCATCTGCTCTGACTGGCCGTGCACGATCACCAGGTGGTCGGCGAGCTCGGCGAGTACGGCGGCGGGCGCCTGTCGGCCACCCACGATGGCCCGGCTGCGGCCCTCGGCCGAAACGGTGCGGCCGAGCAACAGCTCCGGCCCGTCGAGGTCTCCCCCGGCCAGGCGCACGCGTTCGGCGACGGGACCGTCCTCGGCGACCACCCAGCGGCCCTCGACCCAGCTCTGGGCCTGGCCCTGGCGCACCGCACCGGCGTCGGCACGCTCGCCGAGGAGCAGGCCGAGGGCGGAGACGACCATGGTCTTACCGGCGCCGGTCTCACCGGTGACGGCCGTGAATCCCGGGCCGAGCGGCAATATCGCCTCAGCGATGACGCCCAGGTCGCGAATCGTCAGTTCCTCAATCACGACCGACAGGCCCTCTCCACCCGGTGACCGGAAGTTGGAATTTGTTCACGAGCCTGTCGGTGAATGGCGCCTCGTGCAGGCGGGCCAAGCGCACGGGAACGGGGCTGCGGCGCACCACGACGCGTGCGCCGGGTGGGAGATCGCGGGTGCGGCGGCCGTCGCACCAGAGCACACCGGAGGCGGAGGTGCGGGCGAGTACCTCGACGGCGAGCGAGGACTCCGGGCCAACGACCAGGGGGCGGGCGAAGAGGGCGTGCGCGCTGAGCGGCACGAGCAGCATGGCGTCCAGCGTGGGCCAGACGATAGGGCCGCCGCCCGAGAAGGCGTAGGCGGTGGACCCTGTCGGTGTGGACATGACGACGCCGTCGCAGCCGAAGCTGGAGAGCGGCCTGCCGTCGACTTCGATGACGACTTCTAGCATCCGCTCGCCGCTCGCCTTCTCAACGGTCGCCTCGTTCAGGGCCCAGGTCTCGTAGACCACGTCTTCGCCCTGCTTGACCCGCACGGCGAGCGTCATGCGCTCCTCGACGACGTAGTCGCGGGCGAGTCCCCGGCTGATCGCCTCGCTCAGGCTGTCGCGCTCACTCTCGGCCAGGAACCCGACGTGGCCGAGGTTCACGCCGAGCAGCGGGGTCGAGGCCCCGCGCACGAGCTCCGCGGCGCGCAGGATCGTTCCGTCGCCGCCGAGCACGATGACGAGTTCCACCTCTTCTGGCTGCACGTCGACGCCGAGCGTCAGCAGTGATCCGCCGTGATCGGGGAAGAAGGCGCGCAGGTCATCGCCCTGGTCGGCGGGGATGACGGGGGTGGCCCCGGCGGCACGCAACTGGGCGCAGGCGGCAACGGCCGCCTCGAGTGCGTCACGGCGGCCGGTGTGCGCGACGACGAGTATGGGGCGCTGCACTGGCGTCATAACGTCATGCTCCCGTCGTGGCTGTGACTCGGTCGATCCATTCTGACGGATCGGAGCCGATTGTGGCGCTCAACCAGACCAGATATTCGTGATTGCCGGAACCGCCGGCGATCGGGGAGGCGACGAGACCGGCCGTGCGGAGGCCGAGGTCGTGTGCCGCCCAGAGCACGCCGTTGACGGCATCCGCACGCAGGCCGGGGTTCTTGACGACGCCCTCACGGATGCCGGTGCGCCCGACCTCGAACTGCGGCTTGACCAGCAGCACGAAGTCGGCGCCTTCCGCGGCCGTCGCGACGAGGGCCGGCAGCACGGTGATGAGCGAGATGAAGGAGAGGTCGCCGACGACAACGCTCGGCCGCTCCGGCCAGCGGCTGGCGGCCGCCAGCGACTCGGCGGTCATGTAACGCACGTTGAAGCCCTCGACCAGGGTCAGCCGCTCCTCGTCGGCGAGCTGCGGCGCGAGCTGGCCGTGCCCGACGTCGACGGAGAGCACCCGGGCGGCACCGCGCTCGAGCAGAACCTGGCTGAAGCCGCCCGTGGATGCACCGGCGTCGAGGACGGTGGCGCCGGAGACCTGCACGGGGAAGGCGTCGAGTGCGGCGATCAGTTTGTGTGCCGCGCGGCTGACGTAATGGTCTGCGCCGGCGACCTCGATCCTCTGGGAGGGAAACACCTTGGTGGCGGGCTTCAGGACGGGCTTGCCGTTGACCGTGACGAGGCCGTCGGCGAGGAGCGTCGCGGCGTGTGTGCGGGAGCGGGCCAGGCCGCGTTCGGCCAGCGCGGCGTCCAGGCGCACGCCCTCGATGTGGTCGGTCATGGTCTAGTCCTGCGTTCCCGCGGCGTCGCCGCCCTCGAGTCGATCGCGCATCTCGTCGTGCAACTGCACATAGCCGTCGGCGCGCTCGGCCAGCGGCTGCTCTTCCAGAGCGTGCAGGCGCGCGGCCAGCTCGGCCTGGGCGGGGCCGACCGGGAGTTCGTGTTCTGCTGTCGTCACAGTGCCACGTTACCGGCAGGCGCCGACAGAGGCGCGGCGGCGCCGTTGACGTACAGCTCTTCCGGAACATTCAGCCCGTAGATTGCCCGCCCGGAGTTCCAGATCACGGCGCAGGCAGCCCGCAGCAGGTCGATGCCGGCATCCCCTCGCTTGACGATCTGCACGTCGTTGCCGTTCAGGCGAACACTGGCGGCGTTGACCGTCGCTTGGCTGCCATCGGAGGAGAGCACCGGCTCCGGGTACGGCTCGTGCAGCTGGCGCAGGTCGCTGAGGATGAACTGTGGACGCATGTCGGCCCCCGCGGCCAGGGCCTGCTTGGCCTTGTCGATTCCCGTGAGCACGAGAACGGATGCCATCCCGGCACGGTTCGCGCCGAGGATGTCGGTGTCCAGCCGGTCGCCGATGAAGAGGGCGTTCTCGGCGGCGAAGCGCTCCCGTGCGACCTCGAAGATCGGAACCTCTGGCTTGCCCGCGACGAGCGGCAGCCGCCCGACGGCGGTGTGGACGGCCGAGACGAGGGTGCCATTTCCCGGGGCGATGCCACGGGCGACGGGAATCGTCCAGTCGGTGTTCGTGGCCACCCAGGGGATGTCGGCACCGGGCCCGGTGGGCGCGAGGGCAAAGGCGGCCTCGGCGAGCTGCGCCCAGCCCACATCGGGCGCGAAGCCCTGCACGACGGCGGCAGGGAGATCGTCCGCGGAGCGAGTCACCCGGAATCCGGCCTTCTCCACCTCGACGACGAGCCCGTCGCCGCCGACGACGAGCACCAGCGAGCCGGGCTCGATGAGCCCGGAGAGCAGGAGCATCGCGGCCTGCGGAGAGGTCACGACGTCGTCCGCCTGCACGCTCAGGCCGAGTTCGCTGAGGTGCGCAGCGACGGAGGCATCCGAACGCGAGGCGTTGTTGGTGATGTAGCCGACGCGCAGCGACTCTGCAGCCTGGTTCAGGCTCTCCACGGCGTGTGGGATCGCCGTCGGGCCGGCGTACACGACGCCGTCCAGATCGGCGAGCAGAACATCGACGCCGTCCAGGGGCGTTGCAGATGACACGCGACTACTTCTCCGTCGGAACAGCGCCATCGTCACCCTTGTCGGCCTTGACGGCCTTGACGGCCTTCGCCTTCTTCGGAGCCTTCACGTCGGCGACGCCTTCGTCGGCCTTCACAGCCTTCGGAGCCTTCTCAGCCTTCACGGTCTTCGGAGCCTTGTCAGCCTTCGGCGCCTTCACGACCTTTTCGGCCTTTTCGGCCTTTTCGGCCTTTTCGGCCTTTACAGGCTTCTCGGCCTTCGGAGCCTTCACGACCTTCTCGGCCTTCTCGGCCTTCTCGGCCTTCTCGGCCTTCTCGGCCTTCTCGGCCTTCTCGGCCTTCTCGGCCTTTACGGCCTTTACAGGCTTCTCGGCCTTCGGCGCCTTCTCGACCTTGGCAGCCGTCACCGGCTTCTCGACCTTCGGCGCCTTCACGACCTTGGCAGCCGTTGGAGCCTTCTTAGCCTTCGGGGCAGCGGCAGGCTCGACAGCCTCGACGGCAGCGCTTTCGGCGTCGGAGTCCTCGCCGAGCAGCTCGGCAACCTCGTCCTCGGCGGAGACGTTCTTGATCGACGCGGTGTCAACGGGCGTCGCGTCGACAGCCTCCGCCTCGGCGGGTGCGTCTGCGGCGGGCTCGTCAGAGACGAAGATGCCGTCGTCGCCCTCTTCGTCGGCGAAGTCGATGTAGTCGAGCTCCTCCTCGTAGACGGAGATGGTCTCGTCGCCGTCCTCGCCGTAGGCGGCACCGAGTGCGGCAGCCGCGCGATTGGCGCGGGCACGCCACTCGGCTGCTTCTGCGTCGCGGCTGAGCTCCTCGAGCACCTCGGCGTACGCGGCGAACAGCGGCGGGCTGTAGCTGAAGGCGGTGTTCGGGTCGAGCTGAGAGATCTCCAGCTCGACGAGCGCCAACTCCGGCTGCTCGAGGTCGAGACGGGCACCAGACATGGCGATCGCGAGCTCCACCTGCACCGAGTCGGGCAGGGTGGTGCGGTCGATGCTGCGGCCGAGCTCGAGGGCACGGTCAGGGCGGCCTACGCCGCGCTCGCTGTCGACCATCAGGGCGATCTGGTCGTTCTTGCCGGAGATGCGACGGTAGGTGCGCAGCTCGCGCAGCGCCAGCGCGAAATCGCCGGTGGCGTAGGCGGTGACGGCGAGCGTCTCGCGCACGATGGCGATGCGGCCGGCGCGACGAGCGGCAGACAGAACGTGCTTGTGCGCAAGCTCGGGGTCTTCGTCGATGAGCCGGGCAGCCATCGCGAGGTGCTTGGCAACCCACTCGGCGTTGTCCTTGGTGAGCGTCTTGAGCTCGTTGCGGGCGCCGCGGTCGAGGTCGTTCGCGGTCACGTCGTCGGGCAGATCGGGGTCGTCGTGACGAGGGCGCACCATGCGCAGCTCGTGCTGACGGCGCTGCTCCTCGGTCATCTCCTCGTCGTAGCGGGCCTGACGCTCTGCCTCACGGTCGTTGCGCGCGGGGGCGCCATCGCGGGTCCAGAGCTTCTGCTCGCCACCGGCGCGCGGGGGTCGACGATCGCCATCGCGCTGCGGGCGGCGGTCACCACCGTCGCGGTTCTCCCACGGCTTGCGCTCACCATCGCGCGGCGGACGACGGTCACCACCGGCAGAGCTACCGCTGCGGTTCTCCCAGGGCTTGCGCTCACCATCACGGGCCGGGCGGCTGCTGCTGTCGCGGTTCTCCCACGGCTTGCGCTCACCATCGCGCGGCGGGCGGCGGTCTCCCCCGGCAGAACCGCTGCTGCGGTTCTCCCACGGCTTACGCTCACCATCACGGGCCGGACGGGTGCTGCTGTCGCGGTTCTCCCAGGGCTTGCGCTCACCGTCGCGCGGCGGGCGGCGGTCTCCCCCGGTAGAACCGCTGCTGCGGTTCTCCCACGGCTTACGCTCACCATCACGGGCCGGACGGGTGCTGCTGTCGCGGTTCTCCCAGGGCTTGCGCTCACCGTCGCGCGGCGGCCGGCGGTCTCCCCCGGCAGAGCTGCTGCTGCGGTTCTCCCACGGCTTCCGCTCACCATCACGGGTCGGACGGCTGCTGCTGTCCCGGTTCTCCCACGGCTTGCGCTCACCGTCGCGCGGCGGCCGGCGGTCTCCCCCGGCAGAGCTGCTGCTGCGGTTCTCCCACGGCTTGCGCTCACCATCACGGGCGGGGCGGCGGTCAGCGCTATCGCGCTTCTCCCACGGCTTCTGCTGCGCACCATCGCGCTGCGGAGCACGCGCGGAGCTGTTGTTGCGAGTCTCGTTGCCTCGGCTGTCCCGCGATGGACGCTTCTCGCGCTCGGGTCCCTGACCCTGGGATGGAGAATCGCTCACGGTACATTCCTGTTCTCTGTTAATGGCGCTGCGTAACGCAGCCACCTAGGCAATTATGACTTAACGAAAAATGGCCACCCATTGCTGGGTGGCCATTTTCCAAAGTAAGTCCGGCGGTGTCCTACTCTCCCACAGGGTCCCCCCTGCAGTACCATCGGCGCTGAGAGTCTTAGCTTCCGGGTTCGGAATGTGACCGGGCGTTTCCCTCTCGCTATGGCCGCCGAAACACTGTTGATGTATCAAAGTGAATCGAACAAGCACAAGATCAACATCCTGTGCCGAAGGGCACAGTGCTGTTGGTTGTGTGTTCGGCTCTCGACCGTACATCGAGAACCACATAGTGGACGCAAGCTTCTCACGGACTCTCACCGTGCCGCACACACCAGCCTTACAACGGTGTGTGTGTAGTGTTTTTCAAGATATCGGCTTATTAGTACTGGTCAGCTCCACGAGTCTTTAGTCCTCGCTTCCACATCCAGCCTATCAACCCAGTCGTCTACTGGGAGCCTCTCCCCTAAAAGGGATGGAAATCTCATCTCGAGGCCGGCTTCCCGCTTAGATGCTTTCAGCGGTTATCCATTCCGAACGTAGCTAATCAGCGGTGCTCCTGGCGGAACAACTGACACACCAGAGGTTCGTCCAACCCGGTCCTCTCGTACTAGGGTCAGATCCTCTCAAATTTCCTGCGCGCGCAGCGGATAGGGACCGAACTGTCTCACGACGTTCTAAACCCAGCTCGCGTACCGCTTTAATGGGCGAACAGCCCAACCCTTGGGACCTACTCCAGCCCCAGGATGCGACGAGCCGACATCGAGGTGCCAAACCATGCCGTCGATATGGACTCTTGGGCAAGATCAGCCTGTTATCCCCGAGGTACCTTTTATCCGTTGAGCGACAGCGCTTCCACAAGCCACTGCCGGATCACTAGTCCCGACTTTCGTCCCTGCTCGACTTGTCAGTCTCACAGTCAAGCTCCCTTGTGCACTTACACTCGACACCTGATTGCCAACCAGGTTGAGGGAACCTTTGGGCGCCTCCGTTACATTTTAGGAGGCAACCGCCCCAGTTAAACTACCCACCAGGCACTGTCCCTGAACCGGATCACGGTTCGAAGTTAGATGTCCAATATGACCAGAGTGGTATTTCAACAATGACTCCACCCGAACTAGCGTCCGAGCTTCACAGTCTCCCACCTATCCTACACAAGTCACACCGAACACCAATACCAAGCTGTAGTAAAGGTCACGGGGTCTTTCCGTCCTGCTGCGCGTAACGAGCATCTTTACTCGTAGTGCAATTTCGCCGAGTTCGCGGTTGAGACAGCTGGGAAGTCGTTACGCCATTCGTGCAGGTCGGAACTTACCCGACAAGGAATTTCGCTACCTTAGGATGGTTATAGTTACCACCGCCGTTTACTGGGGCTTAAATTCTCAGCTTCGCCTTGCGGCTAACCGTTCCTCTTAACCTTCCAGCACCGGGCAGGCGTCAGTCCGTATACATCGTCTTGCGACTTAGCACGGACCTGTGTTTTTAGTAAACAGTCGCTTCCCACTGGTCTCTGCGGCCGTCAAAAGCTCCAGGAGTAAATCCCTTCACCCATCAGGCCCCCCTTCTCCCGAAGTTACGGGGGCATTTTGCCGAGTTCCTTAACCACGATTCTCTCGATCTCCTTAGTATTCTCTACCTGACCACCTGAGTCGGTTTGGGGTACGGGCACATTGAACCTCGCGTCGATGCTTTTCTTGGCAGCATAGGATCACCGATTTCGACTTACGTCTACCCATCGAGTCTCAGCCTTATATGAGAGACGGATTTGCCTATCTCTCGGCCTACATTCTTAGACCGGGTCAACCATCGCCCGGCTCGGCTACCTTCCTGCGTCACACCTGTTAATACGCTAACCGCACCAGCATAGGGTCGTGTGCTAGGCCCACACGCATCACCCCGAAGGGATCCGTCACGGGGATTCAGACACTTAGCATCACTGGATTAGCTTGGGCGGTTCTTCTGCGGTACGGGAATATCTACCCGTTGTCCATCGACTACGCCTGTCGGCCTCGCCTTAGGTCCCGACTTACCCAGGGAAGATTAGCTTGACCCTGGAAACCTTGGTCTTCCGGAGGACGGGTTTCTCACCCGTCTTTCGCTACTCATGCCTGCATTCTCACTCGTGTGGCCTCCACGGCTGGTTTACACCGCCGCTTCACTGGCCACACGACGCTCTCCTACCCATCAATACGGCTGGACCACGAAGGCCTACCAAAAATATCAATGCCACAACTTCGGTGGCGTGCTTGAGCCCCGTTACATTGTCGGCGCGGAATCACTTGACCAGTGAGCTATTACGCACTCTTTCAAGGGTGGCTGCTTCTAAGCCAACCTCCTGGTTGTCTGTGCAACTCCACATCCTTTCCCACTTAGCACGCGCTTTGGGACCTTAGTTGGTGGTCTGGGTTGTTTCCCTCTCGACAATGAAGCTTATCCCCCACTGTCTCACTGCTGCGCTCTCACTTACCGGCATTCGGAGTTTGGCTAACGTCAGTAACCTTGTAGGGCCCATCGGCTATCCAGTAGCTCTACCTCCGGCAAGAAACACGCAACGCTGCACCTAAATGCATTTCGGAGAGAACCAGCTATCACGAAGTTTGATTGGCCTTTCACCCCTATCCACAGCTCATCCCCTCAGTTTTCAACCTAAGTGGGTTCGGTCCTCCACGCGCTCTTACACGCGCTTCAACCTGGCCATGGATAGATCACTTCGCTTCGGGTCTAGGACCAGCGACTCATTCGCCCTATTAAGACTCGCTTTCGCTACGCATTCCCCTCACGGGTTAAGCTCGCCACTGATCACTAACTCGCAGGCTCATTCTTCAAAAGGCACGCTGTCACCAGAATCAGACTGGCTCCAACGGTTTGTAAGCAAACGGTTTCAGGTACTATTTCACTCCCCTCCCGGGGTACTTTTCACCTTTCCCTCACGGTACTTGTTCACTATCGGTCATGTAGGAGTATTTAGGCTTATCAGGTGGTCCTGACAGATTCACACGGGATTTCTCGGGCCCCGTGCTACTTGGGATACTCTTCGCGCCATTGGAACATTTCGACTACCGGGCTGGCACCGTCTGTGGCTGCGCTTTCAAACGCATTCGTCTATATTCCTTTGTAACGCTCACTGTTCGGCAGAAGCAGCAGAAAAGTCCCGCAACCCCGACCATGCAACGCCTGCCGGCTATCACACATGATCGGTTTAGCCTCTTCCGGGTTCGCTCGCCACTACTAACGGAATCACTGTTGTTTTCTCTTCCTGTGGGTACTGAGATGTTTCACTTCCCCACGTTCCCTCTACCCGCCCTATATATTCAGGCGGGAGTCACCGGGTCACCCAAAGGGGCCCGGCGGGGTTTCCCCATTCGGAAATCCTCGGATCAGGGTTCGTTTATCAACTCCCCGAGGCTTATCGCAGATTACTACGTCCTTCTTCGGCTCTACATGCCAAGGCATTCACCGTTTGCTCTTAGAATCTTGAAATCACATGAGTTTGAATCGATCTTTCGTTCAGAAAAATTGACCAATGATTAGTCGAACAACAAGCAAAGCCTGTTGTCCTAAAAATCTTTGTGATTGACACCGAAGTGTCAATCTAAGATGCTCGCGTCCACTGTGTAGTTCTCAAAGTACGGGCGGTACTCCCCCAACACCCGCCGGCTTGCGCCTGTGCCGGTGTCGGCCGAAGTCCAGAAGGTCGTCCACGTCAAAACGTGACCCGGTCCTTCAGGACCCAACAGCGTGCTCCAACAACCCTCCACCCCCCGACTCGTTCCTTCCACCGAAGTGGCGTACTGGAACCAGGGAATCTGATGTTGTTGCAATGTCAATGTTCCACCCATGAGCGCCACCGGGAAACATGTGTTCCCGTAATGGCTGGCAGTGTCTGATCGCCCTGTATACAGAGGCGGACTGCACGTGCTCCTTAGAAAGGAGGTGATCCAGCCGCACCTTCCGGTACGGCTACCTTGTTACGACTTAGTCCTAATCACCGATCCCACCTTCGACAGCTCCCTCCCACAAGGGGTTGGGCCACCGGCTTCGGGTGTTACCGACTTTCATGACTTGACGGGCGGTGTGTACAAGGCCCGGGAACGTATTCACCGCAGCGTTGCTGATCTGCGATTACTAGCGACTCCGACTTCATGAGGTCGAGTTGCAGACCTCAATCCGAACTGAGACCGGCTTTTTGGGATTCGCTCCACCTTGCGGTATCGCAGCCCTTTGTACCGGCCATTGTAGCATGCGTGAAGCCCAAGACATAAGGGGCATGATGATTTGACGTCATCCCCACCTTCCTCCGAGTTGACCCCGGCAGTATCCCATGAGTTCCCACCATTACGTGCTGGCAACATAGGACGAGGGTTGCGCTCGTTGCGGGACTTAACCCAACATCTCACGACACGAGCTGACGACAACCATGCACCACCTGTTTACGAGTGTCCAAAGAGTTGACCATTTCTGGCCCGTTCTCGTATATGTCAAGTCTTGGTAAGGTTCTTCGCGTTGCATCGAATTAATCCGCATGCTCCGCCGCTTGTGCGGGCCCCCGTCAATTCCTTTGAGTTTTAGCCTTGCGGCCGTACTCCCCAGGCGGGGAACTTAATGCGTTAGCTGCGACACGGAGACCGTGGAATGGCCCCCACATCTAGTTCCCAACGTTTACGGCATGGACTACCAGGGTATCTAATCCTGTTCGCTCCCCATGCTTTCGCTCCTCAGCGTCAGTTACGGCCCAGAGATCTGCCTTCGCCATCGGTGTTCCTCCTGATATCTGCGCATTCCACCGCTACACCAGGAATTCCAATCTCCCCTACCGCACTCTAGTCTGCCCGTACCCACTGCAGGCTGGGGGTTGAGCCCCCAGATTTCACAGCAGACGCGACAAACCGCCTACGAGCTCTTTACGCCCAATAATTCCGGACAACGCTTGCACCCTACGTATTACCGCGGCTGCTGGCACGTAGTTAGCCGGTGCTTTTTCTGCAGGTACCGTCACTTTCGCTTCTTCCCTACTAAAAGAGGTTTACAACCCGAAGGCCGTCATCCCTCACGCGGCGTTGCTGCATCAGGCTTTCGCCCATTGTGCAATATTCCCCACTGCTGCCTCCCGTAGGAGTCTGGGCCGTGTCTCAGTCCCAGTGTGGCCGGTCACCCTCTCAGGCCGGCTACCCGTCGTCGCCTTGGTGAGCCATTACCTCACCAACTAGCTGATAGGCCGCGAGTCCATCCTTGACCGAAATTCTTTCCACCCCCAGGAGATGCCTCCGAGGGTCGTATCCGGTATTAGACGTCGTTTCCAACGCTTATCCCAGAGTCAAGGGCAGGTTACTCACGTGTTACTCACCCGTTCGCCACTAATCCACCAGGTGCAAGCACCCGGCTTCATCGTTCGACTTGCATGTGTTAAGCACGCCGCCAGCGTTCGTCCTGAGCCAGGATCAAACTCTCCGTAAATGTTTATACGACTAACCAGCAAGCTGGCGTCACATTTTGCGCGTCAACGCCACCGGAAAAAGGCGGACATCTCAGCAAGTTTGAAACTGACAGAACAAATCATTACTGACTTGCTTTGTTGTTTAAATGTTTTCCAAAGGAATCCCGATCACCGAGGTGATCCGGGTTTTTTGGCATTTGACATTGTGCACGCTGTTGAGTTCTCAAGGATCGGATGCACCCGGATTCTCCCGCTTTCTCGCGGGTGTCGCTCCGAGGCAACTTGTCTAACTTACCAGACCCCCGCCGCCCCGCAAAACCGGGCGAATCAGACACTCCGGGCAGGAAAACCTGCGAAGTGAGGACTCGAACCCGAGACGGGGAGTTGGAGAGGCAAGAAGCAATCTTAGGCATGAAACCGGTCAAACGCAAATGCGCAGACACACGATGTTTGGCTGAGATGCTGTGCCGCGGTGAGCGGAGAAGCTGTTTCGCTTCCCGCCGTTGCGGCGACAAGAGACAACAATACGGCCGCCCCGACAGGCGCGCAAAGCGGGCCACCCTCCGGGCGTGTCGCGCTATTCCCTCTGGCGCAGTCGGAAGACGTCGAAGAGCACCCGCAGGGTGAGCAGGCCGGAGAGCACCGTGAGCATGTAGCCGAAGATCTGGAACAGGCTGAGGTCGGGCGTGACCGCCGGTCCCCCATCGCTGATGAGCAGCATCGACGCCATGATGCCGAACGCGCCGGCGAGGAAGCTCACCACGAGGAGGTTGACGACCCCCTGCAGGAGCGTGCGGTCGCGCTGGTCGGCGAAGAGCCGAACGTTGACGCCGAGGCGGCCGTCGACGAGGGCGCCGGTGATGCGGTCGATCCGGGTGGGAAGCCGGCGCAGCAGTGGCGCGACGGACATGAGCTCATCGCGCATGCTCGTGTAGACGGCGAACGGCGCGAACCCGTGTCTGATGCATTCCTGCGCGTAGTCGCGCGCCGCCGTGAGCATCTCGAAGCCGGGGCTGAGCTGCCGCAGCGTCCCCTCGAGGCTGGCGACGGCGCGGAACGCGGTGGCGAGTTCGGCCGGAACGGCGATGCGGTTGTCGGTGAGCATCCGGACCATCTCGGTGAAGACGGTGACGTCGAGCGAGGCGCCCGCGCCCAGCCTGGTGGCAACGAAGACGCCGATCTGGCGGCGCAGCGCCGTCTCGTCGATGTCGTCCGGCAGCTCGACGAAGCCGAGCAGCGCATCCGTGAAGGCCGCGGCGTCTCCCCGGTAGAAGGCCAACAGCACTTCGCCGATCTGGGCGCGCAGCTGGGAGTCGAGGCGGCCGACCGAGCCGAAGTCGAGCAGCACGATCTCCCCGTCTGGACGCAGGATGATGTTGCCCGGGTGCAGGTCTGCGTGGAACACGCCGTCGTCGATGATCTGGGTGAGCGTCGAGCGCAACAGGCGGCCGGCCTGCTCCTCGCGCTCCGCTGCGGAGTGCTCGCGGAATGTGCGCGCATCGCTCAGTGTGTCGCCCTCGACGAACTCCAACACCAGGACCTTGTCGGTGCAGAGCGCCGGGAAGTGCCGCGGAATCCCCACCCGCTCGGAATCGGCGTGCCGAGCCTGGGTCGTTGCCATCGCCGACATGTTGGCGGCCTCGCGCCGGAAGTCGAGTTCGTCGCGCAGGCTGCTGGCGAAGTTCTCCGCCAGGCCGAGCACGCCGAGGTCGCTCCCCCACGCGGTGGTGCGCTCGAACTGGGCGGCCAGCCGGAGCAGGATGTCGAGATCGCGGTCGACCAGCGGCACGATGTGCGGGCGCTGCACCTTGACGGCGACCAGCTCCCCCGTCGTCAGCGTGGCCCTGTGCACCTGGCCAATCGACGCCGCCGCGATCGGGGTCTCGTCGAAGGAGGCGAAGTGGGCCTCGAGCGGGCCGTTCAACTCGGCCTCGAGAAGCGCGTGGATCTCTGCCCAGTCCGCGGCCGGGACCCGCTGCTGCAACTGCGCCAGCTCGGCGAGGAACTCCGGCGGGAGGATGTCACTGCGGGTGGAGAGCAACTGCCCGAGTTTCACGAACGCGCCGCCCGCTTGCTCGAGTGCGCCGCGCAGGGCGCGCGCCTGGCGAACGCGCTCGGTGTGGCCGGCCGCGGTCGGGGCGGCGTTCGCGCGGAACGGCACCAGGCCCTGCTTCAGCGCGATCCGCGAGATCTCGGCGTAGCGGCGAGTGCGCTCCGACCGGGCCTTCAGCGAGGGCAGCCACTGATCGGGCCGGGGAATCGAGCCGGTCGGGACGAGGATCTCGGCGAGCACCAGGAAGGCCACCGCCCCGAAGAGCACAATCGACAGTTGCAGCGGAACGAGGGCCAGGCTGTATTCCTGCTTGCCCCAGACGAACTGGGACTCGAACCCCAGCTCCGCGGCGAGCCCGATGACCCCGGCCAGGACGAGGCGCGTCACCCCGACGGGGACGCCGAGGATCCGTCGGGTGACACGAGCGACGATGACCAAGAAGACGATCGTCACGATGCCCATGAGAACGATGCCCCCGATGGTGCCGGCCATCACTACCTCCTCAGAATTGCTGCTCTGGCCACGCTAGCGCGTGGCCGGGGTCGGGGCACGGTGCTGGAGGCGCCGATCTTGACAGCGCCCGGTCGCTCCGGATACATTCGGCGGACTGTTGATCACATGATCAACAAAGGCTCGAGGTTCAACGGAGATCACGCATGACCGGCAGCCCCACCCCGAAGCGGTTCGACGTCACGGAGGCCAGCATCGCCGGGCTGCGCGACGCGCTGCAGTCCGGCCACGTGTCGAGTATTCAGCTTCTCACCGCCTACCTCGACCGCATCGCGGCCTACGACCAGAGCGGCCCGACCCTGAACGCGATCGTCGTGCCCAACCCCGCCGCGGCGGACGAGGCCCGGGCGTCCGATGAACGTCGAGCCAGGGGCGAGTCACTCGGCGACCTCGACGGCATCCCGTATACCGCGAAGGACAGCTATCTGGCGACCGGCCTCACCGCCGCCGCCGGCTCCCCCGCGTTCGCCGATCTCGTCGCCCAGTGGGACGCCTTCACGATCGCGCGCTTGCGCGAGGCCGGGGCCGTGCTCATCGGGCTCACCAACATGCCGCCCATGGCGAACGGCGGAATGCAGCGGGGTCTCTACGGCCGGGCCGAGAGCCCGTACAACGCCGCCTACCTGACGGCCGCGTTCGGCTCCGGCTCGTCGAACGGCTCCGGCACCGCCACCGCGGCCAGCTTCGCCGCGTTCGGGCTCGGCGAGGAGACGTGGTCGAGCGGGCGTGCTCCCGCCTCGAACAACTCGCTGTGCGCCTACACGCCCTCCCGCGGCGTGATCTCGACCCGCGGCAATTGGCCGCTGGTGCCGACGATGGATGTCGTCGTGCCCCATGCGCGCACGATGGCCGACCTGCTCGAGGTGCTTGACGCGATCGTCGCGGACGACGCCGAATCGCGGGGTGACTTCTGGCGGGCCCAGCCCTGGATCCCGCTGCCTGCGGCATCCGCGGTGCGCCCGGCACGCTACCCGGACCTCGCCGCCGGCGGAACCGCGGCACTCGCAGGCACCCGCCTCGGACTGCCCCGGATGTACGTGAATGCGGATCCGGCCGCGGGCACCTCGCCGCTGCCGAGTCTGGGCGGCCAGCTCGGCCAGCGGATTGACACGCGGCCGAGCGTCATCGCGCTCTGGGAGGAGGCGCGGCGCGCACTCGAGGCGGCGGGGGCCGAGATCGTGCTCGTCGACTTCCCGGTGGTGTCCAACTATGAGGGCGACCGGCCGGGCGCCCCGACGATCGCGAGCCGCGGGCTCGTCAGCCCCGAGTTCCTGCACCGGGAGATCGTCGACCTCTCGGCGTGGGCCTGGGATGACTTCCTGCGGGCGAACGGCGACCCGGCACTGGACCGTCTGGACGGCGTGGACGGCTCGCTGATCTTCCCCGAGCCGGCTGGCGCGCTCCCCGACCGCTACGACGGCTTCGAGGACCGCATCGCCGACTACCCGGAACAGGTGCGGGAGCACTCGGTCAGGGAGTTCACCGCCATCCCAGACCTGGAGTCGGGGCTGCGGGGTTTGGAGGAGACGCGACGGGTCGACCTGGAGGCGTGGATGGACGGCCTCGGCCTCGATGCCGTCGTCTTCCCGGCGGCGGCGGATGTCGGCCCCGCCGACATGGATGTGAACGAGGCGTCCGCCGAGCTCGGCTGGCGAAATGGCGTCTGGGTCTCCAACGGCAACCTCGCGATCCGCCATCTCGGCATCCCGACGGTGACCGTGCCGATGGGCGCCCTCGCCGACATCGGGATGCCGGTCGGCTTGACGTTCGCCGGGCGGGCCTATGACGACAACGCCCTGCTCACGCTCGCGGCGGCGTTCGAGGCGACCGGATCGCGGCGCGTGCCGCCGCCGCGCACACCCCCGCTGGGGTAGCGCGGCGGCGTGCCGGGACTACTCGACGAAGATGCCGGCGAGGGTCTTCTTGCCGCGGCGCAGCACGGCGACTCCCGAGGCGAGCACGTGGCCGGAGATCGTCTCGGCCTCATCGGTGATCTTGACGTTGTTCACCGAGACGCCGCCCTGCTTGATGGCGCGGCGGGCGTCGCTCAGGCTGTCGCACAGCGCGGTGTCGCAGAGGAGCTGGGCGATGCCGGCATCCGGCGCGGTCGTGGTGTTCGGCAGCTCCCGCAGCGCGGCTTCCAGGGTGTCGGCGTCGAGCTCGGCCAGGTCGCCCTGCCCGAAGAGCGCGCTGGTGGCAGCGATGGCGTTGGCCGTCGCCGTCTCCCCGTGCACCAGGCGCGTCACCTCGAAGGCCAGGGCGCGCTGCGCCTCGCGACGGAACGGCTCGGCCGCGACTGCGGCCTCGAGGCGCTCGATCTCGGCCCGCTCGAGGAAGGTGAAGATCTTGAGGCGGGCGACCACGTCGGCGTCGTCGGTGTTCAGCCAGAACTGGTAGAAGGCGTACGGGCTGGTCAGGCTCGAGTCGAGCCAGACGGCGTTGCCCTCGCTCTTGCCGAACTTGGTGCCGTCGCTGTTGGTGATCAGCGGCGTGCCGATGGCGTGCACGCTCGTTCCCTCTGTGCGGCGGATGAGGTCGGTGCCGCTCGTGAGGTTGCCCCACTGGTCGCTGCCACCGGTCTGCAGCACGCACTCGTACTGGCGGTGGAGCTCGAGGTAGTCCAGACCCTGCAGGATCTGGTAGCTGAACTCGGTGTAGCTGATGCCGGCGTCGGAGTTGAGGCGGGCGGCGACGGCGTCCTTCTTCAGCATGGTTCCGACGCGGTAATGCTTGCCGATCTCGCGCAGGAAGTCGATGGCCGACAGCGGGGCCGTCCAGTCCAGGTTGTTGACGAGGGTCATCGCGTTCTCGCCCTCGCGGCTGAGGAAGCGGCTCACCTGCGCCTGCAGGCGGCCGACCCACTCCACGACCGTGTCCTTGGTGTTCAAGGTGCGCTCGGCCGTGGGACGCGGGTCGCCAATCAGGCCGGTGGAGCCGCCGACGAGGCCGAGCGGGCGGTGGCCGGCCAGCTGCAGGCGGCGCATGAGGAGCAGCTGCACGAGGTTGCCGAGGTGCAGGCTCGGAGCAGTCGGGTCGAAGCCGCAGTAATAGGTGATCGACTCCCCCGCGAGCAGCTCTTTGAGCTCGCTGGCATCGGTGGAGACGTGCACGAGGCCGCGCCAGTTGATCTCCTCCCAGATATCGGGGAAGGACGGATCGTTGCGCTGGGCGTTGAGGATTACTGGGTCAGACACGCACCCCAGAGTATCAGCGGCCGAGCGCCGACCGCTCCGGCAGAAGCGTGCAGGCAACATCCGCGGTGAAATAAGTGTTGAGGCTTTAGTAACAGTGAGTTAAGCGTGTAGCCTGAACTCGGAGGTTCCCATGTTCGTCATCACCGCCGATCAGATCGCCAGCCGCACCCGTGCCGACGTCACCGCGCCGACGATCGAGCGCCTGCAGCGCGACCACGGCGCGGCGCTGATGCTTCCCCCTGACCGCACGGCGGGCGATGAGATCCAGCTCGTGAGCGCGGATGCCGCCGCCATAGTGCGCATCGCGCTCGAGTTGACCCGTGGGGAGCAGTGGAGCGTCGGCCTCGGCGTCGGCGCCGTCGGGCTCCCGCTGCCGGCCGCGACGCGGGAGGCCAGCGGGCCGGCCTTCTATGCCGCCCGCGACGCCGTCACCCGCGCCAAGAAGCGGGGCACGCGGTTCGCGCTGCACCGGCAGGGGGCGGCGGATGCGGGCAGCACGCCGGCCGAGGGCACCGAGGCGCTGATCGACCTGGCCCTGGCACTGCGGCAGCGCCGCACCGCGCCCGGGTGGGAGCTCTACGACCTCGTCTCGGCGGGCCTGAGCTACAAGGAGGCCGCCGAGCGGCTGGGCATCAGTGCGCCGGCGGCGAGTTCGCGCGCCAAGGCCGCGCAGCTCGCCGTCGAGGCGAATGCGGTGCCCGCGCTCGTAGGATTGCTGGCAGAACTCGATCGGAGCACGCCGTCATGATCTTTCCCCCGCACCTGGCCGGATTCCTCCCCGTGCTGTTCTGGCTGTTCTTGCTCGGGCTGCTCGCCACCGCCCTGACCTTCGCGGTCTTCGCCGTGATGCGGAAGTTCCCCCACGCCATCTGGGCGGCCGGGGGCGCGCTCGCGCTCGCCCTGCTCCTCACCCTGAGCGCCACCACCTCGTTCTGGCCGACCGGCTGGACGCCAGCCGGCGGGGCCGTCGGTGCCCTGATCGCCCTCGTGGGCGCGGCTCTGGCGGTGTTCGGCGGTGGCCCGGCCGCGCAGCTCGCCCTCTCGTTGGCCACCCGCGGCTCCGTGGCGCCCGGCGCGCACGGCGGCATCCTGGTGCCGACCCCGGCCACGCCAGCCGGCACCCCGGCGCCGACCGGCGAGGACGGCGCTCCGGCCACCCGGGAGGTGCTGCGCGGCGGCGCCGCGATCGGCGTGCTCGAGCGACTCTGCGTCGTGCTCGGGATCGTCGCCGGGTTCCCCGAGGCGCTGGCGATCGTGATCGCGGTCAAGGGCCTCGGCCGCTTCACCGAGCTCGCCGCCGCCGAGGCCAGGGAGCGGTTCATCATCGGCACCCTGGCCAGCCTGCTCTGGGCCAGCGCCTGCGCGGTGCTCGTGCGGCTCGCCCTCGGCTGAGGCCGCCATCGGCTGAGCCCGCCATCGGCTGAGGCCGCCCTCGGCTGAGCCCGCCGCCGGGCGCGGAATCAGCTCAGGGCATCGGCCGGCAGGCCGACCAGCACCGCGATCGTGCGCGCGACGAGGTCGCCGCGATCGCTCGCCCCGCCCCAGCGCACGAGCGACTGGGCGTTCAGGCCGTCAATGAGACCGAGCACCAGCCAGGCGAGCTGCGCCGGATCGGCCGCCGAGAAGTCGCCGGCGCGGGCGCCCGCGGTGAAGGTGGCCTGCAGCACGCCCTGCCACGCGTCCATCTGCTCGCGCACGCTCGCGGCGAGCTGCTCGTTGCGGCGCCCGAGCGCCCAGGCATCCACCCAGACCACGGTGACGTCGGTGCGGCTGCCGTCCGAGACGGTCTGCACGAGCAGCTTGAGTCGCTCGCGCGGGGTCAGCGCGTCGGTCAGCACGACAATCTCGGCGAGCTCGCCGGCCACGATGTCGCCGAAGGTGCGCGCGACCAGAGCATCCATGCTCGGCTCGTAGTGGGCGATCAGGGCCGGGGTGACACCGACCCGCTGGGCCAGTGCGCGGAGCGTGACCGCCGCGAGCCCACTCTCGAGCGCGAGCGCCCGCGCGGCGTCTGTGATCTCGGCGCTGCGCTCGGCCGGCGGCTTGCGCGCGCCCCGCGTGGATGGAGGTCTTGACATGGTCGGACCATTCTATGTACTGTCGGGTCAATTGTTGATCGCCTGATCAACAAGGGCGGCCCGGTGTGACGCAGCTCGTCCGCTGGCGGACGGAGGAGGCAGGCACGTGAGTTGGCGAATGCCGTCGGAGACCACCCGGCACGAGCGCACCTGGATGGCGTTCCCCCGTGCGGGCATCACGCTGGGCGAGACGAGCGCAGCGGCCTCGGAATGCTACGACACCTGGACGGAGGTCGCGCACGCCGTCGCCGGCTTCGAGGCGGTGACCATGGTGGTCGACCCGAGCGAGATGGCCCGCGCCCGGCGCATGCTCGGCAGCGAGATCGAGATCCTCGAGGCGCCGCTGGACGAGTTCTGGATGCGCGACTTCGGCCCGAGCTTCGTCGTCGACGACGAGCGCCCCACCGTGCTCGGCGCGGTCGACTGGGTCTTCAACGGCTGGGGCGCGCCACACTGGGCGGAGTGGGGCAAGTCCGCCGAGGTGGCCCGGATCGTCACGGCGCACAGCGGCGCCGAGCTGATCAGCTCGACCCTCGTCAACGAGGGCGGCGGCATCCACGTCGACGGGGAGGGCACCGTGCTCCTCACCGAGACCGTGCAGCTGGACCCCGGCCGCAACCCGTTTCTCGACAAGGCCAGGGTCGAGGCCGAGCTGGCGCGCACGATCGGTGCGACGCACCCGATCTGGCTGCCCCGCGGGCTGACCCGCGACTACGACGACTTCGGCACCCGCGGCCACGTCGACATCGTGGCCACGATCCCCTCGCCCGGCCGGTTGCTGCTGCACGAGCAGCGGGACCCCGCCCACCCGGACCACGCGCTGACCCGCGAGCTCCGCGGTCTGCTCGCCGAGACGACGGATGCCGCCGGGCGCCCGTGGGAGATCCTCGACCTGCCCGCCCCGGCGACCCTCCGCGACGGCGAGGGCTTCGTCGACTGGAGCTACGTGAACCACCTCGTCGTCAACGACGGCGTGGTCGCGTGCGGCTTCGGCGAGGAGGCCGCGGATGCGACCGCCCGCGCGATCCTCGGCGAGGCGTACCCGGGTCGCCGGGTGGTCACCGTCGACTCCCGGCCGATCTTCGACCGCGGCGGCGGCATCCACTGCATCACACAGCAGCAGCCCGCCCTGCCCAGCCCGCGGCCGAAGGCGCAGAGCGCCTGACTAGGGCGCTCGCCTGGGGTGCCGCTTGTACGGTGAGACGGTCGGGTCGCCCGGGATGTAGAAGCGCCACGGGAATGCCGCTCCCCCGCCCTCGCCACCGACCCCGGTGCGAGCCGTGGTGGCGAAGACCGCCGGGCTCGCCGGCAGCTCCAGGGTGAACGGCGGCGCGAGCAGGTCGGCCCCGCTCTGCTCCAGCCGGATGCCGAGCGCCGACGCGAGCCGGGCCGGACCCCGAGCCAGATCCCGATCCACGGAGGCGGTCGGCCGGCGCAGCCGGGCCAGCTCCAGCCCCTCCACCACCTCGCCGCCGCGCAGCAGCAGCCCGGCCGCCTGTCCGTCCGGCGCGCAGACGATGTTCGCGCAGACGTGCATGCCGTAACTGAAGTAGGCGTAGAGGTGAGCCGGCGGGCCGAACATGACGCGGGTGCGCGGCGTCACCCCGCGGTGCGCGTGCGAGCCCGGGTCCTCGCCGTTGCCGCGGTACGCCTCCACCTCGCTCAGCCGGATCGCGACCGCCCCCTCGGCGGTGCGGTGCCGGATCACGGCCCCCAACAGCAGAGGCGCCAGCTCGGTGGCATCCCGAGCGAAGAATGCTCGGGGCACACCGGCCGGCGCCTGCATGTCTGACTCCGTGTCTGTCAGAGGGTGGTGTTGCCGCTCGGCAGGGCCTGCGCGAGGCCACGCACCCGGGCGGTGAGGGCGGCGAGCTGCTCGGCGACCCGCACCGGGGCGGTGCCGGCCAGGCCGTCGCGGCTGTTCACCGAGCCCTCGATGCTGAGCACCGAGCGCACCTCCGGCGTGAGCCGCGGGTCGATCGTGACGAGTGCGGCGTCGTCGATCTCGTGCAGCTCCAGGCCGCGGTCCTCGCAGAACTTGACCATGGCGCCGGTGATCTCGTGGGCGTCGCGGAACGGCACGTGCTGCTTGACGAGCCACTCGGCGACATCCGTCGCCAGCGAGAAGCCCTGCGGCGCGAGCTCGGCCATCCGCTCCGTGTGGAAGCGGAGCGTGGCCACCATGCCGGTGAAGGCCGGCAGCAGCACCTCGAGGTTCTGCAGGGAGTCGAAGACGGGCTCCTTGTCCTCCTGCAGGTCGCGGTTGTAGGCCAGCGGCAGCCCCTTGAGGGTGGCGAGCAGGCCGGTGTGGTTGCCGATCAGCCGGCCGGACTTGCCGCGGGCGAGCTCGGCGATGTCCGGGTTCTTCTTCTGCGGCATGATCGACGAGCCGGTCGAGTAGGCGTCGTCGAGGGTGACGAAGTCGAACTCGCGGGTGTTCCAGAGGATGATCTCCTCGGACAGCCTGGACAGGTCGATGCCGATCTGGGCGAGCACGTAGCTGAACTCGGCGACCAGGTCGCGGCTGGCCGTGCCGTCGATCGAGTTCTCGACGACGCCGCCGAAGCCGAGCACGGATGCCACCAGGCCGGCGTCCAGGCCGAGCGTGTTGCCGGCGAGGGCGCCGGAGCCGTACGGCGAGAAGTCGGCGCGGCGGTTCCAGTCGGCGAGGCGGTCGAGGTCGCGCACCAGCGGCCAGCAGTGTGCCAGCAGGTGGTGCGAGAGCAGGACCGGCTGGGCGTGCTGCAGGTGGGTGCGGCCGGGCATGATCGCGGCCGGGTGGGCGGCGGCCTGCGCGGCGAGGGCGTCGATCAGGTCGATCAGCAGCCGGGAGACGGTGACGGAGTGGTCGCGCAGCAGCATCCGGATGAAGGTGGCGATCTGGTCGTTGCGGCTGCGGCCGGCGCGCAGCTTGCCGCCGAGCTCGCTGCCGGCGATCTCGATCAGGCCGCGCTCGAGGGCGCCGTGCACGTCCTCATCGCTCTCGGCGGGCAGGAACTGGCCGCCCTGCACCTTGTGCAGCAGCTCGTCGAGGGCGGCGTGCATGCCGGCCAGCTCGGCGTCGTCGAGGTAGCCGGCCGCGGCCAGCGCCTGGGCGTGCGCCTTCGAGCCGGCGATGTCGTACTCGGCCAGCTGCCAATCGAAGTGGGTCGACTTGCTGAGCCGGGCGAGCTCCGGCGAGGGGCCGCCGGCGAAGCGGGCGCCCCAGAGGGCGCCCTCTGTCGTCTCGCCGACGCCGGCGACGGCGCCGTTCGGGGTGTTCTTGCTGAGGTCGTTGCTCATGGCATTCGCTTTTCTGGTCGGTGGGAGGTCGGGCGCGCGCTAGCGGGCGTTCTGGGCGAGCAGCCAGACCATGAGCGCCTTCTGGGCGTGCAGGCGGTTCTCCGCCTCGTCCCAGATGATGCTCTGCGGCCCGTCGATGACCTCGGCGGTGACCTCGTAGCCGCGGTCGGCCGGCAGGCAGTGCATGAAGAGGGCGTCGGATGCCGCGTGCGCCATCAGCTCGCTGTCCACCCGGTAGGCGCCGAGCTCGGCCACGCGGGCCGCCTTCTCCTCCTCCTTGCCCATCGACACCCAGGTGTCGGTGACGACGACGTCGGATCCGCTGACGGCGGCGACCGGGTCGGTGAAGAGGGCGACGGAGCCGCCGGTCTGTGCGGCGATGGCGGCGGCATCCGCCACCACCTGCTCGCTCGGCGTGTAGCCGGCCGGCGAGGCGATGCGCACGTGCATTCCGGCGGTGGCGCCGGCCAGCAGGTAGGACTGCGCCATGTTGCAGGCGCCGTCACCGAGGAAGGTCAGGGTGAGCCCGGCCAGGTGCCCGCGCTTCTCGGTGATGGTGAGCAGGTCGGCCAGCAGCTGGCAGGGGTGGAAGTCGTCGGAGAGCGCGTTGATCACCGGGACGGTGGTTCCCTCGGCCATCTCGGTGAGGCCGGCCTGGCCGTAGGTGCGCCAGACGATGGCCGCGACCATGCGCTCGAGCACGCGCGCCGTGTCGGACGGCGTCTCCTTGCCGCCGAGCTGGCTGTTGGCGGTGGAGATGATCAGCGGGGTGCCGCCCAGGTCGGCGATGCCGACCGCGAAGGAGACCCGGGTGCGGGTGGAGGACTTGTCGAAGATGACGGCGACCGTCTGCGGGCCGGCGAGCGGCTTCTCGGCAAAGCGGTCCTTCTTCAGCTCGAGGGCGAGCTGGAGGATCTCGGCCTGCTCGGCGGGGGTCACGTCGTCGTCGCGGAGGAAGTGGCGGGTCATGATGCGTCGCTTTCGGTGGGGGTGTCGAGAGTGGCGAGGGCGCGGCCGAAGCGCGCCGTGAATTCGGTGATGTCGGCGCTGTCGATGGTGAGCGGCGGCGCCAGGCGGATGGTGCTCGGGTTGGCGGCGTTGACGATGAGGCCCTGGGCCATGGCCGCGGCGGTCAGGCCGCCGGCGCGCGGCTCGCTGAGCGCGACGCCGAGCAGCAGGCCCTGGCCGCGGATGCCGACGATGTGCGGCGAGCCGATGGACGCGATCGCGGCCCGCAGCTCTGCGCCGCGCTCTGCGGCGTTGCGCACCAGGCCGGCGCGCTCGATCTCGCCGAGGACGGCGTTCGCGGTCGCCGTCATCAGCGGGTTGCCGCCGAAGGTGCTGCCGTGGTGGCCCGGGCCGAACAGCTCGGATGCCGCGCCGAAGGTGATCAGGGCGCCGATCGGAACGCCGCCGCCGATGCCCTTGGCCACGGTGATCGCGTCCGGGGCGATGCCGGCGTGCTGGAACGCGAACCACTCCCCCGTGCGGCCTGCCCCGGTCTGGATCTCGTCGATGATGAGCAGCGCGCCGTGGCGGCTGGTGATCTCGCGGGCCGCCGCGAGGTAGCCCTCCGGCAGCGGGAGCACACCGGCCTCGCCCTTGATCGGCTCGAGGAACACGGCGGCGACGTCGTCGCCCATCGCGGCCTCGAGGGCCTCGATCGTGCTGTCGATGTGCTCGACCCCGCCGGGCATCGGCTCGAACGGGGCACGCATCGCAGCCTTGCCGGTCAGCGCCAGGCTGCCCAGCGTGCGGCCGTGGAAGGCGTCGGTGAGCGCGATGATGCGCGGCCGGCTCGCGCCGCCGTGCAGGCGGGCGAGCTTGAATGCGGCCTCGTTGGCCTCGGCGCCGGAATTGCTGAAGAAGACGCGGCCCTCCTCGCCCGCTCCGCTCAGCCGGGCGAGCCGCTCGGCGAGCTCGAGCTGGGGCGGGGAGGCGAAGTAGTTGGAGACGTGCGCGATGGTGGACGCCTGGCGGGTGAGCGCGTCGACGAAGACCGGGTGGGCGTGGCCGAGCGCGTTGACGGCGATGCCGGCGAGGAAGTCGAGGTACTCGTTGCCCGCGTCGTCCCAGACCCGGGCGCCCTGGCCGCGCACCAGCATCGCCATGGGCGCCCCGAACGTGCGCATCATGCGGTTCGCGGATCGTTGCTGCCAGTCGGTCATGCGGGTGCTCCTTGCGTTGTGGTGCCTGCGGCATCCGCGGCGCCGATGTTCTCGTGCTCGCTTGCTTCGGGCAGCACGACCTCGGTGCCGATGCCGCTCTGGGTGAAGATCTCGAGCAGGATCGAGTGCGGCACCCGCCCGTCGATGATGGCGGCCTTGGAGACGCCGCCCTCGACGGCCTCCAGGCAGGCGGCCATCTTGGGGATCATGCCCGACTCGAGCGTGGGCAGCAGCTCGCGCAGCTCGGGCACGTCGATGACGGAGACGAGCGAGTCGCGGTCGGGCCAGTCGCGGTACAGGCCGGCGACGTCGGTGAGGATGACGAGCTTGGCGGCGCCGAGGGCGACCGCCAGGGCCGCCGCGGCGGAGTCCGCGTTGACGTTGAGCGACTGGCCCGGCACCGCGGTGTCGGGCGCGATCGAGGAGATGACGGGGATACGGCCGGCCTCGATCTGGGCGTGCACCGCGGCGGGGTCCACGGCGATGACGTCGCCGACGAGGCCGAGGTCGACCTCCTCGTCGTCGACGATGGCACCGCGGCGGCGGCCCTGGAACAGGCCGGCGTCCTCACCGGAGAGCCCGGCCGCCAGCGGGCCGTGCTCGTTGATGTGGCTGACCAGCTCACGGTTGACCTGGCCGGTGAGCACCATGCGCACCACCTCCATGGTCTCCGGCGTGGTCACCCGGTAGCCGCCGCGGAACTCGCTCGGGATGCCGAGCTTCTCCAGCATCGCCGAGATCTGCGGGCCGCCGCCGTGCACGACGACGGGTCGGATGCCGGCGTAGCGGAGGTAGACCATGTCCTCGGCGAAGGCGCGCTGCAGCTCCTCGCTGACCATGGCGTTGCCGCCGAACTTGACCACGATGATCTGCTCGTGGAAGCGCTTCAGCCAGGGCAGCGCCTCGATCAGCGTGGCCGCCTTGACGGCGGCGTCCGCCTGGATCAGCTCCAGCTCTTCTGTTGATTTCACGCTCTCGCCCATCATCAGCTCGCGTACGCGCTGTTCTCGTGCACATAGTCGTGCGTCAAGTCGTTGGTGAAGATGGTGGCGGATGCCGCACCGACGTGCAGCTCGATGAGCACGTGGGTGTCGCGCGGGCTCAGGTCGACGAGCTCGCGCGGCTGGTCGGGCTCGCCGGCGTGGCAGACCCGCACGCCGTTCATCGACACGTCGACGATGTACGGGTCGAAGGCGGCCTGCGTGGTTCCGATCGCGGCCAGCACTCGGCCCCAGTTGGGGTCGTTGCCGAACACGGCGGCCTTGAAGAGGTTGTTGCGGGCGACGGAGCGGCCGACCTCGACGGCGTCGTCCTCGCTCTGGGCGCCGACGACCTCGATGGCGATGTTGTGGCTGGCGCCCTCGGCATCCGCCTGCAGCTTGAGGGCGAGCTCGCGGCAGAGCACGGTGAGGGCGGCCGTGAACTCGGCCAGATCGGGGGTGACGCCGGAGGCGCCGGAGGCGAGCAGGCTGACCTGGTCGTTGGTCGACATGCAGCCGTCGGAGTCGAGCCGGTCGAAGGTGACCCGGGTGGAGGCGCGGAGGGCCGTGTCCAGCGCGGCCGCGTCGAGCAGCGCGTCGGTGGTGATGACGACGAGCATGGTGGCCAGGCCCGGCGCGAGCATGCCGGCGCCCTTGGCGATGCCGCCGATGCTCCAGCCGCCCTGGCTGATGCTGGCCGTCTTCGGCACGGAGTCGGTGGTCATGATGGCGCGGGCCGCGTCGTCGCCGCCGTCGGCGCCGAGCGCGGTGGCGGCGGCGGCGACACCCGCGGCGAGCACGTCGCCGTCCAGCTGGTCGCCGATCAGGCCCGTGGAGCAGACCAGCACGTCGCCGGCGGAGACGTCGAGTGCCGCCGCGACCGCTTCCGCGGTGCGGTGCGTCACCTGGAAGCCCGCGCTGCCGGTGAAGCAGTTGGCGCCGCCGGAGTTCAGCACGATGGCCGAGACGGTGCCGTCCTTGATGACCTCCTTCGACCAGATGATCGGGTTGGCCTGCGCCCGGTTGCTGGTGAAGACGGCCGCCGCGGCCTGGGACGGGCCGCGGTTGACGACGAGGGCGAGGTCCGGGGCGCCGGAGGCCTTGATGCCGGCGGCGATGCCGGCCGCGTCGAAGCCGAGGGGGGTTGTGACGCTCACGGGGCGACTCCATTCAGGGCGAGACCGGCCGTCTCTGGCAGGCCGAGGGCAATGTTTGCGGACTGGATCGCGGCGCCGGCTGTGCCCTTGACCAGGTTGTCGATGGCGGCGACGACGACGACGCGGCCGGCGGCCTCGTCGACGGCGAGGCCGAGCAGGATGGTGTTGGCGCCGATGGTGTCGGCGGTGCGGGGCATCTGGCCGGCCGGCAGCAGGTGCACGAACGGCTCGTCGGCGTAGGCGGCCTCCCAGGCGGCGCGTACCGTCGCGGCATCCGTGCCCGGAACGACGCGCGCGGTCGAGGTGGCCAGGATGCCGCGCGCCATGGGAACGAGCACCGGGGTGAACGACACGGTCGGGTCGAGAGCGCCCGCGCCGCGCAGTGCCTGCTGGATCTCGGGGATGTGCCGGTGGGTGCCGCCGACGGCGTACGGGCTGGCGGAGCCGAGGATCTCGGCGGCGAGCAGGTTGGTCTTCAGCGCCTTGCCCGCGCCGGACGGGCCGACGGCCAGCACCGAGACGATATCGGCGGACTCGATGACGCCGGAGCGGATGCCGGGCGCGAGCGAGAGCGCGACGGTGCTGGCGTTGCAGCCGGGGGCGGCGATGCGGCGGGTGCCGGCGAGCCGCTCGCGCTGCTTGGCCGCTCCCCCGTCGATCAGCAGCTCGGGCACGCCGTAGCTCCAGGCGCCGTAGAAGTCGCCGCCGTAGAACGCCGCCCAGTCGGACTCGCTCTCCAGCCGGTGGTCGGCGCCGCAGTCGACGACGAGTGTGTCGGCGTCGAGGTGGGCGGTGAGCTCGCCGGACTTGCCGTGCGGCAAGGCGAGGAAGACGACGTCGTGGCCGGAGAGGTTCTCCGGCGTGGTGTCGACGAGGGTGAGGTGGGCGAGACTGCGCAGGTGTGGCTGCACGTCGATCAGCTGCTGGCCGGCGTTCGAGTGCGCCGTGACGGTGCGCACCTCGAAGTCGGGGTGTTGGGAGAGGATGCGGAGGAGTTCTCCGCCTGCGTAGCCGGATGCCCCGGCTACCGCGACCGCGAATGTCATTCTTTTGCCTTACGTGAGTGGACGACGAGGTTGCGACGGCGACGCCACGTCAGACTCCACGAAGGGTCACGCAAGCGCCGCCTAGATTCGGCGGTCGGCCCGGCGTCGACGCAGCGCAGGCACGGCGGGGATGGCCAGTGCGAGGGGGGTGCGCCGAGCGGAAAGCATGTCGTGAGCCTATCGCGCCCCGCGGGCGGGCGGCAAACTCGATTGCGCCGAGTGGGCTCAACCCTCGTACGGCAGCCCGATCCCGGAGATGCCGCGGCGCCAGCTCTCGGCGTAGAGCTCCTCAAGCACGGCCAGGTCGAGCTTGCCGAATCGGCCGACCCAGACGCAACCGGCGCCGCGCTTGTTCGGGCCGAGCCGGTCGAGCAGCTCCTCGCTGCCGGGGTACCGGTCGAGGTAGAGCGACATCGAGGCCTTGCGCGGCGAGAAGCCGATCAACGGGGAGTCGCCCTCGCGCCCGCTGGCGTAGCGGTAGTGGTAGCTGCCGTAGCCGACGATGCTCGGCCCCCACATCACCGCGGGCACGCCGGCGATCCGGTCGAGCATCGCCTTCAGCACGTAGGCGTCCTCGCGGCGGCCGGCGGGCTCCGCACGGTCCAGGAACTCGTCGACGGATGCCGTCGTCGGCACCATCACGGTGTTTGCGCTCTCGCTCATGCAGCCATTCTGGCACTCGGGGGTGCCGCTGTCTCCGGTTGCCGCTGGTTCCCCCTCCCGTTGGCTCGAGGGAGCGCCAGCGACCGAAGCCAACACCGCCGAACGGCACAGAGACCACAGAGGGGCGCCGCAGTGCGGCGCCCCTCCGTCGTTCAGATGCTCCGGCTACTCGCGGGTCGCGGCGCCGAGCAGCTCGGCGGCGCGGGCGGCACCGGCCAACTTGGCCTCGCTCGCCTCCGCCGCGGTGAGCGTGCGGTCGCTCGCCCGGAAGCGCAGCGCGAAGGTGAGGCTCTTCTGCCCCTCCTCGAGGCCGGCGCCCCTGTAGTCGTCGACCAGGTGCAGCTCCTCGAGCAGCGCGCCTGCGCCCTCGCGCACGGCGGCCAACACCGCGGCGGCGGGCACGGACGCGTCGACCAGCAGGGTGAGGTCCTGCGTCGCGGCCGGGAAGGTGCCGATCTCGGCGGCCTCCACGACGGGCTTCGCGAGGGCGATCACGGCGTCCAGGTCGAGCTCGACGACGGCGACCACGCGCGGCAGGTCCGCGTCCGCGGCGATCTGCGGCAGCAGCTCGCCGGCGAAGCCGACGGCCTGGCCGGCGACGCGCAGCTCGGCCGTGCGGCCGGGGTGCATGGCCTTGTGGCGGCCCTGCACGATCTCGATGTCCGCGCCGGTGGCGAGGGCGATCTGGGCGACGATCGCGAGGGCATCGGCGATGCCGGCGGCGATGGCGCTCTGGCCGGGCTGCTTGCGCACGACGTTGCCCATGATGAGCGCGCCGACGTGGCGCGGCTGCGGCGGGATGCCGGCGTTCAGCTCAGCGAGCTGCTCCGCGCTCGGACGCTGCGTGCCGGACGGCAGCGTGGCCTGGCCGTAGGCCGCACCCTCCACCGGGGTGAAGACGAGGCCGAGCTCGTACAGCGCGACATCCGTCAGGCCGCGGGACAGGTTGCGCTTGGCGGCCTCGATCAGGCCGGGCAGCAACGTGGTGCGCAGGTACGGGGCGCTCGCGTCGAGGGCGTTCGCCACCTTGATCTGCGGCACCTCGGCCGCCTCGGCCGCACCGAAGAGGTCGTTCTGCGCCTTCGGCAGGAACGGGAACGCGATGATCTCGGTCGAGCCGGCCGCGGCCAGGGCGTCGGCCACGGTGCGGCGGATGCGCTGCTCGCGGGTGAGGCCGTGCCCGGCGGGGGCGACGGGCAGCACCGAGGGGATGCGCTCATAGCCGACGATGCGGGCGACCTCTTCGGCCAGATCGGACTTGTCGGTCACGTCGGGGCGCCAGCTCGGCGGGGTGACCAGCAGGCCGCCGTCGGCCTCGGCGATGGTGCCGCCGACCTCGGCCAGCGATCCGCGGATCTCCTCGTCGGTGTAGTCGACGCCGATGAGCCCGGAGACGTAGCCGTCGGGCAGGAAGATGGCGGCGGCGCTTGCGGCCTCGCCGGTCAGCGAGCCCGCGTCATCCGCGGTGCCGCCGGCCAGGTCGACGAGCAGCTGCGCCACCCGGGAGGTCGCCGCCGCTGCGATCCGCGGGTCGACGCCGCGCTCGAAGCGCTTCGCGGCCTCGCTCGGCAGCTTGTGCCGGCGCGCCGAGCGGGCGACAGTGACCGGGTCGAAGTTGGCGGCCTCGACGAGCACGTTGCGCGTCGTGTCGCTGATCTCGGTGCTGGCCCCGCCCATGACGCCGGCGATGCCGATGGCGCCGCTGTCGTCGGTGATGAGCAGGTCCTCGATGTGCAGCGCGCGCTCCTGCTCGTCGAGGGTGGTGATCTTCTCCCCCGCGGCGGCGCGGCGCACCACGATGCCGCCGGAGAGCTTGTCGAGGTCGTAGCCGTGGGTCGGCTGGCCGAGCTCGAGCATCACGTAGTTGGTGATGTCCACGGGCAGCGAGATCGAGCGGATGCCGGCCAGCTTCAGTCGGGCCACCATCCACGGCGGGGTCGGCCGGGTCGGGTCGATGCCGCGCACGACGCGCGTGGAGAACACGGAGACGCCGGGGCGGCCATGGATCGGGGCCTCGTCGGCGAAGGTCACCGGGAAGCCATCGTTGGCGCCCGGGGCGAGCTGGCCGTGCGCAGCGGGGTCGCGGAAGGCGGCCCCGGTCGCGTGCGAGTACTCGCGGGCGACGCCGCGGATCGAGAAGGCGTAGCCGCGGTCCGGTGTGACGTTGATCTCGACGGCCTCGTCGGCCAGGCCGAGCAGCTCGATGGCGTCGGTGCCGACCTCCGGGTCGAGGCCGAGCGTCGACAGGCGCAGGATGCCGTCGTGGTCGTCGCCGATGCCGAGCTCGCGCACCGAGGCGATCATGCCGTCGGAGACGTGGCCGTAGGTCTTGCGCGGCGCGATCGGGAACGGGCCGGGCAGCACGGCGCCGGGAAGGGTCACGACGACCTTGTCTCCGACGAAGAAGTTGCCGGCACCGCAGACGATGCCGTGCACGGCATCGCCACCGTCGGCGGCCTGCTGGCCGTCGGGTGCGACGCGCACCTGGCACCAGCGGATGGTCTTGCCGTTGGCCTGTGGCTCCTCGACGAACTCGAGCACCTCTCCGACGACGATCGGTCCGGTGAGGTCGAAACTGTGGACCTCTTCCTCCTCGAGTCCGACCTTGACGAGCGCGGCATGCACGTCGTCAGCTGTCGTTCCCGGTGCGAGATCAACGAATTCCGCGAGCCAACTCAGGGGCACCCGCATGACTAAACCACCATTCCGAACTGCTGGGAGAAGCGCACATCGCCCTCGACCATTTCACGCATGTCTTGTACATCGCTGCGCAGCATGAGGCCGCGCTCGATTCCCATCCCGAAGGCGAAGCCCGAGTACACCTCGGGGTCGATGCCGGCGGCCCGCAGCACGTTGGGGTTGATCATGCCGCAGCCGCCCCACTCGATCCAGCGCGCGCCGTGCTTGAACGTCGGGTGCCAGAAGTCGAGCTCGGCGCTCGGCTCGGTGAACGGGAAGAAGCTGGGGCGCAGGCGGATCTTGGCCTCATCGCCGAAGATCGACTTCACGAAGTGGTCGAGCGTGCCCTTGAGGTGCGCCATGGTCAGGCCCTTGTCGACGGCGAGGCCCTCGAACTGCATGAACACGGGAAGGTGCGTGGCGTCGAACTCGTCGGTGCGGTAGACGCGGCCGGGGGCCAGCACGTAGACGGGCAGCTCGCGGTCGAGCATCGAGCGCACCTGCACCGGCGAGGTGTGCGTGCGCAGCACCAGGTGCGACTCCGGCGGGTCGATGAAGAAGGTGTCCTGCATCGCGCGCGCCGGGTGGTCGGCGTCGAAGTTCAGCGCGTCGAAGTTGAACCACTCGCTCTCGACCTCCGGCCCCTCGGCGATCTCCCAACCCATGCCGGTGAACACGTCGCAGACGCGATCCTGCAGCAGGGTGAGCGGATGCCGGGCGCCGGGGCGGTAGCGGCTGGCCAGCGCGGTGACGTCCAGCGCCTCGGCCTCGAGCTGGGCGGCGGCCTCCGCGGCCACGATGCCCTCCTCGCGGGCGGCGAACGCCTGTGCGACACGGCCGCGGGCCTGGCCGACGAGCTTGCCGAGGGCGGCTTTCTGCTCTTTGGGGACGTCGCGCAGGGTGGCGTTCAGCTGCGCCAGCGGCGAGGCCTCGCCGGTGTGCGCCGTGCGCACGGCTTTCAGCGCGGCGGAGTCGCCGGCGGCCTCGATCGCCGCCAGTGCGGCGTCGACGGCCGCGGCGACGGTGGATTCGGTGATGACGGCTTCGGCGTTTATAGCTTCAGGGAGCTCAGTGGACTCAGACACAAGGCCCAAGTTTACCCAGCCGCGCGTGGGCGGCGCACCGCGGGCTACGCGGAGCCGCCGGTGGCGGAGGCCGCGGCATCCGCGGAGGCCTGCCGCATGTTGAGCATGGCGTCGTTGGGGTCCTCCGGCGGCCGCCTGCGCCCCCGGCCGGCCCTGCCCGCCTTCCCACCGCTCGCGGTGCGGCGGGAGAGCCAGCGGGCGAACCAGGACAGGGACAGGTTCATGATCAGGTAGAGCACGAGGGTGACGAAGAACAGGGAGAAGAGGTAGCGGTTGCCGACCGCGCTGGCAATGTTGTTCATCGTCACCCGGATGAGCTCCGGGTAGCCGACGATGAAGCCGAGCGAGGTGTCTTTCAGCAGCACGACGAGCTGGGCCACGATGATCGGCAGCATCTGCCGGAACGCCTGCGGGAACTCGACGAGCAGCCGGGACTGCAGCGGGCGCATGCCGAGGCTCAGCCCGGCCTCCCGCTGGCCGCGCGGCAGGGCGACCAGCCCGGCCCGCAGCGCCTCACCGATGAGCGCCCCGTTGTAGAGGATCAGCGCGATCACGACGGCCCAGTAGGCGCCGGTCGAGCCGGCCAGCAGGATGAACAGCATCATCAGCAGCACCGGCATGCCGCGGAAGAACTCCAGGATGACGGCGATGGGGATGCGGATCCACCGGGTCTGTGCGCTGCGCAGCAGGGAGAACACCACACCGAGGGCGACGGCGCCGACCGCGGCGACACTCGCCGCCTTCAGCGTGTTGGCGACGCCGACGAAGATGATCCGGTTCCAGACGCGTGGGTCGAGGAAGATGTCCCAGCGGCTGGGATCGAGCATGCTGGGCAGTTCGACGCCGCTGGTGGCCACGCGGGGCGCGGCGAGCACGGAGTAGACCCAGGCGGCGCCGGCCGCGAGCAGCAGGAGCCCGACGCCGGAGAGGATCAGCGAGAGGCGCCGGCCCTTGGGGCCCTGGGCGTCGAAGAGGACGTTGGAGCCGCTCATCGCTGCACCGCCAGTCGCTTCTCGATGCGCCCGGCCAGGAGCCCGAGCGGCACCGTGATGATGAGGTAGAACGTGGCGACCCCGAGCAGGATCGCAATCACCGCATTGCCGTTGTCATTCGCGAGCTCCTTGCCGATGGTGAACAGCTCCGCGACGAAGAAGCCGCCGGCGACGGAGGTGTTTTTCGTGAGGGCGATGAAGACGTTGATCAGCGGCGGCACCGTCATCCGGAACGCCTGCGGCAGGATGACGAGCGTCACGCTCTGCCCGAAGCCCAGCCCGACGCTGCGCGCCGCCTCGGCCTGCCCGATCGGCACGCCGTTGATGCCCGAGCGGAGCGCCTCGGCGACGAACGGCGAGGTGTAGACGCTCAGGCCGATCATGGCGAAGACGAGGTAGCTGAAGTCCACCCCGAAGTAGGGAAGGATGAACGCGCAGAAGAACAGGATCAGCGTCAGCGGGGTGTTGCGCACCAGCTCGGTGTAGACGGTGGCGAAGCCGCGCAGCGAGGCTACCGGCGAGATGCGCATCGCCGCGATCAGCGTGCCGATGATGAATGCCGCGATGCCCGCGACGACGAGCAGCAGCAGGGTGTACCCGAACCCGCTGAAGTAGCGGGGCAGGTTCTCGATCACCGCATCCATGCGCGGGAGTCCTTTCGCGAGAGCGGTTGCGCGTGGGCCGGGCTGGGCCCCGGCCCACGCGCGTCACGCTGAGATGCGGTCGGCTGGGGCCGCGATCAGCTGCAGGGCTCGACGGCCGGCGGGTCGACGTAGGGAAGCACCGTTCCCGCGGTCGAGTTCCAGGCCTCCTCGTAGGAGCCGTCTGCGTACGCGGCCTCGAGGGTCTCGTTGATGAAGGTGCAGAACTCGGTGTCGTCCTTCTTGAGGCCGATTCCGTACGGCTCCTCCGTGAACGGCTTGCCGACGACCTTGAACTCGCCCTCGTTCTGCGCGGCCAGGCCGGCGAGGATCACGTTGTCGGTGCTGACGGCGACCACGTCACCGCTCCGCAGCGGCTCCAGGCAGTTCGTGTACGTGTCGGTGAGGAACGGGATCGCGCCGATCTCCGCGAGCTTCTGCGCCGGCGTCGAGCCGGTCACCGAGCACACGTTCTGCCCGACGAGGTCGTCCTCGCTCTTGATCGTGTCGTTGTCGGCCAGCACCAGGATCGACTGCCCGGCCAGGTAGTACGGGCCGGCGAAGTCGACGACTTCCTTGCGCTTGTCGTTGATCGTGTAGGTGGCGACGACGATGTCGACCTCGCCGTTCTCGATGAACGGCTCGCGGTTGGCGGAGACGGCCTCCTTCCACTGGATGTTCTCCGGTGCGATGCCGAGGCCGTTCGCGATGATCTTGGCGATCTCGACGTCGAAGCCCTCCGGCTCGCCGTCCAGGTTGATCAGCCCGAAGAGGGGCTGGTCGAACTTCGTGCCGACGGTCATCGTGCCGGCATCCGCCAGCGCGGCCATGGTGGTGCCCTCGGCGAAGGTGGGCGCGGGGGCCGCGCTCTCGCCGCTGTCGGTCGATCCGGTGTCACCGCTCGCGCACGCGGCGAGAGCGAGAACGCTGGCCGCGGCTAGGGCGATCAGGGGCATTCTCTTCTTCATGTTCATCCTCATTTCGTCTGGGTGATTCATGGTGGGTGGCGTTTCGGGTGTGGGTGGGGCCCTCGCGTGCGCTCAGCGCCCGGTTCTCAGTGTTCGAGGATCTTGGAGAGGAAGTCCTGCGCGCGGTGCGACTGCGGGTTCGAGAAGAAGTTCTCGGGGGTGGCCTCCTCGACGATCTCGCCGTCGGCCATGAACAGCACGCGGTCGGCGGCCTTGCGGGCGAAGCCCATCTCGTGGGTGACGACGATCATCGTCATGCCGTCCTTGGCGAGGCCGATCATGACATCGAGCACCTCGTTGATCATCTCGGGGTCGAGGGCGCTGGTCGGCTCGTCCATCAGGATCAGCTTCGGGCTCATCGCCAGTGAGCGGGCGATGGCGACGCGCTGCTGCTGGCCGCCGGAGAGCTGGGCGGGCATCTTGCCGGCCTGGTTGGCGACGCCCACCCGCTCCAGCAGCTCCATGGCCTTCTGCTTGGCCTGTGCCTTGGGGAGCTTCTTCACCTTGATCGGCGCGAGGGTCACGTTCTCCAGCACCGTCTTGTGCGAGAACAAGTTGAACGACTGGAAGACCATGCCGACGTCGGCACGCAGCCGGGCGAGCTCTGCCCCCTCCTCCGGCAGGTGCTCACCGTCGATCGTGATGGAGCCGGAGTCGATGGTCTCGAGCCGGTTGATGGCGCGACAGAGCGTCGACTTGCCTGACCCGCTCGGCCCGATCACCACCACGACCTCGCCGCGCGCGACGGTCGTGTTGATGTTCTTCAGGACGTGCAGCTCACCGAAGTGCTTGTTGACGTTGTCGATGACCACGAGGGGCTCGCCCCGTCGAACGGCGATGTTCGAGGTGGCGGGCTCCAGGCGGGCTTTCTTCGGATTTGAATCCATACCCCCAACATAGGGACACAAGACCCTGTTGCGTCACCCCTTCGAGGGGTGGTTACACAACCGTTACGGGGCCGCAGCTGCGGGGGCTCTGCTACCGGTCGCTGGCGCTGCGCTGGGCGAAGGCGGACTCGTAGAGGCAGACGGATGCCGCGGTCGCGAGGTTCATCGACTCGGCCTGGCCGTAGATCGGCACCATGACGGAGCGCTCGGCCAGCGCCAGCTTCTCGTCGGTGAGGCCGCGGGCTTCGTTGCCGAACAGCCAGGCGGTCGGCTCGGCCAGCAGGCCGGTGGCACGCACCTCGAGCATGTCCTCACCCTTGACGTCGGCGGCGATCAGCTGCAGGCCGGCCTCGCGCACGCGGAGGCGCACGTCTTCCAGCTCGACGTCGATGGCGATCGGCAGGTGGAACAGGCTGCCGGTGGTGGAGCGGACCACCTTGGGGTTGTACAGGTCGACGGAGCGGCCGGTCAGGATCACGGCGTCGGCGCCTGCGGCATCCGCCGCGCGGATGATCGTTCCTGCGTTGCCGGGGTCGCGGACCTCTTCGAGGATGGCGATGAGCTTCGGCTTGCCGGCGAAGATGTCCTTCAGGGCGGTCGGGAAGACGCGGCAGACGGCGATGAAGCCCTGCGGGGTGACGGTGTCGGCCATCGCGTTCAGCACCTGCTCGGTGACGAACTCGAACGGGACGTCGGCCTCCTCGGCCGCCTGGGCGATCTCCGGATAGCGGTCCAGCGCGGTCGGCGTTCCGAACAGCTCCTGCACCAGCTCCGGGCGGAAGTTCAGGGCCTCGGCGACGGCCTGCGGGCCCTCGAGCAGGAAGAATCCGCTCTCGACCCTCGCAGCCTTCTTCGCCAACTTGGCTACGGAGCGAACGCGGGGAGAACGAGGATTTTCAAGCATGCCTCAAGTCTACCGACAGCACGAAAAAGGCCCGACACCACGCGGGTGTCGGGCCTTCTCAAGATGGTGATGCTTACGCAGCAACCTTCGCCTTGGGAGCGTTGACGTCGGCGGGCAGCGCCTTCTTCGCGGTCTGCACGAGGGCAGCGAAGGTGGCGGGCTCGTTGACGGCCAGCTCGGCCAGGATGCGACGGTCAACCTGCACGCCAGCCAGGCCGAGGCCCTGGATGAGGCGGTTGTAGGTCATGCCGTTGGCACGCGACGCAGCGTTGATGCGCTGGATCCACAGACGACGGAACTCACCCTTGCGGGCACGGCGGTCGCGGAAGCTGTAGACCAGCGAGTGCGTGACCTGCTCCTTGGCCTTACGGTAGAGGCGCGAACGCTGGCCGCGGTAGCCCTTGGCGCGCTCGAGGATAACCCGACGCTTCTTGTGGGCGTTGACGGCCCTCTTTACTCTTGCCATTTTTGTTTCTTCCTAACGGGTGTGACGGCGGGTGATCGAAAGGATCAGCGACCGAGAAGCTTCTTGATGACCTTGGCGTCTGCCGGAGCCAGCACCTGGTCCTGGTTCAGGCGAGCCTTGCGCTTCGAGGCCTTGACCTCGAGGTTGTGACGCATTCCGGCCTGCTGCTTCATGATCTTGCCGCTGCCGGTGACCTTGAAGCGCTTCTTGGACCCGGAGTGGGTCTTCTGCTTAGGCATTGTTTTCCTCCTGCTTCGCCGCTTTAGTCGCGGCCCGATTTGCGTTGGCCTCACCCTTGACCTCTGACTTGTTCTTCAGAGGACCAATGACCATGACCATGTTTCGACCGTCGATGGTGGGGGTCGATTCGACAGAACCGTACTCCGCCACATCTTCGGCAAATTTCTGGAGCAGGCGCACGCCCTGATCGGGGCGGGACTGCTCGCGACCACGGAACAAGATCATTGCTTTGACCTTGTCGCCGCCCTGGAGGAAGCCGATGGCGCGCTTCATCTTGGTCTCGTAGTCGTGCTTGTCAATCTTGAGACGGAACCGGACCTCTTTGAGGATCGTGTTCGCCTGGTTGCGACGGGCTTCCTTCGCCTTCTGCGCAGCCTCGTACTTGAACTTGCCGAAATCCATGATCTTGGCCACGGGGGGCTTCGAGTTGGGGGCAACCTCAACGAGATCGAGGTCAGCCTCCTGCGCCATGCGCAGTGCGACCTCAATTTTGACGACGCCGACCTGCTCGCCACCAGGGCCGACGAGGCGGACCTCTGGCACTCGGATGCGGTCGTTTGTACGGGGATCGGTGATGCGAGTCTCCATCTACTCAAGATTCAGCCACTGTCACAGTGCGGATGCCCTGTGACGGACGAAGAGGAGAGATTCACGCAAAGACCACTCGTGCGAACACGAGCTTTCTTGCTGCACCCTGGCTGCCTTCCCGCGCCCCAGTCGAAACTGTTCTGCGGGAAAACGGAGTGCTAACTACCCGGTAACCTAGTGAAGCGGTCAAGCGCGGGTGGGAGAATATCCACTTTCGTCACGGAGCATTCGCTCCGTAGCCCAGATGAGCCTAGCAGAGGAATGCCTTGAGCAATAATTTTGATGAAAACCCGGCATTCGACGAGAACGCCGCAGCAGCACAGGCCGCCGAGGCCACCCGTGACATTGCCGACGTGCCAGCGGTTGAGGTCATCACGACCACCGCCGTGCACCTGATGAGCGCGGCCGCCGTCAAGTGCGGCCTGGCCGACGACCCCGAGACGCAGCAGGACCTGGACGAGGCGCGCAAGCTCATCAACGCCCTTGCCGGCCTGATCACCGCCGCCGCCCCCGAGATCAGCGACATGCACGCCCGCAGCCTGCGCGACGGCCTGCGCTCCCTGCAGCTGGCCTTCCGCGAGGCCTCCGTCATCCCGGATGCCATCGGCCAGGGCCCGGGCGAGAAGTACACCGGCCCCGTCAACTAGGCAGCCACACCCGGCGGCCACACTAGGCAGCCACACCCGGCCGGCGCGCGGCCGCGCGGAGCGAGAGGCTCAGCGCGGCGGCAGCGCCGCCCGCACGGCGTCGACCGTGGTGCGCACCTCGTCGGCGTCCGTCGCCCAGTTGCTCACCGAGAACCGCAGCACGGCCCGATCGTGCCAGTGCGACGGCGAGGCCAGCACGCGGCCCTCTGCCAGCAGGCGCTCCCCCAGTGCCGTGGTCGCCTCGTCATCCGGCATCGCCATGCAGACTTGGGTGAACACGACATCGTTGAGGATGCTGACGCCGGGCAGCGCCGCGAGCTCCTCCGCGAGTCTGCTCGCGTTCTGGGCGAGCCCGGTGACCAGCTCCTCGACCCCGTCGCGGCCGAGCCAGCGCAGGGTGGCCAGGAGGGGGACGCCGCGTGCGCGGCGGGACATCTCCGGCACCTTCTCGAACGGGTCGGCCCCGGCCGCCGGCGCGAGCAGGTAGCTCGCGTGCACGCCGAATGCCGTGTGCAGCGCGGTGGGGCGGGCGACGATCGCCACCCCGCAGTCGTAGGGCACGTTGAGGGTCTTGTGGGCGTCGGTCGCCCAGGAGTCGGCGAGCTCGTACCCGGCGGTCAGGTGACGGAGACCCGGGGCGGCGCCCGCCCAGAGCCCGAAGGCGCCGTCGACGTGCTGCCAGGCGCAGGCGGCCCGGCACAGGGCGGATGCCGCGGCGAAGTCGTCGAACGCCCCCGAGTGGATGTTCCCCGCCTGCAGGCAGACGATCGTCGGGCCGCTCCCCTCGCCGAGCGCCCGCGCGAGCCCGGCGATGCTGATCCGGCCGTGCGCGTCGGCGGGGACCAGGGTGGCCTCGCCGAGCCCGAGGTAGCGTGCGGCGAGGTCGACCGCGCCGTGCCGTTCTGCGCCGGCGATGAGGCGGATTCGCGGGGCGCCGCTCAGGCCGTCGCGGTTCACGTCCCAGCCCGCCTGCTCGAGCACGTGCTGGCGGCCGGCGGCCAGCCCGACGAAGTTGGCGGCCGTCGCGCCCGTCACGAAGCCGACGTCGGAGCTGCCCGGCAGGCCGAGCAGCTGCAGCAGCCACTCGCCCGCCAGCTCCTCCGCGGCGATCACGCCGGGTGTCGCGTCGCGCATCCCCGCGTTCTGGTCCCAGGCGCTCACCAGCCAGTCGGCGGCGAGGGCGACCGGATAGGTGCCGCCCATCACCCAGCCGAAGAAGCGGCCGGACTGGCTCGCCATCAGCCCCGGCTCGACCGCTGCGGCGAGCTGCTCGATCACGGACTCGGCCTCGAGCCCGTGCGGCGGCAGCTCCCGGCCGATGGCCGCCTTCACCTGGTCGATGTCGTGGGTGGCGGGGATCGGGCGGCTGAAGACGCCGTCCAGCCAGCGCCTGGCCACGCCGGCGGCGGTGTCGAGCACCGCGTCGTAGTCCGCCGTCGGTGCCGGGGCTGTCTGGGTGCCCCCGCTGAGCGGAACGGGATCCATCGGGGTGTCGGGATCCGACGGGGCGTGTGAAGGCTGAGAAGTGTCCATCCGGAGACCTGGATTCTGCGCGCGGCGCGCTCCCCCGATTCTCCGCCCGCTCCCCCGGTCCGTCAACGGCGCGGCTCAGGCGGAGCGGACCAGCTTCACCGTGAGCGAGTCGACCTGCGTGGCGATGACGTCGCTGGCGGCCCAGCGCTGCGCGAGTCGGGCGAGGGTCGCGTCGAGCAGCTCGCGGGTGAGGCCGTCGACGAGCTCGAGCCGCACGATCAGCTCCGGGCCGGCCAGCACTGCGCCGGGGTCGCCGGGCACGAGGGTGACGGAGAGCACGGAGAGCTCGGTGCGCACCGAGTGCTGGAAGGCCTCGAGCACCTCGCCGGACTCGAAGCTCGGCCGCCACTCCTGTGCCTGCGCGATCGCCCAGAGGGCGGGGCGGCGCAGCGCGAACTCGGTCGGCGAGAGCGGGTCGAGCACGACGAGGTCGGTGTTCTCGCTGGCGGCGGCCAGCGCGACGCGCACGCCGTCGGCCGGCACCGGCCTGGCCCGCGGGTTCCATCTGGCCATCGCCCGCACCGAGCTGAACACGGGCAGCACGTTGCGGCCGTCCGGTCCGGCGACGGTGACGATCGAGAGCTCCTGGCTCTTGTCGATCGTGTGGCCGTGCTCGTTCTCGCCGGCCTCACCGAGGTGGGCGACGAGCGGGATCAGCAGTCGGGCGCCGCGCAGGGCGTCGACGACGCCGGCCTGCCCGTGCTCCCCCGCCCGGAAGCGGGCGAGGGCGTCCAGCAACTCCGGCGGCGCGGAGCCGTCATCCTCTGCGTGCGTGTTCTCGTCGAAGCTGCGGCCGGCCCAGGGCTGGCCGGCGGAGTCGGCGAGGTGCGCGGGAAGCTGCGGCGCTGCACCGGGTTGCGGCTGCGCCGGGTCGGCTGGCGTCGGGTCGGCTGGCGTCGGGTCGGGTCGCATTGGTTCGGGCTGCGTGGGCACGGGCTGCTCGGGGTCCGGCTCAGTCGCTCGCGACGTCCAGCGCCTCGGCCAGCGTGAATGCGCCCGCGTAGAGCGCCTTGCCGACGATGGCGCCCTCGAGGCCGCCGGGGACGAGCTGGCGCAGGGCCGCGATGTCGTCGAGGTTGGAGATGCCGCCGGAGGCGACGACGGG
The DNA here is from genome assembly GCF_900104895.1 of Microterricola viridarii. Taxonomy (NCBI): domain Bacteria; kingdom Bacillati; phylum Actinomycetota; class Actinomycetes; order Micrococcales; family Microbacteriaceae; genus Microterricola; species Microterricola viridarii. The sequence continues at coordinate 2,859,831 of NZ_LT629742.1, forward strand.
GCGGTGGGTGCGCGCCATGACCTGCTTGAGCAGTTCGATGTTCGGCCCCTGCAGCGTGCCGTCCTTGGTCACGTCGGTGACGACGTAGCGGGCACAGCCGGCGCTCTCGAGGCGGTCCAGCACGGACCAGAGGTCGCCGCCGTCCTGCGTCCAGCCGCGGGCGGCCAGCGTGGTGCCGCGCACGTCGAGGCCGACGGCGATGGCGTCGCCGTACTGGGCGATGACGCTGGCGGCCCACTCGGGGTTCTCGAGTGCGGCGGTGCCGAGGTTGATGCGCTTGGCGCCCATGTCGAGGGCGGATTCCAGCGAGGCGTCGTCGCGGATGCCGCCGGACAGCTCGATGTGCACGCCCTTGACCTGGCGCAGCACCTTCTTGACCACGCTGTGGTTGTTGCCCCGGCCGAATGCGGCGTCGAGGTCGACCAGGTGGATCCACTCGGCGCCCTGGGCGGCCCAGTCGGCCGCGGCGTCGACGGGGTCGCCGTAGTTGGTCTCGGTGCCGGCCTCGCCCTGGGTCAGGCGCACGGCCTTTCCGCCGGCGATGTCAACAGCGGGCAGAAGCACAAGACGCGGGGTCTTGTTGAACTCACTCATGATTGTCCTTGACTCGATGGCCGCCACGTTCGGGCGGCCGACACAAACAGTTGATACTACGCGCTCGGCGCCTGACGCTCCGCACCCCCGGGGCTGGCGGGGCGATTTCGCTCAGGCTGAGCGCAGGGAGTCCAGCCAGTTCTTCAACAGGCGGATGCCGGCATCCCCCGACTTCTCTGGGTGGAATTGCGTGGCGGAGAGCGGCCCGTTCTCGACCGCTGCGAGGAAGCGCCCGCCGTGCTCCGCCCAGCTCAGGCTCGGCTCGGGGAAGGGCGGCATGACATCGAGCGTCCAGCTCTGGGCCGCGTAGGAGTGCACGAAGTAGAAGCGCTCGTCCTCGACGCCGTTGAACAGCACGGAGTTCTCGCCGGTCTCGATCGTGTTCCAGCCCATGTGCGGCAGCACCTCGGCCGGCAGCTCGGTGACGGCGCCCGGCCACTCGCCGAGGCCCTCCGTGTCGACGCCGCGCTCGACGCCGTGCTCGAACAAGACCTGCATGCCGACGCAGATGCCCATCACGGGCCGGCCGCCGCCGAGGCGCCGGTCGATGATCTCGTCGCCGCGCACGGCGCGCAGCGCGCTCATCACCGCGCTGAACGCCCCGACACCGGGAACCAGCAGGCCGTCGGCCTCCTGGGCGAGCTTGCGGTCTGCCGTCAGGGTGACGTCGGCGCCGGCGAGCTCCAGGGCCTTGACGGCCGAGTGCACATTGCCGGTTCCGTAGTCGAGGACGACGACGCTCGGTGCGCTCACAGCGCGCCCTTGGTGGAGGGGATGCCGACGACGAGCGGGTCGACGGCCTTGGCCTGGCGGAAGGCTCGCGCGAAGGCCTTGAACTCGGCCTCGGCGATGTGGTGCGCGTCGCGGCCGCCCAGCACGGTGATGTGCACGGTGAGGGCAGCGTTGTAGGTGATGGCCTCGAAGACGTGTCGCACCATCGAGCCGGTAAAGTGGCCGCCGATGAGGTGGTACTCGAAGCCGGCCGGCTCGCCGCTGTGCACGAGGTACGGGCGGCCGGAGATGTCGACGACGGCCTGCACGAGCGCCTCGTCGAGCGGGACGAGGGCGTCGCCGTACCGGGAGATGCCGCTCTTGTCGCCGAGCGCCTCGCGGATCGCGAAGCCGAGCGCGATGCCGATGTCCTCGACGGTGTGGTGCACGTCGATCTCGGTGTCGCCGTGGGCGCGCACCGTGAGGTCGGTCAGCGAGTGCTTCGCGAACGCCGTGAGCAGGTGGTCGTAGAACGGGACGGAGGTCTGGATGTCGGCGACGCCGGTTCCGTCCAGGTTGATCGACAGCTCGATGCTGGACTCGCTGGTCTCGCGGCGAATCGAGGCGGTACGGGGCGCAGAAAGGATCATACCTTGATTCTATTCACCGCCGGGGGCCTGTGACGCTGCCCCGCCGGGCCCGCCGGAACCGCGGCCGTCGGGGCCGATCTCGGCCAGCGCGGTCAGGAACGCCGTCGTCTCGGCCTCTGTCCCGGCCGTGACGCGCATCTGGCCGGGCAGGCTGACCTCGCGGATCAGGATGCCGCGGGCCAGCAGCGCCTCGAAGACGGCGTGCGGGTCGGCCACGCCCCCGAACAGCACGAAGTTGCTCGCGCTCTCGTAGGGCTCGTAGCCGAGCGCGCCGAGCTCCCGCACGAGGCGGTCGCGCTGCACCCGGATCTCGCCGACCATGCCGAGCATCTCGGCGGAGTGCGCCAGCGCGGCATTGGCCGCGGCCTGTGTGAAGGCGGACAGGTGGTACGGGAGGCGCACCAGGCGCAGCGCGTCGGTGACGGCGGGGTCTGCGGCCAGGTAGCCGACCCGGGCACCGGCGAAGGCGAAGGCCTTGCTCATGGTGCGTGAGACGAGCAGGCGCGGCCGGCCGGGCAGGAGGCCGAGCGCACTCGGCGTGCCCTCCGGCGAGAACTCGGCGTACGCCTCGTCGACGACGACGATCGCGGCGCCGTCGTCATACTGGCTGGCCTCGTAGACGGCCTCGATGACAGCCAGCGGAAGCGGCGTGCCGGTGGGGTTGTTCGGGGAGCAGAGGAAGATGATGTTGGGCTGGTGCTCGCGCACGGCCGCTGCGGCATCCTCCGGGCTGATCGTGTAGTCGGCGCCGCGCGGCACGCCGATCCACTCCGTTCCGGTGCCGGAGGCGAGCAGCGGGTACATCGAATAGGTGGGCGTGAAGCTGAGCAGGGTGCGGCCGGGGCCGCCGAAGGCCTGCAGGATGTGCTGCAGCACCTCGTTGGAGCCGTTCGCCGCCCAGATGTTGGCGGCGTCGAGGCCGTGGCCGAGGTAGCGGGCGAAGCTCTCGCGCAGCTCGGTGAACTCGCGGTCCGGGTAGCGGTTCACGCTGAGCACGGCCGCGGCGACGCGGGCCACGATGTCGTGGGCGACGTCCTCCGGGATGCCGTGGCTGTTCTCGTTGACGTTGAGGGCAACGGGGACGGCGGCCTGCGGGGCGCCGTACGGCTGCTGCCCGACAAGGTCGTCACGGAGGGGGAGATCGCTGAGATTCGTCACCGTACGAGTCTATGGGGAGCGTCTGGGCGCCGGCGTGATCGTTACGCCGCGGGCGCCGCCCGCTGTGCGGCGCTAGTAGCCGGCGGGGACGGCCAGGCGCTGGCCGGCCTGGACCTGCGAGGAGTCGAGCTGGTTGAGCTCGATGAAGGCGGCGATGACATCGCGCGGGTCGGCTTGCGGTGCCAGGTCAACGGCGAGGGTCCAGAGCGACTCCCCCGGCGGCACGGAGATGTAGTCGAAGCTGGCGCCCTGCTGGCTGGCGTCGCCGGCGACGGCGCCGCCGCCGTTGACGGCGAACATGAGCGCACCGGCCACGATGGGTAGGGCTACGAGCGTCGTGAACACGACACGGCCGCGGCTGGTCAATCGAAGGTGGCTACGAACAACGACCGGGGCGCCAGCGCCCTGAACGGCCTGCACATTCGCCGGGATTGCGTGTACTGCACTCATTTCGACCTCCTCTGGGATTCGCGCCCGGGCCCTCGGGTGGGACCGGATTCGAAGCTGTGTTCCGAACATACATTCGAATGATTCGAAGATGCAAGCCTTTCTTCGAGAAATTCGGAAGAAACGCGCGACACACTCGAACATTCGTTTGCCGAGACACCCGGCTCGCGATAAAGTCGTGAGTGTCTGGAGACAGACAATCAGGCACCTCTGACACGGTCAGATGCGCACACCGCCCCGGCGTTGTGTGGCCAGATCACAGCTGGTCAGCACAGCAATTCGGAAGCGGCACGAAGACAGGACAGCGAGGGCAGCACGGTGACGACAGAGCGCGACACACCCCCCGACGTGAAGGGCACGGCGAAGCCGGGCAACCGCCGGCGCAAGAGCCTGAGCGCGAAGCAGATGGCGATCCTCGACGTCATCCAGCGCTCTGTGAGCGCGCGCGGCTACCCGCCGAGCATGCGCGAGATCGGCGACGCCGTCGGCCTGGCCTCGCTCTCTAGCGTCACCTACCAGCTCAAGCAGCTGGAGCTCAGCGGCTACCTGCGCCGCGACCCCAACCGCCCGCGCGCCCTCGAGGTGCTCATCGAGGTGCCGGCGCAGAACGAGGGCACGGAGAGCTACGAGGGCGAGAGCTTCGCCACCCCGATGGCCACCGTCGGCGATGCCGCCATGGTGCCGCTCGTCGGGCGCATCGCCGCCGGCATCCCGATCACCGCCGAACAGCAGATCGACGAGATCTTCCCGCTGCCCCGCCAGATCGTCGGCAAGGGCGAGCTGTTCATGCTCAAGGTCGTCGGCGAGTCGATGATCGACGCCGCCATCTGCGACGGCGACTGGGTGGTCGTGCGCGCCCAGAAGACGGCGGAGAACGGCGAGATCGTCGCGGCCATGCTCGACAACGAGGCCACCGTCAAGGTGTTCCGCCAGCGCGACGGCCACACCTGGCTGTTGCCGCGCAACAGCAACTTCGAGCCGATCCTCGGCGACTACGCCGAGATCCTGGGCAAGATCGTCGCGGTGCTCCGCAGCGTCTGATCCGAACACAACAGGGAAGGGCCCCGATGCTGCGCATCGGGGCCCTTCCCTGTTTGGCATGTCTCGACTAGAGCGCGGCCGCCCCGGCGCGGACCGCCTGCGTGGCGGCGAGCATGTTCTGCAGCGACTCCGTGGTCTCGGCGTAGCCGCGCGTCTTCAGACCGCAGTCGGGGTTGACCCAGAGCCGGCGGCCGGGCACGACCTCCAACGCCCGCTCGAGCAGCTGCGTCATCTCGGCGACCCCGGGCACGCGGGGCGAGTGGATGTCGTACACGCCGGGCCCGATGCCGTGGTCGAACCCGCTGCGGCCGATGTCATCGACGATCTCCATCCGGCTCCGGGCGGCCTCGACGCTCGTCACGTCGGCGTCCAGCCGGCCGATCGCGTCGATGACGTCACCGAACTCCGAGTAGCAGAGGTGGGTGTGGATCTGGGTCTCGGCGCGCACCCCGGCCGTGGCCAGGCGGAAGGACCCGACGGACCAGTCCAGGTAGCCGGCGTGGTCCGCGCGCTGCAGCGGGAGCAGCTCGCGCAGGGCCGGCTCGTCGACCTGGATGATGCCGATTCCGGCGCCCTCCAGCTCGCCGATCTCGTCACGGAGAGCGAGGGCAAGCTGCGTCGCGGTCTCCCCCAACGGCTGGTCGTCGCGCACGAACGACCAGGCCAGGATCGTCACCGGGCCGGTCAGCATTCCCTTGACCGGCTTCTCGGTGAGGCTCTGCGCGTACACCGCCCAGCCGAGCGTGATCGGGGCGGGGCGGGACACATCGCCCCAGAGCAGCGACGGGCGGGTGCACCGGCTGCCGTAGGACTGCACCCAGCCGTGCTCCGTCACCGCGAAGCCGTCGAGGTACTCGGCGAAGTACTGCACCATGTCATTGCGCTCCGGCTCGCCGTGCACGAGCACGTCGAGCCCGATCTCCTCCTGCAGCCGCACGACCCGGTCGATCTCGGCCTTCATCAGGCCCTCGTACTCGGCCGGGCTGAGCGCGCCGGAGTTCAGCCGGGCGCGGGCGCGGCGGATGTCGGGGGTCTGCGGGAAGGAGCCGATCGTCGTGGTCGGCAGCAGCGGCAGCGGCAGGGCCGCCTCCTGGGCGGCGACGCGCTCGGCGTAGTCGCCACGCTCGTAGTCGGCCGTGCCGAGCGCGCCGGTGCGCGCCCGGACGGCGGCATCGCGCACTCCCGGCGCGGCCAGCCGCTCGGCGAGGGCTGCCGCCGCGGCCTCCAGCTCGGCCCGGACACTCTCCCGCCCGTCGCGGAGCCCGGCGGCGACGGCCGCGATCTGGCCGACCTTCTGGTCGGCGAAGGCCAGCCAGTTGCCGAGCGCGCCCAGCTTGGTCTCCTCGCTCGCGTCGTGCGGGAGGTGCAGCAGGGAGGTCGAGCTCGACACGGAGACGGCCGGCGAGAGCGCGCCGAGCGATTCGGCCGCGGTCAGCGCCGCCTCGAGGTCGCCGCGCCAGATGTTGTGCCCGTCGATGACGCCGGCGACGAGCGTCTTGGCCGCCAGCGCCGCAGCGGTCTCCTCCCCCAGCCCGGTCGGCAGGGTCCCGCGCACCAGGTCGAGCCCGATCGCCTCGACGGCGGATGCCGCGAGCACGGGCAGAGCGTCGCCGAGCGCGCCGTAGGGCGCAGCCACGAAGATCGCCGGGCGGGCGGTCGCGCCCGCGAGCACGCGGTAGGCCTCCGCCAATGCGGCCAGCTGCACCGGGCGGGCGACGGGGATGCTCTCGTTGACGAGGCCGGGCTCGTCCAGCTGCACCCACTCCGCCCCGGCGGCGCGCAGGCGCGCGAGCAGCTCGGTGTAGACGGGGAGCAGCTCGTCCAGGCGCGAGATCGGCTCGAATCCGGCCGGGGCGCCGTCGCTCGCCTTGGCCAGCAGCAGGAAGGTGACCGGGCCGACGATGGCGGGGCGGGTCAGGTATCCGGCCGCCTTCGCCTCCTCGAACTCGCGCACCAGGCGGTCGCTGGCCAGCCGGAACTCGGTCTCTGGGCCGATCTCCGGCACCAGGTAGTGATAGTTGCTGTCGAACCACTTGGTCATCTCCAGCGGGAGGTTGTCGCCGGCGCCGCGGGCCAGCGTGAAGTAGCCGGCCAGGTCGAGGCTGCCGTCATCCGCCACCAGCTGCGCGAAGCGGCTCGGCACGGCTCCGACGGTGACCGCGGTGTCCAGAACGTGGTCGTAGAAGGAGAAGCTCTCTGGGATGGCGGAGTCGCCGCGGCCGAGGCCGAGGCCTGCGAGCCGGGCCCTCGTGGTCGCGCGGAGCTCTGCCGCACGCTGCTCGAGCTCGGCGGCGGTGATGCTGCCCGCCCAGAACGCCTCGACGGCGTGCTTGAGCTCGCGCCGGCGGCCGATGCGCGGGTAGCCGAGGATGGTGCCGGCGGGGAACGCCGGGGCGGGAGTGGGTCGTGCGGTCATTCGTCGTCCTTACTGATGGGGTGCGGCCGCTGGGTGGTGCGGCCTGCGGGATTTTCGGGTTCGGCGGTCGTCGGAAAAAGACATGGGGGTAGTGCGGAAGGGTGCCAGAGGGCGTTGCCCGACGTGGGGCCGGGGTACGGGGTCGGTCGCGGGCCTGCGCTAGCGGCCGGCGACCGCCGGCATTCGGCCGAGGCGTTCCAGCACGCCGAGCACCGCGCGGTGCTGGTTGAAGGTGTACAGGTGCAGGCCGGGTGCACCGCCGGCGAGCACCTCGGCGGCGACGCGGGCGATGTAGTCGACGCCGATCTCGTGCTGGCCCTCTTCGCTGGGCTCCACCTCGAGGGCGATCTCGAGCTCGGCGGGGATCTCCTCGCCGGTCAGCTCGGCGATCCTGGCCAGCCGGGTCGGGGTGGTCGCGGGCATCAGGCCCGGCACGATGTCGATGGTGACGCCGGCCGTGCGGGCGCGGTCGACGAAGCCGAGGTAGTCGTCGGCGTGGAAGAAGAGCTGGGTGATCGCCAGCGTCGCGCCGGCGACCTGCTTGGCGAGCAGGCTGTCGACGTCGGCGCTCGATCCGCGGGCACGCGGGTGCCCGTTTGGGAAGGCCGCGACGGCGACGCGCTCCGGCCGGCGGCGCCGCGCGATGCGGCTGCCCTGGCTGGCCCCCGGCACGCGCTTCTGGGAGAACGGCTCGCGCTCCTCCTGCACCCGGTGGATCAGCTGCACGAGCTCCGCGGCGCTGCCGAGGTCGCCGAGCTCGGCTGGCCCGGTGACGCCGCTCGGCGGGTCGCCGCGGAGGGCCAGGAAGCTGGTGATGCCGGCGTCCAGGAACTGCCGGACCAGGCTGTTCGCCTCGGCGTGGGACGAGCCGACGCAGGTGAGGTGGGCCATCGGCTCGACGGCCGTGTGCTCGAGGATGTAGCGGAGCACGGTGAGGGAGCGCTCCCGGGAGGAGCCGCCCGCGCCGTAGGTGACGGAGATGAACGCCGGGTCGGCCTCCGCCAGCTTGTCGATGGTTCGCCCGAGCGCCAGGGCCGCGGCATCCGTGCGGGGCGGGAAAAGCTCGAACGAGACGGGCGTCACGACTCCGCTGTGGCCGCCCGCTCGGGGCGAGACGTGGTGGTAAGCGGCCAAGGTGTGTTCCTCTGCGTGGGCGGATGCCGCGCGGTGCAGGGGTGTCGAACCGTCAGGCCGCGCACCACCGCACAGTGCGGGTGTGGTTGCGGGCGGATGCCGGGCTCGGCTGTCGCTCTGGTTGCCGTCAGACGGCAACAACGTTTCACAGAGAATACAACGGGCGGTCAGCGGCCGGCAGGCTGTGACCGAATGTGACGGGCTAGGCCTCGAGGGCGCCGGCCGGGGCGCGGTAGGCCGAGAACAGGGCCTCGAGGTCGGCGGCGATGCGCGCGTGCACGAGGGTTCCGGTCTCGACGTACTCGGTCGAGATGACCCGGCCCTTCTCGTGCAGCAGCGAGATCAGGTCGCCGCGGTCGTACGGCACGACGAGCTCGATGGCGAGGCTCGGGTCCGGCAGCATCTCGCCGATCGTGGCGAGCAGCTCGTCGATGCCCTCACCGCTGCGGGCGGAGGCGAAGAGGGCGCGGGGCTCGAGGCCGCGCAGCACCATTCGGGCGTCGTCGTCGATCAGGTCGGACTTGTTGAAGACGATGAGCTCCGGGATGTCGCGGGCGCCCACCTCGCCGATGACGTCGCGCACGGTGGCGATCTGGCCGGCCGGGTCGGGGTGCGAGCCGTCGACGACGTGCACGATGAGGTCGGAGTCGGCGACCTCCTCCAGCGTGGAGCGGAACGCCTCGACGAGCTGGTGCGGCAGGTTGCGCACGAAGCCGACCGTGTCGGCCAGCGTGTAGATGCGCCCGTCGGCGGTGGTGTTCTTGCGCACGGTGGCATCGAGGGTGGCGAACAGCGAGTTCTCCACCAGCACGCCGGCGTGGGTGATGCGGTTCAGGATGCTGGACTTGCCGGCGTTGGTGTAGCCGGCGATGGCGACGGAGGGCACCGCGTTGCGGCGGCGGTTGGCCCGCTTGGCCTCGCGGGCGGGCTTCATCGCGGCGATCTGCTTGCGCAGCTTCGCCATCCGGGTGTGGATGCGGCGGCGGTCCAGCTCGATCTTGGTCTCACCGGGGCCACGGCTGCCCATGCCGGCGCCGGCGCCGCCCACCTGGCCACCGGCCTGGCGCGACATGGAGTCACCCCAGCCGCGGAGGCGGGGCAGCAGGTACTGCAGCTGGGCAAGCTCGACCTGCGCCTTGCCCTCGCGGCTCTTCGCATGCTGGCTGAAGATGTCGAGGATGACGGCGGTGCGGTCGATGACCTTCACCTTGACCACGTCTTCGAGTGCGCGGCGCTGGCTGGGCGCGAGCTCCGTGTCGGCGATGACGGTGTCGGCGCCGAGAGCCTGCACGATGCCGGCCAGCTCGCGGGCCTTGCCGCTGCCCAGGAAGGTGCTCGGGTCGGGGTTGGGGCGCCGCTGCAGCAGGCCGTCGAGCACGGTGGCACCGGCGGTCTCCGCCAGGGCGGCCAGTTCGCGCATCGAGTTCTCGGCGTCATCCACCGAGCCCTGCATGTAGATGCCGATCAGGACGACGTTCTCGAGGCGCAGCTGGCGGTACTCGACCTCTGTGACGTCTTCGAGCTCGGTGGAGAGGCTCGGCACGCGCCGCAAGGCGTTGCGGTCGTCGCGGTCGAGCTGCTCGCCGTCGCTGAACGCGGCGGCGCCGGTCTCGGTCTGCAGCGCCTGCGCTCCGCTGGCGAAGATGCCGGAGCTGAAGTGGGCGCTGCCCGCCGACCGGGCCTCGGCGCTGGCCAGCACCCGGGCGACGACGTCGTCGCTCTCGAATGCACCGTCGCCGTCAAAGGCGTCGGTGCCGGTGCTGTCGTTGGTGGTGTTGCTGGCGTCAGTCATTGCTCTCAGTTTACGGGTTTCAATCTGCGATAGATTCGCTGGTATGGCTTCAGAGCATTACTTCAGCGCGGATCCGGGGAGTGAGCTCAAATTGCGCCGCATCCAGGTGCGCCTCGGCGGGCAGGACCGTGAGGTCACGACCTCCAACGGAATCTTCAGTCCGGACCACATCGACCAGGGCACCGAGGTGTTGCTGCGCTATGCGCCGACTCCCCCGGCGACCGGCAATCTGCTGGACCTCGGCTGCGGCTGGGGCCCGATCGCCCTGACGCTGGCCCTGGAATCCCCGGAGGCCACCGTGTGGGCCGTCGACGTGAACGACCGCGCGCTGGAGCTGGTCCGGCGAAACGCCGAGGAGCTCGGCCTCGGCAACGTCCGGGCCGTGCGGCCTGAGGACGTGCCGGAGGACGTGCGGTTCGAGACCATCTGGTCGAACCCGCCCATCCGCGTCGGCAAGGACGTGCTGCACTCGATGCTGCAGCACTGGCTGCCGCGCCTGAAGCCGGGCACCGACTCCTATCTGGTCGTTCAGCGCAACCTCGGCTCCGACTCGCTGCAACGCTGGCTCGAGGCGGAGTTCGCCGGCTCGCTGGAGATCGCCCGCGAGGCCATCAGCAAGGGTTTCCGGGTGCTGAAGGTTACCCGTCCGGACGCCGCGGAGTAACCAACCGCGTGCCCGGCCGGGCACGAGTGTCCTCTAGCCGAGGCTGAGCACCCCGTCGAAGACGAGCTCGGCCGGGCCGGAGAGCGCGACGTGCTCGCCGTCCTCGGTCGGGAACATGCGCACGCCGAGCACGCCGCCCGGCACCTCGACCCGCCACTGGTTGGGCGCGCCGGCGCCGGCCCAGTGCCGGACGGCGAGGGCGGCGGCCGCCGCGCCCGTGCCGCAGGACTGCGTCTCGCCGGAACCGCGCTCGTGCACCCGCATGCGGAAGCGGCCGACGCCGTCGTGCACCAGTGGGTCGGCCGGCACGACGAACTCGATGTTCGCTCCGCCCTCCGGGGCGGGGTCGAGCTGTGGGATGTAGCCGAGGTCGGCGGCATCGAGCTCGGCATCGTCGGCGAGGGCGACGACCACGTGCGGGTTGCCGACGCTGATGCCGAGGCCGGGTCGGGCGACCGGGAGGTTCTTGGCGCGCACGAGCGGCTCGCCTCCGGCCAGCCGCCACCGGCCGAGGTCTACCTGGAAGCCGGTGCGATTGCTCTGCACGTCCCGGACGCCGGCGCGGGTGCCGATCGAGAGGGTGTCGCCGGCTGGCAGCTCGGCCAGGCCCTGGTCCAGCAGGAAGCGGGTGAAGACGCGGGCGCCGTTGCCGCACATCTCAGAGGGGGTGCCGTCGGCGTTCCAGTAGTCCATGAACCAGACGGCGTCCGGGTCCTCGGCCAGCGCCGCGGCGCCCTCCGGCAGGGCGTCGGAGCGCACGGCCCGGATCAGCCCGTCGGCGCCGATTCCGAAGCGCCGGTCGCAGACGGCGGCGATCTGTGCCGGGCTGAGCGGGTGCGAACCGTCCGGGTCGGCGAAGAGCACGAAGTCGTTGCCTGTGCCCTGGCCCTTGGTGAAGTGGAGGTCGAAAGCCATGCGCCCAGTCTAAACGGCGGGTGTGCTCCGGCCGGCCTCGGCCGGCGCTGCGCCGGCCGCCCGCCAGGCGGACAGCGCTGCGTCAACGCGGGCGGCGCCGGCATCCGGCCCGTCCTGCTCCGTCGCGGCCGGCAGCCAGTGCGCGTGCGGGTAGCGCTTGAACCAGCTGACCTGCCGGCGGGCGTAGCGGCGGGTGAGCTGCTGCGTCGCCTCGATCGCCTCGGCCCGGGTGCTGCGGCCGTGGATCTCGTCGATGGCCTGGGTGTATCCGATGGCCCGGCTGGCGGTGACGCCCTCCTCGAGGCCGAGCGGCAGCAGGGCGCGGGCCTCGTCGAGCAGGCCGTCGGCCCACATCTGCTCGACCCGACGGTCCAGGCGCGCGGTGAGCTGCTCGCGCTCGGAGGCCAGGCCGATGACGGCGAGCGGGTGCCAGGGCTCTGGCTCGTCCGGCAGGGCGGCCGCGTTCGGCTCGCCCGTGATGGCGATCACCTCGAGGGCGCGGACGATGCGCCGGCCGTTTGTGGATCCCACCCGGAGCGCGGTCGCCTGGTCGAAGGCGGCCAGCCGGCGGTACAACAGGCCGGGTCCGAGCTCGGCCAGCTCCGCCTCGAGTGCGGCCCGGATGACGGGGTCGGTGCCCGGGAAGCGGAAGTCGTAGACCAGTGCGGAGACGTACAGCCCGGAGCCGCCGACCACGATCGGCACCGCCCCGCGCGCGCGGATGTCGTCGACGACCGCCCTGGCCTGCTCCTGGTAACCGGCGACGGCCGCCTCGTCCCGCACGCCGAGCACGTCGAACATGTGGTGCGGGATGCCGCGGCGCTCGGCGAGCGGCAGCTTGGCCGTGCCGATGTCCATGCCGCGGTAGAGCTGCATCGCGTCGGCGTTGACGATCTCGGCCGCGATGCCGTCGGCGGCGAGGCGTTCGGCAATGTCGAGGGAGAGCGCGGACTTGCCCGTGCCGGTGGCCCCGACGACGGCGATCAGCGCGGCCGGGTCTGCCCCGGGCCGGCCGGGCCGCATCAGCGCAGCTCGTCGTCGGTGTTGTAGATGGGGACGGTGCTGGCGCCGCCCGCGCGCAGTGTCGGGAAGCCGAGGAGGACTGGCCCTGGCGCGCCCTGGCCGCCGTCGGCGGCGCCGGACGGCACGCCGCAGGACTCCGCCTCCTGGCGGTCCCAGGCGTCGCCGGAGCGGGTGCGCCGGATGGCGAGCGGGGCGTCGTCGACGGAGTCGGCGATGAGGAAGAACGGTGCGGCCTGGGTCACCGTCACGGTGACCACGTCGCCGGGGCGCGGCGTCTCGGAGCCGGCCGGCACCTCGAAGTGCACGAGGCGGCTGTCCTCTGCCCGCCCGGAGAGGCGGTTCGTGTCGGCATCCTTCTTGCCGGCGTGGTTGCCGACGAGCACTTGGACGGTGCGGCCGACGACCTTCTCGTTCTCCTCCCAGGAGATGCGGTCCTGCAGGGCGATGAGGCGTTCGTAGCGCTTTTGGACGACCTCCTTGGGGACCTGCTCCTCCATGGTCGCCGCCGGCGTGCCGGGGCGGATGGAGTACTGGAAGGTGAAGGCGGTGGCGAAGCGGGCCTCCTCGACGACGCGCAGCGTCTCCTGGAAGTCCTCCTCGGTCTCGCCGGGGAAGCCGACGATGATGTCGGTGCTGATCGCGGCGTGCGGCATGCGCTCGCGCACCCGCTCGAGGATGCCGAGGAACTTCGCGGAGCGGTAGGAGCGCCGCATCGCCTTCAGCACCCGGTCGGAGCCGGACTGCAGCGGCATGTGCAGCTGCGGCATCACGGAGGGCGTCTCGGCCATCGCGTCGATGACGTCGTCGGTGAAGGCGGCCGGGTGCGGGCTGGTGAAGCGGATGCGCTCGAGGCCCTCGATGGCGCCGGCCGCGCGGAGGAGCTTGCCGAAGGCGAGCCGGTCGCCGAACTCGACGCCGTAGGAGTTCACGTTCTGGCCGAGCAGGGTCACCTCGAGGGCGCCGTCGTCGACGAGGGACTGGATCTCGGAGAGCACCTCGCCGGGGCGGCGGTCCTTCTCCTTGCCGCGGAGGGCGGGCACGATACAGAAGGTGCAGGTGTTGTTGCAGCCGACGGAGATGGACACCCAGCCGCTGTAGCTGGAATCGCGCTTGGTGGGCAGCGTGGAGGGGAACGTCTCCAATGCCTCGAGGATCTCGATCTGCGCCTCGTCGTTGTGGCGGGCCCGCTCGAGCAGGCTGGGCAGGGCGCCCATGTTGTGGGTGCCGAAGACGACATCCACCCAGGGCGCCTTCTCCAGGATGACGTTCTTGTCCTTCTGGGCCAGGCAGCCGCCGACGGCGATCTGCATACCGGCATGGCGGCGCTTGACGCCGGCCAGGTAGCCCAGGTTTCCGTAGAGCTTGTTGTCGGCGTTCTCGCGCACCGCACAGGTGTTGATCACGACGACGTCGGGCTCGACGCCGTCGGCCTTGATGTAGCCGGCGGCCTCGAGCGAGCCGCTCAGGCGCTCCGAGTCGTGCACGTTCATCTGGCAGCCGTAGGTGCGCACCTCGTAGCTGCGTGCTCGCCCCGCGGCATCGTGTGACGCCGACGACGGCGCAATGATCGTGGGGTTCTCGCTGACGGTGCTCATGATGAGCACTAGTTTAGATCAGCGGAACCGAACGCCGCCTGTCGGCCGCTTGCGGGCGGCGAGGGCCGCCTTCACCGCGTCGCGCACCACGCCGGACCCGTAGCCCTTGCGCATCAGGAATCCGGTGAGACGCCGCTCGGCGGTGGCGTCGTCGTAGGAGCTCAGCTGCCCGGCGCGCTTGACCGCCAGCTCCATGGCTCGCGCCCGCTCCTCGTCCTGGTCGGACTCCCCCAGCGCCTCGCTGACGACGGCCGGGGAGATCCTGCGTCGGTTGAGTTCCTGCTTGATGGAGGAGGCGCCGAGGCCCTTGCGCCGGCGCAGCTGGTCGATGATGTTCTCGGCCAGGCGGAGGTCGTCGAGGTAGCCGAGGCGCACCATCCGCTCCACCCATTCCTCGAGCTGCTCGGCCGGCAGGCCATTCTGCTCGAGGAACTGCTCGACCTCGACGATGGACATGTCGCGTCTGGCCAGCTTCTTCAGGAGCGCGCGCTCCAGGGCGTCGGGGTCGAATTCCTCGACCTCGTCCTCGTCGTCCGCCTCGTCGCTGTACTCCTCGGTCCAGTCGCCCGGCTCGGCGAGCTGGCGCGGCAGCGCCACCGGCGCCGATGCGTCGAAGCCGCGCTCGGCCAGCTCGCGCTCCGGCTCCACCCAGGGGCGTCGGAATGCGGTGCTGCCCATGCCGGACTCTGTCGTGACGTCGACGCCGGGTGCCGCCCACGGCAGGTAGCTGACCTTCGCCAGCGGCTCCGCCTCGGCCGGCTCGCCCGCGGGCTCGTCGACCTCGGGTGCTGCGGGGCGGGGCCGGACGGCGCGGGGCTTCGCGGCCATGGGCTTCGCGGCCGCCGGCGTCACGGGAGCCGGCGTCGCGGCAGCCGGCGTCGCGGCAGCCGGCGTCGCGGGAGCGTCCTCCGCGTCCGGCGTGCCGGGGCGGCCGCCCGGCTCGGCGTCGATCTGGGTGTTCTCACCCTCGTCGTCGCTCGAGCCGTGGCCGCCCCACCATCCGATTTCCATGATTCGCCTCGGGCTAGGCGCCCTTGCGGGCCTTCAACTTCTCGACGAGCGGCGTCTCCTCGGGGGCGATGCCCGCCGCGGCGTCTTCCGCCGCCTTCTTGGCGGCCTCCGCCTTGGCTGCGACGCCGGCCGGGCCGATGCCCAGCTTGCCGAGCAGGCGGGTCTCGATGTCCAGGGCGATGTCGGGGTTGCGCAGCAGGAAGTTGCGCGAGTTCTCCTTGCCCTGGCCGAGCTGGTCGCCCTCGTAGGTGTACCAGGCGCCGGACTTCTTGACGATGCCGTGGTCGACGCCGAAGTCGATCAGGCTGCCCTCGCGGGAGATGCCGACACCGTAGATGATGTCGAACTCGGCCTGCTTGAACGGCGGCGCCATCTTGTTCTTGACGACCTTGACACGGGTGCGGTTGCCGACCGCGTCGGTGCCGTCCTTCAGCGTCTCGATACGGCGGATGTCGAGGCGGACCGAGGCGTAGAACTTGAGCGCCTTGCCGCCGGCGGTGGTCTCCGGGCTGCCGAAGAAGACACCGATCTTCTCGCGCAGCTGGTTGATGAAGATCATGGTGGTGTTGGTCTGGCTGAGGCCACCGGTGAGCTTGCGGAGCGCCTGCGACATGAGGCGGGCCTGCAAGCCGACGTGGGAGTCACCCATCTCGCCCTCGATCTCGGCGCGCGGAACGAGGGCCGCCACGGAGTCGATCACGATCAGGTCGATGGAGCCGGAGCGGACGAGCATGTCGGCGATCTCGAGCGCCTGCTCACCGGTGTCCGGCTGGGAGACGAGGAGCGCGTCGATGTCGACGCCGAGCTTCTTGGCGTACTCCGGGTCGAGGGCGTGCTCGGCGTCGATGAACGCGGCGATGCCGCCGTTGCGCTGGGCGTTGGCGATCGCGTGCAGCGTCAGCGTGGTCTTACCCGAGGACTCCGGGCCGTAGATCTCGACGATGCGGCCGCGGGGAAGCCCGCCAATGCCGAGGGCGACGTCCAGCGCGATCGAACCAGTGGAGATGGTCTCAACGGGTGCGCGCTCGTCGCTGCCGAGGCGCATGACGGAGCCCTTGCCGAACTGGCGGTCAATCTGGGCGAGAGCGGTTTCGAGCGACTTCTCGCGGTCTGCAGGTGATGGCATTTCGGTCTCCTTTTGCTGGTTCGATTCGCCTATAGGCTGTCGTGTTCGAGTCGGCGGAATGAGATTCCCTGGGACGAACTGACAAGGCAGTCAGCAGTTCTTCCGCTGATGTTTTCGACTGTACGCCGACCCTCTGACACGAGGTTTTGCACGGGCGTAGTGGTGGAGAACGATCAGCTCAAGCGCTGCTGTGCAGGAGCCTAGTACGAACCGAACAAATATTCGAGCCCAGAGCGGCGTGTCGGCGTCCGGAATCGAAGGCGTTGCGGGCCGCTAGCTCGCGGATGCCGGCTTCGGCAGGCCCACGCCGTACCAGCGCTCCCGCGGGACGTCGGTCTCAGCGCAGATCGCCAGCCACACCTCGCGCGGTTGCACGCCGTCCGCCAGCGCCTGGGCGGCGGTGCGGTTTCCGAGCGCGGTGAGCACCAGGTCGGCCTGCACGACGGCGGCGTATGCCGGGCCGAACTCGGTGGCCATGGCCAGGTTGAACTCACTTCGACGCATGCGACAACGCTAACCAGTGCCGGCCGGGAATCACAATCGCGCCGGAGGAGGCCGGCACCAATGCAAAACGACAGGCCGGTCAGAAGACCGGCCTGTCGAATGTGTGTCTCCGTCGCGCGTCACACCGTTGCGCAGCGACCGAGGAAATAGTGAGTCTGCGTGGTTATCGAACCATCATGTCCACGTCGAAGTTCACGACGAACTCGTCGGGAACGGTGTCGGGGATCGGGTCGATGCCTTCGAGAACGGCGAGACGATCGCCGACCTCACGCATGATGACCGAAATCGGGGTGTCGAGTGCATCAGCAACCGAAGCGAGAATCTCGCTCGAGGCTTCTTTCTGGCCGCGCTCCACCTCGCTCAAGTAGCCCAAGGCCACGCTGGCCTTGCTGGCAACCTGCCGAAGGGTGCGCCCCTTCTGAAGTCGGAAGTCCCTGAGTACATCGCCGATTTCTTGACGAACCAGAATCATCGGAACCTCCTCCATATTTATCAAGGCCCAGAGGCCTGTTAAGGAGGTCAGTTTATCCGAACCCCCCACTGCACCGACTCTAGCGGTGCACACTGGGCTTTTCTTGTGAATTCGTGGGGTGTAACCGCACTTTGTGCGCTTCTATTCCACGGCGGAGCAGGAATATGCACACGGTGCCCTCACGCGTGTGGGCGCTGCCCGTCCAGCGCCTCTCGGAGCGCCTCCAGCGCGGCGTTCACCGACGCGGCCCGCACGGCGGAGCGGTCCCCCGCAAGGCGCAGGCCGACCGAGCGGGTGCCGGCCGCCGAGGCCACGCCGAGGTAGACGACGCCCGGCGGTTGGCCGTCTTGCGGGTCGGGCCCGGCGACGCCCGTCGTGGCGATTCCGTAGTCGGCGGCGCGGCCGTCGACGGCGAGCACCCGGCGCACGCCGTCGGCCATCTGCCTGGCGACCTCCGGGTCGACGGCGCCGCGCTCGGCGAGCAGGGCGGCGTCGACGCCGAGCACGCTGTGCTTGATGGCGGTGTTGTAGGCGACGACGGCCCCGCTGACCGCGGCGGAGGCGCCGGGCACGGCGATGAGCGTCGCGGCGAGCAGGCCGCCGGTCAGCGACTCGGCGATGGCGACGGTCTCGCCGCGGCGGGTGAGCTCGGCGATGACGCGGGCCGCGGCATCCGGCGTCAGCGCAGTCGTCGGCTCGGGCTCGGCGGGGGTGGGCATGGTGCCGCCTACAGGCCGCTCTTCTTGAGCTTCGCGGCGTCGAGGAGGTACTGCACGCCCGTGTAGACGGTGATCAGGACGGCCGCCGTCATGGCGATGCCGTTCACCCAGAACACCCAGTCGCCGAAGAGCGTCCAGAACGGCAGCAGCGCGAGCGAGATCGCCACGGACTGCACCAGCGTCTTGAGCTTGCCGCCCTTGGAGGCCGGGACCACGTTGCCGCGGCCGAGCTCGACGAAGCGCCACACGGTGATGCCCACCTCGCGCACGACGATGATGGCCGTCACCCACCACGGGAGTTCACCCAGGATCGACAGGCAGACCAGCGCCCCGCTGGTGAGCAGCTTGTCGGCGATCGGGTCGAGGATCTTGCCGAGGTCGGTGACGAGGTTCTTGCGCCTCGCGATGGCCCCGTCGATGCCGTCGGTGCCGATCGCGACGATGAACAGCACGGCCGCCCACCAGCGCAGCGCGCCGTCGGCACCGTTGTCGGCCAGCAGCATCCAGAAGAACAGCGGCGCCAGCAGGATGCGCACCCCGGTGATCACATTGGGTGCGTTCCAGTTGCTGGGGCGCGCTGCGGGCGCCGGCTGCGCGGGGCCGCCGGACGTGGTGTCGCTGGGTGTCATGTCTGGCTAGTCCCTACCGGTCAGATTCCAGGCGTCCTCGTCGGTGTCACCCTCGACCTCAGGGTACCCCTCCGACATCTTCGCCACGGGATCGCCGCCGTAGGGGTCGTGCTCGGGGACGGGCGCCGGGGCCGGCGCGGCGGGCGCCGCCGCCTGCTCGCGCGGCTCCTCGCCGCGGAGCTTGGCCAGCACCCCGCCGAGCTGCTCGGCGGTGACCAGCACGTCGCGGGCCTTGGAGCCCTCGGACGGGCCGACGATCTCGCGGCTCTCCAGGAGGTCCATCAGGCGTCCGGCCTTGGCGAAGCCGACGCGGAGCTTGCGCTGCAGCATCGAGGTGGAGCCGAACTGGGTCGACACGACGAGCTCGGCGGCGGCCAGCAGCAGCTCGAGGTCGTCGCCGATGTCGGAGTCGATCTCCTTGCGCTCGACCGAGGCCGCGACATCCTGCCGGTACTCGGGCCGGGCCTGCTGGGTGACGTGCTTGACGACCCGCTCGATCTCGGCCTCGCTCACCCAGGCGCCCTGCACTCGCAGCGCCTTGGACGCGCCCATCGGCAGGAACAGGGCGTCGCCCTGGCCGATCAGCTTGTCGGCGCCCGGCTGGTCCAGGATGACGCGGGAGTCGGTGACGCTGGTCACGGCGAAGGCGAGGCGGGAGGGCACGTTGGCCTTGATCAGGCCGGTGACGACGTCGACGGAGGGGCGCTGGGTGGCCAGCACCAGGTGGATTCCGGATGCCCGGGCGAGCTGGGTGATGCGCACGATCGAGTCTTCGACGTCGCGCGGGGCGACCATCATCAGGTCGGCGAGCTCGTCGACGACGACCAGCAGGTACGGGTAGGGCTTGAGCTGGCGCTCACTGCCGGCCGGCAGGATGATCTCGTTGTTGACCACGGCCTTGTTGAAGTCGTCGATGTGGCGGAAGCCGAAGCTGGCCAGGTCGTCGTAGCGCATGTCCATCTCCTTCACCACCCAGGAGAGGGCCTCCGCGGCCTTCTTCGGGTTGGTGATGATGGGCGTGATGAGGTGCGGGACGCCGGCGTAGGGCGCCAGCTCGACGCGCTTGGGGTCGATCAGCACCATGCGCACGTCGCTCGGCTTGGCCCGCATGAGCAGCGAGGTGATCATCGAGTTCACGAAGCTGGACTTGCCGGAGCCCGTGGAGCCGGCCACGAGCAGGTGGGGCATCTTGGCGAGGTTCGCGACGACGTAGCCGCCGCCGACGTCCTTGCCGACGCCGATCGTCATCGGGTGGGTGCTGTTGGTGGAGGCGCCGGAGCGCAGCACGTCGCCGAGGGTGACGATCTCGCGGTCAGAGTTGGGGATCTCGATGCCGATGGCGCTCTTGCCAGGGATGGGCGAGAGGATGCGCACCTCGTTGGAAGCGACGGCGTAGGAGAGGTTCTTGGAGAGGGCGGTGACGCGCTCGACCTTGACGCCCGGGCCGAGCTCGACCTCGTACTGGGTGACGGTCGGGCCGCGGGAGAAGCCGGTCACCCGCGCGTCGACGGAGAACTGCTGGAGCACGTCGGTGATCGAGCGCACGACCTCGTCGTTGGCCTCCGAGCGGGTCTTGGCCGGGGCGCCGGCCACCAGGGTGGAGGTGGACGGCAGGTTGTACGGCGCCGTCGGCCGGGCGGGGGCACCCTCGCCGATGGCGGCCTCGTCGAAGTCGTCGCCCTCCAGGCCGAAGCCGGGCAGCACGCCGGTGGCGGCGAGGTCGTCGCTCGCATCGTCGGCGCCGTCGGCCTGCAGACCGGTCGACCCGCGCTGCAGGCCCACCTCTCCGGTGTAGCGCTGCAGGGCGGCCTCTGCCTTGTCGAGGTCGCCGAGCACCTCGGTGTTGTAGCCCTGTGCGGCGGGAACGGTCGGCACGGTGGGAGGCGAGACGGGGGGCGCCGCGCTCGGCGCGCTCTCCAGCGCGCTCTCGAAGCCGCCCTCGCCGGGCTGCTCGCCGAACACCGCGGTGAGGTCGTCGACGATGGCGCCGCCGAAGTCCGGGTCCTCCTCGCGCTGCGAGTTGTTGCGGCGCCACCAGGGCAGCGTCCCGTTGCCGGCCGGCTCCTCATCGTCATCGAGATCGTCGATGCCGGCGAGCTCCACCTGCTTGCTGGCGCGTTTGTCGGCTTTGGCGGCCGCGCGCTCCTCCGGCTCCTGCAGCTGCTCGCCGAAGAGCCAGGCGTAGAGCTCGCGCAGGCGCTGCGGCAGCCTGTTCGGCGGCGTCTTGGTGATGATGAACAAGGAGAGCAGCAGAAGCAGCGAGACGACGATGCTCGCGCCGATGGGCGTGATCAGGAGCACCAGCGGCGCGGCGATCATCCAGCCGAGGATGCCGCCGGCGCGGGCGAGCACGGGCATGCCGTCGGCCGGGGCCGGCTGCCCGCCGAAGATGTGCGAGAGGCCGGCGACGCTGACCAGCAGGATGCCGAGGCCGATGCCGATGCGGGTGTTGTCGTGCACGCTGGCCGGGTGCCGGAACAGCCAGCCGGCGAAGAACAGCATGATCACGGGCAGGGCGAACGCCACCCGGCCGACCAGGCCGCCGAAGCTCCAGGCGTCGAGGTTCCGTGCGAACTGCTCGTTGATCAGGAACCACTCCACGACCGCCCCGGCGATGGCCAGCAGCACGAGGAAGAAGGGCAGGCCGTCGCGGCGCTCGTCTTTGGCGAGCTTCTCGGGGCCGAGCGCGCGGAAGGCGCCGCCGGTGAAGTGGGCCAGGCCCATCCACATGCGCACGATGAGGGCCGGCTTCTCCTGCACGGCCTCGAATTTCAGCGTCTTCTGGGCAGCGGTTTGACGCGGTGCACGCTTCGTCGGGGTCGCCCCCGTCTTGGCGGCCGCCGTTTTTGGCACAGAGGCGCGCCCTGAAGTGTTGCCGCCGCGCCCGGTCGGCTTAGTGCTCGTTGCCATAGATTCCACGGTACTTGGGCCCGCCGACATTCGCTCGCAGGCGGCGGCGAGTGTTGGAACTGTGATGAGTGCTCACTATCCTCCCCGGAGGCCTCCCGCGGAGGCCTTTCGGCAGGCGCCACGCTCCCACGTCAGTAGCGGATGGCGTCGATGACCCGCACCCGGACGGCGACGAGCGCGGGCATCAGCCCGGCCAGTGCGCCGACGACCGTGGCCGCGCCGAGGCCGAGCAGGGCCGCCTCGATCGGGAACGGCGGGAAGTCGGTGATCATGCCCTGCCCGATCAGGTCTTCGACCATCGGGGACTTGACGATGAAGATGGCGACCATCACCCCGACGACACCGGCGGCGACGGTGGCCACGACGCTCTCCAGCATCACCGCGAAGAACACCCGGCCGGCCGTCGCGCCGAAGCTCCGCCGGATGCCGATCTCGCGGATGCGCTGCTTCACCGTGACCATGGCGATGTTGACGAGGCCGAGCGCGCCGAGCAGCAGCACCAGTCCGGCGATGCCGCCGACGGTCAGCTTGAGCGAGAGCAGCGGGTCGTCGTCGTAGGCGCCGGGGTCGCTGCGGTAGATGTTGACGACGTAGCTCTCGCCGAGCCCCGCCTGCATGTCGCTCGTCAGGCCGGCCTGGATCTGCTCCGTCAGGTCGGCCGGGATCCACATCTCGTACTCGGTCAGCCCGATGGCCGGCCCGTCACTCGACACCGCGGCATATGCCTCGGTGAGCATGAACATGGTCGGTTCCATCTCCCAGCTCTGCGAGCGGTGCACGCCGACAATCACGGCGGTCGCCGGCGCGTTGCCGAGCAGTTGCACCGTCGGATGGCTGCCGAGGTCCGGCGAGCCGATGCGCTGCCAGAACGCCTCGTTGACGACGATGGCCGGCGCCAGGCGCAGGGCGTCGTCGGCGGCGAACCACGCGCCATGGTCAACTTGCAGCCGGTGCATCTGGGCGTAGGCGGGGTCGACGGCCTGCACCGACACGTTCACGGCGCCGTCGGCGAATTGCACGAACGCCGCCCCGTAGGCGATGCGCCCCGCATAGTCGATGCCGTAGCGCTCGACGGTCTCGGTCCAGAGCGCGGACATCGCCTCCGGGTCCGGGGCGGTGCCGTCCGCCTTCGACGCCGTCACTTTGAGGGTGGCCGGCCGGCCGCCCCAGCGCTCGTTGCTCTCGGTCATCGCCTGCTCGGCGATGCCGGCGACCCCGACGACGGTGGTCAGCGCGCAGACGGCAACGGCCACGCCGATCAGCGAGAGCAGCACGCGCGTGCGGTGGATGCGCAGCTCCTGCCAAGCCTCGGCGAGGGCGCCGACCACCCCGGTGAAGAACCGGCTCATGCGCTGAGCTCCTCGTCCTCGTCCGGCACGGCCCCGGATGCCGCGGGCACCGCATGCACGCCGGCGGCGTGCGGCAGCCGCCGGCTGACGGCGACGAGTTCGCTCGGCCGGCCGTCATCCCGCACCGTGCTCAGTCGGCCGTGGTCGAGCAGCAGGTGCCGGCTCGCCAGGTCGGCGATGGCCGGGTCGTGGGTGATCGTGACGAGCGCGGCGCCCGTCGAGAGCGCCACCTCGTCGAGCAGAGCCATCACGCTGGCACCGGTCTCCACGTCGAGCGCGCCGGTCGGCTCGTCGGCGAGGATGACGCGCGGCCCGCGCACCAGCGATCGGGCGATGGCGACCCGCTGCTGCTCTCCGCCGGAGAGCATCGTCGGCATCGCGTCAACGCGGTGGCCGAGGCCGACCCTCTCGAGCATCTCCCCGGCCAGGGTGGAGCGGTTCCAGAACTGCTTGCCGGTCGCGTAGAGCAGGGGGGTCATCACGTTCTCTCTGGCCGTGCGGCCCTGCAACAGGTTGAACTGTTGGAAGATGAAGCCGATCTCCCGGCCGCGCACCCTGTCGCGCTCGGCGGAGGAGAACTTCTCGGCCGGACGGCCGTCGAAGGTGATGCTGCCCGTCGACGGGCTGTCGAGCAGCCCCATCAGGTTGAGCAGGGTGGACTTGCCGGAGCCGGAGCGCCCCACGATGGAGAGCCGGTCGCCGGAGGAGATCTCCAGGTCGACGCCGTGCAGGATCGTCAGCGGCGGCGCGTCCGGCAGGGGAACCGTCTTCGTGACGGAGTGCAGGCTGAGGAGCGACATCAGCCCTCGACCGCTTCCATGCACTGCATGCCGCCGCCCGGCATCGGCATGCAGCCGTCGTCGGTCTGTGCGGGGGCGCCCGGTACGAACTCGAGCACCATGTCGCCCTCTGCAACGCCAGAGGTGATCTCGACGAGGGTGCCGTTGTTCAGGCCGAGGACGACGGGGCGTTCCTCGTGGCTGCCGTCCGGGAGCACCGCCCAGACGACGCCGTTCTCCGCGGCGCCCTTGACGGCGGTCGTGGGCACGGTGAGCACGTTCTCGGCGCTTCCGGCCGCGATCGTGATGTCGGCGGCGAGGCCGGCGAACACGGTCACCTCTGCCGGGATGGCGCAGCGCACCGTCGTTCCGGAGCCGCCGGCCGCGCCGGCGCCGCTCCCCTCCCCGGGTGTGGCGCTCTCGCCCTGCAGCGGGGTGGAGACGGTCAGGCCGGTGCACTGGAACGGCGCGGGGCCGCCGGTGATCGCGATCATCGCCTCGGTGGGCTGGCTGACCAGGCGGTACTGCTGCTCGGGGCTGAGCGCGCCCGTCACCGAGAAGCTCGGCGGGGCGACCTGGCCGGTCGTGTCGCCGACGGCCACCTGCTGGCCGGCGAGCACGCTGAGGGCCGTCAGCGTGCCGCTGATCGGCGCGTAGACCTTGGCGAAGCTGGTGACCGGCTTGCCCTGGGTGATCGTCGGGAGGCCGTCTGGACCGACGCCCTCGACCGGCTCCGGCACGGTGACGACCTTGATGTCGTAGAGCTTGGTGCCGGCGTCGACCCACTGGCCGGCCCCGACGAACACCTCGTCGACGGTCCCGGCCCCGGTCGCCTTGACCGCGACGGCCGGGTCTGCGGCGACGTTGCCCTTCAGCGTGACCTCGTTCGTGATGCTGCCGACCGCGACGGCAACCTCTGGCTGCGTGATCTGCCCGCTCGGCTGGGCCGGGTTGGAGGTGTCTGCGTTGTCGGGGAAGAAGGCGACCTTCACGAGCGCCGCCGCCACGGCGGCCAACAGCACAATCCGGATGATCGGAAAGATCCACTTGCGTACGACGCCCACGGGGCTCCTCTGGTTCGGTGACAACAGCCATCACGCTAGCGGCACCGGCCGCGCGAAAAACCCCTCTCAGGGATGATTCAGGGTTGCCCGCACCCATGAATAAGGGCCCCGGATGCCACGCGAGGCGGTATCCGGGGCCCTGATCGTTGCTGCGAGGCTGTCTAGGCCTCGATCACGAGCGGCACGATCATCGGCCGGCGGCGGTAGGAGACATTGACCCAGCGGCCGACCGTGCGGCGCACGACCTGGGCCAGGGCGTGCGTGTCGCGCACGCCGTTCTGTGCGGCGTCGGTCAGCGCGGCGGCGATCTTCGGCTTGACGGCGTCGAAGATCTTGTCGTCCTCTGCGAAGCCCTTGGCGTGGATCTCGGGCCCGACGACGATTTTGCCGGTGGAGGCGTCCACGACCACGATGACCGAGATGAAGCCCTCCTCGCCGAGGATGCGGCGGTCCTTGAGGTCGGCGTCGGTGATCTCGCCGACGGTGGAGCCGTCGACGTAGACGTAGCCGAGGTCGAGCTGGCCGACCTGCGTCATGACGCCGGCCTTGAGGTCGTAGACGGAGCCGTCCTCGCCGAGGAACACGTTCTCCTCCGGGATGCCGGTCTGGATCGCGAGCTGCGCGTTGGCGTAGAGGTGGCGGTGCTCGCCGTGCACGGGCAGGACGTTCTTCGGCTGCAGGATGTTGTAGCAGTAGAGCAGCTCGCCGGCGGCGGCGTGGCCGGAGACGTGCACCTTGGCGTTGCCCTTGTGCACGACGTTGGCGCCCAGCTTGGTGAGGCCGTCGATGATGCGGTAGACCGCGTTCTCGTTGCCGGGGATGAGGCTGGAGGCCAGGATGACGGTGTCGCCGTCGCCGACCGAGATCTGGTGGTCGCGGTTGGCCATGCGGCTGAGCACGGCCATCGGCTCGCCCTGCGAGCCGGTCGACATGTAGACGATCTTGTTGTCCGGGATGTCGCCGGCCTTCTTGTAGTCCACGAGCACGCCGGCCGGGACCTTGAGGTAGCCGAGCTCGGCGGCGATCGTCATGTTGCGCACCATCGAGCGGCCGAGGAGGGCCACGCGGCGGCCGTTGGCGTGGGCGGCGTCCAGCACCTGCTGCACGCGGTGCACATGGCTGGAGAAGCTGGCGACGACGACCTTCTTGGTCGCCTTGGAGATGACCTGGTCGAGCACGGGGCCGATCGAGCGCTCCGGCGTGGTGAACCCGGGCACGTCGGCGTTGGTCGAGTCGACGAGGAACACGTCGACGCCGCTCTTGCCGAGGCGGGCGAACTCGCGCAGGTCGGTCAGGCGGCCGTCGAGCGGCAGCTGGTCCATCTTGAAGTCACCGGTGGCGAGAACGGTGCCGGCGACCGAGTGGATGACGACGGCGAGGGCGTCGGGGATCGAGTGGTTCACGGCGACGAACTCGAGGTCGAACGGGCCGAGGGCCTCCATCTGGCCCTCTGCGACGTTCAGCGTGTACGGCTTGATGCGGTGTTCCTTGAGCTTCGCCTCGATCAGGGCGAGCGTCAAGGTCGAGCCGATCAGGGGGATGTCGGCGCGCAGGCGGAGCAGGTAGGGCACCGCGCCGATGTGGTCCTCGTGGCCGTGCGTGAGCACGACGCCGACGATGTCGTCGAGGCGGTCCTTGATCGGGGTGAAGTCGGGCAGGATCAGGTCGACACCGGGCTGGTGCTCCTCGGGGAAGAGCACGCCGCAGTCGACGATCAGGATCTTGCCGTCGATCTCGAAGGTGGTCATGTTGCGGCCGATCTCGCCGAGACCGCCGATCGGTGTGATGCGGAGTGTTCCCGGCTGCAGTGGTGCCGGTGCGTAGACGTCGTTGGGCATATGCCCTCCTTGCGTATGTCGGGCTCGTCGAGCCTCGTTGTGGTGGGCGCGGCCAGGCCGCGCGTTGTTTCCTAGCGTGTGGTTCCGGCCACCTTCGGCAGGGCGCCGCCGGCGGCGGCATTGCGGTCGGGGCGGAAGTTGGAGAGGTCGAGACCGGGGATGTCGCGGACCAGGTCGAGTTCGTCCTCGATCTGCGCGGCCTCCCACTCTTCGGGTCCGACGAGGGGCAGCCGCACGCGCGGGCTGCCGATGCGGCCGAGGCCGTGCAGGATGTACTTGGCCGCGACGGTGCCGGGCACGTGGGTCATGACGGCGCGCACGAGCGGCTCGAGCGCCTGGTGCGCGGCGGTCGCCGTGGCGAGGTCGCCCGCGTTGACGGCGTCGATCATCTGGCGGTACGGGGCGGGGGCGATGTTGGCGGTGACGCCGATGAGGCCGGTGGCGCCGATGGCCAGGTGCGGCAGCACGTTGGCGTCGTCGCCGGAGAAGTACATCAGGTCGGTCTGGTTGAGCACGCGGCTGACCTCGCTGAAGTCGCCCTTGGCGTCCTTCACGGCGAGGATGTTCGGGTGCTTGGCCAGGCGCATGATCGTCTCGTACTTGATCGGCACGCCGGTGCGGCCGGGGATGTCGTAGATGATGACGGGCAGGTCGGTGGCGTCGGCGACCATGCGGAAGTGGGTGAGGATGCCGGCCTGGGTGGGCTTGTTGTAGTACGGCGTGACGATCATGATGCCGTCGGCGCCGGCCTTCTCGCTGGCCTTGTAGAGCTCGATGGCGTGCGCGGTCTCGTTGGAGCCGCCGCCCGTGATGATCTTGGCGCGGCCGGCCGCGACATCCTTGCCGACCTCGACCAGCTTGAGCTTCTCCGGGTCGGTCAGGGTGGACGTCTCGCCGGTGGTTCCGGTGACGACGATGCCGTCTGCCCCGGCCGTGATGACGTCGTCGATGTGCTTCTCCACCGCGGGCCAGTCGACTTCACCGTCTGCGGTGAAAGGGGTCACGAGTGCGACGAGGACCTGGCCGAAGGGATTCGCTGTAGAAGACACAGATCATAGGTTATCTGGTCGGCGGCGCCGCGGCATCCGGGGGCCGTCACGATCGGCCTCGCGCGCCCGCTCAGGCGGCGGGCGGAAACCCGGAGATCCGGTCGACACTCGGATGCAGGGCGCTGGCGCCACGGCGTGTTGACGGCGGCCCCGGCTGCTGGCACGCCGGGCCGAACGGGCCGGGGCCCACCGGGCTCAGGCGCGGGCGTAGCTGAGGAAGCGGTAGTCCAGGCCGGTGCGGGAGGTGTGCCAGCCGGATTCCGGATCGATCGCCTGCACGGCCCAGCCGGAATCGATCGCCGGGGCGTGGGTGTCGCCGTCGAAGCCGGCGTCGATCTCGGTGACCTCGAGCCGGTCGACGCC
Source organism: Microterricola viridarii (assembly GCF_900104895.1). Lineage (NCBI taxonomy): Bacteria > Bacillati > Actinomycetota > Actinomycetes > Micrococcales > Microbacteriaceae > Microterricola > Microterricola viridarii. The sequence goes on from NZ_LT629742.1 coordinate 2,887,784, forward strand.
GAAGCCGGTGCCTGCCCGCTCGGCGCTGCCGGCCAGGGCCAGCGCGAAGATCTCGGCGCCGCCGATCACCCAGACGCGCTCCCCCGGGGTCAGGGCTGCCGCGATGGCCACGCCGTCGGCCAGCGAGCCTGCCGTGTGCGCGCCGTCGGCCGACCAGTCGGCCTGCCGGGTGACGACGATGTTCTCGCGGCCGGAGAACGGCCGGAACCGCTCCGGGATCGAGTCCCAGGTCTTGCGGCCCATCACGACGGCGCCGCCGAGCGTCACCGCCTTGAAGTGGGCGAGGTCCTCCGGAACGTGCCAGGGCATGACGCCGTTCAGGCCGATCACGCCGCCGCGCGCCTCGGCCCAGATCAGGCCGACGCGGATCGGTGCCGGTGCCACGGCAGCGCCGCCTGCGGCATCCGTGCCCGCGCTCATACGGCGACGGCGCCGCGGATGGCGGGGTGGTGCTGGTAGTCGACGACGGCGAAGTCCTCGAACTCGTAGTCGAGCACGCTCGGCCGCTCGGCGGTGATCTCGAGGCTCGGGTACGGGTACGGCTCGCGGCTCAGCTGCTCGGTGACCTGCTCGACGTGGTTGTCGTAGATGTGGCAGTCGCCGCCGGTCCAGACGAAGTCGCCCACCTCGAGGCCGGTCTGCGCCGCGATCATGTGGGTGAGCAGCGCGTAGCTGGCGATGTTGAACGGGACGCCGAGGAACATGTCCGCACTGCGCTGGTAGAGCTGGCAGCTCAGCTTGCCGTCGGCGACGTAGAACTGGAACAGGGCGTGGCAGGGGGCCAGGGCCATGTTCGGGATGTCGGCCGGGTTCCACGCGCTGACGATCAGCCGGCGCGAGTCCGGGTTGGTCTTGATCTGCTCGATCACCTCGGTGATCTGGTCGATCTGCTCGCCGCTCGGCGTCGGCCAGGAGCGCCACTGCACGCCGTAGACGGGGCCGAGCTCGCCGGCGGCATCCGCCCACTCGTCCCAGATGGTGACGCCGTGCTCGCGCAGCCAACCGACGTTGCTCTCGCCGCGGAGGAACCAGAGCAGCTCGTAGGCGATGGACTTGAAGTGCACGCGCTTCGTGGTGATGAGCGGGAAGCCCTCGGCCAGGTCGAAGCGGATCTGGCGGCCGAACACGCTGCGCGTCCCGGTGCCGGTGCGGTCGGTCTTCTGCGTGCCCGTCTCGAGAACCTCTCGCAGCAGATCTTCGTACGGGGTGGCAATGCCGGGGGTGGGGGTCGTCGCGCTCACCCCTCGATGCTAGTCGGCCGCCGCTGGGCTGCGGCTGTCATTCGCCGTCACAGTCGACCGCGCGGCCAGATCCCCGCGTAGATTCACCGCATGAATTGGCCTCCCGTCCTGATCGGCGCCCTCGCCCTGCTCGCCCTGAGCACGGCGCTCGGCCTGCTCTGGAAGGCGCGGAGCGGGCGCGCCCGACGCGCCCCGGCCGCCCTCTCCCCCGTTCTGACCCCGGCCGAGCTGGCGGATGCCGCCGGCACCCCCGCGCTCTTCGGCACCCGGGCGACGCTGCTGCAGTTCTCCACCGAGTTCTGTGCGCGTTGCCCGCAGACCCGGGTGCTGCTCTCCGGCGTCGCCGCCGCGCACGAGGGCGTCCGCACCGTCGAGGTCGACCTCGGCCAGCGGGCCGACCTGGCCCGGCGCTTCCGGGTCATGCAGACCCCGACCGTTCTCGTGCTGGACGCGTCCGGCGCCGTGCACACCCGGATCGGCGGGGCCCCGGAGCGGCGCACACTCACCCGCGCCATCGAACAGATTCTCGGAGAGGACTCCCATGTCGCTGCCATCCGCTGAGCCGGCCGCCCGGCACACGCCCGCCGCGTCCGCACCCGCCGCCGCGCCCGCAACCGCGCCCGCCGCGACCGCCGACACGCCCACCGCGCCCACCGCGCCCGCCGGCATCGATCCGCGCGGCCCCCGCTTCGGCGCCGCGATCACGGCGGTGCTGCTGTTCGCGGTGGTGCTGCTCGCGCTCTCCGGCGCGGAGACGGCGGCCCTGCTCGGCCTCGCCGCGATCGCCGGCCTGTTCGCCTGGGGCGCCTTCGCCGGCATCCGCCGCCACCCCTACGGCGTGCTGTTCCAGAAGCTGGTGCGCCCGCGGCTGGCGGCGCCCACCGAGTGGGAGGACCCGCGGCCGCCGACCTTCGCGCAGGGGGTCGGGCTCGTCGTCACCGGCATCGGAGTCGTGCTCGGCCTGCTCGGTCTGCCCGTCGCGGTCGGCATCGCGGCGGCCGCCGCCTTCGTCGCGGCCTTCCTCAACGCGGTGTTCGGATACTGCCTCGGATGCCAGATCTACGTCCTGCTCGTCCGCCTGCGCGGATAGGCTGGGCGCAGGAGGTTTCACAATGGCGCTCACCAGCGAAGCAACAACGGTATGGAACGGATCACTCTTCGAGGGTTCCGGCACGGTCACCCTGGATTCATCTCAGACCGGGGAGTTCCCCGTGAACTGGAAGGCCCGCTCAGAGGGAGCCCCGCACACGACGAACCCTGAAGAGCTGCTCGGGGCGGCGCACGCCTCCTGCTTCTCGATGGCGTTCTCGCTCGCATTGACGCAGGCCGGCTTCACGCCGACCAGCATCCAGACGACGGCGGCGGTCACCTTCGAGGCCGGCAAGGGCGTGCTCGGCAGCCACCTGCTGGTCAACGCGGTTGTGCCCGGCATCGACGAGGAGGAGTTCCACCGCATCGCGGAGGAGGCCAAGACCGGCTGCCCCATCTCGCAGGCGCTGGCGGGCATCCCGATCACGCTCGAAGCCGACCTCGCCTAGGTGAGCGACCGCTTCATCCCGAGCGGCCACGTCCCCCGCACGCGCCGCCAGAAGGAGTCGCAGCTGCGGGTGCTGGTCTCCGGCGCGTCCGGTCTCATCGGCACCGAGCTCACGCGCCAGCTGGAGGCGACGGGGCACACGGTGCTGCGCCTCGTCCGCCGCCGGCCGGAGGCCGAGAACGAGGTGAACTGGGCGCCGACCGCGCGCATCCTCGACTTCACCCTGATGAACAGCGTGGATGCCGTCGTCAACCTGTCCGGCGCCTCGCTGGCCCGGCTGCCGTGGACGGCGGCCTACCGCAAGGAGATCCTGTCGTCCCGGATCGAGACGACGCACGCATTGACGGATGCCATGCGCATGGCGTCCTCGCCGCCGCCCGTGTTCCTCAGCGCCTCGGCCGTCGGCATCTACGGTGACCGGCCGGGCGAGCGCCTCACCGAGGATGCGCAGCGCGGCACCGGGTTCCTCGCCGACGTCGTCGACGCCTGGGAGCGGGCGGCGCACCTCGCCCCGGAGAAGACGCGCGTCGTCACGTTCCGCAGCGGCATCGTGCTCGGCCACGGCGGCGCGCTCAGCCGCCTCGAGACGCTGACCAAGCTCGGCCTCGGCGGACCGATGGGCAGCGGCGGCCAGCACTGGCCGTGGATCAGCCTGTACGACGAGGCGGCCGCCATCCGCCACCTGCTCACCTCGCAGCTGAGCGGTCCGGTCAACCTGGTCGGGCCGACCCCGGCCACGGCCGACCGCATCAGCAAGGCCATCGCGAGCGAGCTGCACCGGCCCTACCGCTTCGCCGTGCCGGAGAAGCTCGTCTCGCTGACCATGCGCGAGGCCGGCGACCAGCTGCTGCTGGCCAGCGCCAAGGTGGTGCCAGAGCGGCTCCTCGCCGACGGCTTCACCTTCCGCAACGAGACCGCGGAGTCCGCGATCGCCGACATGCTCGGCCGCTAGCGCCGCACTCGCGATCGCAGCCGGCACGAGCCGCGCGCGGTCGCTCTCGCGGTCACGCGCGCCCTCGCGGACGAGAGTGCGCCAGCGGACGCGAGTGCGCCAGCGGACGCCGCGCGTGGTCGCGGCCCGCGAAATGTCTCGCGGCCCCGGACATACCGAGGGCCGCGAGACATTTCGGGGGCCGCGACGTCCGGGAGCTCAACGGGGTGCGCTCAGCGGGGTGCGCTCAGTGGGCGGATCGCTCCAGTGAGATCGCGTGGATGATGGCCTTGCGGGCGCGGCGGCGGTCGCCGGAGGCGTCGTAGGCGAGTCCGAGCCGGAACCAGGCGCGCCAGTCCTCCGGCGCCGCCTCGACTTCGGCCTGGAACCGGCCGAAGTCCTCGTCGGCGGCGTCGCGCAGCGGGCGTCCGCTGGCCCGTGTCGGCAGAACTTCCTCCGGCAGGGCTCCCTCGGCCTCCAACACGCCGACGAGGCGCTGTGAGCGGACGCCGAACAGCAGCTCGCGGCCGAGCGCCCACGCCCCGACGAGCGGCAGCACGATGAGCGCAATGCCGATGCCGACCGCGATCGGCTCCCCCGTCATGACGAACTGCACGGCGCGCCAGCCGATCAGCACGATGTACAGCGCGAGCAGGGCCGCCATCAGGAGGGCGGCGGTGCGGCCCTTCACAGGGCGGGTCCGGATGCCGCGGCGGCGCCGTCTGCCGCGGAACCGGCGGGCGCGATGGGGCTCGTGGCCTCCGGCATCCCGAGGCCGAGCAGCGAGTCGAGGCCGACCGTGACGCCGGTCAGGCCCGGCAGCGCGCGCAGAGCGAGCACGATGCCCTGCTCGTAGGAGCTCGGCGAGAGCGTGTCGTGGCGCACGGTGAGGGTCTCCCCCACGCCGCCCAGGATGACCTCCTGCCGGGCGAGCAGGCCGCTCATCCGCAGGCTGTGGATGGGGATGCCGTCGACTTGCTGGCCGCGGGCGCGCTGGTCGGTGTGTGGGGCGAGCACGGGGCCGAGGGCGCCGCGGGCCTCGGCGATGCGCTCCGCCGTGCGCACCGCGGTGCCGGACGGCGAGTCGATCTTGGCCGCGTGGTGCGCCTCGATGATCTCGATCGACTCGAAGAAGCGGGAGGCGATGGCGCTGAGGGCGGTGCCGAGCACGGAGCCGACCGAGAAGTTCGGCACGACGAGCACGGCGGCGCCGTTGCCGAGGGTCTCGACCGTGCGGGACAGTGCTGCGACGGCATCCGATGACCAGCCGGAGGTGCCGACGAGCACGCTCAGGCCGTGCGCGAGCGCGAAGTCGACGACCTGCTGGCTGACGCCGGGGTGGGTGAAGTCGATGGCGATGTCGGTGCGGGCCTCGCCGCTGCCGAGCATCTCCTCCAGCGCGCTCGAGGAGTCGAGTTCGGCGACGAGCTCGAAGCCCTCTGTCTCGCGGACGAGGCGGGCGGCGAGCTGTCCCATTTTGCCGGTGGCGCCAATGATGGCAATGCGTGAAGTCACCCGTTCAGACTAGCAACTGCGGCCTGCCCTCCCGCCGCGCGGAGCCCTACGCTGGGGGGATGATTCAGTTTGTCGAGACGTCGGTTGACAGCGCGGAGGCGCAGGAGCTCCTGGGCGAGTACTTCGCCGAGCGCGCGGTGGGCTTCCCGCCGGAGCAGGGCGTGTACCGGCCGACGTTCCCCTCTGCGGAGCAGTTCACCGGGCGGGCCGGCCAGTTTCTGCTGGCGCGGGAGGACGCTCCGGGCGAGGCGGGCGACGGCGCGCTGCTCGGCTGCGGCGGCGTCCGCCGCATCCAGCGGGCGGATGCCGGCCTGGTGCGCTTCGAGGTCAAACACTTGTACCTGCGCCCGGCCGCCCGCGGCCGCGGGCTCGGGCGCGCCCTGCTCGCCGAGCTGGAGCGCCGGGCGGCGGAGCTGGGCGCCGAGGAGATCGTGCTCGACACGAACGCGAACCTCGAGTCGGCCGGCGCGTTGTACCAGCGCGCCGGGTACAGCGACATCGCGGCGTACAACGCGAACCCGAACGCGACGAACTGGTACGGCAAGCGGATCGGCTGACGCCTTTCGGCTGAGCGGCGCGACGCGCAGCGTCACGAAAGGCGGCAGCCAGTCCCCAGGAATCCTCCAGACTGGTACCGATGCTTGCCGGGTTGCGACGCTCTACCGGCGGTCGACCGCTAGATCTGCAGCTGGTCCGGCAGCCCGGTGCGCAGCTCAACCGGCAGGTGGCCGAGGTCGTTGTGCGTCACGAGCGTCCACGGGCGGCCGGGCTTCTGCTGCAACACCGTGAGCCCGCAGTTGGCCTGGTTGATGCTCACCCAGCGCCAGTCCGGCGCCCCGAGCACCTCGCGCACGAACCAACCGATCACGAAGTTGTGCGTGATCAGCAGGTCGTGCCTGTCCGCGCTGCTGGACTGCAGGAACTCCGCCGTGGCGTCCTCCATCTGGGCCCGCCCGGCCTCGATCTCGGCCGGCGTCACCGAGCCGAAGAACGGGTCGTAGCTGGACGGGGTCTCCGGCGACGGGCCGGACGGCACGCAGTCGAAGAGCAGCGCCGAGGGTTCCGGCGTGATGGCCGGCAGCCGGTCGGCGATGATCGCGGCGGTCTCGGCCGCCCGCTGCAGCGGCGAGTGCCAAGCACTCGTGAAGGGAACGCCGCCGAGCCGCTCGGCAATGAGCTGCGCCTGGCGGATTCCGCGCGGGGAGAGTGGGCCGTCGGGGAGGCCGTGCTCGGCGTCCTGTTGCTCGCCATGGCGCACGAGATAGAGGTAGTGGGGCACCGGTGACCCTTTCTTGTGGAACGAAGATTGTGGAACGAAGTGTGTGGGCGAACTGCGGGGGCTAACTGCGGGGCGGGGCCGGCGCTCAGCGCCGGGAACCGGGCGGGGTGAGGTCTGCGGATGCCGCGGCCACGGCGTCGCCCTGGGCGCCGGGCGGAGCCAGGGTCCCCGGCGCGGACGCGGTCGCTGCGGTACCCGTGCTGCTCGGCAGGAGCGGGGCGAACACCTCGGCGTCGACGGCGCCGACGGCGACGAGGGAGAGCGGCCCGCTGGCGAGGTCGGCGGCCAGCTCGCGCACGTCGTCCGCGCCGACGAGGGCGAGCCTGCGCAGCGCCTCGTCGAGGTCGACGAACTCGCCGGTGGTGATCTCGGAACGGCCGAGGCGCGACATGCGCGTGTCCGAGTCCTCGAGGGCCAGTGCGGAGGCGCCGGAGAGCTGCCCGCTGGCGCGGCGCATCTCCTCCTCGCTCACGCCGTGCTCTGCCAGGCGGTGCAGCTCACCGAGCAGCAGCTCGGCGACCTGGCCGCTCTTGGCCGGCGAGCAGCCCGCGTAGAGGCCGAAGACGCCGGCGTCGGAGTAGGAGGCGGCGTACGAGTACACCGAGTACGCGAGGCCGCGCTTCTCGCGCACCTCCTGGAACAGGCGTGAGGACATGCCGCCGCCGAGGATCGAGTTGAGCACGCTCATGGTCACCCGGCGCTCGTCGGCCGCCACGATGCCGGGCATGCCGATCAGCATGTTCACCTGCTCCAGCGGCCGGTTGACGATCGTCAGCGGGCTGCCCTGGGTGATCGGCGCGGCGGCGAGGCTGCGGCGTGCGACGGGCTGGGCAGGCGTGCTGAGATCCCAGCCGGCGGCCTCCAGGCTCGCCACCACGATGGCCACGAGCTCGTCGTGGTCGACGGCTCCCGCCACCGAGACGACGAGGTCGTTGGCCCGGTAGTTGGCCCGGTAGTGCTCCATCACGGCGTCACGGGTGACGGCCTCGATGTGGTCGGGGGTGCCGCCGATGGGCCGGCCGAGGGGGTGGTCGCCGAGCACCGCGTGGAACAGGCTCTCGTTGGCGACATCCGCCGGGTCGTCCTGGGACATCGAGAGCTCTTCGAGGATGACGCCGCGCTCTGTCTCGAACTCGATCGGGTCCAGCACCGAGGAGGCGAGCATGTCGGTGAGCACCTCGACGGCCATCGGCAGGTCGCGGTCGCGCACCTTGGCGTAGTAGCAGGTGTATTCCTTGGCCGTCATGGCGTTGTGCTCGCCGCCGACGGAGTCGAAGGCGACGGCGATGTCGAGGGCGGTGCGCGTCTTGGTGCCCTTGAAGAGGAGGTGCTCGAGGAAGTGGGTGGACCCGAAGGTCGCCGGGTGCGCCGGGGCGGAGCCGCGGGCGGGGCGGGCGGGCTGCTCGTCGCGGGATCCGACGGCCACCCAGAAGCCGATGGTGGCGCTGCGGGCGCCGAGCACCTGCTCGCTCAGGACGCGCACGCCGCTCGGCAGAACGGTTCGCCGAACGCGGGCATCACCCGACGCTTGAAAAGACAGCTCGGGCGTATCCAGGGAGAACTCAACTGCACCATTCATCACAGCCACCCTACGCCAGCGCACAGACGGGGGCGCCGAAAAACCCCCCGGGCGGGGGTGCCACGGGCGCCCGATCCGTGCGGAGACGCCCCTCCGGGCGAGGGCCGCACCCCGCGTCGTTCCGGGCGCGCCGAGCGCGTGAGCATGGGGGCAGACAGATCTGTCTGCCCATGCTATGTTCAACTCGTCATCGACCGGCGGCACCCCCAAAACACCGCGAGAAGACGCCGAAGTGGGCGCCGCTACCCCGGCTCCCAGTTCTCCCGCCGCCCCGAACGGCGGAGGAAGCCTCTGACTTCCGGGAGCCCCGAAGCTCTCACGGGAATGCAACACAAACGAGTGTCCCTAGCACTTGTTGAGCATGGCAAGGTTTGTCGACCCTTGCCCGGCACAGAGGAGGTGGCTGGATGGAAGACCGCCACGAAGCGCCCGTCCAGCCCGCCACGCATGCCAAGGTGCGCATCCTGGACACGGCCAATCGCCTGTTCTACAACGAGGGAGTCCACAGCGTGGGCATCGACCGCATCATCGCGGAGGCCGGCGTCACGAAGACCACGCTCTACAAGTACTACAAGTCCAAGGAACTCCTCACCGTGTCCTACCTCCAGCTGCGCGACAACTATGTGCGCGACATCGTCGCGAGCCTGCAGGCGCAGACGGAGGATCCGATCGAGCGGCTGCACCTGTTGGTGGAGGCGATCGCCGGCGAGGCCGAGAAGCCGGACTTCCGCGGCTGCCCGTTCATCAACGCCACCGCCCAGTTCAGCGATCCGCAGCACCCGGTGCGCCTGGCCATCACCGAGCACCGGCGCTGGTACTCCGAGCAGGTGGAGCACATGTTCCGCGATGCCGGGCACCCCGACCCCCTGCAGGCCAGGGACGACTTCTTCCTCGCCCGCGACGGCGCCTACGCCAGTGCGAACCTCGGCGACCCCGCGACGGCGACGGCGGCGCTGCGGCGGATGACGGGGCGGCTCATCGGGCAGGCATCCGGCGGGCAGGCGTCCGGCGGGCAGGCATCCGGCGGGCAGGCGTCCGGCGGGCACAGCGAGGCCTAGCCCGGCCCGAGGCGGGCGGCTCAGTTGCCCGCGGTCGCCCGGTCCAGGTCGATGATGTCGGCGCGGCTGAGCCGGAACGTGGCCGCCGCCATCACGGCGTCGAGCTGCTCCGGGCTGCTGACCCCGGCGACCGGGGCGCAGATGCTGCGCTTGGACTGCAGCCAGGCCAGCGCGACGGTGGCCAGTTTCACGTCGAAGTCCTCCGCGATGCGGTCCATCACGGTGAGGATGCGGGTGCCGCGCCTGGTCAGGTGGGAGGCGATGCGCATTCCCCGCACGTCCGGGGCGATCATGGAGCGCGAGCGGTAGCCGCCGGCCAGGAAGCCGTTGGCGAGGGCGAAGTAGGGCATCACGGCGAGGCCCTGCGCGCGGGCCAGCAGCGCCAGCGACGTCTCGTACTCTGCGCGGTGCATCAGGTTGTAGTGCGACTGCAGCACCCGGAAGCGGGGCAGTCCGTTGGCGGCCAGCACCCGCGCCTCGAGCAGTCGCTCCGCGGTGAAGTTGGAGGCGGCCAGGTAGCGCACGGCGCCCGCCCGGATTAGCGAGTCGACGGCGCTCAGGCTCTCCTCCAGGTGCACGTCTCGGTCGTCCAGGTGGAAGGTGAGCAGGTCGATGTGGTCGGTCTGCAGGCGCTTGAGCGAGGCCTCGACAGCGCGGATGATGCCGGTGGCGCCGAGACCGAGGTTCTCGGGGTTGCGCCCGATCTTGGTGCACAGCACGGTGGCGTCGCGGCCGCCGGTGCGGCGCAGCCACGATCCGATCAGCTGTTCGCTCCGCCCCGCTGCGTAGCTGTCCGCGGTGTCGATGAAGTTGCCGCCGGACTCGCGGTAGCGGTCGAGCACCGCCTCCGCCGCGGTGGCGCCGAGGGTCCAGCCGAACATGCTCGTGCCGAGGGCCAGCGGGAAGACGTCGAGATCGGTGTCGGCCACCCGGCGGCGCATCGCGTCCGGGAGCGGCAGCAGTGCCGCGGTTGCCGCGCCGTGCGCCTCAGCGGGTGATTCGGTACCGGTCGGTGCGCGCGGGTCTGGTTCGGGATCCGCCGTGCGCGTGCCGAGTTCCGGGATCTGGGCGAGCCCGGAGATCTCGCCGGAGTGCGGGGAGTGCTCGGTCCCCTCCGGATGGCCTCCAGACCGAGCGGTCGTTTCTTCGTCCTGACGCTTCCGGGCCCCCACCCGAACAAATTGAGCCATTCTCACCCCTTCCCTGCTTCGACCCTAGCGCCGGGGTACGACTGCGCACCGGGGCCCACACCGAACCGTTACCAAACCGTGTGCTCTGCCCGTTCGAGAAGTGCGCGGGCATGCCGCAGCACGGGCTCGTCGATCATCCGCCCCTCGAAGCGGAATGCCCCGGGCTCGCCGGCTGCCCGCGCGAGCAGGGCGGCCGCCGCGCTCAGCTGCTCGGGGCTCGGCCGGTAGGCAGCGCGGATCACCGCGACCTGGGCGGGGTGGATGCAGGCCGTCGCCTGGAACCCGCTGGCCGCGGCATCCCGGGCCTCTGCGGCCAGGCCCACCTCGTCGTCGATGACGAGGTGGACGGTGTCGATCGCCGCCGTGCCGTGGGCGGCGGCCGCCATCAGCACGGCGGAGCGGGCGTGCCGCGCGACATCCCGGTAGCGCCCGTCCGGGTATCGGCTGGAGCTGCCGCCGAGCGAGGCCAGCAAATCCTCCGCGCCCCACATCAGCGCCGCGACGGAGGCCTCTGCGGCCAGCTGTGGGGCGGCCAACACCCCGGCGGCCGTCTCACAGAGTGCGATGACCCCGATGCGCGGGCTGCCGGATGCCGCGGCGAGCGCCTCGATGGCGCGCACCGCGGCCGGCGACTCCGCCTTGGCGAGCATCAGTGTGCGGTAGCCGGCGGCGAGCGCCGCCTCGACGTCGAGGGTGTGGTCGGACGAGCCGTGCGGGTTGACGCGGACGATGGTGCGGGCAGGGTCCAGCGGGTGCGCGGCCAGCGCGGCGCGGGCGGCCGGGCGCTCGGCGGGCAGCACGGCATCCTCCAGGTCGAGGATGACGGCATCCGCCCGCTCGGCCGCCTTCGCGAACCGGTCGGGCCGGTCGGCCGGGCAGAACAGCAGGGCCGGGCCGGTGCGGTCGAGGTCGACGCCGCCCGTCACGGCGCCTGCCCCGCCCCGGCGGCGTCGATGCACCAGACGAGGGTGGTGCGGCTCGCGGTCGCCACCACGTCGCCGTGCTGGTTGCGCCCCGTGTGCTCGAGCGTGACGATGCCCTGCCCCGGGCGGGACGCGGACAGCCGTTTGGCGCTCACCAGCGTCTCGGCGTAGAGCGTGTCCCCGTGGAACAACGGCTGCGGGAACGCGACGGCGCCGAAGCCGAGGTTCGCGACGAGGGTGCCCTGGGTGAGCTGGGCGACCGAGGCGCCGACGAGCGTCGCCAGGGTGAGCATCGAGTTGACGAGACGCTGGCCGAACGGCTGCCCGGCGGCGAACGCGGCATCCAGGTGCAGCGCCTGCGTGTTCATGGTGAGGCTGCTGAAGAGCACGTTGTCTGCCTCGCCGATGGTGCGGCCCGGCCGGTGCAGGTAGCGCGTGCCCAGCTCGAACTCCTCGTAGAACAGCCCGCGCTGCACGATCTCCCGGCCTGGCTCCCGGCCTGACTCCCTCGCCGATCCGTCTCTGTCACTCATTGCCGATCTCCTGCCGTTGGCCCGGTGTCTGCGCGTCGATGGAGGCGAGCAGTTGGTCGCGGCGCAGCGCATCGCCCAGGCGCACGTGCAGCCGCACCGTGCCGGCGACGCTCGCCGTCACCTGGTGTTCCATCTTCATGGCCTCCACCGTGGCGATCGGGGCGCCGGCGGCCACCGCATCACCGGATGCCGCGTGCAGCTGCACCACGGTGCCAGGCGTCGGCGTGCGCAACTCGGGGCTCGCCGCCACACCGCCCTCCTGCTCGGCCCGGGCGGCCAGGATCCGCGCCAGCTCGCCCTGCAGCTCGGCCTCCCGGCTCACCGCCGTGAACCGGGTGGATTCGCCCTCCACCGAGAGCAGGAGGTCCTCGCCGTCGCGGGCCCAGCTCCAGCGCCGCTGCACCCCGTCGACGGCGATCCCGACGTGCACGCCGGTGGCACGGCTCGGGGCCGTGGCGGCCGGGGCGATGCTCACCGTGTGCGCGGACATGCGGCCGTCCTCCGCGCCGCGCTCCCGCACGGCGACGGCCAGGTGCTCGGTCAGGTGGTCGGTCATGCCGCCCGCCGTGTGGTCCGCTCCCGCCGACCGCGCGACGACCCGCACCTCGAAGGCAGTCTCCGCCTGCGCTCCGGCACGCTCTCCCCGGTGTCGCACGAGAAGGGCCTCCGGGCGGGCGGCCGCCGCTCCCCCGGTGCGCCAACCCGAGCGGTCCTGCCAGGGCGAGCCGGCCGCGGCCGGCGCCTCGGCGTGCAGCAGGGCCCCGGCGACGGCGAGCATCTCGCCGAGCAGCGCGGGCGCCGGGGCGGTGTCGGTCGGCGGCGCGGGCTGCGCCGCTGCGGCGCGGGCCCCTGGAACGCGGGCCGCAGCGGCACGGGACTTTGTGGCCTGCGCATCCAGGTGCCGGGCGATCAGCCCGGTGTCCAGCGCGCCCGCCTGCACGGCGGGGTCGGCGAGCAGCCCGCGCAGGAAGGCGAGGTTGGTGTCGACGCCGAGGATGACGGTGTGCGCCAGGGCGGCGTCGAGCCGGGCGAGCGCGCTGGCCCGGTCGGGAGCCCAGGCGATCACCTTGGCGAGCATCGGGTCGTAGTGGGAGCCGATCTCCCCGCCCGGCAGGAGCGAGCTGTCCACCCGCACCCCGGGGCCGTGCGCCTCGGCGAGCGCCAGCACCCGCCCGCTGGTGGGCAGGAAGTCGCTGGCCGGGTCTTCGGCGTAGATGCGCGCCTCCACCGCATGCCCGTCCAGCCGAATCTGCTCCTGGCGCCACGGCAGCTCCTGCCCGGCGGCCACGCGCAGCTGCCACTCGACGATGTCGATGCCGGTCACGAGCTCGGTGACGGGGTGCTCCACCTGCAGCCTGGTGTTCATCTCCATGAAGTAGAACTCGTCCGGCGCGGCATCCGAGATGAGGAACTCCACGGTGCCCGCCCCCACATAGCCAACGCTGCGGGCGACCGCGCAGGCCGCCTCGCCGATGCGGGCCCGGGTGGCGGCGTCCAGCAGCGGCGACGGCGCCTCCTCGACGACCTTCTGCTGCCGGCGCTGCAGCGAGCACTCCCGCTCGCCGAGGTGCACGGTGTGGCCGGCCCCGTCGGCCAGCAGCTGCACCTCGATGTGCCGGGGGTGCGCGATGAACTTCTCCAGGAACAGGGTGTCGTCGCCGAACGCGGCACGGGCGGTGCGCCGGGCCGAGGCCAGCGCGGCCGGCAGCGCCTCTGGGCTGTCGACGAGGTGCATGCCCTTGCCGCCGCCGCCCGCCGAGGGCTTGATCAGCACCGGGTAGCCGAGCAGCTCCGCGGATGCCGCCAGCGCGGCGTCGTCCGTGGAATCGACGCCGCCCTCGCTGCCGTGGCCCTCGCTGCCGGGTGTCACCGGCACCCCGTGCCCGGCCACGTGTCGTTTGGAGCGGATCTTGTCGCCCATCACCCGGAGGGCCTCCTCCCCTGGGCCGACGAAGACGACGCCGGCCTTTGCACAGGCGGCGGCCAGCAGCGGGCTCTCGGAGAGGAAGCCGTAGCCGGGGTGCACGGCATCCGCGCCGCTCGCGCGCACGGCCGCCATCACCGCGTCGACGTTGAGGTAGCTCTCGGCCGCGGGGGCGGGCCCGATCCGGATGGCGAGATCGGCCAGGGCGACGTGCTTGGCGCCGCGGTCGGCGTCGCTGTACACCGCGACCGCCTCGATGCCCAGCCGCTGCAGCGTGGCGATCACCCGGCAGGCGATCTCGCCGCGGTTGGCGACGAGCACCGTGCGGAACGGGGGTAGGGCCGACGTGGCATGCCCAGTGTTCATCTCTACGCTCATCCGCGCCTCACATCCTGAACAGGCCAAAGGCAGGCTCGGGCAGCGGGGTTCTGCTGCACACGTCGAGCGCCATGCCGAGCACCCGGCGGGTGTCGGCGGGATCGATGATGCCGTCGTCCCAGAGCCGGGCGGTGGAGTAGTACGGGCTGCCCTGGCTCTCGTAGCGCTCCCGGATCGGCGCGCGGAACGCCGCCTCCTCCTCGGCCGGCCACTCCTCGTCGCGGGCCTCGTACTGTTCCCGCTTGACGGTGGCGAGCACGGCGGACGCCTGCTCCCCGCCCATCACCGAGATGCGGGCGCCCGGCCACATCCAGAGGAAGCGCGGCGAGTAGGCCCGCCCGCACATGGAGTAGTTGCCCGCGCCGAAGGAGCCGCCGATGACGACGGTGAGCTTGGGCACCCGGGTGGTGGCCACCGCGGTCACCATCTTCGCCCCGTGTTTGGCGATGCCGCCGGCCTCCGCGTCGCGGCCGACCATGAAGCCGGAGATGTTCTGCAGGAACAGCAGCGGGATGCCGCGCTGGTCGCAGAGTTCGATGAAGTGGGCGCCCTTCTCGGCCGACTCGCTGAACAGCACGCCGTTGTTGGCGATGACGCCGACCGGGTGGCCGTGGATGTGCGCGAAGCCGGTGACCAACGTGGCGCCGTACTCGCGCTTGAACTCGTGCAGCGCGCTGCCGTCGACGAGCCGGGCGATCACCTCGCGCACGTCATAGTCGGCCTGCACGTCGACGGGCACCACCCCGTACAGCTCGGACTCGTCCGCCAGCGGCGGGCGGCCGGCGGCGAGCGCCCAGGCCGGCTCGGCCGGCGGGGGCAGCGTCGCCACGATCTCCCGCACGATCTCCAGGGCGTGGGCGTCGTTCTCGGCCAGGTGGTCGGTGACCCCGGAGACGCGGGAGTGCAGCTCGCCGCCGCCGAGCTCCTCGGCGGTGACGACCTCGCCGATCGCGGCCCGAACGAGCGGCGGCCCGCCGAGGAAGATGGTGCCCTGGCCGCGCACGATCACGGTCTCGTCGCTCATCGCCGGGACGTAGGCGCCGCCGGCGGTGCAGGAGCCGAGCACGGCGGCGATCTGCGCGACGCGGGCGGCCGACATCCTGGCCTGGTTGTAGAAGATGCGCCCGAAGTGCTCGCGATCGGGGAACACCTCGTCCTGCATCGGCAGGTAGGCGCCGCCGGAGTCGACGAGCGCAATGCAGGGCAGCCGGTTCTCGAGCGCGATCTCCTGGGCCCGGAGGTGCTTCTTCACGGTGAGCGGGAAGTAGCTCCCGCCCTTGACGGTGGGGTCATTGCAAATCACCATGACCGGGCGGCCGTGCACGAGCCCGATCCCGGCGATGACGCCGGCGGCCGGCGCCTCCCCGCCGTAGAGCTCGTGGGCGGCGAGCGGGGCGACCTCCAGGAACGGGCTGCCCGGGTCGAGCAGCCGGTCGATGCGCTCGCGCGGCAGCAGTTTGCCGCGCGCCGTGTGCCGCTGCCGGGAACCCTCCGGCCCGCCCCGGCCGGCGTGGGCGAGCGCCGCGTTGAGCGCGGCGACGAGGGCGCGCTGCGCCGTGTCGTTCGCGAGGAACTGCGGCCCCTGCGGGTCGATGCGGCTGCGCAGCACCGAGATCCCGGCGCCGGTGTCCGCGGGGATGCGCGCGGGGGCGGCATCCGGATCGAACAGACCGCTCATCGCGCCCTCCCCCTCGACAGGCGGCGGGGCGTTGCCTCGCCGGAACGTAGTCCCACCATAGTCAGTGCGGGTTCACAGCATGCCGAGAACACGGCCGGGATTGTTCAGGATCGCCCCGACGTCGCGCAGGAAGTGGGCGCCCTGCTCGCCGTCGACGACGCGGTGGTCGAAGCTGAGGCTGAGGGTGACCACATCGCGGAGGGCGATCTGCCCCTGCCACTCCCTGGGCTCCCGGCGCACTGCGCCGAGGGCCAGGATGCCGGTCTGTCCCGGGGGGAGGATGGGGGTGCCCGCATCGATGCCGAAGACGCCGATGTTGCTGATGCTGAAGGTGCCGCCGCGGAGGGCTGCCGGCGTCGTCGTTCCCGCCCGGGCCGCCGCGCCCGCGTCGGCGATGGCCTCGGCGAGCCCGTCCAGGCCGAGCGCCTGCGCGTCGGCGATGACCGGCACGATCAGGCCGCGCGCCGTGGCGGCGGCGATGCCGAGGTGCACGGCGCGGTAGAGCACGATCTCCTGGGCGTCCTCGTCCCAGTGGGCGTTGAGCTCCGGAGTGCGGCGCAGGGCGATGCAGACGGCCTGCGCGACGAGGGCGAGGATGCCGGGGCGGGCGGCTCCCGGCGGGAGGCCCCTGCCCCACCCCGCCTTCAGCTCCTCGAGCAGCTCCAGGCTGCGGGAGACGTCGACGGTGAGGAAGCAGCTCACGTGCGGCGCGGTGAACGCGCTCTGCACCATGGCCGCCGCGGTGTGCTTGCGCACCCCGTGGATCGGGATGCGGGTCTCCGCCTGCTCGGGCGTTCCGGCCGCGGCCGGGCCCGACCCGGCGCCCCGGTCTGCGGGTGCGCCTGTCGGCGTGGCTGCGGATGCCGCCCCGCCGGATGCCGCCGGCCCGGCCGCGCCCGGGCCGGATTGGCCCTCGAAACGCCCGGCGAAGGCCGCCTCGACGTCGGCGCGGGTGATGGCGCCGCCCTCGCCGCTGCCCGCCAGCTGCTCCAGGTCGATGCCGAGCTCGTGCGCGAGCTTGCGCACGGGCGGGGTGGAGCGCGCCCGCTCCGCGTCGTTGCTGCGGAACACGCCGTCGGCGCTGACGATGGGGATCGCCTCCGTCTCCAGGCGGCGCCTGGCCCGGCGCACCGGTCCGCCGCCCGGCTCGCTCGGCGCGCCGTAGCCGACGAGGTTCTCCGGCTGCGGGTCGCCGGTGGCGGTGGCGTCGTCGGTGGCGTCGTTGGTGGCGTCGTTGGCTGGCCCCGCGCCGTTCCGCACAGCCTCGCCGGTCCCGCTCACGGAGATGGGCATCGTGGGCTCGCCGTCTGCGGCATCCGACCCGCCATCCTTCAGTCCGCCGTCCCCGACCCCGTCGGGAGCCGCCACCTCGACGTCGAGCAGCGGCTGGCCGACGTTGACGGTGACGCCCGCTTCGGCGTAGATGCGGGAGATGATGCCGGCATAGGGCGCCGGCAGCTCGACGATGGCCTTGGCCGTCTCCACCTCGGCGATGATCTGGTTGAGGGTGACGGTGTCGCCGACCGCGATGCGCCAGCTCACCACCTCGGACTCGGTGAGCCCCTCGCCGAGGTCGGGCAGCAGGAAGGTGCGGATCTCGCTCACCGGGCCACCTCCCCGCCCCGCGCCGGAGCGGTGGGTATCGCGGCGGCGCCGAGCCGGCCGAGCGCCCGGTCGACGCCGTCGAGGATTCGGTCCAGGTCTGGCAGGTAGTGCCGCTCCAGTTTGGCCGGCGGGTAGGGCACGCCGAAACCCGTCACCCGCACCGGGGCGTGCTCGAGGTAGTCGAAGCAGCGCTCGGTCAGGCTGGCCACGATCTCGGCGCCCAGGCCGCCGAAGCCCGGCGCCTCGTGGGTGACGACGAGGCGACCCGTCTTCTGCACGGAGGCCGCCAGCGTGTCCAGGTCGAGGGGGGCGAGGCTCCGCAGGTCGATGACCTCGATGGAGATGCCCTCGGCGCGGGCCGCCGTGGCGGCATCCGTCGCCGTCGCCACCAACGGCCCGTAGGCGAGCAGGGTGACGTCGCTGCCGGCCACGACAACGTGCGCCCCGCCCATCGGCGCGGCGTCGGCGAGTGGCCGCTCCACGTCGACCTCGCCCTTGACGTGGTAGCGCCGCTTCGGCTCGAAGAACAGCACCGGGTCGGGGCAGGCGATGGCCTGCTGGATCATGGTGAACGCGTCCTGCGGGGTGGACGGGCTGATGACGCGGAGTCCCGGCGTGTGCGCGAAGTACGCCTCCGGCGACTCGGAGTGGTGCTCGGCGGAGCCGATGCCGCCGCCGAACGGCACCCGGATGGTGATCGGCAGGGTGACCGCGCCCCGGGTGCGGGCGTGGGTGCGGGAGACCTGGCTGACGATCTGGTCGAAGGCCGGGTAGATGAAGCCGTCGAACTGGATCTCGACGACAGGCCGGTACCCGCGGTAGCCGAGGCCGACGGCGGTGCCGAGGATGCCGGACTCGGCGAGCGGGGTGTCGACGACGCGGCGCGGCCCGAACTCGGCCTGCAGCCCGTCGGTCACCCGGTACACGCCGCCGAGGGCGCCGATGTCCTCGCCCATCAGCAGGGTCTTCTGGTCGGCGGCGAGGGCGGCGCGCAGCCCGGCGTTGATGGCGCCGGCCAGTGTCATCACGGTCATCGCGCGCCTCCCGCCTGGCCGGCCTGCTGCGGCTGCCCTGGCGCTGCGGGCTCCTCGAACTGCGACAGGTAGCGGAGGTAGTCCGCCCGCTCGCGGGCGAGCCCGGTGTGCGGCTCGGCGTAGACGTGGTCGAAGAGCTCCATCGGGTCCGGGTCGGGGATGGCGATGGTCTCGGCGCGCACCTCGGCGGCGGCGGCATCCGTGGCCTCCGCCACCTGCTGCTCGAACTCCGCGGTGAACGCGCCCTGGCCGCGCAGGAACGCCTCCACCCTGGCCAGCGGGTCACGGCCGGCCCAGAGCTCCAGCTCGGCCGGGTCGCGGTACTTGCGGGGGTCGTCGGCCGTCGTGTGCGGGCCCATCCGGTAGGTGACGGCCTCGATGAAGCTGGGCCCGCCGCCGGTGCGCGCCCGGTCCAGGGCGATGCGGGTGGCGGCCAGCACCGCGAGAACGTCGTTTCCGTCGACGCGCATGCTGGGGATGCCGAACCCGGGCGCCCGGTCGGCGATCGGCCGGCTCGCCTGCAGCCCGACCGGCTCGGAGATCGCCCAGTGGTTGTTCTGGCAGAAGAACACGACGGGGGCCTGGAAGCTGGCGGCGAACACCATTGCCTCGTTCACATCGCCCTGGCTGGTGGCCCCGTCGCCGAAGTAGGCCACGGCCGCGGCGTCGGCGCCGTCGTTCTGGATTCCGAGCGCGTAGCCGGTCGCGTGCAGCGTCTGCGCACCGATGATGACCTGCAGCGGGGCCATGTGCGCCTCGAAGGGGTCCCAGCCGGAGGCGGTGACGCCCCGCCACACCCGGTTGAGCTGGGACGGGCGCACCCCGCGCGCCCACACCACGCCCATCTCGCGGTAGCTGGAGAAGACGAAGTCGTCGCTGCGCAGCGCCCGCGCCGAGCCGATCTGGGCGGCCTCCTGGCCGAGGAGCGGCGGCCAGAGGGCGATCTGGCCCTGGCGCTGCAGGGCGGTGCCCTCCGCGTCCAGCCGGCGGATGATCGCCATGTCCTGGTACAGCGCGCCGATGGCCGCGGCGTCCAGCTCGGCGACCCAGGGGTCCAGCTCGGCGTTCGGCAGCCGCTCGCCGTTCGGGGCGAGCAGCCGGGCCAGGCTCGCCTGCTCGGTGGCATCCGTCTGTGTTGAGGATTCGCGGCCAGCAAAGTGGGCCGGTGTTTGAGTCTGCAGCATGACGCGCACTCCGTTCGGTCACGGTCTGGAACGCACGGGCTTGTGGCCGGTGCGAGCCTCCCCGGCCACACTGCCGGAGATACCGCGACCCTACGCGTGGGGCACAGCAAGCACAATCGATCGGATTTTGACCGTGCAATCTGCACTAGAAAGCACGTGAACAGTTCACAAATGCGCACGGCGCCGCGTTCCGCCGACTCTTCTGCATCGTCCCGCGCTGCGCCCTATTGTTCGCACCGGGCTCCTGCTACTGTCTGGCCATGAACACCGTCGACGGCACAGACAAGCAGCTCCTCCAGGCGCTCAGCGCCGAACCGCGCAGCACCTTCGTCGCGCTCGCCGATCGGCTGGGCGTCTCGCGCAACACGGTGCAGGCGCGGATGAACAGGCTGGAGCATTCCCGCGTCTTCCTGCCGTTCGATCGCTGCATCAACCCGGCCGCCCTCGGCTACCCGCTGACCGCGTTCATCGAGGTGAACCTGCAGCAGCGCCAGATCGGCGCGATCATCGCCCAACTGGCCCGCATCCCGCAGGTCTTGGAGGCGCACGGCATGAGCGGGCAGGCCGACCTGCTGGTGCGGGTGGTCTGCTCCGACGCCGAGGACCTGTTCCACATCGACGCGACGATCCTGGCGATCGACGGTGTCGAGCGCACCGCCACCTCGCTCTCGATGAGCGAGCTGATCCCGTACCGGGTGGCGCCGCTCATCGAGGGGGACGGCGGCGCCTGACGCGTGAAACGACGGATGCCCGCCTCCACTGGGGAGACGGGCATCCGTGTGCGACAGGGTGCGACTGCTTATTCGGCAGCGCCCTCTGCGGGGGCCTCGGAGTGCGCGGCCTCGTGGCCACGGCCTTCGCTGTCAGCGGCCTCGTCGACGACGACAGGCTCGAGCGAGAGCTTGCCGCGGTCGTCGATCTTGGTGATCGCGACGAGGATCTTCTGGCCGACGCCGAGCACGTCTTCGACGTTCTCGACGCGCTTGCCACCGGCGAGCTTGCGCACCTCGGAGATGTGCAGCAGGCCGTCCTTGCCCGGGAGCAGCGAGACGAATGCACCGAAGGTGGCGATCTTCACGACGGTTCCGAGGAACTGCTCGCCAACCTCGGGGTTGGTCGGGTTCGCGATGGCGTTGACCTGGGCACGAGCGGCCTCGGCCGAGGGGCCGTCGACGGCGCCGATGTACACGGTGCCGTCTTCCTCGATCGAGATGTCGGCGCCGGTCTCGTCCTGGATGGCGTTGATCGTCTTGCCCTTCGGGCCGATCAGCTCGCCGATCTTGTCGACGGGGATCTGCACGCTGATCACGCGGGGCGCGGTCGGTGCCATCTCGTCGGGGGCGTCGATCGCGGCGTTCAGAACGCTGAGGATCGTGTCGCGGGCATCCTTCGCCTGCGTCAGCGCGGCCTTCAGCACGGAGGCGGGGATGCCGTCGAGCTTGGTGTCGAGCTGGATCGCGGTGACGAACTCGCTGGTGCCGGCAACCTTGAAGTCCATGTCGCCGAGTGCGTCTTCCGCACCGAGGATGTCGGTCAGTGCCGCGTAGCGGGTCTGGCCGTCGACGGTGTCGGAGATGAGGCCCATGGCGATACCGGCGACGGGGGCCTTGAGGGGCACACCGGCGTTCAGCAGCGACAGGGTCGAGGCGCAGACGGAGCCCATCGAGGTCGAGCCGTTGGAGCTGAGAGCCTCAGACACCTGGCGGATCGCGTAGGGGAACTCCTCGCGGGTCGGCAGAACCGGGACGAGGGCGCGCTCGGCGAGTGCGCCGTGCCCGATCTCGCGACGCTTCGGCGAACCAACACGGCCGGTCTCACCGGTCGAGTAGGGCGGGAAGTTGTAGTTGTGCATGTAGCGCTTCTTGGTGACCGGGCTCAGCGAGTCGATCGACTGCTCGAGCTTCAGCATGTTCAGCGTGGTGACACCCAGGATCTGGGTCTCGCCGCGCTGGAAGATGGCGCTGCCGTGGACGCGAGGGATGACAGCAACCTCGGCGTCGAGCGGGCGGATGTCGGCCAGGCCGCGTCCGTCGATGCGGACACCCTCGTTGAGCACACGGGTGCGCACGACGTTCTTGGTGACCGACTTGTAGGCGGCGCCCACCTGGTTGTTGGCGGAAGCGTCGAGCTCGCCGGCCTCAACCTTGGCGGCGATGGCCTCCTTGACGCGGCCCTTGAGCTCGTCGTCGGCATCCTGACGCGCGACCTTGTCGGCGATCTGGTAGACGGCCTTGAGCTCCTCGTGGGCGAGGGCCGAGAC
Source organism: Microterricola viridarii (assembly GCF_900104895.1). Classification (NCBI taxonomy): domain Bacteria; kingdom Bacillati; phylum Actinomycetota; class Actinomycetes; order Micrococcales; family Microbacteriaceae; genus Microterricola; species Microterricola viridarii. The sequence goes on from NZ_LT629742.1 coordinate 2,909,633, forward strand.
GGCCTCGTACACGGCGTCGGCGTAGGGCGGGAACAGCTTGAAGTCGGCGGTCGGCTTGGAGGCACGGGCCGCGACGGAGGCCTGGGCCTCGACGAGCTGCTTGATGAACGGCTTGGACGCCTCGATGCCCTCGGCGATGACCTGCTCGTTCGGCTTGATGGCGCCGCCCTGGATCAGGTCCCAGGCGTTGTCGGTGGCCTCGGCCTCGATCATCATGATCGCGACGTCGTCGTTGCCAGCGGCATCCGTGACAACGCGGCCGGCGACGACCATGCTGAACACGGCGTCGGCGAGCTGCGAGTGCTTCGGGAAGGCGACCCACTGGCCGGAGCCAGCGCCGTCGGGGATGAGGGCGACGCGCACGCCACCGATCGGGCCGGAGAACGGCAGACCGGCGATCTGGGTCGACATCGAGGCCGCGTTGATCGCGAGCACGTCGTAGAGCTCGTCGGGCTCGATGGCCAGAACGGTCACGACGACCTGGATCTCGTTGCGGAGGCCGTCGACGAACGACGGGCGCAGCGGCCGGTCGATCAGGCGGCAGGTGAGGATCGCCTCGGTGGAGGGGCGGCCCTCGCGACGGAAGAAGGAGCCCGGGATGCGGCCCGCGGCGTACATGCGCTCTTCGACGTCGATGGTGAGGGGGAAGAAGTCGAAGTTGTCCTTCGGCTGCTTGCTGACGGAGGTCGCCGAGAGAAGCATGGTCTCTTCGTCGATGTAAGCGGCTGCAGAGCCCTGAGCCTGCTGAGCGAGACGGCCGGTCTCGAAGCGGATGGTGCGCGTTCCGAACTTGCCGTTGTCGATAACGGTTTCGGCGAACGTGATTTCTGGACCTTCCAAGAGGTCTATCTCCTTTGTTTAGCCTCGCTCGCCCGTGTGGCGCGCGAGTAGAACATCGGAGCAGGGGAACAGACAGATTTCAGCGCATCGCGATTCTCGTGAAGAAAAGCGGCGTGCTTGCACTGGCCACCAGTAGAAATACGCCGTGCGCTGCGAACAGGGTGTCGCGCTCGGAATACCACCACAGGGGACCAGCATCCTGCCAGCCTGCTCCGTTGGTGCTCTATTCAGTTGTCATGCCCTGCGCCCTGGGGCACAAGACATCCGCGCTCACTCTAGCAGAGCGGCCTGTCCAGGCCCCGGATGCCGCGGATCTGGCGCGCTCCGTGGCAGAATGTTCGCATGAGTTCCGAAGAAGAGAACGCCCTCAGCGCAGCTGAAGAGACCAAGCGCAAGTTCCGCGAGGCACTGGAGCGCAAGCAGAACGCCGCCAGCCGAGGCAAGGGCGAGTCCCACCTCGACGGCAAGGGCGCGGCGAACCGCTCCCAGGGTTCCGCGGCGCACCAGCGCGAGTTCCGCCGCAAGAGCGGCTAGCCCGCGCCCGACGCACAACGACGATGCCCCCGCACTCCACTGGAGTGCGGGGGCATCTGTGTGTTGGCGTCGCATCCGCCCGACGCCAGGTGGTGGGCCTCCGCGCCACATCATGTGGCGCGGAGGGCGCCGAAGTGGCGCAGGGCGGACGCCGGGTGCCGCTAGCTGGGCTGGAAGCCGCCGACGCCGCTCATCACGGAGTCGAAGCCGAACGGGTCGCGCAGCTGGCTGCTGCGGTCGGAGTCCTTCACCAGCGCGGCCAGCTCGCCGGCCGCCCGCTGGATGCGGTTCGGCAGCGTCTTGACCGAGTCGGCGCTCTCGCCCCAGTCCCCCGTCGCCGCGAACACGCCGGTCGGTGCGACCACCGCGTGCAGGTAGGTGAACATCGGGCGCACCGCGTAGTCCAGTGCGAGCGAGTGCCGCGGCGTGCCGGCCGTGGCCCCGATCACGACGGGCATGTCGGTGAGCGCCTGGTTGTCGATCACGTCGAAGAACGACTTGAACAGGCCGCTGTAGCTGGTGGTGAAGATCGGGGTGACGGCGATCAGGCCGTCGGCCCCGGTCACCGCCTCGATCACGGACTCGAGCTTGGGGCTCGGGAACCCGGTCAGCATGTTGTTCATGATGTCGCCGGCCACGTCGCGCAGTTCGACGGTGGTGACCTCCACCTCGAAGCCCTGCTCGCGCAGGCGCGACTCGGTCGCCGCGGCCAGGTGGTCGGCGAGCATGCGGGTGGATGACGGCTGGCTCAGGCCGGCCGAGATGACGGCCAGTTTGCGCACGGTCATGGCTAGGCCCCCTTCGTGGCGCTCAGGCCGAAGGCCGAGCCGGGGGCGGCCGCCACGGCATCCGGGGCCGCGGCCGCTGCCGCGTTCTTGGCGGCCAGCAGCGAGGCGTGTGTCGGCGCCTCGGGCACGCCGGGCGCGCGGCGGGCGTCGAACTCGCGGCGGAGCGTAGGCAGCACCTCGCTGCCGAGCAGGTCGAGCTGCTCGAGCACGGTCTTCAGCGGCAGGCCGGCGTGGTCCATCAGGAACAGCTGGCGCTGGTAGTCGCCGACGTAGTCGCGGAAGCCGAGCGTCTTGTCGATGATCTCCTGCGGGCTGCCGACGGTCAGCGGCGTCTGCTCGGTGAACTCCTCCAGGCTCGGGCCGTGGCCGTACACCGGCGCGTTGTCGAAGTACGGGCGGAACGCGGCCTTGGCCTCCTGCGAGGTCTTGCCGATGAAGATCTGCCCGCCGAGCCCGACGATCGCCTGGTCGGCGCTGCCGTGGCCGTGGTGCTCGAAGCGCTGGCGGTAGAACGCCACCATCTTCTGGGTGTGGGATGCCGGCCAGAAGATGTGGTTGGCGAAGAAGCCGTCGCCGTAGAAGGCGGCCTGCTCGGCGATCTCCGGGCTGCGGATGGAACCGTGCCACACGAACGGCGGCACGTCGTCCAGCGGCCGCGGGGTGGACTGGAAGCCCTGCAGCGGGGTGCGGAACTGGCCGCTCCAGTCGACGAAGTCCTCACGCCAGAGGCGGCGGAGCAGGGCGTAGTTCTCGAGCGCGAGCTCGATGCCCTGGCGGATGTCCTTGCCGAACCACGGGTAGACCGGGCCGGTGTTGCCGCGACCGAGGGTCAGGTCGACGCGACCGTCGGCCAGGTGCTGCAGCATCGCGAAGTCCTCGGCGATCTTCACCGGGTCGTTCGTGGTGATCAGCGTGGTCGCGGTGGAGAGGTGCAGGGTGCTGGTCTGGGCCGCGATCGCGGCGAGCGTGGTCGTCGGCGAGGAGGACCAGAACGGCGGGTTGTGGTGCTCACCGAGCGCGAAGACGTCGAGGCCGACCTCCTCGGCGTGCTTGGCGATGGCGACGGTGGCCTTGATCCGCTCGTTCTCACTCGGCGTCTTGCCGGTGGTCGGGTCCTGCGTGATGTCACTGACGGTGAAGAGTCCGAACTGCATGGCGAACGCCCGCTCCTTCTCTCGCTGCTGCGAGCCTGGTTCTGGTGAATACTGCAATTATTCCATGCGTTTGCATGTAAATGAGACAACGGATGCCGAGCCCGCGCTATTCCCGCGAATTCGACATCCGTTTCCCCTGGTTCGGAGGGCGGCAATCGGCCGCGCTCAGACACTACTCGGTGACGAGCACGATCTTGCCGCGCAGGTGCCCGGACTGCAGCCGGGCGTAGGCCTCGCGCACCTGCTCGAGCGGGTACCGGGCCTCAATCGGGAAGTCCACATCGCCGGCCGCGATGAGCTGGCCGAGCTCGGCCAACTCCGCCCGCCCCGCCGCGGCCCCGCCGACGGTCGCCACGCCGTGCTGGGCGGCGAATGGCCGGTCGGCGATGGTGTTGATGCGGCTCGGGTCGACGCCCAGGTCCAGCCCCGCCTGGATCGATGCCGCCCCGTGATGGTCGAGGACAACGGTGACGCCGTTCGGCGCGAGCGCGCGAACGCGCTTGACGAGGCCGTCGCCGTAGAGCACGGGAGTCGCGCCGAGCGAGCGCAGGTAGGCATGGTTCTCGCGGCTGGCGGTGCCGATGACGGTTGCGCCGGCGCGCCGGGCCAGCTGCACGGCCAGCACCCCGACCCCACCGGCGGCCGCCGTGACGAGCACGGTGTCGGCCGCCGTCAGATTCTGGCTGGCCACCTCGGCCCAGGCGGTGCGGCCCACGATGTCCAGCGCGCCCGCCTGTTCCCAACCGAGCCCGGCGGGCTTGGCCACGAGGATGTCGGGGTCGGCAATCAGGTAGTCGGCCTGGGCGTAGAAGCGGCGCCCGCCGTACACCTCGTCGCCGACACTCCAACGGGTGACTCCCTCACCGACCTCGTCGATCACCCCGGAGAAGTCGTTGCCGTTCCCCGACGGCAGGTCCGCGAGGTGGTACGCGGCGGCGACGGGAGGATAGAGCGCGATCTTCCAGTCGACCGGGTTGAGGCCGGCTGCCTTCACCCGCACCCGCACCTGCCCGGCGGAGGCGTGCGGCTCGGGCACCTCGAGCACGTCGAAGACCTGCGTGGCGGGGCCGAAGGCGCTGAACATGACCGCTCGAGACATCATTCCTCCTGATCGGGTGCGCGCCGACCGCCGGCCGACGTGTCGGCGGCCTGCTGCTCGGCGGCCTGCTGCCGCCCGAGCACCGAGTGCCTCCGACTGTACGCGAAGTAGACGATCAGGCCGAGGGCCAGCCAGACGAGGAAGCGCACCCAGGTCAGCGTGGTCAGGTTGAGCATCAGCCAGACGCAGAGCGCGGCGGAGAGGATCGGCAGCACCGGCGACCACGGCACCTTGTAGGCGCGCGGCAGGTCGGGGCGCTTGCGGCGCAGCACCACGACGGCGATGCTCACCAGCACGAAGGCGGAGAGCGTGCCGATGTTGATCATCTCCTCGAGCACGCCGATGTCGGTGAGGCCGGCGAGCAGCGCGACGAGCACACCCACCAGGATCTGCACCCGGGCGGGGGTGTGCCGGGTGTCGGAGGTGCGGCTCATCCACTGCGGCAGCAGGCCGTCACGGCTCATCGCGAAGAGCACGCGGGCCAGGCCGAGCAGCAGCACCATGATCACGGTGGTGAGGCCGGCGAGGATGCCGATGGAGATCACCTGCGCGGCCCAGCCGGCGCCGACGGCGACGAAGGCCGTCGCGAGGCTGGGCTCGGCGGCATCCGCCAGCACCCGGTAGGAGACCATTCCGGTCAGCACCAGGCTGACGGCGATGTAGAGCACGCTGACGATGGCGAGGCCGCCGAAGATGCCGCGCGGCAGGGTGCGCTGGGGGTCTTTCACCTCCTCGGCGGAGGTGGCGACGACGTCGAAGCCGATGAAGGCGAAGAAGACGAGCGAGGCTCCGGCGAGCAGCCCGAAGACGCCGTATTGGGCGGGGGCTGCGCCCGTCGCGAAGGAGAACAGCGACTGCGCCCAGACGTCACCCTCGCCCGGCGCGGCGGGCACGGCCGGCGGGATGAACGGCGTGTAGTTGGCCGGGTTGACGTAGAAGGCACCGACGATGATGACGAACAGCACGATCGCCACCTTGATGATGGTGAACACGGCGCCGACCCGGGAGCTCAGCTTGGTGCCGAGCACGAGCAGGGTGGTGAAGATCGCGACGATGAGGAACGGGCCCCAGCTGACCTCGAGGCCGGCCACGTCGATGGTTGCCGGCACGTCCCAGTTCCACAGCTCGAACACGCCGCTCAGGTAGATGCCCCAGTACTTGGCGATGACGGCCCCGGCGGTGAGCATCTCGAGGATCAGGTCCCAGCCGATGATCCAGGCGAGCAGCTCGCCGAGGGTGGCGTAGGTATAGGTGTACGCGGAGCCGGCGACGGGGATCGTCGAGGCGAACTCGGCGTAACACATGATCGCCAGCGCGCAGGTGACGGCGGCGAGCACGAAGGCGAGCGTCACCGACGGGCCGGCATAGCTGCCGGCGGCCTTCGCCCCGACCGAGAAGATGCCCGCGCCGACCGCGACGGCGACACCCATGATCACAAGGTCGAAGGTGCCGAGCGTGCGGGTCAGACTGCGGTGCTCCAGGTGCGAGTCGGCCAGCGAGGCCTCAATGCTCTTGGTGCGCCAGATCGACATGCAGCCGAGATTACTCCGCAGCCGCCCCAATGCAGAGATTTTCTCAGGATTGCGCGCCGCGGCATCCCGTGGTCGAGGAAAAGGGGCTTGCGGATGCCGGCACGGCGCGGCAGCCTGAGGGGAATTGTGCTCCCCAACCTCAGAAAGCGAGCCGAGCAATGCCCTCCTCGATCTTCGTCAACCTCGCCGTGAACGACCTGCAGCGCTCCCGTGATTTCTACACCGCGCTGGGGTACACCATCAACGAGAACTTCTCGGACGACAACGCGATCTGCGTCGTGCTGAGCGACGCCATCTACGCGATGCTGCTGAAGCCGGACTTCTTCAAGACGTTCACCACGAAGGAGCTGATCGACGCACAGAACAGCATCCAGGTGCTGAACGCGCTGGACGAGCCGAGCCGGGAGGCGGTCGACGCCCACCTGGGCAAGGCACTTGCCGCCGGCGGCACCGAGACCCGGGACGCACAGGACATGGGCTTCATGTACAGCCGCGCCTACGCCGACCCGGACGGCCACGTCTGGGAGATCCTCTGGATGGACCCGGCCGCCGCCCAGGACGGCCCGCCCGACATGTAGGGCACCGTTCCCTCCGTTGGCTCGAGGGAGCTTGCGACCGAAGCCAACCCCGCGCCTTCCCGTTGACTCGAGGGAGCTTGCGACCGAAGCCAACCCCGCGCCTTCCCGTTGGTCGAGTAGGCCCGCCAGGGCCGTATCGAGACCCGATTCCAGCGCGAAACTGCGCCAGGGCAGAGGTCTCGATACGCTCGTTCCTCGCTACTCGACCAACGGGTGACGCCGGATCAGCGGAGCGCAGCCAGCCGGCTCGCGGCCTCCTCGAGCACGGACTCCGAGCCGGCGTAGATCCCCTCTGGCCGCGGCCAGTGCACCATGACGTCGGTGAAGCCGAGCTCTCTCGCCCGGCCCACGCTGTCCTCGAACGCGCCGACGCTCTCGAGTGCGAACTGCCCGCCGGAGTCCAGCGACAGGCTGCGGCCGAAGCCGGCCGGGTCGACGCCGTCGGCGGCCAGCTGCGCGTCCAGGCGCGCGCCGAGCGCGGCGACGCCCTGCCACCATTCCTCCCCGACGACGCCGTCCGGCCCGGTGGTGACCCAGCCCTGCCCGAGTCGGGTGGCAAGCCGCATGCTGCGCGGCCCGTTCGCCGCCATCAGGAACGGCGTGCGCGGGTGCTGCGGAGGCGCGCCCACCATGCGCGCGCCGGCGGCCGCGAAGTGCTCGCCGGCGAAGGAGATGCCGCCCGCGGCATCCGGCTCGCTCGCGCCCTCCTCGCCGCGGAGCAGCACGTCGAGCCCCTCGGCGAACTCCTCGAAGCGGTCGAAGCGCTGCCGGGCCGTGAGCGGCTCTTGCCCGAGCACGACGGAGTCGAAGCCGGTGCCGCCGGAGCCGAGCCCCAGCACGAGTCGCCCTCCGGAGATCTGGTCGAGCGTGGCGACGTCCTTGGCGAACGGCACCGGGTGCCGGTAGTTCGGCGAGGCGACGAAGGTGCCGAGCCCGATGCGGCCGGTCACCATCGCGGCGGCCGTCAGCGTGGGGATGGTGGCGTGCCAGCGCTCCCCCGCGAGGCTCCGCCAGGACAGGTGGTCGTAGGTCCAGGCGTGGTCGAAGCCGAGCTGCTCTGCGCCGCGCCAGTAGCGGGCGGCTTCCGGCCAGTCGAATTGGGGCAGGATGACGATTCCGAAGCGCATGCGCCGAGCCTAGACGCTCGAGCGCGGGCGCGCCGCAGCCCGCGCGCCCGGGCACGCGAAAGGCCCCGCTCGAAACGAACGGGGCCCTGGCGCGCGGCTCTCGGCCTACTTGCCGAAGAGGCGTGAGAAGAAGCCGGGCTCCTTCGGGTCGTTCTCGTGGCCCTGGCAGCGGTCGGCGCGCGCGACGCCGCGCATCACCGAGTCGACGTGCTGGCCGCATCCGGCCCACGTCGTCTTGCCGCACTTCCTACACTTCACTGCACTGCACACGCGAAACAACCTTCTGTCGATCAACTGTTGGGGATACCCGGTGGGTATATAAATACCCTAGGGGTATCCGGCTGGGAGTTTGCCCCGCCGAGTGTCGGCAGCCTCGACCAACGGGTGGGCCGGGCACGCAAAACGGGCCGCCACCCGAAGGTGACGGCCCGTTTCGTAAGAAGTTCGCGTAATCAGCGAAGATCTCCCGTTTCGGCTGCGACTAGCGGCGCAGTCCGAGACGCTCGATGAGCGAGCGGTAACGGTTGATGTCGACGTCGGAGAGGTATCCGAGCAGACGACGACGCTGGCCGACCAGGAGGAGCAGGCCACGACGCGAGTGGTGGTCGTGCTTGTGCTCCTTGAGGTGCTCCGTCAGGTCCTTGATGCGACGCGTGAGCATTGCAATCTGAACCTCGGGGGATCCGGTGTCACCGGGGTGGGTCGCGTACTCTTCGATGATCGCCTTCTTGACATTAGCTTCGAGTGCCATAGAGGAATCCCCTTTTCTCTTTGTTGCGCGGTGCCCGGGGCCGGATGCCTGGGCTCTCTTTATCCGCGGCCGTTCAGACGGCAACCTCCAAAGTTTAGCAGAGTAAGCCCCGCGCTCCGTCCCGGTCTCCCGCGCACGCCAGGCAGCCGGTCAATTTGGCCGCGACTCTTCAGTTGCGCCACCGTGCCGGACTATCGTGAAGCTGTCACTCCCCCGCCGCCGGAGTCGGGGTCCAGGCACGTTCGCGAGCGGGGGCACGGATGTCGAGCACGGCACACACCAGCCAGAACACGAGCCAGCGCGCGCCCCAGGGCAGGGCGCAGGGCAGTTCGCAGGGCAGCGGCCGCCGGGCTGCTCCCCCACGACGACGGCCGTTCCTCTCCACCTTTACGCTCAAGGTGATCATGGCCGTGACCGGCCTGGTCTTCGCCGGCTTCGTGCTCGTGCACATGATCGGCAACCTCAAGGTCTACCAGGGCGCGGAGCACTTCAACGCCTACGCCGTCTGGCTGCGCACGCTGCTCGAGCCGCTCGTCCCCTATGCCGGTGTGCTCTGGGCGCTCCGCATCGTGCTGATCGTCTGCCTCGTCGGCCACGTCGGCGCGGCGGCGATGCTGGTGGCGCGTGCCCGGGCAGCGCGCGGGCCGTTCCGCCGCAAGCGGCTGCCGATGCGCTCCTTCCTGGCCCGCACGATGCCGGTGACCGGCGTGGTGCTGCTGCTCTTCGTGATCTTCCACCTGCTCGACCTGACCACCGGCACACCGCCCGCGGCGAGCGCCTCTTTCGAGCACGGCACGGAGGAGACCAGCCACGCCTACGAGAACCTCATCGCCAGCTTCCAGCGGCCAGAGGTCGCGCTGTTCTACGCCCTCGCCATGATCCTGCTCGGCATGCACCTCGCGCACGGCCTGTGGACGGCCGCCCACGACCTGGGCGCGACCGGCAGGCGGCTGCGCGCCATCGCCGTCGCGGTGGCCGGCATCCTCGCGATCGCCATCATGCTGGGCAACATCTCCATTCCGTTCGCCGTTCTGCTGGGGGTCGTGCAATGAGTGCAGTCTTCGACAGTGCAGCAATCAATATCGACGCCCTGCGAGACCTCGGCGGGGTGATCGACGGCGGCGCGCCGGCCGGCGACCCGGCCCGGGCGTGGGCCGACCGCAAGCTGCACTACAAGCTGGTGTCGCCGCTGAACCGCCGCAAGTTCGACGTGATCGTCGTCGGCACGGGCCTGGCCGGCGCCGCCTGCGCCGCCGCGCTCGGCGAGCTGGGCTACAACGTGCACGCGTTCACCTTCCACGACGCGCCCCGGCGGGCGCACAGCGTGGCCGCGCAGGGCGGCATCAACGCGGCCCGCGGGCGCAAGGTCGACAATGACTCGCTCGCCCGCTTCGTCAAGGACACCGTCAAGGGCGGCGACTTCCGCGCCCGGGAGGCCGACTGCTGGCGCCTGGCCGAGGAGAGCGTGCGCGTCATCGACCACATGGAGGCCGTCGGCGCTCCCTTCGCCCGGGAGTACGGCGGCCAGCTGGCCACCCGCTCCTTCGGCGGAGTGCAGGTCAGCCGCACCTATTACACCCGCGGGCAGACCGGCCAGCAGCTGCAGGTGGCGGCGTCCCAGGCGCTGCTCCGCCAGGTGGCTGCCGGCACCGTCACCCTGCACACCCGCAGCGAGATGCTCGACCTCATCGTCGCGGACGGCCGGGCGCAGGGCATCGTCGTGCGCGACTTGACGACGGGCGAGATCTGGGCGCAGACCGGGCACGCCGTCGTGCTGGCCACCGGCGGCTACGGCAACGTGTTCTTCAAGTCGACGCTGGCGAAGAACTCCAACGTGACGGCCGCTTTCCGCGCGCACAAGCGCGGCGCGCTCTTCGCCTCCCCCTCCTTCATCCAGTTCCACCCGACCGCGCTGCCGCTCAGCTCCGAGTGGCAGTCCAAGACGATCCTGATGAGCGAGTCGCTGCGCAACGACGGCCGGATCTGGGTGCCGAGCGCCCCCGGCGACACCCGGCTGGCCAACGACATCCCGGAGGCCGAGCGCGACTACTACCTGGAGCGGCGCTACCCCGCCTTCGGCAACCTGACCCCGCGGGATGTCGCCTCCCGCGCCGCCCGCGATGAGATCGACGCCGGGCGCGGCGTCGGCCCGCTGAAAAACGGCGTCTACCTGGACTTCCGCGACTCCCTCGCCCGGCTCGGCCGCAAGGTGATCGAGGAGCGCTACGGCAACCTGTTCGAGATGTACACGGATGCCACGGGCGAGAACCCGCTCGAGGTGCCGATGCGGATCGCCCCGGGCGCCCACTTCTCGATGGGCGGGCTGTGGACCGACTACGACGCGATGGCGTCGATCCCCGGCCTGTTCGTCGGCGGGGAGGCCGGCTGGGCGTACCACGGGGCCAACCGGCTGGGCGCGAACTCGCTGCTCTCCGCCTGCGTGGACGGCTGGTTCACGCTGCCCTACGCGGTGCCGAACTACCTGGCCCCGCTGCTCGGGCAGGCAGCGCTCTCCCCCGATGACCCCGCCGTGGTGGGCACGGTTGCCGAGGCGCGCGGCGTCGTGGACGCCTTCGCCGCCTCATCCGGCAGCCAGGGCCCCGACCGCTTCCACCGCCGCCTCGGCGAGATCCTGTACACGCACTGCGGGGTCAGCCGCACCGCAGAGGGGCTCAGAGAGGGCATCCGACTCATCCGGGAGCTGCGGGCCGAGTTCCAGACCGACCTGCGGGTCGCCGGCAGCCCGGACGGCTTCAACCAGGAGCTGGAGCGGGCCGGCCGGGTCGCCGATTTCCTCGACCTGGCCGAGCTGATGTGCATCGACGCCCTCGACCGGGAGGAGTCCTGCGGGGCGCACTTCCGGTTGGAGCACCAGTTGAGCGACGGCGAGGCGGCGCGCGACGACGCCCACTGGTCGTTCGTCTCGGCCTGGCAGCACGGCGCCAGACCGACCCGCCACCACGAACCGTTGCACTTCGAATCGGTGATGCCGGAGACAAGGAACTACAAGTCATCATGAGACTCACACTGAAGATCTGGCGGCAGCGTTCCGGCGAGGAGAGCGGCCGGTTCGAGAGCTACGAGTTGGACGGCGCAGGCGCGGAGTTCACCCTGCTGGAGGCCCTGGACAAGCTCAACGACACCATCGTCGCGGCCGGCGGCGAGCCGGTCGCCTTCGACTCCGACTGCCGGGAGGGCATCTGCGGCAGCTGCGGGGTGACCGTGGACGGGGTGCCACACGGTCCCGTCGCCAACACCCCCTCCTGCCGGCAGCACCTGCGCAGCTTCGCCGACGGCGGCACCGTCACCCTGGAGCCGTTCCGCTCGGCCGCCTACCCGGTCGTGAAAGACCTGGTCGTTGACCGCTCCGCCCTGGACCGGGTGATCGAGGCGGGCGGCTTCGTCTCGATTGATGCGGGCACGGCCCCGGATGCCGACAGCCACCAGGCCAGCCACGAGACCGTCGAGGCGGCGCTCGACTTCGCCGCCTGCATCGGCTGTGGCGCCTGTGTCGCCGCCTGCCCGAACGGCTCGGCGAACCTGTTCACCGGGTCCAAGCTCGTGCACCTCTCCCTGCTGCCGACGACGCAGGAGGAGCGCGGCAAGCGGGCCGGCGCGATGATCGGCGCCATGGAGGAGGAGTTCGGGCCGTGCTCCGTCTACGGCGAGTGCGTGCAGGTGTGCCCGGCCGGCATCCCACTCGCCGCCATCGCCGGGCTGAACAAGGAGAAGCTGCGCGCGGTGCTGCGCGGCAAGGACAACTAGCCCGCGCCGCCGGTGCGCTGCGTCACCACATGCCGAGCAGCATCATCCACAGGCTCGAGGACACCGTCCAGATGGTGATGACGACGATGCTCATGATGAAGCCGACCCGGAACCACTCCGGCACCTTGATGTAGCCGGAGCCGTAGATCACCGCGGCCGGGCCGGAGGCGTAGTGGGTGAGGGCGCCGAACAGGTTGCCGATGAAGCCGAAGACGAGGGCGGCGAACAGCGGCGGGGCGCCGGTGCTGATCGCCGCGCCGAGGAACACGGCGTACATCGCCACGATCTGGGCGGTGTTCGAGGCGAAGAAGTAGTGCGCGTAGAAATAGACCAGGGTGAGGATGGCGAAGGCGACCAGCCAGGGCAGGCCGCCGACGGCACCGGCGACGCTGTCGCCCACCCAGGCGATCACGCCGAGCGCCTTGAGCTGGTCGGCCATGCCGATGAGCACCGAGAAGAAGATCAGCGTGCTCCAGGCCGAGGCGTTCTCGGCCATGTCCTTCCAGGTGATGACGCGCGTGACGAGCAGGATCGCGACGCCGACGAAGGCGGCCGCCGTCGCGTTGATGCCGAGCGTGTTGCCGAGCATCCACATCAGCAGCAGGAGCACGAAGGTCGCGCTCATCACGATCTCGCCGCGCGACATCCGCCCCATCGTGGCCAGCTCGCGCCTGGCCTGGGCGGGCGCCTCCGGCGTCTTGGTGATGCTCGGGCCGTACACCTTCGTCATCACCCACGGCACGGCGACGAGGCTGAGCAGCCCGGGCACCAGCGCGGCGAGCGCCCAGTTGCCCCAGGTGACGTCGATGCCCAGCGCGATGGCCTCCTTCTGGGCGATCGGGTTGCCCGCCATCGCGGTGATGAACATGGCCGAGGTGATGGCGTTCACCTGGGCGCTGGTCAGGGCCAGGTAGGAGCCGAGCTTGCGCCGGGACTCGTCACTGTCTGGCGTCGACTCCCGCTCGATGCTGAGCGAGGCGATGATCGGGTAGATGACGCCGCCGTTGCGGGCCGTGTTCGACGGCGTCGCCGGGGCGAGCACCAGGTCGGTCAGCGCCAGCCCGTAGCTGAGCCCCAGCGCGGAGCGGCCGAGTTTGGTGATGAACCAGAGTGCGATGCGGCGCCCCAGGCCGGTCAGCAGGAAGCCCTCCGCGATGAAGAAGGCGGCGACGATCAGCCAGACGGTCGAGTTCGCGAATCCCACGAGCGCCTCGGTGCCCGGGTCCATGGTGCCGGTGATCATGGCCAAGGCGAGCCCGATCAGGGCGACGGATGGCGTCGGCAGCGGTTGCAGGATGAGCCCGAGGATGGTGCCGACGAAGATGCCCAGCATGTGCATGCCACGCGGGTCGACGCCCTCCGGCGGCGGAATGAGATAGATCACGACGGTGACGAGGAGGATGGCCGCGACCTTGATCGTCATGCTCAGCCAGGCCGGCCGCCGGGTGGCAGGCTCGGCGCCGTTCGCGCCCCCGCCGGATTCTGATCGCGATCGTGCCATCGTTGTCCCCACCCGCTCGGTGAAACCCCGTTCGACGAGCCTGCCGCGCTGAAGGCTCCGTGTGCGGAACAGCATAGCGACGGTGCGCCCCATGCCGTCAAGGGCGGCGGGCGACTCGTTCCGAGAACGCTGCGCCCCGACGGGTGCGGTTCCGGCATCGGCGTGTCAGGATGAGGGCATGGCCAGAGATGAAGCCCCGATCATCGCCCTCTCCCCCGCGGAATCCTGGGAGCTGCTGCTCGGCGCGAGCCTGGGCCGGCTGGCGCTGACCGTCGGCGGCGTGCTCGACATCTACCCCGTCAACTACATCGCCCACGACGATGTGCTCACCATCCGCACCTCCGAGGGCACGAAGCTGCTCGAGCTCACGATCAACCCGAACGTCGCCTTCGAGATCGACGGCGTCGGCAGTGAGGAGGGCTGGAGCGTGGTCGTCAAGGGCACCGCGCGCATCCTGCAGACGGAGGCCGAGATCGCCGGCGCCGAGCAGCTGGAGCTCCAACCGCTCGTGCCCACCGAGAAGCACGTGTGGGTGCGCATCGTTCCGAGCGAGATCAGCGGGCGGCGCTTCCGGCTCGGCCCGGCGCCCGACGACACGCGCAGCTTCACCAACGTCTAGGCGGCGGGCGTCTCCTCCGGCTGCGCCCTGCCGCCGGACGGCCTTCCTGCCGCAGCGCACTCCTGCTTGACTGGGCGCATGCCGACGCACTTCTATCGCCCCGCCGAGGGGCACCGCCTGCCGCACGACCCGTTCAACGCCATCGTCGCGCCGCGCCCGATCGGCTGGATCGGCACGCTCTCCACCGCGGGCGTGCGCAACCTCGCGCCGTACAGCTTCTTCAACGCGCTCTCCTACACGCCGCCGCTGGTCGGCTTCTCCAGCACCTCCCGCAAGCACAGCGCCCGGAACGCGGAGGAGACGGGCGAGTTCACCTGGAACCTGGTCACCCGGGAGCTGGCCGAGCAGATGAACGCCAGCTCGCTGACGGCGGACGTCGACGAGTTCGCCGCGGCGGGGCTGGCGGCGGCGGCATCCGTCGAGATCGCGGCGCCCCGGGTGGCCGCCTCCCCGGTCAGCTTCGAGTGCCGGGTCGCCGACATCGTGCCGCTGCGCGGTGCGGACGGCCGGGCCTCCCGCGGGGTGTTCACCATCGGCGAGGTGGTCGCCGTGCACATCGACGAGGCGCTGCTCCAGGACGGCGTCTACCAGACGGCGCTCGCCCACCCGGTGATGCGCGGCGGCGGGCCGAGCGCGTACTTCGAGGCGCTCGCGGAGGGCCGTTTCGACCTGGTGCGGCCGGCCTAGGGGCGCCGCACCTGGCCTCCGCGGGCGCCGCGCGCTCGCGGCACTCGAAAAGTCTCGCGGCCCCCGACATACCGGGTGCCACGAGACTTTTCGGGGGCCGCGACGGCCGAAACCGGAGCGGAGCGCGCTCGCCGGGACCGCGACCAACGCCCTGGCCGGGCTAGCCGCCGAACCACTCCGGGTTGTGCGCGTAGACGATGACGAGGAACACCACCAGGTCGAAGAGGAGGTGCACCGTCACCACGTAGCTGAGCGAGCGCGTCATCCGGAAGATGGCGCCCTGCACCAGCGCGAACGGGATCGTCAGCAGCGGGCCCCAGCTCTGGTAGCCGAGCTCCCAGAGGAACGACACGAACACCACTGCCTGCAGCCCGTTCGCCAGCCACACCGGGAAGTGCCGGCAGAGCAGGGTGAACACGGTGCAGATGAAGAACAGCTCGTCCCAGATGCCGACGGCGTTCACCCCGATGAACAGGCGGATGACGGCATCCGGCTCGTGCACGGCCGGCCAGTTCTGGTAGCTGCCGCTGGAGATGAAGTAGACCGGCAGCAGCACGATCGCCATCACGACGACGGCGCCGAGGTAGATCCACTGGGCGCGCGTCCAGCGCCCGCTCCCCCGCCACGGGAAGCGGATGACGCGTTCCCGGTAGGCGAAGCGCTGCACCAGGTAGGGCACCGCGACGGCCGAGCCGAGCACCACCGCGAACAGCGCCATGTTCGGGTAGTCGATGTTGGCCTCGAGCGAGATGGTGCTGATGATCACGAGGCCGAGCGCGATCAGCAGCAGGTCACGGAACAGGGTGCGGTCGACGATCCAGGCGGACGCGACCCCGAGCAGCAGCACGGTGTAACCGGCGAGCGGGATCTGCACGCCGAACAGCAGCACCGCCGAGCCGCAGACCAGGGCGGCAGGCAGCAGCTTCCAGCTCAGCGCGGGCAGGGCGCTGGCGGCCGAAGGCGACGGGGCGACGGATGCGGGCTGCACGCGTTCAGCATGCCACATGCCCGTTGGCCGGCACAGGACGCCGACGACACTGGCCACCGTCCGACGCCCGGCCTATGCTCGGCGCATGGCGCAGCAACCGCATCGACATGACCCGCATCGGCACGAACAGCATCGGTGCCTCATCGTCCCGCCCTATCTGCTCGAGGCGGTCGCCCGGGCGGAGGCCGGGCGCTTCGCCACCGCGGCCCGGGCCGCCCGGGCCTCGCTCGAACACGACCGGCCGCTGCGGGCCGCACGCGCGAAGACAGCGCCGCGCCGCACGGCCGCCGCACCCGACGTCGCTGCACCCGATTCCGCCGCGCGCGCACGCGGGCTGCCGGGCCCGCCCACGCCGGGAGCGCCCCGTCGCCTGATCGCCGACGCGCGCGGGGTCGAGACCCTGCCCGGCGAGACCGTGCGCACGGAGGGAGACCCTCCCAGCTCCGACCAGAGCACCGACCAGGCCTACGACGGGCTCGGCAGCGGCTACGCGTTGTTCTGGCAGGCGTACGGCCGCGATTCGATCGACGGCGCGAACATGCCGCTCGAGGCCACGGTGCACTACGGCACCGCCTACGACAACGCGTTCTGGAACGGCAGCCGCATGGTCTTCGGGGACGGCGACGGTGAGGTCTTCCGGGGATTCACCGGCTCGCTCAGCGTGATCGGCCACGAACTGGCGCACGGCGTCACAGAGCGCACCGCTGGGCTGGCCTACCAGGGGCAATCGGGCGCCCTGAACGAGCACATCTCCGACGTCTTCGGCGCGCTCACCGAACAGCACAGCAGCGATCAGGGTGCGGGCCAGGCCAGTTGGTTGATCGGAGCCGAGATCTTCACGCCGGCTGTGCAGGGGAGGGCGCTGCGCGACATGCACAACCCCGGCACCGCCTACGACGACGACGTGCTCGGCAGCGACCCACAGCCGGCCCACATGCGCGGCTACATCACGACCCTCGAGGACAACGGCGGGGTGCACCTGAACTCCGGCATCCCCAACCGGGCGTTCACCCTGGCCGCCCTCGCGATCGGCGGCGCGGCCTGGAACGGTGCAGGGCTCATCTGGTACCGGGCGCTCACGAGCGGCGGCATCGAGCCGGATGCCGGCTTCGAGCGCTTCGCCCGCGCCACCCTCGACGCGGCGGCCGGGCTGTTCGGGCCGGGCTCGGCCGAACAGCGGGCGGTGCGCGCAGGCTGGATCGAGGTCGGCGTGCTGACCGCAACGGAAGGAGCAGGACGGTGATCGTGGTGATCTCGCGCAGCGGGGGCTTCGCCGGCATCCGGCTGACCTGGCAGCTACGACTCGATGACAGGCCGGACGCCTCCGACTGGTTGGCGCTGATCGCCGAACTGCCGTGGACCGAGATCACCGCGCGCGCACCGGAACCCGACCGCTACGTGTACACGATCCGCTGCGCCGACCAGACGGCCACCCTCAGCGAACCGCAACTCGAGGGCCCGTGGCGCGAGCTCGTCACCCGCGTGCAGCGGGAAGTGCCTCCGTCGCCGACCCGGCGGCAGCCCGGCGCTGCACACTGACGACGCCCCAGGCGATCAGCCCCTGGCCCGCCAGGTAGGTGACCATGATCAGGAAGCCGGACTGCCAGAGGTCGAGGGTGGCCAGGAACTTGTTGCTGCCGAGCAGGGTGTCCGAGACGAGGAACAGCGCGCCGCCGCAGGCAATAGCCAGGGTGCCCCGGCTCGCCGCGGCCGCCATCGCCCCGAGCACCAGGCCGTACAGCGCGACGGGAATCAGCAGGCTGCCGAGGGAGGGGCCGAGCAGCGCGACGAAGGCGAGCCACCAGAGCAGGTAGACCAGCGCCCAGGCGCGCGGCCGGGCGTAGCCGAGGCCGCGCACGAACAGCAGCAGGTAGGCGACGTGGGCGAGCAGGAAGAAGCTGAGCCCGAGCACGAAGAAGAAGTCGTTCGCGTAGAGCGGGGTGATGTCGCCCAGCCAGGACAGCGTGATCGCGGCGAGCAGCAGCGCCGTGGCGGTGGAGCGCCGGGCCGGCGTCGCGGCAATGACGGCTAACACGAGCGCCGGCATCAGCAGCCACTTCGAGAAGTTCGCCGCGGCGCCGAGATGCAGGAACTGGAAAACCAGATGCAGTGCCGAGAGCACCAGGAACGGTGCGAAGGCGGGCAGCGGCTTCAACAGGCTCGTCACCGCGGGGGCGAACGCGTGCGTGTTGCTCGGCGACATCGACGTCATCTGGTCATCCTGCCCGAAGTGAGCCGCCGACCGCGTCATTCGGCGAGCAAAACCTGGGTGTCGTAGCCGGCGAGCTGCTCGCGGCCGTCCAGCTCGGCCAGCTCGAACAGCACGCCGATGCCGGCGACCGCGTAGCCGGCCCGCTCGATCAGGCGGGCGGCGGCGCTCAGGGTACCGCCGGTGGCGAGGATGTCGTCGAGCACCAGCACGCGGGCGCCGGGCGCCAGCTGGTTCGGCTCGAGCTCGAGTGTCGCCGTGCCGTACTCGAGATCGTAGCTCTCGGCGATCACCTCGCCGGGCAGCTTGCCCGCCTTGCGCACGACGAGCAGTCCGGTCCCGGTGGCGTAGGCGGCGGCCGCGGCGAGCACGAAGCCGCGCGCCTCGACTCCGGCGACGGCGTCGAAGCGGCCGGCGAAGCGCGCCACCAGCTCGTCGACGATGACCTTGAACGCGGGCCCATCGGCGAACACCGGTGCCACATCGCGGAACAGGATCCCCGGCTTCGGGAAGTCCGGGATCTCGGTGAGCAGGCGCTTGAGCTCGTCGGAGGCGGAGGGGGTGGCGTGGGCAGCGGGTTCGAAAGTCACCCCTTAACGCTAGACGACGGATGCCGCGCCGTGAGACGGATGCCGCGGCATCCGACACGTGCGCCGCGGCGCCCAGCCGGCGCGCCGCCGTGCTTTACTGACCGGCATGAACCCCGCGTCGATCGACTACCGCCCGCTCACCGAGCCGGTGGCCCCGGGCGCCGTCACCGCCTTTCGGAGTTGGGCCCGTTCGACACGGCAGCCCTGGCTGCGCGCATCCGACGCCTCGCAGGCTGCCGTCGTGATCTTCACCGTGCTCGCCGGGGTCATCGCCGTCGCCGTCGTGACGACGGCTGTGTCGATCATGCTGGTGGCGGCCGCGGCCCTCGGCTGGGCCGTTCTGTTCGTCGCCGTGCCGGTGTTGCTGCTGCTCGGGGCGGGCATGCTGCTGGCGGTGTTCCTCGTGCGGCGCGCGGCGCCGTTCGGCGGCTGGGAGCAGCGGTACCGGCTCTTCCACTTCGCGCGGGCCAACGGCATGGAGTGGTACCCGCAGATCGCGGACCCCGGCTACCCCGGCCTCCTCTTCGACCGCGGCTCTGCGCGCGCCGCCTACGCCGGGGCGCGGGCCAGCAGCGGGCGGGCACTCGACATCGGCAACTACACGTACACGACCGGTTCGGGCGATGACCGCACCGTGCACCGGTGGGGGTTCCTGGCGCTCCGGCTGGACCGGCGGATCCCGCACTGCGTCGTCGACGCGCGGGCCAACAACGCGCTCTTCGGCGCCTCGAACCTCGGGTCCTTCGCCCGGGGGCAGGTGCTTCGGCTCGAGGGCGACTTCAACGAACACTTCACGCTCTACTGCCCGCGCGGCTACGAGGCCGACGCGCTGTACATCTTCACGCCGGACCTGATGGCACTGCTGATCGACCACAGCAGCGCCTTCGACGTCGAGATCGTCGACGACTGGATGTTCGTCTACTCGCCCACCCCGTGGAACACGCTGGACCCGGCCGACTGGGCGCGGCTGTTCGCCATCGCAGACACCGTGGGACGCAAGGCCGTGTCGCAGACCGAGCGCTACCGCGACGCGCGCGGCGCGGCACTGCCCGCGCCGCCCTCCTCCCCCGCGGCGGGGAGCGCCGACGACGTAGTCGGCCCCGGGGGGCGGCGCCTCGCCCCGCGACTCCCGGTCGCGGCGATCGTTGCCGTCGTCGCGCTGTTCGTGCTGCCGCTGCTGGCCATCGCGGCGCTGGGGCTGGCCAGCTCCTGGACGACGTCGGTCCTGCCCTGACGGATGCAGCGGCATCCGCGCCCGCGCACACAGACAGGCCCCGCGCACACACGAGGTGGGCGCGGGGCCTGTGCAGTGCGGGCGGTGCCGTTTAGCTGACGCCGAGCAGGTCGATCACGAAGATCAGGGTCTTGCCGGAGAGGTGGTGGCCTCCGCCGGCCGGGCCGTAGGCCTGGTGCGGGGGCACGACGAGCTTGCGGCGGCCGCCGACCTTCATGCCGGGGATGCCTTCCTGCCAGCCCGCGATGAGGCGGTTCAGCGGGAAGTTGATCGACTGGCCGCGGCCCCAGGAGGAGTCGAACTCGTCGCCGGACTCGTACTCGACGCCGAGGTAGTGCACGTCGACGGTGGCACCGGGGGTGGCCTCTGCACCGTCGCCGACGACGATGTCCTCGATGACGAGGGCCTCGGGCGCCGGGCCCTCCGGGAATTCGATTTCGGGCTTTGCGTTCATATCAGTCATGCGACTATCCAAGCCGATTCGGCGTCGTTTTGCACGCCGACGCGACGCCCGCCGCATGCCGCCTGAGACTTTGACGGTAATGCTTGCGTTCCACGCGGGGGCGGGGGAAGATGAGAACTGATCAACTTATCGCCCGGTCGAGTCGCAGGCACTGCCGCACCACCGGGCGATGGGTTGTTTAACGGGCAGTGCTGCACGGCACGTCGCCCGGCCGTTTAGCGCGTCGGCGGGGCCAGCAACACGGCGCGGTCAAGGGTGACGGCCTCCAGCAGGGCGCGCTCCGCCTCCGCCGTGTCGGCCGAGGCACGCCCCTCCCGCAGCCGCTGGCGCACGAACGCGAGCCGAGTGGCGTGCCGGATGAACCGCCGCATCTCGACCCGTTTGTCGCCGGGCAGGGTGCGGGCCCAGCGGGCTGCCGCCCGCCGACCGGATGCCGTGGCCAACATGACGACCTCGCCGTCGGCGAACCAGCCGGCCGCGGCGTACTCCTGCAGGCTCTCCACGGTGGCGCGCTGCTCGGCGCGGCGCAGCCAGAGCACGATGCCGATGGCGAAGAGGAAGAGCGGCACCTGCACCAGGAAGTAGTAGCCGTAGAAGTCCGTCACCACGAGGAGGGCGCCGTTCCACAGTGCGTGCAGGGCGATCGCCGCGGCCAGGCCGAACGCGAAGTAACCGAGGATGCCGGCGCCGCGGGTGCGCGTGGCGCCGAACCCCAGCGCGATGCCGGTGCAGGCGGTGAACATGACGTGTGCGAACGGCGAGAAGAGTCCGCGCAGCAGGAAAGTGGAGCCGAGCTGGTCCGCGCCGCCCTCGATGAGGGCCTCACCGAAGTAGAGGATGTTCTCGGTGAAGGCGAAGCCGGCGGCGCCGACCGCCGCGTAGACGAGGCCGTCGACCGGGCCGTCCAGGCTCCTCTTGGCGATCCAAACGAGCAGCAGCACCCCGAGCCCCTTCGCGATCTCCTCCACGATCGGTGCCTGGATCGCGATCGAGAGCGCCTCGGCCTGCCCGGCGTTGCCGCCAGAGACGAGCAGCTGCTGCAGGCCGCGGTTGACCAGCAGAGAGATGCCGACGGCCACGCCGGCGCCCCAGAACAGGGCAAAGCCGAGCACCCAGCGCGGCTCCGGCTCCCACCGGTCGATCCAGCGCACGGCGAACAGCACCCCGATGAGCGGCACGACCGCCACGACGGTGCAGAGCAGCACGGCGCCGGGACCGAAGGAGCGGACGAAGGAGGCGATCACGACGAGCAGCAGCGCCGCGCCGATCGCGATGCCAATCACGCCGAGCCGGAAGCCGAGTGCCCCGGTGCGCCCCGGTCGAGGCGCGAACTGGACAGGCAACATGGACGCCGCGGCGGCGGATGTCGGGGGCTGCGCGGCCGACGGCAGCAGTCGCTGCGGCCCGTCGGCGAGCGTGGTGCCGGCGGCAGCCGGAGTCGGTGAGGTCACTCGCTCAGGCTAACGGATGCCGGCCTCCGCTCCCGGCGCGCCGCTGCTCCCGCTGCCGGTCAGCGGATGCGAGCCGCGTTCCCGCAGCCGGTCGGCGGATGCGGGCCACAACACGCCGGCAAACCGGGGCGTTGCGGCCCGAAAGCGCCGGCGCATCCGCTGACTGGCCAAGCGGCGGCGGCGTTCCGGTACGCGCTTCTAGGGTGCGGCGTTGACGACGCTCGTCTGCACGGTTGACCAGCTGTACGTCGTTCCGGCGGCTAGCCCGCCCTCGTCGGTGAGCCAGACCCCACGGGTGCCGATGAGCTGGCCCGTCTGCGGGTCGATGATGATCTCATCGCGCATCAGCGACGCGCGAGCGGGCTCGGTGTGCCCGAGTGCGACGCCCGTGCGGCCGTCGAGAGTCGCCATCTGCTCGACAATCGAGACTCCGGGCACCAGCGCGGCCGTTCGGTAGAGCGCGGCGCGGAGATCGGCGGGCACCTCGCCCGTGCGCAGGAGGTCGGTGATGCGCACCCACACGTCCTCATCGATCGACGACGACCCGCCGACATACGCGGCGTAGAACTGATCGCGCAGCGTTGCCGGGTCGCGGGAGTAGCCGTCGAAGTCTCCCTCGCCTCGCGCGGGCCCACCGTAGAAGGCGCCTGCGCGGGCTCGGAGCACACCGTTGAGATCTGGGTCGTCGTCGACGGTTGCGTTGCCCAGTTCGGCCGCCGCCTGCCCCGCCGCGCTGAAGAACACCGTCGCGGGGAGAACCCGGCGCTCCCACACCCAGGTGTCCGAACGGTCGCTCGGAATGTACAAGGTGTCGGTGGCCATGTGCTGCCACATTGGGGCTTCCCGCGTTCCGTCGGTCACGCCGGAGGCCCTGACCGTGGCAATGCGGAGGAACTGACCGGGACCCACCACCGGGTCTGAGGTCTTGACGGTCTCGATCGCGGCGTGGTCGAGGAACTCGACTGCCTGAGCGCTCGCGCCGCGGGTGCGATCGTTGGGCATGACGATACTCGCCACGATAAGGGCGGTGGTGAGCGCGCCGACCCCGACGGCGACGAGGCCGAAGCGGCGTACACGGCGCGGCCTCTGCGGCTGCGGGGTGAGCGGTTCCATAGGCGCCACTCGGTGCATGACGGCGGTGCGCATCGACGCGATCTGTTCCGGCGTCGGACCAAGCTGGGTGTTCATGAGAGCCCTTCGTGCTGGGTGAGGAGTCTGAGTCGGAGCGTGCGCCGGACGGCCGAGAGCCGGTTGCGCACCACGCCATGGCTAACGCCCATGGCGTCGGCTGCCTTCTGGTAGCTCAGCCCTTCGGAGATGCACAGGTGGTAGAGCGTCTGGTCCGCCTCGGAAAGCTCATCGATCGCCTCGGCGATGGCGGCGCCCAGCATCCGGGCGAGCGCTTCCTCCTCCGCGCCGCGCTGCGGGTGCAGCGCGAAGACCTCTGCTGAGTCCAGCGAGGCGTTCCGCGTCTCCCGTCCCCGCAGCTTGATCCGGTTCAGGCTGAGGTTGCGTGTCGTGACCAGGAGCCAGGGCAGCAGCGACTCGTCGACAATCCGAATCTTCGACCGTTTGACCCAGACGAGGACGAAGACCTCCTGGGTGATGTCCTCGGCATCGGCGACCTTCCCCAGCATGCGCAACGCGTACCGATAGACCGAGGTCACATGCGTGTCGTATAGCTGACCAAAGGACGCGGCGTCGCCGGCCTCCAACCACAGACGTTCGCTCATCAGCCCTCCCCTGTTTGTGTGCTCATGCTCAGTAGTGTCCGGACGGCCTAAATCGTCTGAGATTCGCCCCGCGCGCTTTTCCCCCGCGCACGACGAAGGCCGAGCCCGGCGCTGTGCGCGGGCTCGGCCTTCGAGAGCTTACTGCGGTGCTGACTAGACGACGCCGAGGGCGAGCATCGCGTCGGCGACGCGGGTGAAGCCGGAGATGTTGGCGCCGAGCACGTAGTTGCCGGGCTCGCCGTACTCCTCCGCGGTGCGGGCGCAACGCTCGTGGATGCCCTTCATGATCACCGCGAGGCGCTGCTCGGTGTGCTCGAAGCTCCAGGAGTCGCGGCTGGCATTCTGCTGCATCTCCAGCGCGGAGGTGGCGACACCGCCGGCGTTGGCCGCCTTGCCGGGTGCGAAGAGCACGCCGGCCTCGGAGAACACGCGCACGGCCGCCGGGGTGCAGGGCATGTTGGCGCCCTCGGCGACGGCGCTCACGCCGCCGGCGACGAGCATGGCGGCCGAAGCGTCGTCCAGCTCGTTCTGGGTGGCGCACGGCAGGGCGACGTCGATGGAGACCTCGCTGGCGATCGACCAGATGTTGCCCTGCGGGCGGTACTCGGATGCCGAGCCGCGCAGTTCCGCGTAGTCGCTCAGGCGGCCGCGCTTGACCTCCTTCACCTCGCGCAGGAGCTCGAGGTCGAGGCCGTCGCGGTCGTAGACGACGCCGGCGGAGTCGGAGCAGGCCACGACGACGCCGCCGAGCTGGTGCACCTTCTCGATGGCGTAGAGGGCCACGTTGCCGGAACCGGAGACGAGCACGCGGGCGCCGTCGAAGTTCTTGCCGCGGGTGGCGAGCATCTGCTCGGCGAAGAAGACGGTGCCGTAGCCGGTGGCCTCGGTGCGCACGAGCGATCCGCCCCAGCCGATGCCCTTGCCGGTGAGCACGCCGGACTCGTAGCGGTTGGTGATGCGCTTGTACTGGCCGAACAGGTAGCCGATCTCCCGGCCGCCGACGCCGATGTCACCGGCGGGCACGTCGGTGTACTCGCCGATGTGGCGGTACAGCTCGGTCATGAAGCTCTGGCAGAAACGCATGATCTCGGCATCCGAG
This sequence comes from Microterricola viridarii, assembly GCF_900104895.1. Classification (NCBI taxonomy): domain Bacteria; kingdom Bacillati; phylum Actinomycetota; class Actinomycetes; order Micrococcales; family Microbacteriaceae; genus Microterricola; species Microterricola viridarii. The sequence continues at coordinate 2,934,375 of NZ_LT629742.1, forward strand.
CGACCCTTGGGGTCGAAGTCGCTGCCGCCCTTGCCGCCGCCGATGGGCATGCCGGTCAGGGCGTTCTTGAAGATCTGCTCGAAGCCGAGGAACTTGACGGTGCCGAGGGTGACCGTCGGGTGGAAGCGGAGCCCACCCTTGTACGGGCCGAGGGCCGAGTTGAACTCGACCCGGAAGCCGCGGTTGATGTGCACGCGGCCGGAGTCGTCGGTCCACGGCACGCGGAAGATGATCTGGCGCTCCGGCTCGCAGATGCGCTCCAGCACGGAACCCTCCGCGTAGTGCGGGTGACGCTCGATCACGCGACCCAACGACTCGAACACCTCGCGCGCCGCCTGGTGGAACTCCGGCTCACCCGCGTTGCGGCGAAGTACCTGGTCGAAGATCGGCTGGATTTTCGGGTCGAGGGTCGTTGTCATCGAAGAGTCACTTTCGTAGGAGGCACGAAGATTGCGCGTATCTCGGGCGGGAATCGCGTTACACCGATCGTCCGGGATCGCCGGACTGACCAGCACGAGGGGTGCTGGGGTGTTCAGGGGTGAGAGCGGCCGCGACGGTCATCGCGGAGGCTAGCTCCTGCTGGGCCTGCAGAACGCGCTGTGTCGCGCGGAGCACCCGACGCTCGGCCGTTGAGCGCATTGCTACGGTATCAGTGATTTCTGAGCGCCTGTCGTCGACGCCGGTCGCGACCCACGCGGCGATCATCAGCAGCAGCTGGTTCATCAGGTTGAACCAGATCAACACCCCGATCAGGGCCGTGAACGACGCCAGCAGGGGGTTGGCGGCCACCCCGCCGAGTAGTGAGCCGCCGAGCAGCTGCAGCACCGTCATCGCCGCGCCGCCGAGCAGGGCTCCGCGCCAGAGGATGCCGCCGGGCACCTGGATGCCGGAGATCACCAGGAACAGGGCGACGAGGGTGAGGGTGTCGATGACGAAGACCAGCAGCGTGGCGACGGCCTGGCTGAGCAGCACGAACCCGGCCCCGCTCGTGGACGCCCCCAGCGCCCCCGCGAGCAGGCCGAGTGCGGAGGTGCTGAGCACACTGAGCACCGCAGCGGCGACGAGGGCGAGGCCGAGCGCGAGCGCCATCCCGAGGTCGCGCAGCGTCAACAGCAGGAAGAAGGTGGTGTCGTTCGGCAGCCGGAAGATGCCGCGCACGGCGGTGCGGGTCGCGCCGATCCAGCCGATCGATGTGACGACGAGCCCGACCAGGGCGATGATGCCCGAGATGCCCAGGCTGAGGGGCTGGATGAGGGAGTCCGGGTCGACGAGGGCCTCCTCGTCGCTGCCAGGGGCCTGCAGCAGGCCGGGGATGAAGCCGTTGATCAGGTCGATCAGCGCGGCCCACACGGCCGGGTTGGCCGCCAGCCAGAGCCCGGCCAGGGTGAACCCGACGTAGACGCCGGCGAAGACGGCGAACAGCGCCTGGTACGACATGCCGGCGGCCAGCAGCGGGGCGTGGTGCCCGGTGTAGCGGTTGAACACCCGCACCGGCTTGAGCGCCAGCACGAACTCGACGACGGCTGTGCCCCAGCGGATCGGGCCCGCGAAGCGGCGCTTGAGCGCGGCGAGCCAGCGCGGCGTGCCGGGCTCTGGCTCGTTCTCTGTCATGGCGCCAGCGTAGTGGGCGCGCGGGCCCCGGCCACCCTGTGCGCGGTGTTGGCTTCGGTCGCTGGCGCTCCCTCGAGCCAACGTGGACATGCACGCCGGCGCGAGGGCGGCGCCTCTCCCCACGTCGGCTGAGGGCGCCGCGCCGCGACGAAGGAGCAGCGCAGCGCCCGAAGCCCGGGAGCCAACGCGACACGGCCCCGCCGGCAGTTGGCCTAGTTGGCGCCGACGGTGACGGTCGGGGTGCCGACCGAGGTGTCGTCGGCCGGCATCTCGGCCGCGATGCGGTTGGCCTCTTCGATCAGGGTGGCGACGATGTCGGCCTCCGGCACGGTCTTGATGACCTGGCCCTTGACGAAGATCTGTCCCTTGCCGTTGCCGGATGCGACGCCGAGGTCGGCCTCGCGGGCCTCGCCCGGGCCGTTCACGACGCAGCCCATCACGGCGACGCGGAGCGGCACGGTCATGCCCTCCAGGCCGTCGGTGACGTCGTTGGCGAGCTTGTAGACGTCGACCTGGGCGCGGCCGCAGCTCGGGCAGGAGACGATCTCGAGCTTGCGCTCGCGCAGGTTCAGCGACTGCAGGATCTGCAAGCCGACCTTGATCTCCTCCACCGGCGGGGCCGACAGCGAGACGCGGATGGTGTCGCCGATGCCCTCGGAGAGCAGGATGCCGAAGGCAGTCGCGCTCTTGATGGTGCCCTGGAAGGCGGGGCCGGCCTCGGTGACGCCGAGGTGCAGCGGCCAGTCGCCGCGCTCGGCCAGCTGGCGGTAGGCCTTGACCATGACGATCGGGTCGTTGTGCTTGACCGAGATCTTGAAGTCGTGGAAGTCGTGCTCCTCGAACAGGCTCGCCTCCCAGACGGCGCTCTCCACGAGCGCCTCCGCGGTGGGCTTGCCGTACTTCTGCAGCAGGCTGGGCTCCAGCGAGCCGGCGTTGACGCCGATGCGCAGCGAGACGCCCGCGGCCTTCGCGGCGGCGGCGATCTTGCCGACCTGGTCGTCGAACTTGCGGATGTTGCCCGGGTTCACGCGCACGGCGGCACAGCCGGCGTCGATCGCGGCGTAGACGTAGTTCGGCTGGAAGTGGATGTCGGCGATGACCGGGATCTGGCTCTTCTTGGCGATGATCGGCAGCGCCTCCGCGTCATCACGGCTCGGCACCGCGACGCGCACGATGTCGCATCCGGATGCCGTCAGCTCGGCGATCTGTTGCAGGGTCGCGTTGATGTTCGTCGTCGGTGTCGTCGTCATGGACTGGACGCTCACCTGAGCGTCGCCACCGACGAGGACCTTGCCTACCTTGATCTGACGGGACTTGCGCCTAGGGGCGAGGACCTCGGGGACCTTGGGCATTCCCAAATTAATTGCAGCCACCCGGTCAGCTTACGCGTCGAGACTGAGTGAGAGGCGAACCGGCGGGGCCAGACGCAGCCGGCGCGGAGAGCCGAGGTGTCACGATGCTCTGCACGAGGGCTGTCTCCGGGAGACGATCGCCTCGGCGGTTCAGTGGCCTGGGACGCCGAAGTTCGTCGGGGCAAAGATCTGCGTGATGGCCGTGGCCGACGGCTCGGCGCTCATCGAGACGGCCCAGGCGTTGGGGTGGTCCGGGTTGTCACCACTCGCCGCGCCGAGCTCGGTGCCGAACTCTGCGGGAAAGTGGAACGCCCCGAACTCCTGCACAGTCCACCCGTGCTCGGCAAGTATCGGCGCCGTCTCCGTGCCCACCTGATAACCCTGAACCGTCTCGACGGACGCAATCTCGCCGATGCTCGGCGCGCTCACGCTGACTTGCAGGTTCGTGAGGCCCGGGAACAGCCCGTCAACCGGCTCGGGGTCGAGCACGGTGAGTCCCGGCCACTCGTATCGCACGCTCGGCGGTGACTCCAGGCCTCCGCCGTCTTCGCGGACCTCCGGCGCAGCGCCGATGGCGACGGTCAACGCGGCGATCATCGTCTCCGCTGGATCCTCATACGACACCGCAAGCACGGTGGCCCCGCTTGTGTCGTTCAGTTCGATTCCGTCTGGCCGAACGACGAGGGTGGAGACCTCTTCGACGGGGTCGGCAGCGGGCACGGCGTCGGGCGCCGCCGTCTCCGTCGTGAGGGCAGGCGTGCCTCCGGCGGGTGGAGTGGAGCCAACCGGGGTGGCGCACCCGGTGAACGCCATGCCGAAAACACAGCAGGCAAGGACCAGGGCGGTTGGGTTCGAGCGTCGGCGCATGGTGAGTCCCCTCTCCTCCACGCCACCGGCAGCTCAGGCGCTGCATACACAATCGCAGATCCGTGGGCAAAAGCAAGAGGAATTTTGCGCGCTGACACTCGCCTACCCGTTCGCCACCCTCTGGGGGCTTCCGTGGGAGTACTGAGCCAGTCCTCAGCGGGTGTCCAGGCGCAGCTCGAGTGGCGGCTCCGTTGCCGCCACGACCTCGTCGATGCTGACGCCGGGGGCCGTCTCCACAAGCACGAGACCGTCCGCGGTGACGTCGATGACGGCGAGGTCGGTGATGATGCGATTGACGACGCCCCTGCCGGTGAGCGGCAGCGAGCACTCGTTCACGATCTTCGCGCTGCCGTCGCGGGCGAGATGCTCCATCAGCACGATCACCCGTTCGGCGCCGTGCACGAGGTCCATTGCGCCGCCCGGGCCCTTCACCATCTTGCCGGGGATCATCCAGTTGGCGAGGTCGCCGGATGCCGACACCTGCATGGCCCCGAGGATGGCGGCCTGCACTTTGCCGCCGCGGATCATGCCGAAACTCAGCGCCGAGTCGAAGAACGCGGCGCCCGGCAGCACAGTGACCGTCTCCTTGCCCGCGTTGATCAGGTCGGGGTCGACGTCGGCCTCGGCCGGGTACGGCCCGACGCCGAGGATGCCGTTCTCGCTCTGCAACACGAGCGTGACGCCGGCCGGCACGTAGTTCGGCACCAGTGTCGGCAGCCCGATGCCGAGGTTGACGTAGGAGCCGTCGGCGAGCTCCGCCGCGGCACGGGCGGCCATCTGCTCCCGGGTGAGGGCCATCTCAGCTCGCCTCCTGCGCGGGGCGCACCGTGCGCCGTTCGATGCGCTTCTCGATGTCGCCGCCAACCTCCACGACGCGGTGCACGTAGACGCCGGGCAGGTGCACGGCATCCGGGTCGATCTGACCCGGTTCGACCAGTTCCTCCACCTCGGCGATGCACACCCGCCCGGCCATCGCGGCCAGCGGCGAGAAGTTGCGTGCCGACTTGTTGAAGACGAGGTTGCCGTAGCGGTCGCCGCGGAGGGCATGCACCAGGGCGAAGTCGGTGCTGATGGCGGGCTCAAGCACGAAGTCCCTCAGCCGGCCGTTCACCTCGAACTGCTGTGTCTGCTTGGCCGGGGACGCCTGCGCGACGGTGCCGTCCGGGCGGTAGCGCTGCGGCAGGCCGCCGTCGGCCACCTGAGTTCCGACGCCGGTCTGGGTGAAGAACGCGGCGATGCCGCTGCCGCCGGCCCGGAGCTTCTCGGCCAGCGAGCCCTGCGGGGTGAGCTCCAGCTCGAGCTCTCCGCTCAGGTAGCGCCGCTCGAACTCCTTGTTCTCGCCGACGTACGAGGACGTCATCTTGCGGATGCGGCCGGCCGCGAGCAGCAGCCCGAGGCCCCAGTCGTCGACGCCGCAGTTGTTGCTGACGACGGAGAGGTCGCGGGCGCCGGCCTCCAGCAACGCGGTGATCAACACCATCGGGTTGCCGCACAGGCCGAAGCCGCCGACCGCGATCGACGCGGCATCCGGGATGTCGGCGACGGCCGCGGCGGCCGACTCCACGACTTTGTCGATCGCCATCGGGCACCATCCTTCCTCGGGCGCGCGGCCCCGGTACGCTGACTGAAAAGTACGATGGAAGTTGAATGAGTGTCAAGGAATCGGGCACTCGACGTGACAAAGGAGTCCGCATGCAGCCAATCGAGGTCGTCATCCTGGCCGGAGCCCGCACCCCGCAGGGTCGTGTCAACGGCCAGCTGGCCAGCAGGACCGCCGTGCAGCTGGGCGCGACGGCCATCGCCGGCGCGCTCGTCCGCAGCGGGGTGGACGCCGGCCAGGTGCAGGCCGTGATCATGGGCCAGGTGCTGCAGGCCGGCGTCGGCCAGAACCCGGCCAGGCAGAGCGCGATCGAGGCCGGAATCCCGTGGGGCGTCAACGCCGTCACGCTGAACAAGGTGTGCCTCTCCGGGCTCGCCGCCGTCGTCGACGCGGCCCGTCTGATCCGCTTGGGCGAGGCGGATGTCGTCGTCGCCGGCGGCCAGGAGTCGATGACGAATGCTCCGCACCTGCTGCCGGGCTCCCGCCGCGGCTGGCCGTACGGCAGCGTCGAGATGCTCGACCACGCCGCATACGACGGGCTGACCGACGCGTTCGACGGGCTCTCCATGGGCCTGTCCACGGAGCGCTCGATCACGGAGCTCGGAATCGGCCGGGTGGAGCAGGACGAGTTCGCGGCGCGCTCACACCAGCGGGCCGGGGCGGCCGCGGCATCCGGAATCTTCGACGACGAGATCGTGCCCGTCTCGGTGCCACAGCGGCGGGGCGAGCCCCTGGTCGTGCTCGCCGACGAGGGCGTGCGCCCGGACAGCACCGCCGAGACGCTCGGCGCCCTGCGCCCCGCGTTCGATGCGGAGGGCTCTATCACGGCCGGCAACTCCTCGCCGCTCAGCGACGGCGCGAGCGCGCTGGTGCTGGCCAGCCGGGAGTGGGCGGAGGCGAACGGGCACGGGTGGCTGGCGGTCGTGGAGGCCTCCGGGCACGTGGCCGGTCCGGACAACTCGCTGCACTCGCAGCCGTCGCACGCGATCGACGCCGCGCTGGCACGGCAGGGCTGGGAGGTCGGCTCGCTCGACCTGGTCGAGATCAACGAGGCGTTCGCGGCCGTCGGCGTGCAGTCGACCCGCGACCTCGGCATCGACCCGGAGATCGTGAACGTGCACGGCGGGGCGATCGCGCTCGGGCACCCGATCGGGGCCTCCGGCGCCCGACTCGCGCTGCACGCCGCGCTCGAGCTGCACCGGCGCGGCGGCGGCCGGGCGGCCGTGGCGCTCTGCGGCGGTGGCGGCCAGGGCGACGCGCTGCTGCTCAGCCTCTGAGCAGGAGCGCGACTCCGCACGCCGGCTCGAGGGGTGGAGCTACGCGTCGGGCCTAGGTGGCCTCGGAGTCGAAGGGGGCCAGCTCGCCGGCGCCGAGCGGCACCGTGGCCTTGCGCACCGGGGCCGAGCGCGCGGCACGCGTCAGGGTGGGCGCCGCGGCCGCCGCAGCGACCGTGGGCTCATCGTCGCTCAGCGCCTCGCGGATGATGCGCCGCGGGTCGTACTGGCGCGGGTCGAGCTTCTTCCAGTCGACGTCGTCGAAGTCGGGGCCCATCTCATCGCGCATGCGGTCCTTGGCGCCGTTGGCCATGTCGCGCAGCTGGCGGACGAGTCGGCCCAGCTGAGCCGCATAGTGCGGCAGCTTCTCCGGACCGAGCAGAAAGACGGCAATGATGCCAATAATCAGCACCTTCTCCATCGTCAACCCGAACATGTCTTCAGAATAACCTGCGGCGAGGCTTCCCCCAGCATTGCCCACGTCCCCGTACTCTGGAATTCACACATTCACCGGGAGCTACAACGTGTCTGACAATGACCTGAACTGGAAGTACGCCGACGACGTCGTCACCGAATCCGATGCGCTGAGCAAGGCCAGACAGCAGTCGCTCGAGCTCGGCATCGACCCGATCTCCCCCGCGACCGGCGCGCAGATCGCGGTCATCGCCGCCGCCACGGCCGCGACGAACATCGTCGAGATCGGCACGGGCGTCGGCGTCTCCGGCATGTGGCTGTTCGCCGGCGCGCCCGGTGCAACGCTGACCTCCATCGACACCGAGCTCGACCATCAGCTGCACGCGAAGGCCAACTTCGCCGAGGCCGGCATCCCCACCAACCGGGTACGCCTGATCCCCGGCCGGGCCCTGGACGTGCTGCCGCGCATGAACGAGAACTCCTACGACATCGTCCTGATCGACGCGGATGCCGCCAGCGTGATCGAGTACGTCGAGCACGGCCTCCGCCTCGCCCGCCCGGGCGGCACCGTCCTGGTTCCGCACGCGCTCTGGCGCGGACGCGTGGCCGACCCGGCCAAGCGCGACGACCTGGCGACCGGCTTCCGCACGCTGATCACCGAGATCGCGGCATCCGGTGCCGTCGTCAGCGCCCTCTCCCCCGCCGGGGACGGCCTGCTGCAGCTGACCAAGCGCGGCGTCTGAGCCCCGCTCAGCTCCCCGAGGACGCAAAAGCCCCGCGGCTGCCGATGGCAGCCGCGGGGCTTTTCAATTCGAACTCCGGCGACTATGCCGGGGCGACGACGCTTGCGAGAGCGTCATGAAGTTCCTTGGCCTCGGCGTCATTAACCGAGACTACGAGGCGCCCCCCGCCTTCGAGTGGAACGCGCACAATGATCAGGCGCCCTTCCTTTACCGCTTCCATAGGTCCGTCTCCGGTCCTCGGCTTCATGGCTGCCATGGCTTCCCCTTTCGTGGCAAGTCTGTACTCATTATCTCGTAAGGTGACGACAGAGAAAAATCAGCCCCGTCACGCACCGCTATCATCGGGCGGCAACACCGGTCACGGGGGCGTCCAATCCAGCCCGTCGACGCCCCAGCCGATGAGCAGCCAGCCCCACTGCAGCGCCACCCCGATGACGAGCAGCGCCCCCCGGTAGACCCGCGAGCGCGGCACGGCCAGCGCCCCAAGCAGCGGGAACATCGGCATCAGCAGGCGGAACACGCTGGATTGCGGGAAGAACACGGCGAGCAGGTAGAGCGCATAGCTGGCGACCCAGATCCGCAGGTCGACGCCGAGGCGCCTCACCGCGGGGGTGAACAGCAGCGCCGCGAAGCCGACGATCAGCAGCACGACGAGCGCCGGGCCGAGCGGGCTGCCCAGCCACCAGTCCGCGCTCTGGAACCAGGGGGTGAACGGCACCAGCTCCTGGTGCCCGATGTACGCGGAGCGCCAGGACAGCTCGGTGTCGGTGTACGACGAGAGGTCGCCGGTGGCGACGGCGGCCGCCAGCAGCCAGGCCACGCCCATCACCGCGCTGAACAGGGCCACGGATGCCGCGAGCACCGCCTCCCGGGCCGGGAACGGGTCCCGCCGGCGCACCGCGAAGCGGTAGACGACGTGCAGGCCGAGGGCCAGTGCGAACGCCAGGCCGCTCGGCCGGGTGAGCGCCATCACCGCGATGACCGGGAACAGCAGGGCGTAGCGGCGTTCCATCAGCAGCAGCAGGGCCAGCGCCAGCAGCATCAGATAGAGCGACTCGGCGTACGCGAACTGCAGCAGCGGTGAGAGCGGCGCGAAGCAGAACAGCGCCACCGCGAACAGGGCGCTGCCGGCCGGCAGCACCCGGATCATCATCCGATAGAACAACAGCGCGGTGCCGAGCGCGGCCGCGAGCGAGACGAACACGGCCAGTGGCGCCCACGGGATGCCGGTGACCTCCATCAGCCCGCGCACCAGCAGCGGGTAGACGGGCATGAACGCCCACGCGTTCTCGGCGACGTGGCCGGTGGCGTCCACCGGCAGCTCGCTGGGGTAGCCCCAGCCGGAGATGATCTGGTACCAGCGGCCGTCCCACATGTTGGCGAAGCTGAAGTAGTCCGGGTGGTCACCCGTCCACGGGTTGGCCAGCTGCACGCTGGCCAGGATCAGCACCAGGGTGGTCGTGACGATCCGCGAGAGCAGGAACACCGCCATCACGCGCAGCCACCACGGGCTCAGCCGGTAGCGCACCCGCAGCGCGGTCAGCGGGTTGCTGCCGCGCGGCTCGGTGCCGCGCTCGGCCGAGGCGTGCTGCACGCTCAGTGGCCGCTCAGCCAGGCGCGGAGGGCGCGCTCGCCGTCGGTGATCTGCTGGAGCGGCACCCGCTCGTCATCGGCGTGCGCCTTGAGCGGGTTGCCCGGCCCGAAGTTCACGGCCGGGATGCCGAGGGCGCTGAAGCGGGCGACGTCCGTCCAGCCGTACTTGGGCCGGGGCTCCGCGCCGACGGCGGCGACGAAGTTGCGGGCGATCGGGGCGTCCAGGCCCGGCCGGGCCCCCTCCGCGGCATCCACGACCAGAATCTCGTAGCCGGGGAACAGCTCGTGCATGTGCGCGGTCGCCTCGGCGACGCTGCGGCTCGGAGCGAAGCGGTAGTTGATCTGCACCATGGCCTCGTCGGGGATGACGTTCCCGGCCACTCCCCCGCTGATGCCGACCGCGTTCAAGCCCTCGCGGTAGACGAGCCCCTCGACCTCGACCTCGCGCGGCACGTAGGCCGCGAGCGTGTCCAGCACCGGGCCGAGCTTGTGGATGGCGTTGTCGCCGACCCAGGCGCGCGCCGAGTGAGCCCGCAGACCGCGGGTGCGCAGCTCGATCCGCAGGGTGCCGTTGCAGCCGCCCTCCACCTGGCCGTTGCTCGGCTCGCCCAGGATGGCGAAGTCGCCCTCGAAGAGGTCTGGGCGGTCGGCGGCGAGGAGCCCGAGGCCGTTCAGCTCCGAGGAGACCTCCTCGTTGTCGTACCACATCCAGGTCACGTCGACCCGGGGCTCTGCCAGCTCGGCGGCGAGCTTCAGCTGCACCGCGACGCCCGCCTTCATGTCGACGGTGCCCCGGCCCCAGAGGTAGTCGTGGCCCTCGACCGTCTCGAACCGGGTCGGCAGGTTGGCGTTGACCGGGACCGTGTCGATGTGGCCGGCGATAACGACGCGCTGCGCGCGGCCGAGTCGCGTGCGGGCGACAACGCAGTTGCCGTGCCGGATCAGTTCGAGGTGGGCGGCATCGGCCAGGCTCGCCTCGATGGCGTCGGCCAGCCGCTTCTCGGTGCCGGAGACGGAGTCGATGTCGCAGATCTGGCGGGTGATGTCGACCGAGCTGGCGGCGAGGTCCAGCCGCTCCGGGCCGGGTGCAGCGCTGCGAGGGGAGGGTGAGTCGGCCATGCCCCCAGCGTAGCTTCCGGATGCCACGAGCTGCGGCATCCGGAACACACAGCGCAACAGCAGCGGGCACGCCAGTATTCTGGGGGAATGCACGCTTCCGAGCCCTCCGGCGCCCCCGCACACCCGTCTGCCGCCACGCACGCCTGGGCTTCCGGCCTCAGCACCATCGCCGCGGACGGCACCGTGCTCGACGCCTGGTTCCCGGCTCCGGCACTCGGCCGCCGGCCGGCGGCCGTCGATCGCTGGATCGCGCCCGCAGACCTCGCCGCGCTGATCGGCGCGGACGCCCGCCGCGCCGTGCGGGTTGACTTCGTCAACATCGAGATCGAGCTGGCGGCCGCCCCCGCCGGAACCGCCGACGCCTACCTGCGCCTGCACCTGCTCTCTCACCTGCTGGTGCGCCCCAACACGATCAACCTGGATGGCATCTTCGGCCACCTGCCGAACGTGGCCTGGACCAACGCCGGCCCGATCGCGCCGGCTGACCTCGACCGCCTGCGCCCGCAGCTGCAGCGGGCAGGCATCCACGTCACGGGCCTGGACAAGTTCCCCCGCCTGCTCGACTACGTCACGCCGGAGCGGGTGCGCATCGCGGATGCCTCCCGGGTACGCCTCGGCGCCCACCTCGCCCCCGGCACCACCGTCATGCACGAGGGCTTCGTGAACTTCAACGCGGGCACCCTGGGCTCCTCGATGGTGGAGGGCCGCATCTCCCAGGGCGTCGTCGTCGGCGACGGCGCCGACATCGGCGGCGGCGCCTCGATCATGGGCACCCTCTCCGGCGGCGGCACCGAGCGCATCAGCATCGGCGCGCGGGCCCTGCTCGGCGCCAACTCGGGCGTCGGCATCTCGATCGGCGACGACACCGTCGTCGAGGCGGGGCTCTACGTCACGGCCGGCACGAAGGTCGTCGTGGTCGACCCTACCGCCGCGGCCGGCTCCCCCGCCCGCACGGTCAAGGCCAGCGACCTCTCCGGCGTGCCGAATCTGCTGTTCCGGCGCAACTCGCTGAGCGGCGCCGTCGAGGTGCTGCCGCGGGACGGCAGCGGCATCGTGTTGAACGCCGCCCTGCACGCCTGAGCGAGGGCGCCGGGACTTCCGTATACAGTCGCAGTGACGGGGAATCGCGACGAGGGAGTTGTTGTGGGAACGGATGCACCACGATCACGACGGCACCGGGGGGTGCGGGCGCTCATCGCGGTGCTGGCCACACTGCTCGTGCTGCTCATCGTCACGGCCGGCATCGGCGTCTGGACGGTGCAGCGCTCCTTCCCCACGACGAGCGGCACGCTGACCGTGCCCGGGCTGACCCAGCCGGTTGCCGTGGCGAGGGATTCCGCCGGCATCCCGCAGATCACCGCCGACAACGCGCACGACCTGTTCTACGCGCAGGGCTTCGTGCACTCGCAGGACCGCTTCTGGGAGATGGACTTCCGTCGGCACGTGACCAGCGGACGCCTGTCCGAGATGTTCGGCGCCTCCCAGATCGGCACCGACTCCTTTATCCGCACCCTCGGCTGGCGCACCATCGCCGAGGCCGAGGTGGCCATGCTCGACCCGGAGACGCTCGGCTACTACCAGGCGTACGCCGACGGGGTGAACGCCTACCTCGGCAGCCGTTCCGGGGCCGACCTCTCCCTCGAGTACGCGGTGCTCGGCCTGCAGAACTCGGAGTACCAGCCGGAGCGCTGGACGCCCGCCGATTCCGTGGCCTGGCTGAAGGCGATGGCGTGGGACCTGCGCAGCAACCTGGAGGATGAGATCGACCGGGCGCTGCTGGCGGCGGCGCTGCCGCCCGCAGACGTGGCGCTGCTGCACCCCGGCTACCCCTTCGCCAGCCACCCGACGATCGTGGGCGGCGCGGTCGCCCCAGCCGCCGCCCCGGCATCCGTCGATGTCGCGCCGCTGCCGGCTGAGGCGTCGGACGCCGCTGAGGCACCGGATGCCGCTGCCGCTCCGGACGCATCTGCCGCGCTCGCCCAGCCGGACGCGCTCGCCTCGCTCGCCGCGCTCAAGGAGAACCTCGCTGCACTGCCCGAGCTGCTCGGCCCGGCCGGCAACGAGATCGGCTCGAACTCGTGGGTGGCGTCCGGGGCGCTGACGGCATCCGGCGCGCCCCTGCTCGCGAACGACCCGCACCTCGGCGCCGTGATGCCGTCGGTCTGGTACCAGATGGGCCTGCGCTGCAGCGAGATTTCGGATGCCTGCCCGTTCGACGTGGCCGGGTACAGCTTCTCCGGCCTGCCCGGCATCATCATCGGCCACAACGACACCATCGCCTGGGGGCTGACCAATCTGGGCCCGGATGTCGCCGACCTGTTCCTGGAGCGCGTCGGCCCCGACGGATACGAGCTGGACGGCGCCGTGCAGCCGCTGACCGTGCACACCGAGACGATCAAGGTCGCCGGCGGCGAGCCGGTGAAGCTGGAGATCCGCTCCACCGCGCGCGGACCCCTGGTCAGCGACATCACCCCGCAGTTCACCAGCATCGCCGAGGACTACCCGGGCGCGAGCAGGCAGCCGGCCGGCGAGTACGCCCTGTCACTGCAGTGGACGGCGCTCGTGCCCGGCCAGACGCCCTCCGCGGTCTTCGCGATCAACAAGGCCCGCAACTGGGACGAGTTCCGGGCCGGTGCCCGTCTGTTCGAGGTGCCGTCGCAGAACCTCCTCTACGCCGACGTCACCGGCAACATCGGCTACCAGGCTCCGGGCCGGATCCCGATCCGGAGCGCGGGCGACGGCACGCTGCCGCTGCCCGGCTGGACGAGCGCGAACGGCTGGGTGGGCGAGATCCCGTTCGAGCAGCTGCCGAGCGTGTACAACCCGCCGAGCGGCCTGATCGTCACCGCCAACAACTCGGCCGTCGGTCCCGACTTCCCGCAGATGATCACCCAGGACTGGGATCTCGGCTACCGCGCCCAGCAGATCGACGGGCGGCTCGCGGCCGAGATCGCCGCCGGCACGAAGTTCACGCCGAGCAGTATGGCCGCCATCCAGGCCGACAACTTCAATGCGAACGCGGCGGCGCTCGCGCCGGTGCTCGCGGCGCTCCCGCTGCGCCCCGAGGCGGCCGAGGCGCAGCGGCTGCTCGCGAACTGGGACTACTCGGATGACGCCGACTCGGCGGCATCCGCCTACTTCAACATGATCTGGCGGCAGCTGTTGGCGGCGATGTTCCACGACAAGCTGCCAGAGGGCACTTGGCCGGCCGGCGGCGACCGCTGGTTCGGCGTCGTCGGCGGCCTGCTCGAGCAGCCGGACTCGCCGTGGTGGACGAACGAGCGACTCGGCATCTCCGGGCGCGACGCCATGCTCACGTATGCGGCGGAGGAGGCGTGGGCGGAGGGCGTCGAGGAGCTCGGCAACGACCCGCGTAAGTGGGAATGGGGCGATCTGCACACGCTGACGCTCACGAATGCGAGCTTCGGCGAGTCGGGCATCGCGGCGATCGAGTGGCTGTTCAACCGCGGCCCGTTCCCGGTCGCCGGCGGATCCTCGGTCGTCAACGCGGTCGGCTGGGACGCGACGACCGGTTACACGGTCGACTGGGTGCCGTCGATGCGCATGGTGGTCAGCCTCGCCGACTTCGACGACTCCAGCTGGGTGAACCTGACCGGTGCGTCCGGGCACGCGTTCAACCCGCACTACGACGACCAGGCGCCGCTCTGGCAGAAGCACAAGACCCGGCCGTGGGCGTTCACCCCGGATGCCGTGCGCGACTCCACCCACGACGTGCTGCAGCTCGAGCCCGCGCGGTAGGGGCACTCTCGCGGCGCCCGCTCCCGCTGGTCGAGCTCGCGGCGCCCGCTCCCGCTGGTGGCTTCGGCCGCTGGCTCTCCCCCAAGCCAACGCGGGAGGGCGCCCCGCTCCCGCTGGTCGAGTAGGCCCGCCAGGGCCTTATCGAGACCCGGTATCCGGCGAGAAACCGTGCCACGCACGAGGCCTCGATACGCTCGTTCCTCGCTACTCGACCAACGGGATCGGGGCGGGTCTCGACAGGGTCCACCGGCGGTAATCGCAACTCCCGTTGGCTCGAGGGAGCGCCAGCGACCGAAGCCAACAACCGAACGACCACGCCGGCTCCCGGGCTTCGGCGGCTGCGCTGCTCGTTCCTCGCGGCGCGGCCGCCTCCAGCCGACGTGCATTCCCCCGCTGGTCGAGTAGGCCCGCCAGGGCCGTATCGAGACCCGGCATCCGGCGAGAAACCGTGCCACGCGCGAGGTCTCGATACGCTCGTTCCTCGCTACTCGACCAACAGGTAAGGCGGCGCACACAACGTGGCCGGGGCGAAACGCGAAACGACCCCGCCGGCCGAGGCCGACGGGGTCGCGTTCAGAGGGAGACGGGGTCTCAGCGCTCCGGGAAGTCGCGCGCGGGCGATCCCGTGTAGAGCTGCTGCGGGCGGCCAATCTTCGTCTGCGGGTCCGCGTTCATCTCACGCCAGTGGGCGATCCAGCCGGGCAGGCGTCCGATCGCGAACAGCACCGTGAACATGTGCGTCGGGAAGCCCATCGCCTTGTAGATGACGCCGGTGTAGAAGTCGACGTTCGGGTACAGGCGGCGGGACTTGAAGTACTCGTCCTCGAGCGCGATCTTCTCGAGCTCCATGGCGATGTCGAGCAGCTCGTCCTTGACGCCGAGCGCCTCGAGCACCTCGTGGGCGCTCTCCTTGACCAGCTTGGCGCGGGGGTCGTAGTTCTTGTAGACGCGGTGCCCGAAGCCCATCAGCTTGACGCCGGCTTCCTTGTTCTTGACGCGCTCCACGTAGCGGGCGACGCCCTCGCCGGAGTCGCGGATCTCGGCGAGCATCGTCAGCACGGCCTCGTTGGCGCCGCCGTGCAGCGGGCCGAACAGGGCGTTGATGCCGGCCGAGACGGAGGCGAACAGGTTGGCCTCGGTCGAGCCGACCAGGCGCACCGTCGAGGTCGACGCGTTCTGCTCGTGGTCCTCGTGCAGGATCAGCAGGCGCTCGAGCGCCTTCGACAGCACCGGGTTGACCTCGTAGGGCTCGGCCAGGTTGCCGAAGTTGAGCTTCAGGAAGTTGTCGACGAAGCTCAGCGAGTTGTCCGGGTACAGGAAGGCCTGGCCGATGCTCTTCTTGTGCGCGTAGGCAGCCATGACCGGCAGCTTGGCGAGCAGGCGGATGGTGGCCAGCTCGACGTGCTCGGGGTTCTTCGGGTCGATCGAGTCCTGGTAGTAGGTCGACAGGGCCGAGACGCCGGATGCCAGCACCGACATGGGGTGGGCGTTGTGCGGCAGCGCGCCAAAGAACTTCTTCAGATCCTCGTGCAGCAGCGTGTGCCGGCGAATCTTCTCGTCGAACTCAGCCAGCTCGGTCGGGGTCGGCAGCTCGCCGTAGATCAACAGCCAGGCCGTCTCGAGGAAGCTCGCGTTCTTCGCGATCTGCTCGATCGGGTAGCCACGGTAGCGGAGGATGCCCTCCTCGCCGTCGATGAACGTGATCGCCGACTTGGTCGAGGCCGTGTTGACGAAGCCGTAGTCCAGGCCGGTGAGACCGGTCTGCTTGGTCAGCGTGGACATGTCCAGGCTGTCTGGCCCGTCAACGCTGGAGATGATGGGGAACTCTGCGGTTCCGCCCGGGTAGCTCAGCGTTGCTACGGCCGGCTGTGCCGGAGTGGCTGATGCTGAACCGGCCTGTGTCTGATCGACGTCGCCCACGGGGCCTCCTGGATCCTGGATGGTGGAAGTAGAAGAAAGTTGATGGACGGGCACGCGATAGGCGGGCAGTCCGAGTTACAGCCTAATCCGCCCCACGGCCTACTGTTGCATCCGTTGAAGAACGGGCGATTCCGTTGGAGGAAAGCTCCTGAGAACGAGCTGAAAACGGGCTCGCGGGCCCACAAGCTATGCTCGGCCCATGATTTCGAGGCGGGGGCTCGCGTGCGTGGTGGCGACGGTGCTGCTCCTAGCGGGGGCCTCCGGATGCAGCGCCCAACCGCCCGCGGGTGCTTGGCTGATCAGCGCGACCCCGGCGAACGATGAGCGCAACGGCCCCCCGGACATCACCTACGGCAACGGCCTGATCACAGACGACACCGAGGGCGGGACATGGTACGTCTCGGTGGGTTCCTGGCTCCGTTCCTCCTCTACGGGCGCCGTCACCCGCTTCAACATCGAGCGCTGGCAGGGCAGGCACGAGCTCGACATCGCCGCACTCTCCCCCACCCGGATCCTCGTGCTCCTGTCGTTGGGGAGGAATGCGCTGTCCACTGAGATCGAGCTCTTCGACACCGAGACGCGGCAGTCCGAGCCGTTCCTCGTCGGCCAGCGCACTCAGACCAGCCCCGACGCCCCGCTCCCCTTCACCGCCGACGGCCCGGTGAACGCCGCCTCGCCCCTCGGCCAGATCACCAGCATCGATGTCGACGCGGCTGGCGCACTCGTCTTCGTGGAGCGAGTGAATGTGGGACAGGCGGCGAACGACGAATACATCGTGCGGCGGATGCTGCCGGGCGGCGAGGTGGAGACGGTGGCCGGCGTTCCGGTGCGCGCCGAGGGGCAGGCGGCCGTCGAACAGCCCGGCGATGGCGAGCAGCTGCGCGGGAGCGCGCTAGCGGCGGCATCCGTCGACGTCTCGGCGGGAGATCCGCGTGGGATCGTGCTCGGCACCGAGCACGGCGTGTTCCAGATCCTAGAGGACGGCACGGCCCGCGTCGTCGCCGGCGCCCTCGACGAGGCGTCACCCCTCCGGGCGGCGCTGGAACCCGGCAACGTCGACAACGTGCGTGTGCGCCCCGTCGACGCCTCGGCCGACGGGCGCATCGTGTACCACCTGGACGACATCGGTCAACCCGCCGGCCACCTGGTCACGCCGGCCGCGCACATCGACGGTGGCTCGGCCGAGTTCCGCGAACTCGTGCAGGGAACACCTGCCCGGGCGTCCGGCACGGGCCTCGCCATCTGGCAGGGCAACGCCCCGCTCGCGGTCAGCCCGGCGCTGCAGAACGCCCGCACCGCAGCCTGGGTCGCCCCGGGCGTGCTCGTGGCCGTGGTGGGCGGCGGGCAGGACAACGCGGCGCTGCCCCGCGTGCAGCTCACGACCGTGCGCTGACCGCCGCCGGGCGCGGCCGGTTGCGGTCAGCCGCGCAGCCTGGCCGCGGCCGCCGCGATGCGCTCGTCGCTCGCGGTGAGCGAGAACCGCACGTGGTTCGGGTAGAAGTCGCCGTAGAACGTGCCGGGGCCGGCCAGAATGCCGAGACCGGCCAGCTTGTCGATGGACTCCCAGGCGCTCACGCCCTCCGTCGCCCACAGGTAGAGACCGGCCTCGCTGTTGTCGATCGTGAAACCGGCGGTCAGCAGCGCGGGCAGCAAAACCTCGCGGCGGGCCCGGTACAGCTCGCGCTGGGCGTCCACGTGCGCGTCGTCGCCGAGTGCGACGACCATCGCCTCCTGCAACGGGGCCGGCAGCATGAGACCGGCGTGCTTGCGCACGGTGAGCAGGCGCTGGATGACGCCGCCGCAGCCGGCGGCGAAGGCGGCGCGGTAGCCGGCCATGTTCGACTGCTTGCTCAGCGAGTAGACGGCGAGCACGTTCTTGCGGTCATCGCCGACGACGCGCGGGTCGAGGATGCTGGGGATCGGCTCGGCGTCCCACGGCGCGTCCCAGCCGAGTTCGGCGTAGCATTCGTCGCTGACGATGACGGCGCCGAGTTCGCGGGCGCGCTCGCGGGCGGCGCGCAGCTGCTCGATGCCGAGCACGCGGCCGTCCGGGTTGCCTGGGCTGTTCAGCCAGATGAGCTTGGTGCCTTCCGGCCACTCGTCGGGGTCATCGGAGGCCAGGGCCTCGGCGCCGGCGATGGCTGCGCCGATCGCGTATGTCGGGTAAGCGGCGCGCGGGTGCACGATCGTGTCGCCCTCGCCGATGCCGAGCATGAACGGCAGCAGTGCGACGAGTTCCTTGGAGCCGACCGTCGGCAGCACGTTGCGCTCGGCCAGGCCCGGCACGCCGCGGCGGCGCTCGAACCACTCGATGATCGCGCGCTGCAGGGCGGGCGTTCCCGCCGTCTGCGGGTAGGCATGGGCATCCGTCGCCTGGGCCAGCGCGTCGCGGATGACGGCGGGCGTCGGGTCGACCGGCGAGCCGATCGAGAGGTCGACGATGCCGTCTGGGTGCCGGCGCGCACGCTCGGCGAACGGCACCATCTGGTCCCAGGGGTACTCTGGCAGCTCTTTCAGCACGGGGCGGGCGCCGGGGCTCAGTGAACCTGCGGTGGCAGCACCGCGATCACCGGGTGGTCCTTGGCGATGACGCCGACCTTGGCCGCGCCTCCCGGGGAGCCGATGTCGTCGAAGAACTCGACGTTGGCCTTGTAATAGTCGGCCCACTGCTCGGGGAGGTCGTCTTCGTAGTAGATGGCCTCGACGGGGCACACCGGCTCGCAGGCACCGCAGTCGACGCACTCGTCGGGGTGAATGTAGAGCGAACGCTCACCCTCGTAGATGCAATCGACCGGGCACTCGTCAATGCAAGCGCGGTCTTTGACGTCGACGCACGGAAGAGCGATGACATAGGTCACGGTGTTCAGATTCCCTTCGCGAGCCCGCCGTGGAGGCGGTACCCACCAAGTCTACGCGCGCGCGGCGGGGCGGTCGGGCAATCGGGGCCACGCAATGACGATCGCGGCGATGATCGCGGGCGCCATCGTCCAGACCAAGCCGAGTGTGCCCTCCGGGATCAGCACCGAGCCGCCCGTGCTGCGCAGGGACAGCACGAAGATCGTCAGCAGCGCGCCGATCGCCGTGAAGAGCACCGTGACGCGGTCGTGCAGAACCAGTCGCAGCCCGATCAGCAGTGCGGTGTAGCCGAGCAGGGCGAGCAGCAGGCCCCAGGGCACGGGCACCCCCGCGATCTCCGTCGTGATCTGGTGGGCGACGGTGCCCATCGCCGCGAAGATCGCACCGACCACGAAGCCGAGCACGGCGGCGCCGACGCGGCTGCCCGTGCTCGGTGCCTCGACGACCTCCGGCCGGCCGCCGCCGATCATCACGAACTGCTCGGTGGTGCCGAGCAGGTGCGGGTCCTGGTCGTCGAAGGTGACGGTGCGGTCGATCACGCTGACGCCGGGCAGCGCGGCCAGGGCGTCGCTCTTGGCACCGAGCTGGTCGGTGACGTCGACAGCCACCAGGCGTTGGCCGGCCGGCATCCGGCCGCTCACGGCCAGGTAGACGGGCAGATGGCGGGCGGATGCCTCGGCCACCGCCGCGGCGACCAGCACGGAGGCCGCGCTCTCGGTCGGGTCCGACCCCAGCGCGGGAACCACGATGGCCGTGCTCTGCTGCCGGTCGATCGCGGTGGCGACGGCTGCGCGGGCGTCCGCCCCGGCGACGGCCTGCCCGCGAGCGCCCATCGCCCAGAGGCCGGCGTCCGCGTCGGCGGCCGCCTCTGCGGTGAGGACCGCGGCAACGGAGCCGGCTTCGATCAGCCGGGCGATCGTGCCGCCGGCCTGAGCCAGAGCGTCGCGGCCATGGGGAAACACGAGGAGCACGCGTTCGTCTCGTCCATTCAGAACCACGTGCACCCATTTCGCTCGAGAACTATCCCAGGGGCTCATCCTAACCAGCGAGCGACTGGACATTCGCGTTTCACAGGTCTACTCTCAACCTCCGAAGGCATTTGCCCTAAGGGTAGCCTTACCAAACTCCCAGACTTCTCCACGCACGGAAGACGCATGTTCGCCAACTACTTGATCGGCCTCCGCGAGGGCCTCGAAGCCGCACTGATCGTCACGATCCTGATTGCCTACATCGTGAAGATCGACCGGCGCGACCTGCTCGGCCGCATCTGGCTCGGCATCGGGCTGGCCGTGCTGCTCGCGCTCGGCATCGGCGCCATCCTCACCTTCGGCACCTACGGCCTGAGCTTCGAGGCGCAGGAGGCCATCGGCGGCATCCTCTCGATCATCGCCACCGCGTTCGTCACCTGGATGGTGTTCTGGATGCTGCGCACCGCCCGCGACCTGAAGGGCGTGCTGCACGGCAACATCGACAAGCACCTCGACGGCACCGGCTGGGGCCTCGTCATCGTCGCGTTCCTCGCCGTCGGCCGCGAGGGCATCGAGACGGCGCTGTTCATCTGGGCCGCCGTACAGGCAACCGGCGAGACAACGATGCCGATCCTCGGCGCCGGCCTCGGCATCCTCACCGCTGTCGGCCTCGGCTGGCTGCTCTACTCGGGCATGCTGCGCATCAACCTGTCGAAGTTCTTCACCTGGACCGGGGCCGCCCTCATCGTCGTCGCCGGCGGCGTGCTCGCCTACGGGGTGCACGACCTGCAGGAGGCCGGCATCCTGCCCGGCCTGCACAACCTCGCCTTCGACGTCAGCGCCGTCATTCCGCCGGACAGCTGGTACGGCACCCTGCTCAAGGGCA
Source organism: Microterricola viridarii (assembly GCF_900104895.1). NCBI lineage: Bacteria > Bacillati > Actinomycetota > Actinomycetes > Micrococcales > Microbacteriaceae > Microterricola > Microterricola viridarii. Next base: position 2,955,337 of record NZ_LT629742.1, read on the forward strand.
CCCTCAACTTCTCCCCCGCCACCACCTGGCTGGAGGCCATTGTCTGGCTCGCCTACGTCGTGCCGACGCTCACCATCTTCATCGTGAAGAGCCGCAGGGGCCGGCGCCCCAGCCCCGCACCGGCGCCGGCTGCATCCGCGCCCGTCACCGCCTGACAACCTCCGCACCGCCAGACCCCCACCGAGGAGACCACTGTGTCACGCCTGCTTCGCCCCACCCTCTCCATCGCCGCGACCGGCGCCGCCCTGCTGCTGCTCTCCGGCTGCGTCGCCAACAACCCGACGGCGGATGCCGAGCACACCGCGATCACCGTGGACAGCAGCTCCGACGCCTGCGCGATTGACACGGCCACCGCCCCGAGCGGCAATGTGCGCTTCACCGTGAAGAACTCCGGCGACCAGGTCACCGAGTTCTACCTCCTCGCCGGCGACGGCCTGCGCATTGTTGGTGAGGTCGAGAACATCGGCCCCGGCATCAGCCGCGACCTGGTCATCCAGGCCCGCCCCGGCGACTACTACACGGTGTGCAAGCCGGGCATGATCGGCGCGGGAATCGGCAAGGCCGCGTTCACCGTGACCGACTCCGGCCACGACTTCGAGGCCGACGCCGACCTCACCGCCCAGGTCGCCACCGCGAACACCAACTACGCCGCGTATGTGAAGGACCAGATCGCCCAGCTCGTCGCCGGCACCGACGCCTTCGCCGCCGCCTACGTCGCCGGCGACGACGACGAGGCCCGCGCCCTCTACGCGCCGACCCGTGTGCACTGGGAGCGCGTCGAGACCGTCGCGGAGTCCTTCGGCGACCTCGACCCGATGCTCGACCTCCGCGAGGCCGACCTCGAGGAGGGGCAGGAGTGGACCGGCTGGCACGCCATCGAGAAGGACCTCTGGCCCGCCGACGCCGAAGCCGGCTTCGCCGCGTACACCCCGGAGCAGCGCCAGGCCCTCGCCGCGAAGCTCGTCGCCGACACCGCGACCCTGAACGAGAAGGTGCAGAGCCTCGAGTTCACCCTCGACATGCAGACCAACGGTGCGATCGGCCTGATGGACGAGGTCGCCAGCGGCAAGGTCACCGGCGAGGAGGAGTTCTGGTCGCACACCGACCTCTGGGACTTCCAGGCCAACGTCGACGGCGCCACCGTGCTCTACGGCGGCGTGCGGGACATCCTGCTGGCCAAGGACGCCGATCTCGCCGCGACCCTCGACACCGAGTTCGCCGCGCTGCAGACGCTGCTCGACGCCCAGCGCGACGGCGATGGCTTCCGCCTGTACACCGAGCTCAGCCCGGCCGAGATCCGCGCCTTCTCCGACCAGGTGAACGCACTCGGCGAGCCGCTGAACCAGCTCACCGCCACCCTCGTGCTCAACTAATCTGGAACGTATGAACACTCCTGACGGCCGCTCCCCCGGCGATCCTGCCGAGGGGGCTGCCGATCGCCCCGTGGGCGCGGAGCAGACGACGGATGACGCCGCTGCCGCCCCGCGCGGGCTCTCCCGCCGCGGCCTGCTCGGCCTCGCCGGAGCCACCGTTGCGGGCATCGGGCTGGGCATCGGCGCCGACCGCGCCGTGCTCGCGGCATCCGGGGAAGGAGCCGGCGCTCCGAACGCGGCCAACTACCCGTTCTACGGCAGCTACCAGGCCGGCATCGTCACGCCGGCCCAGGACAGGCTGCACTTCGCGGCCTTCGACATGGCCGGCGGCGCCGGCCGGGCCGAGTTGATCGAGTTGCTGCAGGACTGGACGGTCGCCGCGGCCGCCATGACGGCCGGCCGCGACATCGGCGACTTCGGTGCCGTCAGTGGCAACTACGACGCCCCGCCGGAGGACACCGGGGAGGCGCAGGGGCTCCCCGCGAGCGGCCTGACCATCACCTTCGGCTTCGGTCCCGCGCTGTTCCGCGACGCCCAGGGCACCGACCGCTTCGGCATCGCAAGCCGCCAGCCCGCGGTGCTCAGCCGGCTGCCGCACTTCCCCGGCGACATGCTCGACCCGGCGTCCTCCGACGGCGAGCTCTGCATCCAGGCGTGCGCCGACGACCCGCAGGTGGCCGTGCACGCCATCCGCAACCTCACCCGCATCGCCTTCGGCCGGGCGACGCTGCGCTGGTCCCAACTCGGCTTCGGGCGCACCTCGTCCACCAGCACCGCCCAGGCGACCCCGCGCAACCTGTTCGGCTTCAAGGACGGCACCGCGAATGTGAAGGCGGAGGAGACCGCCACGGTCAACGAGCAGGTGTGGGTGCAGGACGGCGACGGGCCGGCCTGGCTCGCCGGCGGCAGCTACCTGGTGGCCCGCCGCATCCGGATGACGATCGAGACGTGGGACCGGACGATCCTGCGCGAGCAGGAGGCCGTGTTCGGGCGAACGAAGGGCGAGGGGGCACCGCTCTCCGGCGGCACCGAGTTCACGGAGCCGGACTTCGAGATCACCGGCCGGGCCGAGAAGCCGCTCATCGCCGACACGGCGCACGTGCGGCTCTCCCACCCGAGCCACAACGGGGGCGCGGCCCTGCTGCGCCGGGGGTACAACTTCGTCGACGGCAACGACGAGCTGGGGCGGCTGAACGCCGGCCTGTTCTTCCTCAGCTACCAGCGCTCGCCCGAGCAGTTCGTGACGGTGCAGTCGCAGCTGGCCAAGAACGACGCGCTGAACGAGTACATCCGGCACGTGGGATCCGCGTTGTTCGCGGTGCCGGCCGGGGTGCGCCAGGGCGGGTACGTCGGCGAGGCACTGTTCGCCTAGGCCCGTTCGCGCGTCGGGCCAGCGGCGCCGGGCATCGGTGGCCGGGCCGTTGACGGGCTGGGCTCTAGGTGGGCACCACCGTGTAGAGCACGCCCTGCTCGCTGCCGACGACCATGACGACGTACTTCCCGTTCGAGCCGAAGTAGCTCGCCCCGGTGATGCCGTCCACTTCGGGCAGCTTCTCGGGGGTGAAGTTCTCCGGCGGGGTGAAGCCGGCGGCCTCGAGCTGCGCCTGTGCGTCTGCGACCGGGTCGGCCGCTGTGGACTTGATGACGACGACCCAGCCGGCCGAGCCGTCGGGGTTCTTGCCGCCGCCGACGATGTCGCCCTCGATCACGGGGACCTCGCTCGGCCAGCCGGCCGGCATCTGACCGACCGACACGGCTCCTCCCGTGGCATCCTCGACGGCGCCGGTGACGGCTCCGCCGACGGCGTCGCCGACGCTGCTGCAGCCAGCCAGCAGCGGGGCGCCGAGCAGCACGGCCGCGAGGGCCAGGGGGGCGACGACTCGCCTGCGTAGGGTATTCATGGAGTTGCTCCGTTCAGGACTTCTCTGGCGAACGCTTCGCGCTCGCCCATTCAGTTTACGGCTGGCCAGGAGGGCGCAGCTGGGAGGAACCGGCTATCCGGCGTAGGTGGCCAGCCATCCGGCCGGGTCGAATCGCACGCCATCCGTGTAGTACATCTCCAGGTGCAGGTGCGGACCTGTCGACTGGCCGGTGGTGCCGACGACGCCGATGAGCTGGCCGGCGCTGACCGTCTCGCCGACGGAGACGGTCATCGAGCCGTACTCCATGTGGCCGTACGAGCTGGAGACGGACTGGCCGTCGACGACGTACTGGATGTCGACGTGTGTGCCGAGTCCGCCGCTGTCGTTGGCGGCCACGGTCACGACGCCGTCGGCCATCGCGACGATGGGCGTCCCGGCGCCGGGGTTGAGGTCGAGCCCGTCATGGAATGTCGAGCATCCGTCGCACGGCGCCGAGCGGGGCCCGAAGTTGTCGGAGACGCGCGTGCCAGCGGGCACGGGCCAGACGACCGCTCCCGTTGCAGCGGCCGCGGCAGGCGCGGCGGGCTCGGGAGCCGGCGCGGGGGCGACGTAGGCCTCGGCGAGGTACTCGGCCTGCTCTGCGACGGGCTGCTGCAGGCCGGCGAGCTCGACGGTCTGGGAGTCCGGCGCGGTGTGGGCCGCCGCCGCGGCATCTGCCGTCTCGCCGGCCACGACGAGCGCGGCGGCCGGGGTCGTCGGCAAGGCGGCGAAGCCCAGCGAGGTGGCCATGGCCACGCCGGTCAGCAGCACGCGGACGGTGCGGGAGGTCTGGCGGGTGTCGGGCGAGGTGCCATCGGCGAGCGAGGACGCGGACGTTCTGAAGGGAAGGAAGAGGCTCATAACTGAGGAGTGTGCGGCGCATGCTTTCGGGTCAGAGGGAGCGCCGCAGCCGCGGGGCGCGCAAGCAATCTGACGAGTGTAGAAACCCGCCCTGAGCGGGCCCGGCGGTACCGATCTGTTTCCCCTGAGAACTCCTCAGCTTTGCGGATGCCGCCGGCCCCCGCAGACGCAGAAACGGCCGCCACGCATTGCGTGGCGGCCGTTTCGACTTCGGGTGTTTAGCCCTGGTTCTGCTTCTTCATGCGCGAGTAGGTGCGGGCACGCGCGGTCGAGTCGAGCTCCACCTTGCGGATGCGCACGAACTCGGGCGTGACCTCGACGCACTCGTCCTCGCGGGCGAACTCGAGCGACTCCTCAAGGGTGAGCTTGCGCGACGGGGTCATGCGCTCGAAGGAGTCGGAGGTGGACTGACGCATGTTGGTCAGCTGCTTCTCCTTGGTGATGTTCACGTCCATGTCGTCGGCGCGCGAGTTCTCTCCGACGACCATGCCCTCGTAGACCTCCTGCGTGGGCTCGACGAAGAACGACATGCGCTCCTGCAGGGCAACCATGGCGAACGGCGTTGCAACACCGGCGCGGTCGGCCACGATGGAGCCGTTCGTGCGGGTGGTGATCTCGCCGGCCCACGGGGCGTAGCCGTGCGAGACGGCGTTGGCGATGCCGGCACCGCGGGTGATGGTCATGAACTCGGTGCGGAAGCCGATGAGGCCGCGCGACGGGACGACGAACTCCATGCGGACCCAGCCGGTGCCGTGGTTGGACATGCCGTCCATCAGGCCCTTGCGGGCGGCGAGCAGCTGCGTGATGGCGCCGAGGAACTCCTCGGGAGCGTCGATCGTGAGGTGCTCGTAGGGCTCGTGCGTCTTGCCGTCAATCTTCTTCAGCACCACCTGCGGCTTGCCGACGGTGAGCTCGAAGCCCTCACGACGCATCTGCTCGACCAGGATCGACAGGGCGAGCTCGCCACGACCCTGAACTTCCCAGGCGTCCGGGCGGCCGATGTCGACCAGCTTGAGCGAGACGTTGCCGACGAGCTCACGGTCCAGGCGGTCCTTGACCATGCGGGCGGTGAGCTTGTGGCCCTTGACCTTACCGACGATCGGCGAGGTGTTGGTGCCGATGGTCATCGAGATGGCGGGGTCGTCGACCGTGATGGTCGGCAGCGGGCGCACGTCGTTGACGTCGGCGAGGGTCTCGCCGATGAAGATGTCCTCGAAGCCGGCGACGGCGACGATGTCACCGGGGCCAGCGCTCTCGGCGGGGAAGCGGTCCAGCGCCTTCGTGATGAAGAGCTCGGTCACTCGCACGTTCGCAACGGTTCCGTCGTGCTTGACCCAGGCCACGGTCTGGCCCTTCTTGATCGTGCCCTGGAAGATGCGCAGCAGCGCCAGGCGACCGAGGAACGGCGAGGAGTCGAGGTTGGTGACCCAGGCCTGCAGCGGGTGCTCGTCGTCGTAGACGGGGGCGGGCACATGCTTGAGGATGGCCTCGAACAGCGGCTCGAGGTCGTCGTTGTCGGGCAGCGAGCCGTTGGCCGGCTTGTTCAGGCTGGCGGCGCCGTTACGGCCCGATGCGTACACAACGGGCACGTCGAGGATGGAGTCCAGGTCGAGGTCGGGGACCTCGTCGGCCATGTCGCTGGCGAGGCCGAGGAGCAGGTCCTGGCTCTCGGCGACGACCTCATCGATACGGGCGTCGGGGCGGTCGGTCTTGTTGACCAACAGGATGACGGGGAGCTTGGCCTCGAGCGCCTTGCGCAGCACGAAGCGGGTCTGCGGGAGCGGGCCCTCGCTGGAGTCGACGAGCAGAACGACGCCGTCAACCATGGAGAGACCGCGCTCGACCTCGCCACCGAAGTCGGCGTGGCCGGGGGTGTCGATGACGTTGATGACGATCGGGCCGTTGGTGGCGTGCTTGCCCTTGTACGAAACCGCCGTGTTCTTGGCGAGAATCGTGATGCCCTTTTCGCGCTCCAGCTCGTTGGAGTCCATGGCGCGCTCTTCGAGGTGCGCGTGCTCGGCGAAGGAGTCGGTCTGGCGCAGCATGGCGTCAACCAGAGTCGTCTTGCCGTGGTCAACGTGGGCGACAATCGCCACATTTCGGAGGTTATCGCGCGTGGCGAGTGCCATAAAAGTTTGTCCTTGGTCTGCTTTGTGCGTTGAGTTGCGCCTCGCGGCGAGCACTCTGCTCGACGGGATCAGGCTGAGAAGAGCACTGATGAAGCGCGCGATAGGGCCGGTCTTGCGGTTGCGAAATCGAGGTTCGCTGATACCCTATGCGACTAGTTTACCCTGAATTGCAAGAAAATCGGCCCAGCCCCCGGATGCCGGGGACTGGGCCGATCTGTGAACTGCGGGTTACTCCCCCGGAACGCTAGCGTCCGAAGACGAAGTTTCCGCCGGGAATGGCGGCCAGCAGGTCCTGCGTGTAGGTCTCGCGCGGGTTGTCGAAGACCTCGTCGGTCGTCGCCGCCTCGATGATCTCGCCCTTCTTCATGACGCAGACGTTGTCCGCGATCAGACGCACAACCGCGAGGTCGTGCGTGATGAAGAGGTAGGTGAGCCCCAGCTCGGTCTGCAGCTCGGTGAGCAGGTTCAGGATCTGACCCTGCACGAGCACGTCGAGGGCGGAGACCGCCTCGTCGAGCACGAGCACGTCGGGCTTGAGCGCGAGCGCCCGAGCCACGGCGATGCGCTGACGCTGGCCACCCGAGAGCTCGCTCGGGTAGCGGTAGCGCGTCGAGGCCGGCAGCGAAACCTGGTCGAGCAGCTCGAGCACACGGGCCTGGCGCTCCTTGGCGGTGCCGACCTTGTGCGCGAGCAGCGGCTCGGCGATCGTGTTGCCGACGCTGTACTGCGGGTCGAGAGAGCCGTACGGGTCCTGGAACACCGGCTGCACGCGGCGGCGGAACTTGAGCAGATCCGCCCCCTTCAGCGCAGCGACGTCCTGGCCGTCGAACTCGATCTTGCCGCTGGTGATGCTCTCCAGCTGCAGGATCAGCTTCGCCACGGTCGACTTGCCGGAGCCGGACTCGCCCACGATGGCCGTGGTCGTTCCGCGCTGCACACCGAAGCTCACGCCGTTGACGGCCTTGAGCTCGTTGTACTTGAAGCCCTGCTGACGGATGCGGTACGTCTTGGAGACGTTCTGCACCGAGATCAGCGGCTTGTCCGGCGCGGCCTGCTCGCGCTCTGCAGCGCGGGCGATCAGCGTCGCGTCGAGCGAGTCGCCGGAGAAGATCGCGGGCGCCGCGGCGTCCGCGTGCTTGGCCGACTGGATACGCCGCGAGGCGAGGCTCGGCGCCGCCGAGACCAGGCGCTGCGTGTACGGGTGCTGCGGGTTCGCGAGGATCTCCTGCGAGGAGCCGGACTCGACGATCTTTCCGCGGTACATCACCACGAGCTGTTCCGCACGCTCCGCCGCAAGGCCGAGGTCGTGCGTGATGAAGAGCACAGAGGTGCCGTAGTCACGCGTGAGCGTGCCGAGGTGGTCCAGGATCTGGCGCTGCACCGTCACGTCGAGGGCCGAGGTCGGCTCGTCGGCGATCAGGAGCTTCGGGCGGGCCGAGAGGCCGATGCCGATCAGCACGCGCTGGCGCATGCCGCCAGAGAACTGGTGCGGGTACTGCTTGAGGCGCTCGGATGCGTCGCTCAGGCCGGCCTCCTGCAGAACCTGGATGGCGCGCAGGCGCGCCTCCTTGCCCTGCGCGATGCCGTTGGCCTTGATGGCCTCCTCGACCTGGAAGCCAATGTTCCACACCGGGTTGAGGTTCGACATCGGGTCCTGCGGCACGTAGCCGATCAGGCGCCCGCGCACGTCCTGGATCTCCTTGGCGGGGAGCTTGGTCAGGTCGCGGCCCTCGAACAGGATCTCGCCGCCGGTCACCGATCCGGTGCCGGGGAGGAGGTCGATGATCGCCTGGGCGGTCGTGGTCTTTCCCGACCCCGACTCCCCCACGATGGCCAGGCTCTGGCCGGCGTAGAGGGTGAGGTCGACGCCGCGGACGGCGGGCACGAGGCCGCGCTGGGTGCGGAAGCCCACCTCGAGGTTGCGAATCTGCAGCAGGGGCGTTTCCGAGGTATTGATGGTCTCGCTCTGGTTCTCGTTCAGGATCTGTGTCATCGCCGTGCCCTCGCTGCCGGGTCAAGTGCGTCACGCACAACGTCGCCGAGCATCAGGAACGACAGCACGGTGATGGATAGTGCAGCAGACGGGAGCAGCAGAACCTGAGGGTTCGTGCGGATCGACGTCTGCGCCTGTGCGATGTCATTGCCCCACGACATCACGGTCGGCGGGAGGCCGATACCGAGGAAGGAGAGCGTGGCCTCTGCAACGATGAACGTGCCGAGCGAGATGGTCGCGACCACGATCACCGGGGCGATCGAGTTCGGCACCACGTGACGGAGCAGGATCTTGAACTTCGACACGCCGAGCGCCGTGGAGGCGGTGACGTAGTCGGAGTTGCTCGCTGACAACACGGCGCCGCGCATGATGCGGGCGATCTGCGGCCAGGCGAACACAGCCAGCACGAATGCCACCGTGAGCGGCGTGCGCTCCGGGATGACCGACATCAGCACGATCGCACCGAGAACGGTGGGGATCGCGAAGAAGATGTCGCCGACGCGCGAGACGAACGCGTCGAGGAATCCACCGTAGTAGCCTGCGAGCGATCCGACGATGATGCCGCTGATCGTGACCAGCAAGGTCGCGATCAGGCCGACGGTCACAGATGCCTGCGTGCCGAAGATGATGCGCGCGTAGACGTCACAGCCCTGGCGGGTGAACCCGAGCGGGTGCCCCGCGGTCGGGGCCCCGTTGCTGTTCGCCAGCTCACAGCCGAGGTTGGGCGACACCGAGGTGAAGAGCCCGGGGAAGGCCGCCACCGTGACGATCAGGACGATCAACGCGGAGGAGATCCAGAACGACGGCCGACGGCGCATGGAGTCCCATGCGTCATCCCAGGTGCTGCGGGCCTTCTGCGACTCGTCGAGCTTGTCGACGGCGACAACAGGTGTCTCTTCGATCGGAGCAACGAAGTGCTCCTGGAATTTTCTATTTTGCATAGCGGATCCTCGGGTCAAGCAAGGCGTAGAGCAGATCGACGAGCAGGTTCGCGACGACGAAGATGATCACCATGATCGCGACGAACGAGACGACGGTCGGTCCCTCACCCAGGATCACGGCGCGGTAGACGGTACCGCCGACGCCGTTGATGTTGAAGATACCTTCGGTCACAATCGCGCCCACCATGAGTGCTCCGAGGTCGACACCGAGGAAGGTGACGACGGGAACAAGCGAGTTGCGCAGAACGTGGACAGAGACGACGCGACGGCGAGACAGCCCCTTTGCTGTTGCCGTGCGAACGAAGTCCGCGTTCAGGTTGTCGGCGACGCTGGCCCGGGTCAGGCGCACAATGTACGCGAATGACACGGATGCCAGCACGATGGCCGGGAGGACCAACTCGCTATACGGAGCCGCACTGCTGACGGTCGTGCGCGCCCATCCCAGCTGAATGCCGAAGACGTACTGCAGCACGAAGCCGATGACGAAGGTCGGAACCGAGATCAGCAGGAGGCTGACCACGAGTGCGCTCGCGTCGAACAGCTTGCCCTTGCGCAGACCCGCGACGAGACCGACGATGATGCCGAAGACGGCCTCAAAGAACAGGGCGAGGGTGGCGAGGCGCAGTGTGATCGGGAAGGCTTGGGCCATGACATCGCTGACCGGGCGACCAGAGTAGGTCGTGCCGAAGTCGCCCTGGAACAGTCCGCCGATGTAGAGGAGGTACTGCACGATGAACGGCTTGTCGAGGTTGTACTGGGCCCGGACCTGCTCAATAACGCCAGGGGCGGGGGGGCGATCGCCGTAGAGCGCGAGGATCGGGTCTCCGGGGAGAGAGAAGACCATGAAGTAGATCAAGAATGTCGCGCCAAAGAAGACGGGAATCATCTGGAGAATACGTCTGCCGGTGTACCACAGCATCAGCATCCTCCGTTCACAGAGAGAAGCATGGGGGTCACAATCACTGTAGAAGCCTAGTCGCCCTGCTGCCCGGGTTTGTGACTCGGGCAGCAGGGCGAGCTATGAACTGAAGTTAGTAGCGGAGTGCTATTCCTTCGTGATCTGGCTGTACAGCGGGACGGAGTCCCAACCGAACACCACGTTGTCGACCTGGTCAGACCAGACGCCCACGACGTTGGAGTACCAGAGCGGAACGGTGGCGAGGTCCTTCAGCAGGACCTCCTGTGCTGCCTGGTACTTCGCGGTTGCATCTTCGATGCTGGTGGCGTTCGAGCCGTCCTTGAGGAGGGCGTCGAAGTCGGGGTTGGTGTAGCCCTCGTAGTTGCTGCCTGCACCGGTCTGGTAGAGCGGGGCGAGGAAGTTGTACATCGAGGGGTAGTCGCCCTGCCAGCCGGCGCGAACGCCGCCGGTCAGCGTCTGGTTCTTGCGGTCGTCCAGCATTGCGGCGAACGTCGGGTAGGGCTTGCCAGCGGCGGTGATGCCGAGCGTGTTCGCGATGCTGTTGGTGACAGCCTCGACCCAAGCCTGGTGGCCACCGTCGGAGTTGTAGGCAATGGTGAACTCGCCCGTGAACGGAGCGATCGCGTCAGCCTGAGCCCAGACCTTCTTGGCCTCTTCCGGGTTGTACGCGAGGACGTCAGCGCCCTCGAGCTTGTCGGTCCAGCCGTTGATGACCGGCGAGGTGTAGTCGGTCGCCGGGGTACGGGTGCCCTGGAAGATGACGTCGGTGATCTCGTCGCGGTTGATCGACATCGAGATGGCGTGACGGCGCAGCTGGCCCTCTTCACCGCTGAAGTGCGCGATGTACTCGGGGATGTTGAACGCCTGGAAGATCGCGGCGGCCTGGTTCGCCGAGCGCTCCGGGAAGTCAGACTCGAAGGTCTGGAATGCCGAGTCGGGCACACCGTCGAGAACGTCGAGGTTTCCACCCTGAGCGTCGGCGTATGCAGCCTCAAGCGTCGGGTAGAAGATGATCGTCAGGCCACCGTTGACGGGGGTGCGGACACCCTTGTAGTCAGGGTTGGTGATCAGGTCGATCTTCTCTTCGTGCACCCATGCGGTGTCGGAGGCCAGCATGTACGGGCCGTTTCCGATGGGGTTCTGGCCGAAGGCCTCCATGTCGGCGAGGCCGGCCTTGGGCAGCGGCATGTATGCCGTGTAGCCCAGACGCAGCGGCCAGTCGGCCTCGGGAGCGGACAGCTCGACCGTGAAGGTCTTGTCGTCAACGATCTGCAGACCGGTGAGCTCGGTGTCCTCCTCGTAGGAGAAGCCGACGATGTTGTCGAAGAAGTAGGAGGCGCTCTGTGCGTTGCTGAACAGTGCGGCGTACTTCCATGCGTCGACGAAGGAGGCAGCGTCAACGGCTTCGCCGTTGGTGAACTTCCAGCCGTCGTTGAGCGTGACGGTCCAGTTGGTCGCGTCGTCGGACTCGATCGACTTTGCGACCTCGTTCTCGATGCTGCCGGTAGCCGTGTAGGACACCAGACCAGCGAAGATCGACGTGGTGATCTTGCCGCCACCGGTCTCGGTGGTGTTGGCGGGGAGCAGCGGGTTCTGCGGCTCGGAACCGTTGGTGGTGACGATGGCCGTCGAGCTGCCTGCGCCGCTCGTGCTGCCTTCGCCGCTGCCGGTGTCGGTCGCGCAACCGCTGAGCGCGAGCGCGCTGGCGGCAGCAAGAGCGACGGCGACGAGGCCTAGCTTCTTGATCTTCAAGTTTTCCTCCTGTGCAAAGTGGGCAACGGCAGCACGGATTTTTGTCGCACCGCCGCGCCAAGTACCCCCGAGAGTATGCAGCGATCGAGGCATGCGCAAATCCGCTGAGGAACCGTTACAAACAGGAAACATCATGAGCCGATTTCTTGCAGATTCTTACATATCGCCCACTAATTGAGCGTGAATTCGCAGGATCTTGCGTGGGCCTGTCGTGGTTGAATGGCCGCATGGTCATTGCCCCTGTTCCGCGACCCGCGTTGCTCATTTTCGACGGTGATTGTGGCTTCTGCACGAGCACCGTGGGCTGGCTCCGCCGCTGGCTCCCGGCGATGCCGGATGCCTCCCCATACCAGTGGACCGAGCTGGCCGAATACGGCCTGAGCGAGGCGGATGCCGCGGCCAAGGTCTGGCTCGTGGTCGACGGCCGTCGGCTCGGCGGCCATGCGGCCGTGGCGGGCCTGCTGACGCACCAGCCCGCCGCCGCGTTGCGCCTGCTCGGGCACCTGATGATGATCCCGCCGATCTCCTGGGCCGCGGCCGCGGCCTACGCCCTGGTCGCGCGCTACCGCTTCGCGCTTCCCGGCGGCACACCGGCGTGCCGCGTCGGCCAGTCGTGACGCGCGAGCGCGAACTGCTCGTCACCGACCGGGCGGAGCGCCGGCGGATCTGGACGGAAGTCGTCATCGTCCTCGGCCTCTCGCTCGGGGCATCCGCCGTCTACTCGATCGTCTCGCTGATCGCCAAGCTGACGAAACCGGTGCCGCTCGCCGATCAGAGCACCGCGCTGAACACCTCGCAGTCCACGCGGGAGTGGCTCGACTTCACGTACCAGTTCCTCAACATCTTCTTCGCCCTGTTCGCCGTCGCCCTCGTGCTCTACCTGCTGTGGCGGCCGGGCCGAAGCCCGTTCCGGCGCATCGGCTTCGACCTCAGCCGGCCGGGCCGCGACCTCGGCGCGGGCCTCGCGCTGGCCGCGCTCATCGGCATCCCCGGCATCGCCCTGTACCTCGGCGGGCGGGCGCTCGGCATCACGGTCGCCGTCAGCGCCTCCCCGCTGGACACCTTCTGGTGGACGATCCCGATCCTGCTGCTCTCGGCAGCCAACGCGGCACTCAGCGAAGAGGTCATCGTCGTCGGCTACCTGTTCACCCGGCTGCACCAGCTCGGCTGGAACCGCTGGGCGATCATCCTCAGCAGCGCGACCCTGCGCGGCAGCTACCACCTGTACCAGGGCATCGGCCCCTTCTTCGGCAACCTCGCCATGGGCGTGCTGTTCGGCTGGTGCTACGAGAAGTGGGGCCGCACGATGCCGCTCGTCGTCGCGCACTGGATCCTCGACGCGGCATCCTTCGTGCTCTACCCGCTCGCCGTGCTCTGGTTCCCCACCCTGTTCGGCGCGTAGGCCACGCCGCCCGCGGCCGCCGCCCCGGCATCCGCGCCATCGAGAAGCAAGAAAGTGCACCAACGGCCGAGTTTTGGCGCGTTTTCTTGCATCTCGATGAGCGGATGCCGCCCGGGCTGTGCATAACTTCTGCGGGCTTGTGCCGCTTCGCGCGACCATGGGGCATGCCGCGTCTTGTGCCCCTGCCGCCCGGGCTTGCGGGGCGCGCGTTCTCCATCGCCGACGCTCGTGAATCCGGCCTCACGGTCGGGCGGCTGCGCAGCGGCGACCTCGCGGCTCCGTTCCACGGCGTTCGCGTCCCAGCTTCGCTCGATCTCGCCCTGCTCGAACGCTGCCAGGCGTACGCCACGCGGATGCGGCCCGGCCAGTTCTTCAGCCAGCTGACCGCCGCGCGGCTGTGGGGTGCGCCGCTGGCCGGGGCCTTCGAGCCGGACGAGCCGCTGCACGTCTCGGCTCGTTCGCCCCAGCGCCCGCCGCACACCAGCGGAGTCATCGGGCACGACCTGCCCGCCGGCGGTGCCTCGGCGAGCAACCGCTACGGTCTGCCCGTCGCGACCGCGGCCGACACCTGGCTACAGCTGGCCGCGCTGCTGCCGCCGGCCGAGCTCGTCGTCGTCGGCGACCACCTCGTGCTCAACCCGCAGCTGTTCGACCCCGGCGACCCGCGCCCCTACACGAGCATCGCCGCGTTGGCCGAACCGCTGGGCGCCTTCCGGGGGCGCGGAAAGCGTGCGGCCGTCTCGGCGGTTGTGCGGGTCCGCGTCGGCGCGGAGTCTCGACCCGAGACGCTGCTCCGACTGGTGTTGGTGAACGCGGGTCTGCCCGAGCCGCTGCTCAACCGGGAGTTGCGGGACTCAGCCGGGGTCTTCCTGGGACGCGTCGACATGGTCTACCCCGAGTGGCGGGTGGTCGTCGAGTACGACGGCGACCAACACCGCACGAGCAGCCGGCAGTACGACCGCGATCTGACCCGACTGGACGGGCTCCGCCGCGCCGGCTGGACCGTGATCCGGGTGCGGAAGTTCGGGCTGTTCGAGCGGCCGGAGCGGACCGTGGCCGAGGTGCGGGCGGCCCTCGTCGCGGGCGGCTACCACCCGTGACCTCGCGCGGCGGCATCCGCGCCATCGAGAAGCAAGAAAACGCACCAAGACCGGAGTCGTGGTGCGTCTTCTTGCGTGTCGATGCCGCTTAGGCGAAGGCCTCCGGCGGCGGGCAGGCGCAGACCAGGTTGCGGTCGCCGTAGGCCTGGTCGATGCGGCGCACCGGGGCCCAGTACTTGTTGCGGATGAGGGAGCGCACCGGGTAGACCGCGGTCTCGCGGCTGTACGGGTGCGTCCACTCCCCCGAGCCGTCGTCGCCGGTCACGACCGACTGCGCGGTGTGCGGGGCGTTGCGCAGCGGGTTGTCGTCGGCCGGCCAGATTCCCGCGGCCACCGAGTCGGCCTCGGCCTTGATCGAGATCATGGCCTCGATGAAGCGCTCGATCTCGCCGAGGTCCTCCGACTCGGTCGGCTCGACCATGAGGGTGCCCGCGACGGGGAACGACATGGTCGGGGCGTGGAAGCCGTAGTCGACGAGGCGCTTGGCCACGTCGTCGACGGTGACGCCGGTCGCCTCGGTGAGCGGGCGCAGGTCGAGGATGCACTCGTGCGCGACGAGGCCGTTGTCGCCGGTGTAGAGCACCGGGTAGTGCGGGGCCAGGCGCGCGGCGATGTAGTTCGCGCTCAGCACCGCGGCGCCGGTGGCCTGCTTGAGGCCCTCCGCACCCATCATCCGGATGTACGCCCAGGTGATCGGGAGGATGCTCGGGCTGCCGTAGGGGGCGGCCGAGACCGGTCCGCCGGCGTGCACGTACGGGCCGTGGTCGGCGCGCTGGGCCAGCGGGTGGCCGGGCAGGAACGGGGCCAGGTGTGCCTTCGCCGCGACCGGGCCGACGCCGGGTCCGCCGCCGCCGTGCGGGATGCAGAACGTCTTGTGCAGGTTGAGGTGCGAGACGTCGCCGCCGAAGTCGCCGAACCGGGCGAAGCCGAGCAGCGCGTTGAGGTTGGCGCCGTCGACGTAGACCTGGCCGCCGGCGTCGTGCACGGCCTGGGTGATGGCGGTGACCTCGTGCTCGTAGACGCCGTGCGTCGACGGGTAGGTGATCATGAGGGCCGAGAGCTGCTCCGCGTGCAGGGCGATCTTGGCGCGCAGGTCGTCGAGGTCGACGTTGCCGAGCTCGTCGCAGGCGACGACGACGACCTTCATGCCGGCCAGCACGGCGGATGCCGCGTTGGTGCCGTGCGCGCTCGACGGGATGAGGCAGACGGTGCGCTCCAGCTCGCCGTTGGCGCGGTGGTAGCCGCGGATCGCGAGGAGGCCGGCGAGCTCGCCCTGGCTGCCCGCGTTCGGCTGCAGCGACACCGAGTCGTAGCCGGTGACCTCGGCGAGCCAGGTCTCCAGCTGCTCGATCAGTGCGAGGGAGCCGACGACATCCGCCTCGGGGGCGAAGGGGTGCAGCCCGGCGAACTCGGGCCAGGTGACGGCCTCCATCTCGGTGGCGGCGTTGAGCTTCATGGTGCAGGAGCCGAGCGGGATCATGCCGCGGTCCAGCGCGTAGTCGCGGTCGGCGAGCGACTTGAGGTAGCGCATCATCTGGGTCTCGGAGTGGTGCGAGTTGAACACCGGGTGGCCGAGGTAGGAGCTCGTGCGCTCCAGCTCGGCGGGCACGGCGGCGCGCAGGGCGTCGGCGGTGAGCGTGAGGGGCACCGGGGTGCGCTCCGGCAGGCCGAACGCCTCGGCGATGAGGCTGAGGTCGGCCTCGGTCGTGGTCTCGTCCACCGAGATCGCCACGGTGGCCTCGCTCACCTCCCAGAGGTTGTAGCCGCGGGCGCGGGCCCGCTCGATCACGGTGGAGGCGAGGCCGGGCACGTGCACCCGGATCGTGTCGAAGTAGTCGTCGTTCGCGAGCGTCAGGCCGTAGCCGGCGAGCACCTCGGCGAGGGCGCGCGCCTTCAGCGCCGTCGTGACGGCGATGTGGCGGATGCCGGCCGGGCCGTGGTAGACCGCGAACATGCTCGCCATGACGGCCAACAGCACCTGCGCGGTGCAGATGTTGGAGGTGGCCTTCTCGCGGCGGATGTGCTGCTCGCGCACCTGCAGGGTGAGCCGGTAGGCGGGGCTGCCGACGGCGTCCTTGGACACCCCAACGAGGCGGCCGGGAAGCTGGCGCTCCAGGCCGGCGCGCACGGCCATGTAGCCGGCGTGCGGTCCGCCGAAGCCCATCGGGACGCCGAAGCGCTGGCTGGTGCCGACGGCGACGTCGGCGCCGAGCTCGCCCGGTGAGGTGAGCAGCGCGAGAGCCAACAGGTCGGCGGCGACGACGACGAGGCCGCCCTGCTCCTTGGTCGCGGCGATCACGGCGGACGGGTTCCAGACCCGGCCGGAGGCGCCCGGGTACTGCACGAACGCCCCGAAGTGCTCGCCCAGGGCGGCCACGTCGGTGTCGGCGTTCAGCGCGGTGACGACGAGCTCGATCCCGACAGCCTCGGCGCGGGACTCCAGCAGCGCCAGCGTCTGCGGGAACGTGTCGGCATCCACGACGAAGCGGTTCGTCTTCAGCTTGGAGGCGCGGCGGGCCAGCAGCATGCCCTCGACCACCGCGGTGCCCTCGTCGAGCATGGACGCGTTGGCCGTGTGCAGGCCGGTCAGGTCGGTGACCATCGTCTGGAAGTTGATCAGCGCCTCGAGCCGGCCCTGCGAGATCTCGGGCTGGTACGGGGTGTACGCCGTGTACCAGCTCGGGTTCTCGAGCACGTTGCGCTTGATTACCGACGGCGTGATGGTGCCGTAGTAGCCGAGGCCGATCATCGAGGTGCGCACCGTGTTCTGGTCGGCGATGGCGCGCAGCTCGGCCAGCGTCTCGCGCTCGGTGGCGGCATCCGGGATCGCGGAGTTGAGAATCTCACCGACGCGGATCGACTCGGGCACGGCGGCGCCGACCAGGCCCTCCAGGCTGTCGTAGCCGAGCGTCTGCAGCATCTGCTGCTGCTCGCTCGGGCCGACGCCGATGTGGCGGCGTCCGAATGCGTCGGTATTGAATGCAGATGAGGTGGGGTTCATTGCTCTCGAGATTCTCTGGTTGGTCGTCAGAAGCGGGTGTTCGGCGCCTATTCGGCGATGAGCGCGCTGTACTCGTCGTAGCTGAGCAGCGCGGGCAGCTCGGTGAAGCTGATCTTGATGAGCCAGCCCTCGCCGAACGGGTCGGAGTTGATCAGCTCGGGTGCGTCGACGAGGGCCTGGTTGACCTCGGTGACGGTGCCGTCGACGGGGGTGATCAGCTCGCCGACCGACTTGGTCGACTCGATCTCGCCGACGACCGCGCCCGCGGTGATCTCGTCGCCGGAGTCGGGCAGGTCGACGAAGACGACGTCGCCCAGCTGCTCGGCGGCGTAGGCGGTGATGCCGACGACGGCGGTGTTGCCGTCGACGAGCAGCCACTCGTGGTCGGCGGTGTACTGGAGGGTGGTCGGCTCGGCCATGGTGGCTCCTTGGGTGTGGTGGTTTGGTGGGGTGTGTTGCGGGTGGTGCTGGGGTCTACTGGGCGCGCTTGTAGAACGGCAGGGCGACGACGGATGCCGGCACGCGGGTGCCGCGCACGTCGATGAACAGAGCGCTGCCGATCTCGCTGTGGCCGGGGTCGACGAAGGCCATCGCGATGGGGTGGCCGAGGGTCGGCGAGAGCGCCCCGCTGGTGATCACGCCGATGGCGGGAGCGTCGGCATCCGGGCTGGCGAAGAGCTCGTAATCGGCGCGGCCGGCCCGGCGACCCTCTGCGGCGATGCCGACGAGCACGCGGGCGCCGTCGGCCGGGCCCCGCTCGCTGGCGGCGCGGCCGACGAAGTCGCCCTCCTTGGCGAGGGCCACGACGCGGCCGAGGCCGGCCTGCGCCGGGAGGATCTCGGTGCCGAGCTCGTGGCCGTAGAGCGGCATGCCGGCCTCCAGGCGCAGCGTGTCGCGGCTGGCGAGACCGCAGGGCACGAGGCCGTGGTCGGCGCCGGCCGCGGTCAGCGCCACCCAGAGGTCGGCGGCCTTCTCGGTCTGGATGTAGAGCTCGAAGCCGTCCTCGCCGGTGTAGCCGGTGCGGGCGATGAGCAGCGGGGCCCCGTCGAAGAAGGCATCCGTCGACCAGTAGTACTTGAGCTCGTCGAGCGCGATGCCGGGGCCCGTGATGCCGGGCGTCGCCTCGAGGATGGCGCGGGAGGCCGGCCCCTGCACGGCGATGAGGGCGAGGTCGTCGCTCTGGTCGGTGACGGTCACCTCGAAGCCGGCCGCGCGCTCGGCGAGGGCGGGCACGACGGCGAAGCGGTTGCCGGCGTTGGCGACGACGAGGAAGCGCTCCTCGGCCAGCCGGTAGACGACGAGGTCGTCGATGATGCCGCCGGCCTCGTTCAGCAGCAGGCTGTACTTGGCCTGGCCGAGCTTGACGGCGGAGATCTTGCCGGCGAGGGCGTAGTCGAGGAACGCCGGGGCGCCCGGGCCCTCGACGAGGATCTCGGCCATGTGCGAGATGTCGAAGAGGCCGGCGGCGGTGCGCACGGCGTGGTGCTCGGCAAGGTCGCTCGAGTAGCGCACGGGCATCTGCCAGCCGCCGAAGTCGGTGAAGCTGGCGCCGGCCGACACGTGGAGGTCGTGCAGCGGCGAGAAGCGTGCGGTGCCGGTGGTATCGGTGGTGGCGTCAGTCATTGACCAGGAGTTCCTCACGTCGAACCGGCAGGCGCCGGGCGAGATTCTGGACGGTCGCTTGACCGTCTCGGAACTCCCCCTCTGTCATCCGGCCTGAGAGTTTCACCGCGGCCCGCCGGAGTCGGCAGGGAGTGCGGCTTTCACCTTGGGCGGGATCTCGCTCGGCGAGATCCTCTTTCCAGAGTGGCCAGCTCGACGCGGTACATATACCTGAGAGATTGTCGGGGAGGATTGCTCCTTCGGTGCCGATACGCATCGCTGCGCCCGGCTCTCCCGCGTCGACCATGTGGCCCGATATTCAATTGCTGCTGCGTGCGCGGATGCTGCGTGAGCACAGCGCGCTGCCAGCATACCGCGCCGCACGTACGGCCAGTTGCAACACCTGTGAGGAGTTCGCGAACATTAGTTCACGGTCGAGCGACACCTTCTGAGGATCACCAGATCGGCTCAAACGATACGCTCGACGCGTGACTCTCCCACCTCCTGCAAGGCACCGCCTTTCCGCGCCGTTGCGGAGTGCGCCATTTCTTGATCGCGTTTCTCGGGTCGAGGGGACTGTGCCAATTGGCCCTACTGCTTGGGAGCATCATGTGAAGACGTTGACGAGCTCTCTGCGGTCGCTGGAGCGCCTGCTGATTGGGCCTGAGGTTGCCTCCTTCGAGGAAGTTCGTCATTGGACCCGTCAGCTCCTCGATACTCGACTTCGCGTCGCGTCCAGTCTCCTTGCGCTTCAGCCTTTTCTACCTTTCGACGTCGAAAAGGCCAACAACCTTTTGGACCTAATTAATCCAATCTGCGTGGATGCCGCAGAAGCTGTGGATTCTGCTAAACGGTACGTCGGGCCATCAGATTCAGTTCGGGCTGCCGCCGAGCGCTGGGATTCTTCATACGCGGGCGAGGGAGGCGGAGAAATCTGGCGCACCGCATTCAAGGTGCCATCCGACCCTGTCGATCAGCGAGGGGACTTCCGCCCGGAATGGGTACTGCAGCACTACGCGTACAGGAACACCGAACTCCTAGATCTGGTCATCCCCCATCTTCAGTCACTTGGTGTCCCCTTCGTAACGGACCCGCTCGCTGCAGTAAGCATTGTTGGCTGGGTTATCGGCAGCGAAGACCCTGTGCTCGCTTACATCTCGATGAGGAGCGCTGTGGATTACAGTCTCCGGTCCGATCCTCACCTTTATCGCCGCATCGCGACAGAGCTCGAATCAAAGGAGCCCGCATTGCGCCGCTCTCGCGATTCGGCGCGGCGCGCTCTTGCGATTTCCACATCGTCCGACGAAAGCGCAGAAACACGTGCTGCGGCGCTCGCAGAGGCCTACAAACGCATTCTGGAGGGCCCATTCCGGCAAAACAGCTGGGCGGTTTTCTGCTTGATCGATGGCGAATTGACATCTCCGCCGACCCTTTTTGAGCTGCGCCAGCGATTGGGCTCAAAAGGAGGGCTACTCCGCGAGATTGCCGAAGAAGTTGTGATTCCCGATTTGCGGAACGGAGAAGCCCATGAAACCTGGAGGTGGGACGGTTTCGCGGAAGAGTTCGTGACTGAACGTGGCCGCATTTCACTTGTGAAGGTCTCCGCTGCCGTTGCGATCGCCGATTCATTCGCCCGAGGCTGCGAAGCAGGATTCGCCGCAGTTCGGTCACTCGACATACAGAACGATGTCTTGAGGCTCCCCGATCCGAGCGAGGCCGGACGGATGGCGTCGTGGCGCCGGGCCCAGGCATTCTTTGGCACAAATCGACTTCACCTCGTCGATGCTCGACTCAATGCCCGAGATGCTTCAATTCGCCTAGAGTCCCTAGCGACCACAGACATCAATCCGTGTTTTCAGGCCCTCATCTTGTCGCGCCGTCTCATCCCCGAAATCTCGACATTCAGCGTTTCGACATCGCGAGAGCTAAGGCCAGTGATCACCGTATCGGCCGAAGCGCTCGACGCAACAATGCCGATATGGGAACTCGCCGTCTCGTCCATCGACCAAATGCCCCTGTCAACTTTCTTGCCCGCGAACTTTGATGCTCGAAGACGCATAGAACCCGCCTCAGTGGCTGCTCGCTCAGCAGCCTGGATCGCCGTCGATGACTCTGTTGACGCGGTTGACGGAAGCCCGGCGATTTGGGGGCCGAGCACGGTCACCCTGATAGATGCACGACTGCAAATAGTCGAGATGGCCATCGATCAGACAATGCAGCATGTTGAGATGCCTAATTCGCGGCTTGCAAGCGTTAGCTCCTCCGTTAGGGCATTGCGCGCGTGGCTGGCCCAACCACCAGAGCCAAACCGGAAATCTCTTGAATCACATTCGGCCCTTCAGCTGTTGAGGCACCAATGGGCACATTGGGGACCAGTTCCACGCCACCCGTTGGTAGTCGACGACCAGCGGCCCTTGGCCCCGCAACGACAACCTGGCTTGAGAGCGCGACCTGAGACCGGACGATACTCGACAATCTAAGCGATTCGGCTGACTGCTCCACGGTTCGCATGCAGCGCGCTGGACCCGTGACATGTCCGCAGCCATCGGGCAAAAACAGCTACGCCAGCAGACTGGCGATCGTCGCTTCTGCATCCGCGACGGTGACAAACATCACTCGTGCGCTGTCAGGCACGAGCGTGAAACCGAACTTGAGATAGAACTGTTCCGCGCTCGCACTGATGGCATGCACTACCAACGCGCGAGCACCAACAATCCGTGACGCCTCGATGCCCTTTAGAATCGCGTCCTGCAGAAGCGATACTCCGAGACCGAGCCCTCTAAACTCCGCATCTACCGCGAGCCGACCGATCAGGATTACGGGAATTGGGCTCGGCATATTGCGTCGCAGGCTAGACGTGGCCTCCTCATGGCCAAGCGAGCTGGCAGACAGGCAGTAGTACCCAGCGACCCGACCAGAAGCTGCCTCAATGCTGACAAATGTTCGAGACGCACCGGTCTTCTCGTTCTTGAGCGCACGCGTCCGCACCCACTCGTCCAGCGTGAGCTCTCCGCAGTCAAAACTTGAGTAGTCGTCGCCCGGCTGGATCGCCCGGGGTCGTGCGAATGAGCTCAATCGTTGAACACGGAGGGTCGACGAAGCAGATCGGCCAGCCCCGACAGCGGCTTGGCGGGCTCATCCAGAATCCGATTGAATGCATCCCAGGCGCTCTTTGACATCTTGAGCTCTCTCTCCTGACGAATGACCTCGGTGGCCTCGTCGACAAGCAGCGGAATTGAAAAATCCGTGACTGATCGACCTGAAATGGCTGCAGCTCGCTCGATATCCGTCTTCTGCTCGCGAGTCAGACGCAGCTCGAGTCGCTCGCTTTTCATCACTGTGACCATGGGAGTATCGTACGGCACATTTCCGTACATTGCTAGAGCCGCATCGCCAAGGCACCGCGGAGCGTCGTCACAGAATTGCCTTCAGGTCAACATGACCATAAGATGGAGCCCTGACTTAGAGTCAATCTGACTCCAAGGTGTCCCCGAATGGCGGATGACGCATGAGCCCGGCCCAGCGCAGCACACCGGCGCACGAACCCGCCACGGCGGAGCTCGCCGTCTCGACCGTCATCTTCGCCCTGCACACCGAGGCGGATGCCGCCCTGCCCTCGCTGTGGTTGCCGCTCGTGCGGCGCACGCGCGAGCCGTTCCAGGGCCAGTGGGCGCTGCCGGGCGGCTGGCTTCCCGTGGACGAGGAGCTCGGCAAGGCCGCCGCGCGCACCCTCAACGAGACCACCGGGCTGACCCCGAAGTACCTGGAGCAGCTCTACACCTTCGGCGCACTGGACCGCTCCCCCGGCCGCCGCGTCGTCTCGGTCGTCTACTGGGCGCTGGTGCAGTCCGACGAGGCCGCGCGCACAGCCGAGGGCGAGAACGTGCGCTGGTTCCCGGCCGACGACCTGCCCGAGCTGGCCTTCGACCACAACCTCATCGTCGACTACGCCCTCTGGCGGCTGCGCACCAAGCTCGAGTACTCCCGCATCGCGCACGCCTTCCTCGGCGAGACGTTCACGCTCGCCCAGCTGCGCGAAGTGCACGAGGCCGTGCTGCAGCGGCCGATCGACCCGGCGAACTTCCGCCGCACCCTCGAGGCGTCCAAGACCGTCATCGCCACCGACGAGTACCTGGCCGGCACCCCGCACCGGCCGCCCCGCCTCTACCGCTTCGACTCAACCATCGACCCCGCAGACCTCGGCCCCCTCGGCCGCGCCACCCCTGGGAAGGCATCATGAGCACCACCGCGACGAACCCCGCCCCCACGAACCCCGCTCTGACCGCTTCGGTCGACCGCGTCATCCAGCTGATCGGGAGTGGCGGCTCGACCGCCGAGAGCTGTTCCCCCGAGCTCGCCAAGGGCCCGTGGGAGTTCGACGCCGGCCCCGTCTCCTACGGCCCCGGCTCCTCGATGAGCGACGTCATCCCGACCGGCTCGCCCCGCCAGGGCGCCCTGCCGGCCGAGTACAAGACTGCCAGCGACGAGGAGCTCGACGCCCGGGTGCGCGCCGCGAAGGCGACGCTCGGCGACCGGGTGCTCGTGCTCGGCCACTTCTACCAGCGCGACGAGGTCGTGGCCCACGCCGACTACATCGGCGACTCGTTCCAGCTGGCCGGCGCCGCCCGGTCGCGGCCGGATGCCGAAGCGATCGTGTTCTGCGGCGTGCACTTCATGGCCGAGACCGCCGACCTGCTCTCGACCCCGGAGCAGGCCGTCATCCTGCCAAACCTCGCCGCCGGCTGCTCGATGGCCGACATGGCCGACATCGACTCGGTCACCGAGTGCTGGGAGGCGCTCGAGGAGCTCTACGGCACCGAGCCAGACGAGACCGGCCGCGTGCCCGTCATCCCCGTCACCTACATGAACTCCTCTGCTGCCCTCAAGGCGTTCTGCGGCGAGCGCGGCGGCATCGTCTGCACCTCCTCCAACGCCGAGACTGTGTTGGAGTGGGCGTTCGAGCGCGGCCAGCGGGTGCTGTTCTTCCCCGACCAGCACCTCGGCCGCAACACGGCCAAGGCGATGGGCGTGCCGCTGGAGCGGATGCCGATGTGGAACCCGCGCAAGAGCCTCGGCGGCAACACCGCGGAGGAGCTCGACGCCGCCCGGGTGATCCTCTGGCACGGCTTCTGCAGCGTGCACAAGCGCTTCACCGTCGCCCAGATCGAGCAGGCACGCGCCAGCCACCCCGGCGTGCGCGTCATCGTGCACCCCGAGTGCCCGATGCCCGTCGTCGACGCGGCCGACGAGTACGGCTCCACCGACTACATCACGAAGGCGATCCAGGCCGCCCCGGCCGGCTCGACCTTCGCGATCGGCACCGAGATCAACCTCGTGCAGCGCCTCGCCGCCCAGCACCCGGAGCACACCATCTTCTGCCTCGACCCCGTGGTCTGCCCGTGCTCGACGATGTACCGCATCCACCCCGGCTACCTCGCCTGGGTGTTGGAGTCGCTCGTGGCCGGCGAGGTCGTCAACCAGGTGTCGGTCAGCGCCGAGGTGGCGGAGCCGGCCCGGCTCGCCCTGGAGCGGATGCTGGCCGCCAAGCCGCCGGCGAACGGCGGCGGGGCCGCGGCCGCTGCCACCACCACCACGGCGGCCTGAGATGACCAGCGTTCTGGTGATCGGCAGCGGGCTCGGCGGGCTGTTCGCCGCGGTGCGCGCCGCCGATGCCGGCCACAGCGTCACCCTGGTGACCAAGGGCGCCCTGGCCGAGAGCAACACCGGCCACGCCCAGGGCGGCATCGCCGCCTCCCTCTTCCCCGACGACTCCCCCAGCGCCCACCTGCTGGACACCCTGCTGGCTGGCGCCGGGCTGAGCGACGCCGCGGCCGCCCAGGTGCTCTGCGACGAGGGCCCCGCCCGGGTGCGCGACTTGATCCGCTTCGGGGCGCACTTCGACCAGGACGAGTCCGGGCTGGCCCGCGGGCTCGAGGCGGCCCACCTCCGCGCCCGGGTGCTGCACGCCGGCGGAGACGCGACCGGCGCCGAGATCGCGCGCGCCATGCTCGACGCCCTCTCCCGCCGGCCGATCACCGTGCGCGAGCACACCCTCTTGGTCGAGCTGCTGACGGAGGCCGGCCGCGTGGTCGGCGCCGAGGTGCAGACGGCCGACGGGCGCCGCGAGGCGCTGCACGCCGACGCCGTGGTGCTCGCCACCGGCGGGGCCGGGCAGCTGTTCCTGCACACCACCAACCCGGCCATCGCGACCGGGGACGGCGTCGCCGCCGCGTGGCGGGCCGGCGCCGCCCTCCGCGACCTCGAGTTCGTGCAGTTCCACCCGACCGCGCTGGACGTGCCCGGCACCCCGCTCGTCTCCGAGGCGGTGCGCGGCGAGGGCGCCGTGCTGCTGAACGCCGCCGGGGAGCGGTTCATGCTCGGCCGGCATCCGCTCGCCGAGCTCGCGCCCCGCGACATCGTCGCCCGCGAGATCGCGACCGAGATGGCGGCCCAGGGCGGCCGGCCCGTGCTGCTGGACGCCACCGCTCTCGCCCCAACCCCGGCCGCCAACGCGGCGCTGCTCGCCCGGCGCTTCCCCACCATCTCGGCCGCCTGCGACCGGAACGGCCTGGACTGGGCTGCCTCCCCCGTCGCCGTGACGCCGGCCGCGCACTACTGGATGGGCGGCGTTGAAACCGACCTCTGGGGCCGCAGCTCGCTGCCCGGCCTGTTCGCCGTCGGCGAGGCCGCCTGCACCGGCGTGCACGGCGCCAACCGGCTCGCCTCGAACTCGCTGCTGGAGGCGGCGGTCTTCGCCGAGCGGGCCGTGCAGGCGCTGACGGCGGATGCCACCGAGCGCCCCGCCGATCTGCCAGTCAGCGGATGCGAGACGCGACACGCCGCACCCGGCGCCTCCGAGCACGGCGCGTCGCACGCCGCATCCGCGGACCGGCCGCGGGACGCGGGGCAGGCCGGGGCGGCGGAGACGGATGCCGGGCTGCGCGCGCGCATCCAGACGCTGCTCTGGGACGCGGCCGGCCTGCAGCGGGACGGAGCGACCCTGGCCGCGGCCGCGGCGACACTCGCGGCCCTCCCCCGCCCGCACACCGGCGCCGGGGCGAGCCGCCGCGCCGTCGAGGACGCCAACCTGCTCGACCTCTCCCGCCTGCTGGTGGCCGCGGCGAGCGCCCGCACCGCGTCGGTCGGCGCCCACTTCCGGCGCGACGCCGCACCCGCCGAGAACCACGACGAATCCGCCGACTCCTCGGCCACCCGAGAGGATGCCCTCGCATGCTGACCGCTGCCGCCATCACCGCCGTCGTCTCGGCCGCCCTGCTCGAGGACGCCCCGTGGGGCGACGTCACCTCCGAGCTGCTCATCCCCGCGGACGCCACCGCGACGGCCGAGCTGGTCGCCCGGGAGCGCGGCGTGTTCAGCGGCGCCGCCCTCGTGCGGGCCGCCTTCGTGCTCACCGACCCGGCGATCGCCGTCGAGATGCTGGTGCCGGATGCCGCCGCCTTCGAGCGCGGCGCCGTGCTCGCCCGGGTCAGCGGCCCGGCCCGCGGCATCCTGCAGGCCGAGCGCGTCGCCCTCAACCTGGTGCAGCGGATGAGCGGCATCGCCACGCTCACCGCCCGCTACGTCGCCGAGACCGAGGGAACCGGCGCGCGCATCGTCGACACCCGCAAGACCACGCCGGGGCTGCGCGCGCTGGAGCGCCAGGCCGTGCGCGACGGCGGCGGCCACAACCACCGCTTCAGCCTGAGCGACGCCGTCATGGCCAAGGACAACCACCTGGCCGTGCTCACCGCCGGCGGCCTCTCCGTCACCGACGCCCTGCTCGCCCTCCGCGCCCGCCTCTCGCACACCACCCACCTCGAGGTGGAGGTCGACCGGCTCGACCAGATCGAGCCGGTGCTGGCCGCCGGCGTCGACACGATCATGCTCGACAACTTCAGCCCGGAGCAGCTGCGCGCGGGCGTCGCGCAGGTCGCCGGCCGGGCCATCGTCGAGGCCAGCGGCGGGGTCAGCCTCGACACGGTGCGGGCGATCGCGGCATCCGGGGTCGACATCATCTCGGTCGGCGCCCTCACCCACAGCGTGCGCGCGCTCGACCTGGGCCTCGACGTGGTGCTCCACCACGCCCTCGCCGACTGACAGGCCCTCCGATGAGCCAGCCGAGCAGCGACCCGCGTTCCCTCTACGGCGACGCGATCTACCTCGACCACGCGGCGAGCGCCCCCGTGCGCCCCGAGGCCCTGCAGGCGATGTGGCCGTGGTTGAGCGGCGAGTTCGGCAACCCGTCCAGCCGCCACCGGGCCGGGGAGACCGCCGCCGCCGCGCTGGAGGTTGCCAGGTCCGACGTTGCCGCCGTGCTCGGCTGCCGGGCCGGCGAGGTGCTGTTCACGTCCGGCGGCACCGAGTCCGCCAACCTCGCCGTCAAGGGGCTGGCGCTCGGCCGGCCGCGCGGCCGGCACATTGTCAGCACGCCGCTGGAGCACGAGGCGGTGCTCGAGTCGCTGGACTACCTGCGCCGCCTGCACGGGTTCGCGATCGACTTCCTGCACCCGGATGCCGCAGGGCTCGTCGACCCCGCGGAGCTCTCCGCCCTGCTCCGCCCGGACAGCACGCTCGCCAGCGTGCACTATGCCAACAACGAGATCGGCACCGTGCAGCCGATCGCGGAGCTCGCCGCCGTCGCGGCCGCCGCGCGGGTGCCGCTGCACAGCGACGCCGTGCAGGCCGCCGGCTGGCTGACGCTGGACGTGCGGGCGCTCTGCGTGGACGCGCTCGGCATCTCCGGCCACAAGGTCGGCGCTCCCAAGGGCGTCGGCGCGCTGTTCGTGCGCGGCCGGCTGCCGCTGGAACCGCTGCTGCACGGCGGCGGGCAGGAGCGGGGCCGGCGCAGCGGCACCGAGAACGTCGCCGGGGCCGTCGCGCTGGCGACCGCGCTCCGCCTGGCGGAGGCCGAGCGTCTGGCCGGCGCCGCTGAGGGTTCCGCGGCCCTCCGCGACGCGTTCATCGGGTCGGTGCTTGCCGCGGTGCCCCAGGCCAGCCTCACCGGGCACCCCAGCCAGCGCCTGCCCGGCTCCGCCTCCTTCGTCTTCGCCGGCACCAGCGGCGAAGCGGTGCTGGTGGAGTTGGAGCGACGCGGCATCATCTGCTCGAGCGGCTCGGCCTGCGCGGCCGGCTCCGACGAGGCCTCCCCCGTGCTGACGGCGATCGGCCTCCCCGCCGAGCTGGCGCAGACGGCGGTGCGCTTCACCCTCTCCCCGGCCACCAGCGCGGAGCAGCTCCAGCTGGCCGCCGCCGCGGTCGTGGGCGCGGTCGCGGCCGTCACCGGCATCGCCGCGCGCTGACGGCCCGCCGCCGGCCGGCCCGCGCTGTTCCCGGGGCATGCGTTCCGCCGGGTTCCGGCGTGAAACGGCGTGCCGAAGCCGACGGCATCCGGCGCGCACCCCGGTGGCACGATCGGGGCAGGGTCCAGTCGCGGTTCGGGGATGCCACGGATGCCGGGGGCCGCGCTCGGGCGCACGCTCGTATGGGTCGCCACCCGGGCGGCACGAAAGGACACATTCCCCATGCGCACGCTTTACGCCGTCGTGGCCACACTGCTGACGGCATCCGTCATGCTGCAGCTGTATTTCGCGGCTGTCGGAGTCTTCAGCAATCCCGACGATGAACTCTTCGCCATCCACGGCACGAACGGCCGCATGGTGCTGCCGCTCCTCGCGCTGCTGACGCTGATCTGCGCCGCCATCGCCCGACTCGGCAAGCGGATGGTCTGGCTGAGCGCCCTCCCCCTGGTCCTGATCCTGCTGCAGACCGTCATCTTCATCCTGACCGGGGTGATCTTCGGTGTCGGACCCGACTCCCACGCGAGCCCGCCGCTGGCCGCCACCCTGTTCGTCTCGCTCCACGCCCTCAACGGCCTCGCCATCGTGCTGCTCAGCCTGTACCTCGCCCGCGTCGGCTGGAAGCTGGCCGGATCCCTCGGATCCCGGCGGCTCGCACCCGAGAACCCCGCGGCCGAGAACCTCTCGGCCCGACTCTAGCGGGCTCGGCACCGTTGCTCACCTCACAACACCCGGAAGCCGTGACACCCCGAATGCCCGGTGACCTCCGATGAGCACAGTTACCCTGCTCGTCCTCGACCTCGCGCTGACCATCGTCGGCGCGGGGTCGTGGCTTGCCGCCCTGAGCTTCGCCGCCGGAACCATCGCCCCCAAACGGGCCCGGCTGGCGCTCCTCTTCTCCGGCCTCGCCACCCTCGCACTGCTGGCGCGGGTCCCGCTCGTTCTCGCCCTCTCCGGCAGCGGCTGGTGGTTCGTGCAGGAGAAGCTCACGTTCTCCCTCCCGCTGCAGGCCCTCGCCACGGCCGCGGCACTCGCACTCGCCGTACCCGCGCTGCTGCAGGCCGCGCGCCGGGCGGCACCGGCACCGGATGCCGCAGCGGACGGCGAGCGGGAGGGCGCCGCCCCGAGCACCCAACGCCTGCCGGCCCGCGCCCCGACCGCACTCCTCGGCGCCGCCCTCGCCTGCGCCGCCGGGCTGCTCGCGAGCACGCTCATCGGCTACCCGCTGGACCTCGGCGCCGCGGCCGTGCTCGCCGTGCTGGTGCTGCTGGGCACCGGCGTCGGCTACGCCGTGTTCGCCCGGGCCGGCCGCCGGATGCTGGTCGGCTTCGCCGGGCTCGGCGCCCTCGTGCTCGTGGCGGCCGTCGCGTTCTCCTGGATGACGAGCATGGTGCCGCCCGACTTCGCCGAGGCGCAGCCGGGCGGCGGGCACGCAAGCGCCCACGGGCTCGCCGCCGCCGGCCCCACCTCCTCCGCCGGCCCCGCGTCCACGGCCGGCACCCCCGACGAGCTCGGCGTGGACAGCCTGCGCACCCCGGCAGACGTGGCCGGGCCGCGAAAGGAGTTCACGCTGCGCGCCGCCACCGAGACGCTCACGCTCGCCTCCGGCGACGAGGTCGAGTCGTGGAACTACGGCGCTCTGCCCGGCCCCGAACTGCGCGTGCAACAGGGCGACGTCGTCGAGGTGCACCTGGAGAACGTCGATGTCGAGGCCGGCGTGACGATCCACTGGCACGGCTACGACGTGCCCAACGGCGAGGACGGCGTCGCCGGCGTCACCCAGGACTCGGTGCTGCCCGGCGAAAGCTTCGACTACCGTTTCGTCGCCGAGCAGGCCGGAACGTACTGGTACCACACGCACCAGAACGCCTCCCGGGGTGTGCAGCGCGGCCTCTTCGGCGTGCTCATCGTCGAGCCGGCCGGCGGCATCCCCGAGCGGCACGACCTCGTCGTGCCGCTGCACACGATCGGCGACTCGGTGTTGCTCGGCACCTCCGACCGGCCGAGCGGCATCGGCGTGCCGACGGGCGAGAGCGTGCGGCTGCGGCT
This sequence comes from Microterricola viridarii, assembly GCF_900104895.1. Taxonomy (NCBI): domain Bacteria; kingdom Bacillati; phylum Actinomycetota; class Actinomycetes; order Micrococcales; family Microbacteriaceae; genus Microterricola; species Microterricola viridarii. Next base: position 2,985,656 of record NZ_LT629742.1, read on the forward strand.
CGTGAACACCGACATGCTGCCGACCAGCTTCCACCTGGCCGGCACCCCGTTCACCGTCGTCGCCGTCGACGGGCAGGACGTCGCCTCCCCCACCCCGGTCGACGGGCGGGCGCTCCGGCTGCCGGCCGGCGGCCGCGTCGATCTGGCCTTCACCATGCCGGACGAGCGGGTGGCCCTGACGACGGATGCCACGGCGAGCGCCTGGCTCGCCCTGACGCCGGGCCAGGCGGCATCCGGCCCCGCGTCCGGCCCCGCCTCGGAGCGCCCGCCGGACCGCTCGGCCGAGCCCGAGCTGGACCTGCTGGCCTACGGCGGCGGGCCCGCCGCGACGCTGCCGGCCGGGCCGCTGGTGCGCGCCGAGATGGTGCTGGACCGCAACCCGCGCTTCCTGCAGGGGGTGCCCGTCAACGGCTACACCGTGAACGGCGCCGTTTACCCGCAGATCCCGAGCATCACGGTGGACGGGGGCGACGTCGTCGAGCTGACGGTGGCGAACCGTGGCTGGGAGACGCACCCGATGCACGTGCACGGCCACCACGTGCTGGTGCTCTCCCGCAACGGGGAGCCGGCGACGGGGGCGCCGCTGCTGCTGGACACGTTCGACGTGCGCCCCGGCGAAGTGTGGGTGGTGGCGCTGGTGGCCGACAACCTCGGCATCTGGATGGACCACTGCCACAACCTCGACCACGCCGCGGAGGGCATGATGATGGCGCTGCACTACCGCGGGGTCATCACGCCGTACGAGCACGGCGGCGCGCACGGCAACCGGTCGGAGTGAGCGCCGGCCGGCGGCGGCCGAGCCGCGAAGTCGAGGTTTACGTCGGAAACGATCACGGCTAGGGTGAAAAAATGAGCACTCCAGCATCCACCCCAGACCGAGATGACCACGACCTCTCGGACGAGGAGCTGCTGGCGCCCGAGGAGTCGATTCTGAAGGGGTGGCTGCCCAGCCCGACTCCGACCGATGGGCCGGCGCCCGCTCCCTGAGCACGCCTCCCCCTCGCCGCGGCCCCACTGCTCGGGCCCGCGGCACCGCACGAGTGCACCGCCGCGATCATCTGTCGGTGGTCGGGAATAGATTCTGCATTGCCGGCGCTGACCTGATCTGTAGATCTGCTGAGCTGTAGATTTGCTGATCTGTAGATCCGCGGTCGCTGGCTGACTTGCCCATCGGTATCCGGCACCACCTCGACGAGGTGTCCGCGGCATCCCCGGCGGCCCGCCCGCCGCTGCTTCGCCGGCCATCAGCCGACGCACATTGCTCTCACCGTGCATTACGCCCTCTCAACCTTCATCGAAACGAAAACTGACTGTGACTGAACGCACTGCCCCCGACGCCGAGTCTCTCGATACGAGCTCCGTCCCCCTCCCACTCGACCCCGCAGTGGAACGCCGCAACAACAAGGTCATCTGGCTGCTCGTCGCCTCGACCTTCGTCGTGTTCCTCAACGAGACCACGATGGGCGTCGCCCTCCGCCCGATCATGGAGAGCCTGCACGTCGACGAGCGCGCCGGCCAGTGGCTGACCACCGCGTTCCTGCTGACCATGGCCGTCGTCATCCCGATCACCGGCTACCTGCTGCAGCGCTTCAACACCCGGCCGATCTACATCGCCGCCATGTCGCTGTTCTCCGTCGGCACGGCGATCGCCCTCTTCGCCCCGAGCTTCGAGGTGCTGCTCGCGGCGCGCGTCGTGCAGGCATCCGGAACGGCGATCATGATGCCGCTGCTCATGACCACCCTGATGACGCTGGTGCCGCCGCACCACCGCGGCAAGATGATGGGCAACGTGTCCATCGTCATGTCGGTGGCCCCGGCCATCGGCCCGACCTTCTCCGGCCTCATGCTGAACAGCCTCGGCTGGCGCGGCATCTTCGGCGTCATGCTGCCCATCGGCCTGGCAATGCTCGCCTACGGCATGCGCAAGGTCGAGAACGTCAGCGAGCCCCGGAAGGTGCCGCTGGACGTGCTCTCGGTGGTGCTCTCGGCGATCGGCTTCGGCGGGCTCATCTACGGCCTGAGCGCCGTCGGCCAGGAGTCCACCAGCGCGATCGACCCGGCCATGGTCGGCCTGATCGGCGGCGGCATCGCCCTCGTGCTGTTCGTGCTGCGCCAGCTGGTGCTGCAGCGCCGCGACGAGGCGCTGCTCGACCTGCGCACCTTCCATTTCCCGCAGTTCACGATCTCGCTGGCCATGATGCTGGTGATGATGGCCTCGCTGTTCGGCGTCATCATCGTGCTGCCGCTGTTCATGCTCGGCGTGCTGGGCCTGGACCCGGTCACGGCCGGACTGCTGCTGCTGCCCGGCGGCATCCTGATGGGTGTCATCGCGCCGTTCGTCGGCCGGCTGTTCGACCGCTTCGGGCCGCGACCGCTGCTGGTGCCCGGCACGGTTCTGGTCAGCGCGGTGCTCTGGACGCTCACCATCGTCGACGAGAACACCTCGATCTGGTTCCTGCTCGCCGCCCACGTGGTGATGAGCTTCGGCCTCGCCCTGATCTTCACGCCGCTGTTCACCTCGGCGCTCGGTGCCGTATCACCGCGGTTCTACTCGCACGCCAGCGCCATGCTCTCGACGCTGCAGCAGCTGGCCGGCGCGGCCGGGACGGCCCTGTTCATCACCGTGCTCGCCAGCCAGACCGCACAGTTGCTCGCGGGCGGGGCAACGGCGGATGCCGCGGCGGCCGGCGGCACCCGGGCGGCGTTCACGATCGGCGCGATCATCTCGCTGCTGGCCATCGTCGGCGCCTTCTTCGTGAAGAAGCCGGCCGACATGGAGGGCGTGCACGCCGGGCACTGAGTGCGCCGTGCCTCTCCCCACGTCGGCTGAGGGCGCCGCGCCTCTCCCCACGCCGGCTAGAGGGCACCGCGCCCCTCCCCACGTCGGCTGAGGGCGCCGCGCCGCGACGAAGGAGCAGCGCAGCGCCCGAAGCCCCGGAGCCAACCCGATCGGGTAGCCCGGGGCTGTTGGCTTCGGTCGCTGGCGCTCCCTCGAGCCAACGTGGAGTGGCGCTCCCTCGAGCCGACGTGCATACCCCCGCCGGCCGGAGGACGCCGCGCCTCCCCCACGCCGGCTAGAGGGCGCCGCGCCGCGACGAAGGAGCAGCGCAGCGCCCGAAGCCCCGGAGCCAACCCGATCGGGTTGCCTGGGGCTGTTGGCTTCGGTCGCTAGCGCTCCCTCGAGCCAACGTGGGAATCCACGTCGGCTGGAGGGCGCCGCGCCTCCCCCACGCCGGCTAGATGTACTGCCCAGGGACGTTGGTTGAATCGGTGTGACGACTCGCTGTAGTCCTTCGGGAATGAGTGAGGACCTCCTGCTGCAGAGTGGAGCTGCTTAGAAACCAGTTCTGCGAGACCAGGAGGCCCTCATGTCCCACGCTAACGCTGCGCTGACTCCACGCCAAAGGCTGCGCATGGCGCGCCTGATCGTGGACGACCGTTGGCCGATCTCGCAGGCCGCGAGACAGTTCAACTGCTCCTGGCCGACCGCCAAGCGGTGGGCTGAACGTTACGCGGCGATGGGTGAGGACGGCATGCAGGACCGCTCCTCCCGGCCGCACCGGAACCCGAACAGGACCCCGCAGCGGCTGGTGCGGAAGATCGTGCATCTGCGGTGGAAGAAGCGTTTGGGGCCGGTCGCGATCGGCGCGAAAGTGGGCATGCCCGCGTCGACCGTGCACGCCGTGTTGACCCGGTGCCGGCTGAACCGGTTGAGTCACGTCGACAAGCGCACCGGGGAAGTCGTGCGGCGCTACGAGCACGACAAGCCGGGGGCGATGATCCACGTCGACGTGAAGAAGCTCGGCAACATCCCCGATGGCGGCGGCTGGCGTTACCTGGGCAAGCAGCAGGGCGGCAAGAACCGGGCCGCGACCGTTGGCGCGGGCCGGAGCAAGCGCCGGCAGCCGCTGGTCGGGACGGCGTTCGTGCACACCGTCATCGACGACCACTCCCGCGTCGCCTACGCCGAGATCCACGCCGACGAGCAAGCGGTCACCGCCGTGGGTGTGCTCCGCCGGGCCGTGTCCTGGTTCGCCGCCCGAGGCATCACGGTCGAACGGGTCCTCTCCGACAACGGCTCTGCCTACAAGTCCCACCTCTGGCGCGACACCTGCACCGAGTTGAACATCACACCCAAGAAGACCCGCCCCTACCGGCCACAGACCAACGGGAAGATCGAACGCTTCCACCGCACCCTCGCCGACGGCTGGGCATTCTCACGGTTCTACGCGTCCGAGTCAGCCCGCCGGAACGCCCTCCCGGCCTGGCTCCACGAATACAATCACCACAGGCCCCACACGGCCATCGGGAGCAAACCACCCATCAGCCGGTTAACCAACCTTGCTGGGCAGTACAGCTAGAGGGCGCCGCGCCGCGACGAAGGAGCAGCGCAGCGCCCGAAGCCCCGGAGCCAACCCGATCGGGTTGCCCGGGGCTGTTGGCTTCGGTCGCTAGCGCTCCCTCGAGCCAACGTGGAGCGGCGCTCCCTCGAGCCAACGTGCAGCGGCGCTGCCTCGAGCCAACGCGGAGGGCCGCCCCGGCATCCGCTCGCACGCCATCGGCATGCGTCGAGAGGACAGCTGAACGTGTTCCCGGTGCCCGGGAAGACGTTGAACTGTCGTGTCGGCGTGGCTAGAGCTGGGCCTCGGCGGAGAGCTCCAGGTCGGTGGCGGGGCGCTGGCGCTGCGTGGCAATCGCCGTCGCGGCGGCCGCGCAGACCAGGCCGATGGCCACGATCTGCATGCCGCTGAACTGCTCAGCGAGGATCAGCCAGCCGAACAGCGCGGCGATGGCCGGGCCGCAGGCGGTGATGATCGCGTACACCCGGGTGTCGACGCGGCGCAGGATGAAGGTGTCCAAGCTGTACGGAAGCGCGGAGGACAGCACGCCGATCGCGACGAGCAGGCCCACGATGCCGAGGTTCAGCGTGGTGGCGTCGAACGTGAAGACGGCGACGGGGATCACGAGCACGAGGCTGACGATTCCGGCGACGGTGAGCCCTTCCAGCCCGGGCAGTGTCAGGGCGACTCGGCGGGTGAGCAGGATGTAGCCGGCCCAGGCCGCTCCGGCGATCAACGCGAGCGCAATGCCCAAAAGGTCGACCTTGCCGTCGAGGCCGGTGAGCAGCACAACCCCCACCCCGGCCGCGAGCGCGCAGACGAAGTCGAGCAGGCGGCGGCTCACGGCGAGCGCCAGCGCGAGCGGGCCGAGGAACTCGATGGTCGCGGCCAGGCCGAGGCCAATGATGTGCACGGAGGCGTAGAAGCTGAGGTTCATGACGGCGAGCACGACCCCGAGCGCGACGGCCGGCCACAGCCTGGCCCAGCTGAGCTCCGCCCGCTTCGGCCGGTACAGCGGCAGCAAGACGATCGTCATCACGATCTGGCGCACGGCGACGACCACGGGCGCGCCGACCAGCGGCATCGCGATGCCGGCCAACGCCGAACCGAGGTTGATGCTCACCTCGGTGCCGACCTGGGTGATGGCGCCGATCGTGCCGCGTCTGGCGATGTGAGCCTCATGCTCAGTGCGCTGCGTACTCATGCCGAAGGGGCCCTTCTTGTCACGGATGCGGACAAGCCCTGTCGATCCAACTCTGCCCGGCCGAGCGGCCGAGACAGCTTTCCAGTTTAGGCGCTGTCAGCGTCCCAGCCGACACGGCCGGCATCCGGCCCTCTCGCGGGCCTTTCGGTGGCGGATGCCGCTGGCTACCCTCGAAGCATGTGCCGAAACATCCACACACTGCACAATTTCGAGCCAGAGGCGAGCGACGACGAGGTGCACGCCGCGGCGCTGCAGTACGTGCGCAAGATCAGCGGCTCCAGCAAGCCGTCGCAGGCGAACGCCGCCGCGTTCGAGCGGGCCGTCGCCGAGATCGCCCACGCGACGCGGCACCTGCTCGAGGACCTGGTGAGCTCCGCCCCGCCGAAGAACCGCGAGGAGGAGGCGTTGAAGGCGCACGCCCGTGCGGTGCAGCGCTTCGGCCCGGCCTGAGCACGGCCGAGCCCGGGCAGGGCCCCGGCAGAGCCCGGCCGAGCGGGGCCGGAGCCCGGTGGGGCGGGCGCTCAGCGCGGGCGCGTACTCTGGAGGGACCGCTCATCGGCGCGGACCTTCGAAAGGCCCTCCGTGGACATCTCCCTGCTCCGGCACTACGTCACAGTGGCGACCGAGCTCGACCTGGCCAAGGCCGCGACCGCTCTCGGCGTCTCGCACGCCACTCTCAGCGGCTCGCTGAACCAGCTGGAGGCGCTCGTCGGCGCGCAGCTGGTGAACCGCACGACGAGCAGCATGAGCCTCACCGAGGCCGGCGAGCTCTTCCTCGCGACAGCGACCGCCGAAATCGCCGCCTTCGACGCCGCCAACAAGCCCCCGGCTCCGAAGGCCGGCGGCAAGGCGAAGGCCAACAAGGGCAAGGGCCGCGCTCCCCGGGTCAAGGGCGAGCCGCTGCCGTACAAGAAGCGCCAGTCCCGCTAACGCGGCCGGTCGGTCGCGCCACGGTGGCGCGGCGTCCGCTCAGTCCAGCAGTCCCTCGGTGATGGCCCGCAGCGCACGCAAGTGCTGCTGGTAGGCGCGATGCCCCTGCGCGCTCGCCTGCACCCACGTGCGCGGCCGATTGCCGACATAGCCCTTGGTCACCGTGACGTAGCCGAGCTTCTCGAGGTGCGAGACGGCCTTGCTGAGCACCGAGTCGTCGGCCTCCAGCAGCTCCCGCAGCGTGCGGAAGTCGATCTGGGCGGTGCGGCCGAGCGCCGCCATCAGCGAGAAGCGGACGGGTGTTTGGAACGCGTCATTCAGTTCGTGGCGCGGATGGGCCATGGCGCTCAGCGCGCCTTGGCGCGGGTCGGCAGCACGGATGCGGCCAGCATGAGGAGCAGCGCGACCGCCCCGGCCGCGATCGACACGGGTGTCGTCACCCAGAGCGTGCGCGAGAGCAGCACGCCCATCAGGAACAGGATGCTCATCGTGACGCCGAACGCACCCCAATGCAGCGGGCCCCACTCGAAGCCGGTGCGCAGCAGGCCCCAGGGAGCCCGCCAGCCCAGGAGCACTGCGACGAGGAACAGCATGCTGACGAGCGATGCGTACGCGTACCAGCTCTCGCTGCTCGTGGCCAGGAGCACCGCGGAGGTCACGCCGATGAGCGCCGTCATCCAGCGCACCGCGGGGCTGAGGGGTTGATTGGCCCAGCGTTCATCGACGGATGACGCAGGCGCCCGGCGCAGCTGCTGGAGTGGCTCGTACGCCAGCGTGATGAAGACGGCCACCGCGAGCATCGGGTTGAGCAGCCAGGGGTAGTCGACTCCGAACAGGTTGAGCACGAGCAGCAGCACGAATGCCCCGAGCGCGAGGCCCTTCGCGACCCAGCCGGACCCGGCGGCCCGGCTGCGGATGCTGAACCGCTCCTGCGCCCCGCGGACCAGGGCGCCGAAGAGCAGGAACGGGAAAACCAGCATGTTCGAGTACAGCCCGCTGCCCGCACCACTGCCCCCGGCCGCTGGATCGCCCGATGTCAGGGAGAAGGAGAGCAGGAAGGCGGCCATGTACACGGCCAGGGCGAGCGCGCCCCACACCGTCAACAGCGCGTACGACCGCGAGGGGCCGAGGTGCTCGACGCGCTCGCGCATCTCGCCGTGGCTGCGCAGCAGCTCGGCGGCAGCCTCCGGCGACGGCACGCGCGATTCACTTTCCATTTGGAAAGTATATGCGCGTCGGAAGGCTCAGCGGAGGGGTGCGCTCCGACATCCGCCGCCGCGTGTTTGCGCCAGCTCGGGGCGCGGACGGGGCGCGACCCGGCCCCGAGGCCGCGGCGGCTACAGCTCGGTGACCGTGCCAGACTCGACGGCCCAGCGGCGGTCGATGCGCACCGTGTCGAGCATGCGCCGGTCATGGGTGACGAGCAGCAGCGTGCCCTCGTAGCTCTCGAGCGCCTGCTCGAGCTGCTCGATGGCGGCCAGGTCGAGGTGGTTGGTCGGCTCGTCGAGCACGAGCACGTTCACGCCGCGCGCCTGCAGCAGGGCGAGGCCGGCGCGGGTGCGCTCCCCCGGCGAGAGCGCGTCGACGGGGCGCAGCACGTGGTCGGCCTTGAGCCCGAACTTGGCCAGCAGGGTGCGCACCTCGGCCGCAGCCATCTCCGGCACGAGCGCCTCGAACGCCTCGGCCAGCGGCGCGTCGCCGACCAGCTGCGAGCGGGCCTGGTCGATCTCGCCGATCGAGACGTTGGCGCCGAGGCTGGCGCCGCCGGCATCCGGAGCCTGGCGGCCGAGCAGGCCGCGCAGCAGCGTCGACTTGCCCGCGCCGTTCGGGCCGGTGATGCCGATGCGCTCGCCCCCGTTGACCTGCAGCGACACCGGGCCGAGGGTGAAGTCGCCCTGCCGGAACTCGGCGGCGTTCAGCGTGCTGACGACCGAGCTGGAGCGCGGGGCGGCGCCGATCGTGAACTCGAGCTGCCACTCCTTGCGCGGCTCCTCGACCTCGTCCAGGCGCGCGATGCGGCTCTCCATCTGGCGCACCTTCTGCGCCTGCTTCTCGCTGGACTCCATCGAGGCCTTGCGGCGGATCTTGTCGTTGTCCGGCGCCTTCTTCATCGCGTTGCGCACGCCCTGACTCGACCACTCGCGCTGGGTGCGGGCCCGCCCGATGAGGTCGGCCTTCTTGGCGGCGAACTCCTCGTAGTCGTCGCGCTTGTGCTGGCGGGCGATGGCCCGCTCCTCGAGGTAGGAGTCGTAGCCGCCGCCGAAGAGCCGGTTGCTGTTCTGCGCCAGGTCGAGCTCGAGCACCTTGGTCACGCTGCGGGCGAGGAACTCACGGTCGTGGCTGACCAGCACGACACCGCCGCGGATGCCGCTGACGAAGGCCTCCAGCCGGTCCAGGCCGTCAAGGTCGAGGTCATTGGTCGGCTCGTCCAGCAGCACGATGTCGAAGCGGGACAGCAGCAGCGCGGCCAGGCCGACGCGGGCCGCCTGCCCGCCGGAGAGGGAGGTCATCAGCGAGTCGGCGCTCAATTGGCCGCCGTTCTCGAGGGTGATGCCGAGGTCGGCCAGCACCACCGGCAGGCGGTCGTCGAGGTCGGCGGCGCCGCTGGCCAGCCAGCGCTCCAGCGCGACCGCATAGACGTCGCCCGGGTCGGTGCCGGGCGCGGCCAGGCTGGGGTCGCCGAGGGCGGCGGCTGCGGCATCCATCTGCTCGGTCGCCTCGGCGCAGCCGGTGCGACGCGCGATGTAGGCGGCGATGCTCTCGCCGGGCAGCCGCTCGTGTTCCTGCGGCAGCCAGCCAACGAAGGCGTCCTTCGGCGACAGGCTGACCGTGCCGGCCTGCGGCTCGAGCTCTCCGCCGAGGATGCGCAGCAGGGTCGACTTGCCCGCGCCGTTGGCGCCGACGACGCCCACGACGTCGCCGGGGGCGACGGTCAGGTCGAGCGATTCGAACAGAGTGCGGTGGGCGTAGCCACCGGCCAGGCCCTGGGCCACGAGAGTTGCAGTCACCCGTCAACCCTATGCGGCGCTGCGCGGTGCCCGGCGCAGCCTCAGCTGCGCCCGGCCGGCTCGCCCCGCCCGCCCGGGGCGGCGCCGGCATCCGCCTGTGCATTCGCCTCGGCGTTGGCCTCGGAATCCCCCGCGACCATGTCGATCGGCGGCCGCCGCACCAGGAGCGCGGTCGCCACGCTGAGCGAGATCGCGAAGGCGCCCATGAGCAGGAAGCTGGGGGCCCACTCGCCGGATGCCGTGTGCACGACGCCGACGAGCAGCGAGCCCGCACCGGCCAGGATGTAGCCGACTCCCTGCCCGATCGCCGAGACCGCTCCGGCGGTGGCCGCATTGGCGGACAGGCCGACGATGAGGCTGATCGCCAGGCCGAAGGCGGCGCTCTGCACCGCGCCGAGCAGCCCGACGACGAAGAGGTACTGCCCGCCGTCTGCGACGAACAGCCAGGCCAGGCCGATCGCGACCGCGAGCCCCAGGCCCGGGCCGAACCAGCGGAGCACCCGGGGGCGCCTGGCGATGATGGGGGTGACCAGGGTCGGCAGGAAGCCGGCGATGCTGAACCAGGCGAGCAGCCAGCCGCGCACCGCCGTCGGCTCGCCGCGGTCGGCGAGGAAGACCGGCAGCCACGCGGTCACCGCGAAGTAAAGCAGCGCCTGCAGGCCGAAGACGAGCGTGACCAGCGCGAGGGTGTGCACTCCACCGGCGGGCAGCCGCAGGCGGGGCAGGGCTCCGGCGCGCTGCGCCGTGAGCTCGCGCCGCTCGCGGCCGGCCCGGGCGCCGACGAGGCCCATCGCCAGAGCGGCTGCGATCGCGGGCACCGCCCAGATGGCGAGGGCGGCTGGCACGCTCTCCCCCGTCGCCCGGTGCAGCGGAACGGCGAGGCCGGCGCCGAGCGCCGCACCGACCCCGAAGGACATGCTGCTCAGCCCGACCCAGAGGCCGCCGGCGTTCAGCGATTTCAGGTACTGCGGCAGCAGGGTGCCTGCGGCCATGATCGCAATGCCGACGACGGCGGTGCCGAGCAACAGCTGCCCCGGCAGCAGCACGCGCAGGGCGATGGCGGCCGCGAGGGCGACCATCGCCCAGCCGAGCGCCCCGGCCACGCCGATGCGCCTGGCCAGCCAGGGGCCGAGCGGCGCGGTGAATCCGAACGCGATGACCGGCAGCGTCACCAGCGCCGTCACCTCGCCCGCGCTCAGCTCGAAGTGCGCCGTCACCTCGCCGACCAGCGCGGCCACCGAGGTGATCGCCGGGCGGAGGTTCACCCCGACCAGGAGCGCGGCGATCAGCCCGAGCGTCGCCGCACGGGGCGTGAGCGTTCGCGATTTCCCCGCTCGAGGCTTCCCCGCTCGGGCCCTCCCCGCGCGGGAGTTCGTCTGTCCTACGGCTGCGGCATCCGCGCCGCCGGTGCTAGCGGCCGAGGACACGGAGCCCGTCGGCGACGACGCGGCCATTGTGGATGACAGTGCGGTCGGTACCCCGGTCCATCACGGCGCTCGTCGGCGTCTCGCCGTCGACGAGCAGAAGCTCGGCCCGGTCGCCGACGGCGACGCCCTGGCGGCTGCCCAGACCGGAGACGCGGGGGGCCTCGTGGGACATGATGCTGGCGCCGCCGAGCGTGGCCACCGCGAGGGCGAGCTCGACGTGCTCGTCGCGCCGGAATCCGCTGGTGAACGACAGCTGCCAGGTGCGGTCGAGCATGTCGCAGTTGCCGTAGGGGCTCCAGTAGTCGCGCTGGCCGTCCTCGCCGAGCCCGACCCGCACACCGGCCTCGACGAGCTGCAGCAGGGAGAGCGGCCGGCGGGCCGCCGGGGCGATCGTGGCCATCGCGATGTCGAGCTCGGCGAACTCCTCGATGAGGCGGCGGCTGACGGCATCCGACACGGAGCCGAGCTCGTAGGCGTGCGAGAGGGTGACCTTGCCCTGCATGCCGAGGGCCCGGGTGCGCTCCAAGATCAGCTCGGTGCTGAACACGCCCAGCTCGCCCGGCTCGTGCAGGTGGATGTCGATCTCGACCTGGTACTTCTCGGCGAGGCCGAAGACGATGTCGAGGTGCCGGGCCGGGTCGCGGTCGAGCTGGCTCGGGTCGATGCCGCCCATGACGTCGGCGCCCTGCTTCAGCGACTCCTCAAGCACCTCGACGGTGCCGGGCTCGCGCAGGATGCCGGCCTGCGGGAACGTCATGATCTGCACCTCGGCCTGCTCGGCGAAGGCCTCCTTCGCCGCGAGCACGGCCTCGAACTTCTCCAGCCTGCAGTCGACGTCAACCTGCGCGTAGCTGCGCACCCGGGTCGTGCCCTTGGCGATCATCTGCTCGAGCGTGCCGGCCACCCGCTCTGGCAGGCCGATCTCGGCGTCACGCCAGTTGTTCCTGTCGTTCAGCATCATCGCCCACACCCCGGGGCTGCCGGTGTGCTCGCGGAACGGCAGCCCGATGCGCGTCGAGTCCAGGTGCACGTGCACGTCGCTGAACGCGGGCAGCAGCAGGCGGCCGCGGCCGTCCACGACATCCGCGCCGCCCGTGGCGAGCGGGTCGTGGGCGCGCACCTCGGTGATCGCGCCGTCGGCGATCTCGACATCGGCTGCGGGGCCACCCCACGGGCGGGCGTTGCGAATGAGCATGGCGTCGGTCCTTCCACATCTGGATGCCGGCGACAGCACCGGCCTGCGTCGAGCCCACCGGCCCGCGCACTGGCGTTAATGGTATCCCAAATGGAATACACAGCCCCTTGTACCCAGAAAGACACGGAGATTCGGGGGAACACTCTGCTATTTTGGGATACCAAGACGGGGCGGGCTCGCTGCGACGCGCCGCCGACGAGCGAGGAGACGCCATGCGGCAACCGCCGACCCACACACCCCCGGCGGGCCCCACCGCCGACGGCGCCGACACCGACGCCGCCGTCGACAGCGCTGACATGGCCGACGCCGCCGTCGAGCGCGAGGCCCGCCCCGACGGCGTGTATCGCGCTCTGTTGCGCTCGATCATCGCCGGCGAGGCCGCGCCGGGCAGCAGGCTCAAGGAGCGCGAGCTCTCCGAGCGCTTCGAGGTCTCCCGCATCCCCGTCCGTCAGGCGCTGCAGCGGCTGGAGTCCGAGGGCTTCGTGGTGGCGGAACCGCGTCGCGGGGCCGTCGTCAGGCCGATGACCCGGCACGACGTGGAGGAGCTCTTCGACGCGCGGCTCTGCATCGAGCCCTTCGCCACGCGGCAGGCGGCCCTCCGGCTCTCTGCCGGCATCGAGGCGGCCGATTCCCTGGTCGAGAGCCTCGCCAGCGCCCAGACCCAGTTCGCCGGTGGCGACGAGGCCGAGGGGATCTCCTCGAATCTGCGCTTCCACGCCGAGATCGTGCGGCTCTCCGGCAACAGTCTGCTGGTGCGGAGCCTGCAGCCGATGCTCGGCCGGATGGAGTGGATCTTCCGCCTCACCCACGGAGCCCGCGAGGGTGACCAGGCCGGCGAGCACCGCCAGCTCTACGACGCGCTCGTGCAGGGCAAGGCCGAGCTCGCCGCCGCCCAGGCGTACGCGCACATCGAGCTCGGCCGCGCGCCGACGCTCGCAGCGCTCGCCCCGTATCTCACCCGGTAGCGGGCGGTCGGCCTAGGGGGCCGGCTGGGTTTGGGCGATCCACTGCCGCAGCACCCCGCCCAGCGCCTCGCGGATGCCCTCCAACTGCTCGGCGTCCCGCACGATGACGACGGCGCGGTCCGTGCCCTTCCACTCGAGCAGCCCATCGGCGCCGGCGACCGTGACGACGAGGGGCTCCGACAGCTTCTTCGCCCCGGTGTGCAGCACCAGTCGGAGCTGGCCCCGCGGCGACAGCCCGGTCGTGGCGAAGTGCTCGGCGATGAAGAAACTCGGGGCGTTCCACTTGATCGTCTCCTGCACGCGCGGGTCGGCGGCGCGCACGATTGCGCACAGCTCGGCCAGCGTGCCCGCCTGCGGGTGGTCGAGCTCCGACAGATACCGGTCGACCTCAGCCCTGGTCATCGACGCCTCCGTCCTGGCCCCGCGCGTTCACCGCGTCGTTGGCTCTCATAGGCCCAGCAGTCCGACCCGCTCGGCGAGATAGCTCTCCAACGGCACGAGGCCGTCCTCCCCCGCGCCCGCCCGCCAGCGCACCAGTGCGCTCGCACCGCGCAGCACGAGCGGGCCGGTCGCCGTGCGCAGCGCGCCCGGGGTCAGCTCGATCTCCTCGACGTCGAAGTTCACGGTCTCGCCGCGCTCGAACGGCCCGCGAAAGGCTGCCGCCCTGAAACCGCGGCGTTCCTCGGCAGAGACCGACTGGTAGCCCGGATGCCGCGGGTCCACCGCCCGGGTGGTGTGCCCGGTCGCGTACAGCGCGCCGTCGGCCCCGAGCAGGAACACGCCGAGCCGCCACACGCGGCCGAGCGGCACCATCTGGGCCTCGCGGGTGAACAGCAGGGCGCGGCGCCGCGGCGGCTCGAAGCGGGCGAGCGCCTCGGTGGCGGCATCCGCCCCGCTCAGGCGCTCGACGGCGTCGGCGAGCGCCCGCTCGATAGACGCGCGCGCCTCGCGGTCGGCTGCACCGGCCTGCCCGCTCGCACCCTGCTCACTCACGCTCTCGAGTTTAGGGTGGGGGCTAGCGGCGGGGGTCAGAGTCTGGGCCATACTGAGGCCATGGGATCAGCGTTGACCACCATCGGATTGCCCGTCGCCCTCGGCATCATCATGTTCGGGCTGGGCCTGAGCCTGACGCCGCGCGACTTCGGCCGCGTCGCCAAAGCGCCGAAAGCGGTGGTCATCGCCCTCGTCTGCCAGCTGCTGATCCTGCCGTTCGTCTGCTTCGGCTTGGTGCTCGCGTTCGAGCTGCCGCCCGTGCTGGCGGTCGGCATGCTGCTGCTCTCGGCTTCCCCGGGCGGCACGACCGCGAACCTGTACAGCCACCTGTTCCGCGGCGACGTCGCCCTGAACATCTCGCTCACCGCCCTCAACTCCGTGATCGCCGTCATCACGCTGCCGCTCATCACGAATCTGGCGATCGCCTACTTCATGCCGGGCAACACCTCGCTCGGGCTGCAACTGGCCAAGACCGTCGAGGTGTTCGTCATCGTGCTGGCCCCTGTCGGGCTGGGCATGCTGGTGCGACGCTGGCGCACCAGCTTCGCCGACGCCATGGACAAGCCGGTGCGCATCGCCTCGATCGTCATCCTCATTGTGGTGATCGCCGGCGCCATCGTCTCGAACAAGGACATCCTGCTGGCCAATCTCGGCCAGCTGGCCCTGATCACCACACTGTTCTGCCTGCTCAGCCTGAGCATCGGCTTCTTCGTGCCGCGGCTGTTCCGGGTGGAGCGGCGCCAGGCCGTCGCGAGCTCCTTCGAGATCGGCATCCACAACGCGACGCTCGCGATCGTGATCGCGCAGACGGTGCTCGGCAGCCTCGAGCTCAGCCTGCCGGCCGCCGTGTACGGCGTGCTGATGTTCTTCATCGCGCTCGCGTTCGGCTTCGGGCTGCGTGCGGCCGACCGCTCGCGGGCGGATGACGCGCCAGAGGCCGTGACGGCGAGCGCGTGAGCGGGCGGATGCCGAGGCGCATCGAGGTGCTGATCGTCGGCTGGGAGCAGCAATGCTGCGGCGTGCCCGCCCGACTGGGCGAGACGGTGAGCTACCGGCTCGCGGCGCTCGACCCGGGGCTCGACCCGGCAATTGACCCTGCGCTCGAGCCGGCAATCGACCCCGCCCTCGCCCTCGATGCCGCGGCCGATGTGGCCGTGCCGCGCCTCCTCAGCGACAATCACGGCGAGGAATCTGCGGAGACGCCGCGGCTGAACATTTCGGGTCTTGTCGCCGGCATCACCGGTGTCACCTATCCGAGCGTCCCGGTGGCGGGCATGCCGGGCACCCGCACCTCGGATACCGCCCACCCGCAGCTGCACCCGTTGAGTGAGCTCGGCACGGGCGACGACGCCGAGATGAACGACTATCTGGTGCTACTCGACATCCCTGGCGACACCGTGCTGCCGCTCTTCGTGCCGAGCGCAGAGCGCACCGTGCATCAGGACCGGGAGGCGCACACCGCCCGGCTGCGCGCGCTGCGCGCCCAGGGCGAAGTGGGGATGCTGCTGCGCGCGCTCGCGGATGACGCCGCCACGCGTTTGGGCGCTCGCGCCCGCATCCTGCGCTCAGACGACGCCGCGGCCGTCACGATCGAGCCGCGGCGGGCCGGGGCGGCCGCCCTGCACTGGATGCGCTCCGCGGAGGACGGAGCCGACGGCATCCGGGTTCACCTCGGCGACGGCGTCTGGAACCTGCCCGCCGACGTCGACCAGGTGGAGCTGCTGCGGGAGTTTCTGGATGCCGCGGCGGCTGGCCGGGTCGAGGAACGGATCGTGCAGGGCGGGGACGGGTTCGGCCCGCTGCAGACGGTCGCCACCACAGCCGATGGCCGCAGCTGGACGGCGACGACGGATCGCCTCGCGCGCTTCGGCAGCGGCGGCGTGTTCGCGATGGCCGGGCCGCTCGCGCTGCGCCTGGAGCGCGGATCCCACCGTTACGTCGCCTGGGAGTAGCCGCACACGGCTGCACCGGTCACGGCCCGTCGCGGCCCGTCACGGCCCGTCACGGAGCGTCGCGGAGCGTCGCGGCCCGCGTTGTGTCTCGCGGCCCCCGGTATGACGCGGGCCGCGAGACGAAACGAGGGCCGCGAGTGCGTGGTGGCCGGCGGGCGGATGCGGCTACTCGGGCGAGGGCTCGATGCGCCACTGCCCGACGGGCACGTAGGCCGTGTCCGAGAGGGTCTCGTGGGTGCCCTCGACCAGTTCGTAGTGCTTGAGGTTGCCGGCCCAGTAGCGCAGGATGCGGGAGAGCTCCGCCTCCGGCTCGCCGGTCAGTGCGTCCATGTCGACGGTGAGTGTGAACTGCATCCGTCCACGCTAGGCAGCGCCCGGCGAATCCGCAATCAGTCCCAATCCCAGCGGACCGGGCCGTCCCCGTCCAGCCGGCTGAGCAGGTCGCCGAGCACGGCGGACCACTCCGCGGTCGCGTCCAGGTGCGCGTCGTGGCTGCCCGCTCCGAGGTCCACCCGCAGCGTGCCGGGCCGCGCCTCGAGGAAGGCGAGCTTGCGCTCCTCGTCGAACATGCCGTCCGGGGCGAACACGGCCGCCGTCGGCACCGTGAGGTTCTCCCACTCCTCCCAGCGGGCCTGCGCGTGCAGCGCCGCGATCGAGGCCTGCAGGAACGCCGGCTCGAAGCGCGGCCGCAGCCCGCCCTCGCACGGCTCGAGGTCGGCCAGCCAGGCCCGGCCGATGACGCTGTCGCCGAGGAAGGCACCGGCCGCCGCGGCATCCGCGAACGGCA
Source organism: Microterricola viridarii (assembly GCF_900104895.1). NCBI lineage: Bacteria > Bacillati > Actinomycetota > Actinomycetes > Micrococcales > Microbacteriaceae > Microterricola > Microterricola viridarii. The sequence continues at coordinate 3,002,457 of NZ_LT629742.1, forward strand.
CCGGCCAGGAGGCGAAGTATCCGCCAATCCGCTCGGCGGCCTCGGGCGGCGAGGACTGCACGTCACCCTCCAGCAGCACCAACATGCGCACCAGGTCCGCGCGCGCGGCGGCCACGAGCAGCGCCGTGTGCGCGCCCATCGACTGGCCGACGAGGGCGACGCCCGCCGGCCCCGTCGAATCGGACGCGTTCAGGTGCTCGAGCACGGCGATCACGTCGCGCACGTAGGCTTCCCGAGAGGCGTCGGCCGGATGCCGGGTGCTGCGGCCGTGCCCGCGCAGCTCGACCAGCACCGAGTTGTAGCCGACGCCGAGGGCGGCGGCGGTCGGAAGGAACTCGGTGGCGCTTCCCGCCAGGCCGTGCAGGAACACGACGGTGGGGCGGGCGGCGCCGGATGCGGGTGCGTCGGCTGCGGGTGCGTCGGCCGCACCGGCATCCGTCAGGAAGCTGATCGTGACGTCGCCGAGGGCGAGATCCTGGCGCACCGGCTAGACCTTCTTGACGACGCTGGACTTCAGCTGGGTCGGGCCGACCCCGTCGACCTTGCAGTCGATGTCGTGGTCGCCGACGCCGGGCAGCAGGCGGATGCCGCGCACCTTGGTGCCGACCTTGATCACCGTGGAGCTGCCCTTGACCTTCAGGTCTTTGATGACCGTCACCGTGTCGCCGTCGGCGAGCACGTTGCCGACCGCGTCCTTGATGACCGGCTCGGCGGTCGCGTCATCCGACTCGTCAGCGGCTGCGGCCGCCCATTCGTGCCCGCACATCGGGCAGACCAGCAGCGCGCCCATCTCGTAGGCGTGTTCGCTGGAGCATTCGGGGCAGTGCGGCAGGGAGTCAGTCACCGGTCCAGCGTATCGGGCGCGTAACACTGGCCGTTCGAGCCGGATCTCGCCTAGTTTTTTCGTATGAGCGAGAACGAGCAGCCCCAGCGCATCACCGAGAGCGGCGGCCTGCGTGTGCTGCACGTCGACCCGGCCGGCCCGCCGATCGTCAGCTCGGAGGACACCTCCGACCTGATCGGCAACGCCTGGGTCGACAACGCGGACGTCATCGCGCTGCCGGTGTCCCGGCTCGATGCGGAGTTCTTCCGGCTGGCGTCCGGGCAGGCCGGGGCGATCCTGCAGAAGGTCGCGAATTACCAGCTCAAGTTGGCCGTCATCGGCGACATCGGCGCGCAGCTGGCCGCCAGCGGGGCGCTGCGCGACTTCGTCTGGGAGTCCAACCGCGGCGAGCACATCTGGTTCTTCGACGAGACGTCCGAGCTCGGGCAGAAGCTCGAGCAGAGGAAGGCCGTGCTCGACGCGGCGCTGGCCGCACAGGCGGCACGAACGGCCGGTGCCGCGGGCTAGCTGTACTGCCCAGGGACGTTGGTTGAATCGGTGTGACGACTCGCTGTAGTCCTTCGGGAATGAGTGAGGACCTCCTGCTGCAGAGTGGAGCTGCTTAGAAACCAGTTCTGCGAGACCAGGAGGCCCTCATGTCCCACGCTAACGCTGCGCTGACTCCACGCCAAAGGCTGCGCATGGCGCGCCTGATCGTGGACGACCGTTGGCCGATCTCGCAGGCCGCGAGACAGTTCAACTGCTCCTGGCCGACCGCCAAGCGGTGGGCTGAACGTTACGCGGCGATGGGTGAGGACGGCATGCAGGACCGCTCCTCCCGGCCGCACCGGAACCCGAACAGGACCCCGCAGCGGCTGGTGCGGAAGATCGTGCATCTGCGGTGGAAGAAGCGTTTGGGGCCGGTCGCGATCGGCGCGAAAGTGGGCATGCCCGCGTCGACCGTGCACGCCGTGTTGACCCGGTGCCGGCTGAACCGGTTGAGTCACGTCGACAAGCGCACCGGGGAAGTCGTGCGGCGCTACGAGCACGACAAGCCGGGGGCGATGATCCACGTCGACGTGAAGAAGCTCGGCAACATCCCCGATGGCGGCGGCTGGCGTTACCTGGGCAAGCAGCAGGGCGGCAAGAACCGGGCCGCGACCGTTGGCGCGGGCCGGAGCAAGCGCCGGCAGCCGCTGGTCGGGACGGCGTTCGTGCACACCGTCATCGACGACCACTCCCGCGTCGCCTACGCCGAGATCCACGACGACGAGCAAGCGGTCACCGCCGTGGGTGTGCTCCGCCGGGCCGTGTCCTGGTTCGCCGCCCGAGGCATCACGGTCGAACGGGTCCTCTCCGACAACGGCTCTGCCTACAAGTCCCACCTCTGGCGCGACACCTGCACCGAGTTGAACATCACACCCAAGAAGACCCGCCCCTACCGGCCACAGACCAACGGGAAGATCGAACGCTTCCACCGCACCCTCGCCGACGGCTGGGCATTCTCACGGTTCTACGCGTCCGAGTCAGCCCGCCGGAACGCCCTCCCGGCCTGGCTCCACGAATACAATCACCACAGGCCCCACACGGCCATCGGGAGCAAACCACCCATCAGCCGGTTAACCAACCTTGCTGGGCAGTACAGCTAGCGACACTGACCGCTGCCGCGAGAACGACTTCTCGAGCCCTGTGCGTTTGGCCGAACTCCTGCGAGACTGGGACACACTCCGAGGATCACGAGGTGGATCATGCAGAAGCAATCGAAGCGGCAGATGCAGAAGCGCAAGCAGGTGCGCAAGAAGATGCAGAAGCAGCGCTGGGAAGACATGAGCACGGGTCAACGCGCCGGAACTCTCGTCGCCGGGGCCGTGCAGATCGCGCTGGCCGTCACCGCTTGGGTCGACCTGGCCAAGCGCCCGGCCGAGCAGGTCAACGGGCGCAAGTGGGTGTGGGGCGCGGTCATCGCCATCAACTACGTCGGCCCGATCGCCTACTTCCTCGGCGGGCGCCGCCACTCCGACTGAGTCCGCGCTCTGCGGATGTCGCAGGCGTCGCGTATCCTGCCGCCATGGACATCGTGCTGGTACCCGGATTCTGGTTGGACGCCTCCTCGTGGGATGAGGTGACGCCGCCGCTCGTCGCGGCCGGCCACCGGGTGCACCCGCTCACCCTGCCCGGGCTGGAATCCGCCGACGCCCCGCGCGCCGGCATCGGTCTCCAGACGCACATCGACGCGGTGACGGCCGTCGTCGACGGTCTCGAGGGGCCCGTCGTGCTGGTCGGCCATTCGGGCGGCGGCGCGATCATCTACGGGGTGACGGATGCCCGACCCGACCGCATCGCGCGGGCGGTGTACGTCGATTCCGGGCCCCTCGGCGCTGGCCAGTCGATCAACGACGAGCTCCCCGCTGAGGGTGACGACGTGCCGCTGCCGGCGTGGGACGTGTTCGAGGATGAGGACCTCGTCGACCTGGACGAGGGGCTCCGCGCCGCGTTCCGGGCCCGGGCGATCCCGCAGCCGAGGGGCGTCGCCCAGGACGCCATGCAGCTGCACGACGAGCGACGCCTGACCGTGCCGACGACGGTCATCGCGTGCGAGTTCACGGCCGCCCAGCTGGCCGAGTGGGTCGCCGCCGGTGCGCCGTTCGTGGCGGAGCTCGGCCTGATGAGCGACACCGAGTACGTTGACCTGCCGACCGGGCACTGGCCGCAGTTCACCAAGCCGGCCGAGCTGGCTGCGGCGATCCTCGCCGCGGTCGACCGACAGTAGCTCGCTGGCCGCTGGCGCAGAAAGTGCACTCTCGCCGCACCTGGGCTGATGCCCGGTGCGGCGAGAGTGCGGAGGCCGCGGGTGCTCCGTCCCCCGACGAGCGGCCCGCGACGTGTGGCCGCAGGCTAGTTGCCCGCGAAGTTCAGCATCGAGTCGGCGACGGCGATGACCGACCAGGTGCCGCCGTCGGCATCCGTCAGCTCGTAGGCCGGGATGACGAGCACGCTGCCGTCCGGCTGCCACTGGCTCGCCAGGCCCAGTCGGGCGCTGACGACCTCGACGTCGTTCGTCGGCCAGGAGACGCTGGCGCCTGCCGACGGGGTCGCCGGCGGCTCGGTCGGCGGCACCCACTCCGTGCCGTCGAGGAACGGCTCCGCCTGGCCGCGCATGCTCAGGGGCAAGGCCGTCATCTGGGCGCCGAAGCGCGGGTCGGAGAGCCGTTCGAATGCCTGCTGCTCGCTCACCACGTCGTAGTCGCCGAGCGGCACCAGTGTGGCCAGCGCCCCGTAGACGCTGGAGATTCCGGCATCCGTCATCTCGAGGTACCACGCCTGGTCGACGCGCTGGCCGTCGACGAGCGGGTACGCCTGGGCACTCCGGGTGTAGGAGCCCTCCCAGGTCTCAGAGGTGAACTCGAACGTGTCGGCGTCGCGACCGGCGGCGGTGACGATGCCGCGCAGCGCGTCGATCGCGGCCTGCTCGCTGGGAAGGCTGGTCGGCAGCGGGCACATCCCCGTGGCGTCGGGCTGGTCGCACTGCCACGGGCTGATCGCAGGGTTGTTGAAGTTGAAGCCGAGGGTGCCGTCGAGGCTCACGTAGACCGCGGGCCCGGAGCCGTCCTGCGGCCCCACCTGCCATGCGCCGTCTTTGAACTCGGGGGTTCCCTCGACGCCGAGGGAGGCGGCGAGCGCCGCGATCCGCTCGGGGGTCGACGCCGAGCGGGCGTCGTAGGCGTAGCCGGCGGCGCTCCCGGTCTGCGTGGACAGCCCGGAGGCGCTGAAGCTGTTGCGGCCGAATCCCCACGGCGCCATCTTCGTGTCGCTCAGGGCGCCGGATGCGGCCTGCTGGCCCAGACCGGAGACGCGGCCCTGCCCGCCCGCGACCTCGGGAGCCGTGCCGCCAGCGCCCAGCCCGGACTGCAGCGAGATGGGAGGAGCCGCGCCCTCGGCGCCGCCCAGCGGTCCGCCGGCCATGTTGCTGTTGCTGACGCTTGCGCCGAGGCCGAATCCGGCGCCGCCGACGATCGCGATGGAGGCGGCGACTGCCGCGATCGGCAGCCAGCGGGGGCGGCGGCGTGCCCGCTCGGCCGTCAAGTCGTGCACCGGGGCGGGTTCGGAGGCCGCGGTCGAGCCGGCGCCTGCCGCCCCGACAGTGCGGGCGAGCACCGCGTCGACGAAGCCGGCGCTGGGCTCGAGGCCGATGGCGGGGTCCGCAGCGCGCAGCCGGGCCTCCGCGTCGAGCCCGGTGTCGGCGCTGCCCGCATCGTTCCCGGCAGCGTTCGCTCCGCCAGCGGCGTTCGCGCCGGCGTCGTCGTGGTCGTTGTCGTTCATGTTGGCGTTCATGTCGTTCACCCTCCGTGAGTGCGGTTCACTGGGGAATATGTGCCCAGGGGCCCAAAGCTTGCAGGTGGTCTAGAAGGAGAGGCGTTCGTGCCAGGCGTCCCGCAGCCGTTTGCGGGCGCGGGAGAGGGCGGCATCCGCCCCAGAGCGCGAGATGCCGAGCACCTCGGCGAGCTCGACCCCGTCCAGGCCCTCCCACGCGTTCAGCAGCAGGATGTGCCGGTCGCGCTCCCCCACGCTGGCGAGGGCGCCGCGGAGTTCCGCGTCGAACAGCAGGCTCAGCTCGGGGTCGTCGCCGACCCGCACCGACCCCGTCTCGGGCACCTCGTCGACCGGCAGGTCGACGAGTTTGCGGCGGTGGTTGGCGAGCGTGAAACCCGCCGTGCGGTACAGCCAGGGCAGCACGGCATCCGTCGGCACGTCGCCGCGGCGGCGCCACGCGGTCGCGAAGACCTCGGCGGCGAGGTCCTCGGCGTCCTGACGGGGGCCGCGGCGGGCGAAGTAGCGCACCAGCGCCGCCCCATGCTCGCGCACCACCGCGGTGAACCAGGCCCCGTCGTCGCGTGATGCGGCGGGCGCGGGCGCGTCGGGCTGCACGTCGCGCTGCACGTCTTCGTCGGTGCGCTCAGGCATCGCCTCCCCCTCGCTCGCATCGGCCACGGCTGTCTCGTTGTCGATCGTCACGCTTGGAATATGTCGTGACCTCGCCGATTCTTGCACCGGATGCCGCAGATCCCGTTTCGTGCGCGCGAGCCTCGGGCGCACGAAACGGGCGACGGCACGATTCCTACGCGCAGTACTCGCTCGGCGGCCGGGGAGTATCGCGCACAAAGATCGCGCCAACGACCTCCTCGTACACGGAAAAGACCAGCCAGACCCCGGCGGGGTTCTGCAGTGCGTAGTAGAGGGTGGGAGTCCCGCCGCCATACTCCCCCGACTTCGTGATCGTCGGGTAGGCAGCGAGCATCTCGCCCAGTGTGGAGCCGATCCCGATGCCTTCCGCCGTGCGTGGGGAGCTCTCGGTGGTGGCAGCCGGATCGGCCCCGCCACCTACGAACATTCCCGTGACCGTGGCGAAGTCCTCGTCCAGCGTGGCCACCACCGTCGGGCCGCCCGCGCGGTCAAATTGTGCGACAGGGCACCATTCGGGCATCGCGCGTTCGGAGAAGGCGCCCATCGCCGGCCGCACATCGACGATCTGCGCGCCGCGATCGATCGGCCCGATGCCCTCAAAGCCGATCAGCCACGTGCCCGGGTTCTCGAGGTCGATCGCGGGAGCCGCCGGCTGCTCGGGCTGCGCCGGCGTGCCCACCGGCGTCGGGCGCGGCGCCGAGGTCTCCGCTGGGGGTGCCACCGTCTGGCCATCGCTGCGAGGCGGTTCCGCCCCCGGCCCGATGGCGCACCCGCTGAGCAGCGCCGCCACGATGCCGGCGCTGAGCACGGTCGCCAGAGCTGGCTTGGTCCCCCCAAGTGTTCGCATGGCCATCACTGTAGGCGATCGCAAGCCGTCATCGTGCACGCTGCAGGCCACGGCATGTCGAGCCGCCCGCTCAGCTGCAGTACTCGCGGTTGACGACGGGCATGTCGCGCACGACGATGGTCTGCACGACGTCCTCGTACAGCGTGAAGAGGATCCAGTGCCCCGCCTCATCCGACAACCCGTAGTGCGGGGTGGGTGGGTCGCCCTGGAACTCGATGTCCGGGTACGCGGCCCGGAGCTCGGTGAGGCTCGACCCGACGCCGATGCCCTCTGCGGTTCGCGGCGCCCCCTCGGCGAGCCCGAGCTCGTCCACATTGCCCATCAGCACGATCTGTTCGACGAGCCCCGTACCCAGGCGGTCGGGGATCACGATGGTCGGCACGTGCGCCTTCTCGAAGGCGACAACTGATTCGCATCCCTCGTAGACGGCGCGGGTGAAGCCGTCCATGCTCCGATCGACGGAGGCGATCTCGGACCCGAGCGTGATCGGACCCACACTGGCGAAACCGATCGTCCAGACGGCCGGTTCCTCCGGTGCGGTCGGGGTCGGCGTTGGCGTTGGCGCTGGCGCGACCCGCGCTGCGCTCGGCGGGGTGGACGCCCTGGGGGCGGCCGCGTCGGTCTGTGCCGTCGCGCAGCCCGTCAGCAACAGGATCGCGGATGCTGCCGCAACCAGCACCAGTCCGCGCATGCGCGAACTCGATGCGATCATGATCCGGTTCCTCCTCGTCGCCGCGCCGGCCACACGTTACACCCGAGTGGGGACTACAGCGAGAACGGTACCGCGAAGCCGCCGGAAAACAGAACCGTCCCGATCCCGAGCAGGCAGAGCACGCCGAGCACGATATAGGCGGGCGCAGCCAGCCAGCCGCGCTGGTGCGGGCGCTCGGCCACGAATGCAAGTGCCAGCAGCGGCAGCAGGAGCAGCGCCCCGTAGCTCAGGGCGGGTGCGAGACGCACGTCGGGTGCCGGGCAGGTGAAGGCCAGTGCACACACCGTCGGGATCCCCTGCGCCAGCGCCATGAGCGCCCAGGTGACGAGCACGACGATGACGGGCGGCAACAGCACGCGGCGCCACGCAGGAGTCTCCACGGTCATATGCCCACACTGGCATGTGTGGCCTCGACGGTCAGCGGAGCGCCGCAAACGTTGTCGCTTCGTGACACCCGCCACGTGCCACCGGAGAGAACGGGTGCGTCGAGAGCGCTCAGCCGAGCGAGAGCGCGACGCCGTCCAGGATGTCGTGTTCGCTCGTCGTGACGAACTCGAGCGGGTGCCCGGCGGCGGCCGTCGCCTCCGCGATCCGTTGCAGCACCGTCGACCAGATCACCGCACCGGCCACGATCACGTCGACCCGTCCCGGGTGCATGAATGGCAGTGCGGCGCGCTCGGCGCGCGGCATCCGGGCCAGTGAGTCGCAGGCTGCGAGCACGACGCCCAGCGGCAGCCTGCTGCCGTTGATCAGCTCGGGCCGGTACGCGTCGAGGCGCAGGGCGTGCGCGGTGATCGACGTCACCGTGCCGGCCACACCGACGACATCGGTCGCGAGCGACACGTCGACGGTGGCGGAGGCCGCGTCCAGCGCGGCGTTCACGTCGGCGCGCAACGCGGCGAATGCGGCGTCGTCTCGTGCCACGTCGCCGTCCACCCCGGCGCCGAGGTGCCGCTCGGTCATGCGCACGCAGCCGATGTCCATCGAGATCGCGGCCTCGGGGCCCTGCCGGCCGAGCACCAGCTCGGTCGAACCGCCGCCGAGGTCGATGACGAGGTGCCGCGCCGCAGCATCCGCCCCGGCGCCGGCCACCGCGGTGAGCGCGCCACGGAAGGAGAGCTCGGCCTCCTCGGTGCCGGGGATCACCTCGGCGGGCACGCCGAGGATCTGCTGCACAGCATCGGTGAACTCGTCGCGGTTGGCGGCGTCCCGGGTGGCGGAGGTCGCGACGAACCGGGCGCGCTCGACGCCGTGCTCGCGGCACAGCTCGGCGTACCGGCGGGTGGCGTCCAGGGTGCGGGCGAGCGCGTCATCCGCAAACCGGCCGGTGCGGTCGACCCCCTGCCCGAGCCGCACAACCTCGAGGGTGCGCAGCACGTCGGTGAGGCCGCCCTGCCCGTCGAGGTCGGCGATGAGGAGGCGGATCGAGTTGGTTCCGCAGTCGATGGCGGCTACACGGGTCATGGGTTTCAGGGCTCTCTGTCGACGGTTCGGTGCCCCTCGAGGCTATCCCGCGGATGCCGCCCGCAGGTCGCCCCGGCCTCTTCGCCGCTCCACACCGCACCGACAAGCAAGAAAGCGCACGAAGACTCGTCTCTTGATGCGTTTTCTTGCTTCTCGATGCGGCGGGCTGTTGGGGACTCGTGTAGTGCGCACCTCGTTGGCGCGCGGGCCGGCAGTTCGAGCAGCCTAGGACGGGATCTCGACGCTGACGGGCGCGGCCTCGCTCGGCCCGCCGCACTGCTCGCTGCCGCCCACGCGCCGCCAGTCGAGTGCGACCTCGTGCTCCACAAGAACGTCGCCAGTTGAGGACAGCGCGCGAATCGTGGCCGTCTCCGGGGCCGCCATGTCCAACGCGATGCGCCACGTGCTCTCGTTCGTGCGGATGAAGGAGAAGATCGGGGGAACCGCTGTGGGCAACGGCGAGGCCTCGCGAGGAGCCGGGGAGAACGTCTGCAGGTCGATCGGCTCCAACGTCGTGAGAGGCAAGGGTTCGTCGGGCAACGGTTGAACGTCGGTCGATGCGGCGCACATGCCATCGATGCAGAACTCCAGCGCGGCGACGTCGTCAACGTTCCCGGTGAGGTTCACCGTTGCGCGGTTGAACCACGCGATTGCGGGGCATACCCCGGGGGTCACGAGAGTACATCCCGACAGCGCCACACTCAACAGCAGCGCGCCGGTGAAGCCCACCCGCCGAACGTTCCTCATGCCGGCCAACCATAGCAACCCGCTGTGGACGCGCGTCGGCATCCGGAGTCCGGGTGGCCCCGCGTGCGCCTGGCTACACGCGTCGGGAGAAACCCACTCGGTGCGTTCTCGCTCTCAACAGCATGAGCCCGAAAGCGCTGCCGAAGATGAGCGCGAACAGCCAGAGAGACCCAGCGAGATCGACGCTCGCCATCTGTCCCAGAGCGGCGAACAGGGCGACACCCGGCGCGACGGCACCGGTACCGGCAACCAGCCCCTGAGCGAGGGGGGAACGCCGCAACCGAGAATCCCCGATCCAGAGCGCCTACAATGCGCCGACGCTTGCCGCGAGTCCGAACACGAATCCGCCGAAGGTGGAGAAGATGATCGACATCATGAGTGACTGCGTGGCGGCACCGCTGCTGGACGAGAACGCGTGCAGGAGATGGGCGCCGATGGCAATGAGGGCGCCCGCGACGCCGCCGAGGCCGACTCCGAGGGCGAAGGTGCCCGCTATCGCGCCCGGATTGCAGCCTCCCAGATGGGGCATCGTCTGAACCGTCACACCGACACTGTGGCAGACCACCCCGACGATCGGGCATGTTTATCGCTACTACCCCGAAATTGCAGTCCGCCCTGGATCGTGACCGTGACGGTAGTTGGCTCTGAGCCCACCGCGAATGCCACGGTCACCTGGTCGGGCGGCGAGGGAGGGCTGCACGACATCGCGAGGCAGAATGCCCCGTCACCGCCCAGCGGTGGTCCCTGACTCCGTGCTGATCGTCGTCGTGTTCCTGCGTCACGGCGTGCCTCTAAGCGGCAAGAGCAGAAGATGAGGTGCTCCGCCATCGAATCGTCTGATCATCGGCCATTCCACGTTTGCTGATTTCGTTGCGTCGCCACGACCACCTCAGAAAAGGCCACGCCTGCCGAAGCAGGCAGGGCCGTCCCAGAACGGAGCGAGCGCCGGGCCTTGAAGCGGGGCTCCACCGCGCCCCGTCAGCGGGCCTCGTGTGGGCGCGGCGGGTTGTGCATGAATTCGATCCGGATGCCGTTGTCGTCCTCGACGAAGGAGGCGTAGTACCGCTCCGTGAACCGGGGGTACTCTTTCGGGTCGCGCACGACGGTCCACCCGGTGTCCGTCGCGATCCGATGCAGGCGGTCGACCTCCTCGCGGGAATCTACGGCGAACGCCAGGTGCTGCCACCCGACTCGCCCGTGACGGTGCGGACCGGTGCCCGGGTCCCGAGCCGGCATGAGGATGAGCTCCGGCTCGCCGTCGAGGTTCCAGGAGACCGAGCCGTTGGCGTCATACCGGGCGAAACCGAGCGCCGCCAGCACCGGGTCGAACTGCTCGATTGCCCGCGGGACGTCGTCGACGGTGATGCCGAGATGATCGAAAATGGCCATGAGCTGACGCGACCGGATGCATCCGCCCGGGCCATGGGCCACGTCCGGCGCCACGGGCGGCCGACAGGCGTCTCCACACGCGTCGCGGGGACCAGGCTCGGCGTCAGCGTATGTTGCTCGACTTTGAAGCGGAACTCCACCACGTGGCGCTATCGAGAAGCCTCAGAAATGTTCAGCATTCGACACGCTCTCTTGACGTTTGCCACCGCCGTCCACACGCACCTCTGAGAGCCGAACGGACGCAGCGCGGACTGTCGGCATCCCGCGAAGCAGGTGGCATGCGGAGTCCCCAACAATGTCTACCTGCCAATTTCGAGCTTCACGCCTCCTGTGCGCACTAACTTCGCTGACGACGCTCAGTGGTTTGCCTTGCTCGAGGGGGTCGCAAAGGAGTCCGATCACGGGTTCCGCGCAGACGTACAAGCGATCAATAACGCCGACTTCAGGAACGCCGAATGGCAAAGCCAGCAAGCGGCTGTCCCGCAAAACAGGTTCGGCGCCGCAATTCTGCTTGTCGCCGAAACCGCCGCCTTCAGTTCACCCGATTTTCCAATTCTCGTTGTCGACACACTTCGGGACAGAATTCCATTTCGTTGCATCGCAGCCGAGCTATGGGCTGTTGAGAACAACCTCAATCTCGCGAGCATGGACTGGCAGGATTTCACGACCTCGGCCGATCAGGACGAGGTGTTCCGCGGCTTTTCGAGTCCCGCGACGTTGCTGCGCCAATAACCCGGCGAACAGATGAAGGGCCGAGTTGTCGGTTCAAATTCTGGATGCAGTTGAGCTCGAAGTTGCCACGCATCTCCACCGATTCGCCTCGTACTGTCTCCTCGGTGCGACCAGCTTCCTCGACTACAGAATTGGCCCCATCTTTAGACGCAGAGAGGGCCAATTCGAAGCTCAGATTGTTAGACGTTGAATCCAGACTCCACCCCGTTCCGCCACAGAACAACCTTTGGCTCTGGCCTAAACGGCAGGGCTCCTACGGCTGCACCGGAGTCATCACCTCAAGGCGATTGCCGAAACCATCACGCGTATGGAAGCGAATGTACCCCTCGAACGTATCCCGTTCCGCCCAAGAGAGCTCATACCCGCCGAGCCGCACACGCTCCGCGGTCGCTTCCAGTTCCTCACGTGACGCGCAAACAAGGCCCGGATGCGCCTTTGCGGCAGGGACAAACGGATCGTCGGCGCCGAGATGGATCTCCGCAACGACGACCTCACCGTCGAAAGCACGGAACCAGCAGCCACCTCTGCCGGCCAAGGATGGCGGCTTCTGAACTTCATGCAGCCCGATCGCTTCGCCATAGAAGCGACGTGCCTCAGCTTCCTGACCACGCGGCATGGAGACCTGAACATGATGGAGCTTCATACCCAACCCCCTCACATTCGTCTTGACATCAAGATAAATGTAGCAAGAGTGCGTGCGACCGAGCGAGCGAGCCCAAGACGGGGACCACATGAAAGCACCCCGGCTTTGGGGCGATGGGCTCGCCAGAAGTTGGACCGGGCCGCGACTAGACGTTCAAGCGGAACTCCATCACGTTCCGAAGCCAATTAGTATCTGGGCCGTTCGTTTGAACAGGTTACGACGGGATGTCAAGGGTCACTGGGCCAGCCTCGCTCGGACCGCCGCATTGCTCGCTGCCACCTACGCGCCGCCAATCGAGCTGAACTTCCTGCTCGACGAGGACGGAGTCAGTTCACGCCACGGCACGAAGCGTGATCTTGTCGGGTGCGGCGAGAACATAAGTGACGCGCCACGTGGTTTCGTCCTCACGGGTGACGGAGAACACCGATGACTGAGGTGCCGAACCCTTCGGCCCGGTCTGCCGAAGGTCCGCGGAGCCCCGCTTCAGGTCGAGCGGGCCCACAGTCGACGAGGTACACACACCGTCCTCGCACACGTCAACTGAGGCAACGTCGTCAACGGCCCCGGCGAGGCTTACTGTGACGTGATTGAACCAGCCAATTTCAGGGCATGCCTCCGGTGTTCTGCAGCCGGACACCGCGAAGCCCACCAGCAGCGCGACGGCAACCCCCAAGACTCGAGCTCTCCCCATGCTGGCAACCCTAGCCACCGGACGCGGACGCGGCGCAGCATCCGCAGCCGGGCAGCACAGAAACGACCCCGCCTGCCGAAGCAGACGGGGCCGTTCCAGGAGCGAAAACGAACCACACGTTGAAGCGGACCTCCACCACGCCCCGGCGCCGAACAACGTTTGAACGTGCAGAGTTCCCCTCCAGAAACACCGTCTCCCCTCGGTGAAGCCCGATTGACGTTCGTTCAGGTGCCCCACTAGATTCGACGGTGATGATGACCAGTCAGGCCCCGCTCGGCCGTTCCCGGAACGGCAACCTGGTCGTTCCCTGACCCGTGCGCCTCCTTGCGTGAGTGACCCGAAATCACCCACCACACGACAAGGAGAATCATGACAGCGCTCTTCAACCACACGATCATCGCCGCGAAAGACCCCACTGAGATGGGCCAGTTCTATCGCGATCTACTCGAAGCCGACGAAGCCCCCAGCTGGGGCCCGTTCGTCAACATTCAGATCGGAGGCGGTGTCCTGCTCCAGTTCGCGGCCCCGCCGTTCGAGTTCCCGCCCCAGCACTACGCCTATCTGCTCGATGATGCCCACTTCGATCGGGCACACACCAAGATCAGTGGCAGCCGGCAGGAGTACTGGGCCGACCCCCAACGCTCCCGCCCGGGCGAGATCAACAACGATCACGGCGGGCGCGGCGTGTACCTGCTCGACCCGTCCGGGCACTACCTCGAGTTGATCACGCAGCCCTATCTGTAGGGCGGCGGGTTTGCATACTCACGTACTGCCGGGCCTCCCCGCTGGTGTGGATGCCGGGCACAACCGGCATCCGCACCGGGCCGGCAAGCGGGCGACACATTGTTAGAGGTGTGAATCCCACGGTCTCGGAGCCGAATCACACGATAACTCGTGTGGACCTCCAGAAGCACAACTGTGGCCGGCGCTCTCTCGGCGTGGATTCGCACACGCACGCTTCGCCGTCCGGCGCTCACCGTCTCCAGTGACGGCGTATGGCGCGCATTCAGCGGGCGACGACGCTTATCGGCCCCTCGTCAGGAGTCGGTGGTTCAAAGTGGTCGAAGTAGTCTGCAGCGGTCACCGGGTCCAAGGCGAAATCGTCGCCATGCGCGCGAGAACGGGCGGCCACGCGTGCCAGGCACGTGGCCCGGTCCGTTGCAATGTAGATCGTCTCCGGGACTATTCCGTGAGACCGCACGAGATGGCGCCAATCGTCCCGCATGGCCCGCGACCAAAAGGAGAAGTCGAGAACGACGTCCCTCTCTTCGCCGATGAGACGAAGCAGACGATGACGGAGATATTCCTCCACATCGCGCTGCACATCGTCGGAGAGTGGCATGTGTTGAATGCCGCGCTCCCATGCTTCCTGGTCGAACGAAAGCCTGACCATGCCCTCAGTCTCGAGGCAGCGCGCCACCGTCGATTTCCCCGAGCCTGCAGGGCCGCACATGAAGACAACTCGCGTCACAGCCACACCCTAGCGCCAGGGGCGCTTCCCGCTGACCGCCAGCAGGCGTCGTGGTGAAATGCGGCCCGACCTTGAAGCCGAACTCCACCGCATTCTGAAACCGAATTACCGGTACCGCGGGCGGAAAACGCGCTCCCAGTTCGTGCATGGCTTGGTCGAGCCCCGTCGTGTCGTCCCGCACGGAGGCATCCTGTCGGGTGGCTTGAAGTCCACCCGTTCACCCCACTCCTCCGAGTCGACCGATTCCTGCACCGGCGTCCACAGCCGCGCGGCGGGCTCGTAGCTGTTCATGAACATCTCACAATCGCAGCAGCATGCGCCCATCGCTGAGAGTCGCGAGAGCAGTGCCGTGGCGCGAGGCGCAACGCTGTCTCGATAGTGCGAAATAAACCGGTGGGTGCCGTCGCACCCGAACTCGTCGAGCTGGCGAGCCACGAAGCAGACGAGACATTCGCCGGCCGTGGGTGTCGTGAGGGTCGAGGCGGCATCGTGAAGGATCCGCTCGGCCCGTTCCGTGATCTCTGTGCGTTCCATGAGTGAACCGTGCCACGAGCCACCGACACCGCGGCCGACCTCGGCATCCGCATCGGCATCGGCATCGGCATCGGCATCGGCCCTACCGGACGGGCCGCTCGGCCGCGCCAGGCCCGCCCGTTCGGCTGCGCGCCGTTCGTCGGGATCCGCCCCGCCGTCGCGGCCCGTGAAATGTCTCGCGGCCCGCGATATGTCGGGGGCCGCGAGACATTTCGGGGGCCGCGAGCGCGAAGCCAGCGGGCGAAAACCGGAACGGCCCCGCCTGCCGAAGCAGACGGGGCCGTCCCAGAAACTAGCGAAGGCTAGACGTTGAAGCGGAACTCCACCACGTCGCCGTCCTGCATGACGTACTCCTTGCCCTCCATGCGGGCCTTGCCCTTGGCGCGTGCCTCGGCGACCGAGCCGGTCTCGACGAGGTCCTCGAAGGAGATGACCTCGGCCTTGATGAAGCCGCGCTCGAAGTCGGTGTGGATGACGCCGGCCGCCTGCGGAGCCTTGGCGCCCTTGGGGATCGTCCAGGCGCGGGTCTCCTTCGGGCCAGCCGTCAGGTAGGTCTGCAGGCCGAGGGTGTCGAAGCCGATGCGGGCGAGCTGGTTCAGGCCGGACTCGGTCTGGCCGGTCGAGGCGAGCATCTCGGCGGCATCCTCGTCGTCCAGGTCGATCAGCTCGGATTCCAGCTTGGCGTCGAGGAAGATGGCCTTGGCCGGGGCGACGAGGGCGGCCAGCTCGGCGAGCTTGGCGTCATCCTGCAGGACGGCCTCGTCAACGTTGAAGACGTAGATGAAGGGCTTGGCCGTCAGGAGGCCGAGCTCCTTGATGGGCTCGAGGTCGACGGATGCCGCAGACAGCGGGGTTCCGGTGTTCAGCGCGTCGCGGGCCTCGTTGGCGGCCACGAGCACCTCCGGGCCGAGCTTCTTGCCCTTGATCTCCTTCTCGAAGCGCGGGATCGCCTTCTCGAGGGTCTCCAGGTCGGCGAGGATCAGCTCGGTGTTGATGGTCTCCATGTCGCCGGCCGGGTTGACCTTGCCGTCGACGTGCACCACGTCGGAGTCGGCGAAGCCGCGCACGACCTGCGCGATGGCGTCGGCCTCGCGGATGTTGGCGAGGAACTTGTTGCCCAGGCCCTCACCCTCGCTGGCGCCGCGCACGATGCCGGCGATGTCGACGAACGACACCGCAGCCGGCAGGATGCGCTCGCTGCCGAAGATCTCGGCGAGTTTCTCCAGCCGGGCGTCGGGCAGGTTGACGACACCGATGTTGGGCTCGATCGTGGCGAACGGGTAGTTCGCCGCGAGAACCTGGTTCTTCGTCAGAGCGTTGAAAAGGGTTGACTTGCCGACGTTGGGCAGACCAACGATTCCAATAGTAAGAGCCACGGTCGAACAGTCTACCTTTCGGGGGCGGCTCCGTCGTCTGACCGGCGGATGCCGCGGCAAAGCATTGACGGCGCTGCGACCGCGCAGTAGCCTCGCACCGCCCGCGACACCCCGGCCACGGAGGAGAGCAGTCCATGCGCAACAGAGACTTCGACGTCTTCGCCGAGGCCAGACTCACGCCCGCGTACCGCGAGGTCTTCGAGTCGCTGCGGCGCCTCGTCGAGGAGACCGTTCCGAGCGCACACGAGGTGGTCAGCACGGGTTCGCCCGCGTGGCAGGGCACCCGCATCCTCGCGAGCGTCAGCCCCAGCGCGCAGTACCTGATTCTCGTCTTCGAGCGCGGCGCAGCCTTCACCGACGAGCACGGGCTCCTCGAGGGCACCGGGTACAACACCCGGCACGTCAAGCTCTGGCCAGAGGAACCCGTGCCCCTCGACGCCCTCCGGGACTACTTCACCCAGGCGGCCGCCATCGACGCGCCGGCCGCCCGCGCCTAGCAGGGCGCTCTGCGTGGAGCGGGGCCACCTGTCGGTTGAACACGGCACGGCGATTTGTTTCGACGACGGCGCTGTGTGAGATTGGGCACGGCTACGTCACATTGCGTCTTGCGATCTCGGGCCCCGCGAACGAAACGGCACCATGCACGAGAACGCCACCACATCGCCGACCACCCGCGCCCCCGCGCTTCCGCTGCGGGACTGGCGATTCCAGGGCACGCTGCGCGGCTATCAGGCCGAGGTGCTCCAGCAGGTCACAACGACGCCCGACGACCCTCTGCACATCGTCGCACCGCCCGGCTCTGGCAAGACTTTGCTCGCACTGTTGCTCGCTGTGCGCGACGGCCGCCGCGCGCTCGCCCTGGCACCGACGGTGACCATCCGCCAGCAGTGGCAGCGCACCGCACTGCAACTCGCACCAGACGCCGAGCAGGTCTCCAGCACTCCCGATCGCCTGGCCGACCTCACCGTCCTGACCTACCAGATGCTCAGCATCGTCGCGGCCGACACGTCCCCGTTCGAGGATCTGGCGCGGCTCACCTGGGTGGACGAGCTCGTGCAGTCCGGCCGGGTCCAGGCGGATGCCGAGGCCTGGTTGTCAGAGCTGCGCGACAAGAATGCCGCACAGTACCGCAGCGGCATCCGCCGTCGTTCGCGTCGAGTGCGGCGCCAGCTCGTGCAGCAGGAGCCGTCCGAGCTGGCCCGCGTCCTTCACCCGAACGCGCTGGCGCTGCTGGAAAACCTGGTCGAGCACGGCGTCGAGACGATCATCCTCG
This sequence comes from Microterricola viridarii, assembly GCF_900104895.1. Taxonomy (NCBI): domain Bacteria; kingdom Bacillati; phylum Actinomycetota; class Actinomycetes; order Micrococcales; family Microbacteriaceae; genus Microterricola; species Microterricola viridarii. The sequence goes on from NZ_LT629742.1 coordinate 3,020,121, forward strand.
ATGAGTGCCACCACCTGCTCGACCACTGGGCCTTCGTCGTGGCCTACCTCGCCGGTCGCATCCGCGAGCGGGGCGGCAGCCCACACCTGATCGGCCTGACGGCAACCCTGCCCTCGACCGAGGACGACGAGGCGTACGAGATCTACACCCAGCTGCTCGGCGACGTCGACTACGAGGTGCCGACCCCGGCCGTCGTCAAGGAGGGCCACCTGGCGCCCTACCGCGACTTCGCCTGGTTCACCGAGCCGATCCCCAGCGAGCTCGCCTTCATCCGCAAGCACGAGAAGCGCCTGCACACGCTGGTTGGCGAACTGCTCGCCACCGAGACCGGGATCGCGTTCCTCGTCGACAAGCTGCAGCCGCCGGCCGCGGATGCCGCGCTGGGAGCAGGATCCGGCACCGGCGAGCGCGTCACCCCCGCTCCCCCGCCTGCCGCCGCGCCCACTCCCGACGACATGCTCGCCGCCCTGGACCGCGCGCTGGCGCAGGACTTCTACCTGGCGCGCTCGGCCGGGCTGGCGCTGCGTGAGGTGGCGCCGCGGCATCCGCTCATCGGAATGCTGCCGGCGGCCCTGCTCGACCGCTGCACGAGCGACGATCTCCTCAGCGTGCTCGGCCGCTACTCCTTGGAGCGACTGCTCACCGACCCCGAGGCGCAGCCGCTCTGGGCCGAGGCCAAGCGCGCCCTCGCCGACTTCGGCTACCACCTGACCGATCGCGGCATCCGGCGCGGCCGCAACCCGATCGAGCTGACGCTGGCCACCTCTCAGTCGAAGGACCAGGCTGCGGCGACGATCCTGCGCCACGAGCTCGGCCGCCCAGACGGCGAGCGCATTCGCGCCGTGGTGATCACCGATTTCGCCGTGCACGGCAGCCAGCGCAGCACCTCGGACGGCGAGCCCGCCGGGGCGCTGCGCTGTTTCGCCTCACTCAGCGCCGACCCCGTCATCGCCGGGCTGCGGCCGGTCCTGCTCACCGCGCAGCTCCTGCGGGTGCGCGCAGCGGACGCCGAGCTGCTGGCAGACGCCCTCTCCGACGAGCTCGGCCAGCCCGTGCAGGTTGAGCCGACGGACGCCGGCGCAGCCGACCTGAACGCGCCGGGCGTTGGCAGCGGCCGCCTCGTCGAGGCGGTGTCGGCGCTCGTCGCCCGCGGCACCGTGCGCCTGATCGTCGGCACCCGCGGCCTGCTCGGCGAAGGCTGGGACTGCCCGCCCGTGAACACCCTGATCGACCTGACCGCCGTCGCCACGTCCTCGGCCACCCAGCAGCTGCGCGGCCGATCGCTGCGGCTGGACCCGGCCTGGCCGGGCAAGGTGGCGCACAACTGGTCGGTCGCCTGCCTGATCCCGGCGAACGTCGCCATCGACACCCCCAGTGAGATGGCCCGACTGCGCCGCAAGCACCGGCACCTGTGGGGGCTCAGCGCCGAGGACAACTCGGCGATCATCAGCGGGCTCGGCCACGCCCTGCATCCGGATGAGCTCGGCCTGCTGACACGGCTGCTCGGCAAGGAGAAAGGCGCGAGCGCCGACCAGGTCAATTCCGGCGTCCTGGCGCGGATGCGCACCCGCGCGCAGAGCCACGCCGATTGGCGGGTCGGCGGGCCCTACGCGGGGCACGAGCAGGAGCTCGTCGCGCTGAGCCCCGACCGCTCACACCCCGTCCTGCGCAGCGGCCCTACGCTGGCGCTCCTGCTCACGACGTTCTTCGCCTGCACGGCCGCGGTGTTCGGATTCGCGATGTCAACCCTGGCGCGCAGCGGGGCGCACTCCCTCGGCGCCGAGGCCGTCCTCTGGCTCAGCATCCTGCTCACCGCCGTGGTCTCAGGCGCGGTTTTCGCGCCCGCCTTCCTCCGCGCCTACCGGCAGCGCGCCCAGCCGACCGTGGTGTATCGCGGGGCCGCGCTCGCCATAGCGCGCACCCTGCACGAGGCGGGGCGCGTGGGCGAGTTCGGCGAGGGCAACATCGTGGTGCAGGAGCAGCGCTCTGGCTCGGGTCGCAACGGCAAGAGCGTGGTGAGCGGCATCACCGTCGAGTTCAACGGTGGCAGCGCCGCCGACCGGGCGGTGCTCGCCGACGCCCTCGCCGAGCTCTTCGGCCCGGTGCAGAAGCCCCGCTTCCTGGTGCGCGTCGACCGGGGCCCGATCGGCCGGCTGAGCACCGTCTTCGCCGGGCCGATCGCCGTGATCGAGCGGATGCTGCCGACCCGCACCCTGCTCAGCGTCCCGGCCGCGATCGGGCGCCGCAAGGCGGATGCCGAGCTGTTTGCCCGGCACTGGGCGAAGAGCGTCGGCGCCTGCACCCTGCACGAGGTCACGGGTGTCGAGGGTGTCGCGCAGCTGCGCGAGGCCCGTGCGGCATCCGGTCGTCTCAACCGTTTCGAACCCCGCGGCCGCAGCTGGGCCTAGCCGCCCGCTCGGGGCTCACGCCGACGCGGAATCTCGCTGCTGCGCCGCTCCGCCGCGCGCTCCGCCGCGCCGCGCCGGCCTGCTGGTCAGCACGATGCCCGCCAGCACGAGCACGCCCCCGGCGATGAGCGCCGGCGTCAGCGCCTGGCCGAGCAGCACTGAGATCAGCACGGTGAAGACGGGGAGCAGGTTGAGGAAGACGCCGGCCCGCGCCGGGCCGATGCGGCGCGCGCCGAGGTTCCAGAGCGCGTAGGCGGCGACGGAGGGGAACAGGATGATGTACGCCAGACCGGCGAAGCCAGCGGCATCCGCGGGCAGCTGCAGGCCGAAGAGCGCCACGAATGGGGCGAGCAGGATGACGGCGAACACCGCCTGCACCGCGGTCGCCGTGACCGGCGGCGTCGTGAGGCGGCGGCCGACGAGCGTGTAGCCGGTCCAGGAGAGCATGGCGGCGACAATCAGCAGGTCGCCGGGGTTGAGGCCGTTCTCGAGGATGCGGGCGATGTCGCCGCCGCTCAGCACGATGAGCGCCCCGCCGAAGGCGAGCACGAGCCCGAGGATGCGCGCGGCGCCCAGCTTGTCGCCAAGGAACAGCGCCGCGGCGAGCGCGATCAGCGCTGGGTTCGCCGCGCTGATGACGGCGGCGGTCAGCGGGGTGGTGAAGCCGAGCGCCCAGTACAGGAACAGTGTGTAGCCGAGCAGCCCCAGGGTGGACTGCAGGGCGTGCAGCCTCCACTCGGCGAGCGCCCTCCGCCACGGCACACGCTCGATCAGCCAGGCCAGCGGCACGAGCAGGAAGGATGCGCAGAACCAGCGGCTGAAGGTGAGCGAGATCGGCGAGACCTGCGTGACGACCATCGCCCCCAACACGAAGTTGCCCGCCCAGAAGAGATTGGCGAGCGCCAGGAAGAGGTAGACCCTGGCGTGCTTCACCACCCCAGTCTGGCAGGGCGGATGCGGAAGCCCGCGCCCTGTCCGCTCCAAGCCGACTGTCACCGCTGCGTGAGAACATGGTTTCGTGCCCCTAGATTTCACCGCGATCGACTTCGAAACCGCCAACTCCTCCGCCGCCTCCGCCTGCTCGGTGGGCCTGGTCAAGGTGCGCGACGGCCGCGTCGTCGACGAGGCGAACTGGTTCATCAAGCCCGCGCCGCCGCATGACGAGTTCGTCGAGTGGAACACCCGCATCCACGGCATCCGGGCGTCGGATGTCGCCGGCGCCGCGAACTGGGCCGGGCAGCTGCCCGATCTGCTCGACTTCGTCGGCGGAGACCACCTGGTCGCCCACAACGCCAGCTTCGACCTCGGCGTGATCAAGGCGGCCACGATCGCGAGCGGGCTCGTCGTGCCCGACCTCCGCTACGTCTGCAGCCTGCAGGTGGCCCGGCGCACCTACCACCTCGACTCCTACCGCCTGCCCGTCGCGGCGATGGCGGCCGGCTTCGAGGACTTCCGGCACCACGATGCTCTCGCCGACGCGGAGGCATGCGCCGCCATCATCGTGCACGCCGCCGGCCGGCACGAGGCGGAAGACCTCGAGCGCCTGGCGCACATCACCCGGGTGAAGATCGGCGTGATCGGGCCCGTCGCCACCGCCGAGCGGGCCAGCACCCACGGCCCGATGGCGCTGCAGTAGCGCCGCCTTCACGCAGATTCCGGCCCAATCCCGCGCCGCCTGCCGGCCGCGCCGGCGCCGCAGCCGCCTGTCGCAGCCGACCCTGTCGGTGGCAGCTGATTCACTTGCAGTATGGAACCTCTTCTGATGCTCGTGCTCGGCCTGCTGCTCGGGGCCGCCGTCGGCGTGATCGCCACCTGGGTGTACGCCCGCCGGGGCGCAGCAGGCGGCCTGACCGACGCGGCGCAGTCGCCGGAGGTGCTGGCCGCGCGGCACGCGCTGGAGCTCTCCGAGGTGCGGGCCGGGGCGGCATCCGCCCACGCCGGCCTGCAGGCCGAGCTGGCCGCGGCCGACGCGACCGTCGACAGCCTGCTCGCCCAGATCGAGGCGCAGAAGCTGCAGTTCGGCGAGCTCGCCGAGCGGCACCGCGCCGACCGCATCGAGCAGGCGGAGCGGGAGCGCCGCGAGAGCGCCGTGCTGCAGGCCCTCGGCCCGGTGCGCGAGACGTTGAACACCATGCAGACAACCGTCACCGAGCTGGAGAAGCAGCGCAGCGAGCAGTTCGGCTCGCTCGCCGAGCAGCTCAAGCAGGCGCAGCTCTCCGACGAGCAGCTGCGCGGCGCGACCGAGTCGTTGGCCAGCGCCCTGCGCTCCAACAGCACGCGCGGCGTGTGGGGCGAGACGCAGCTGCGCCGCGTGGTGGAGGCGGCGGGCCTGGCCCAGTACGTCGACTTCGACGTGCAGCAGACGATCACGACGGATGCCGGCATCGGCCGCCCCGACATGGTGATCCGGCTGCCCGGCGGCAAGTCCATCGCCGTCGACGCGAAGGTGCCGCTGGAGCACTACCTCGAGGCCAGCCAGATCGCCGTCACCGCGACCGGCGAGGAGGGCGCCCGGCGCAAGGCGCTCGTCGACCGGCACGTCAAGGCGGTGCGCGGGCACATCGATGCCCTCGCCAAGAAGACCTACTGGGAGGGCCTGGACGCCAGCCCCGAGTTCGTCGTCGCGTTCATCCCGAGCGAATCGCTGCTCTCCTCCGCGCTGGAGGCCGACCCGGCGATCCTGGAGTACTCCTTCAGCAAGCGGGTCGCGCTCGCCTCCCCGGTGAACCTCTGGGCGGTGCTGAAGACCGTCGCCTACACCTGGCAGGAGCAAGCGCTGACGGATGACGCCAAGAAGCTGTTCGAGCTGGGCAAGGCGCTCTACGCCCGGCTCGGCACGCTCAGCACGCACGCCGACGGGCTGCGCAAGGCGATCGAGCGCACCGTGGACAGCTACAACAAGTTCGCGAACTCGCTCGAGACCCGCGTGCTCGTGACCGCGCGGCAGTTCCCCGGCATCGACGAGACGAAGCTCGACCTGCTGATCGCGCCGGCACCCATCCACGAGGTGCCGCGCAAGCTCACCGCCGTCGAGCTGGAACTCCCCGAGGCCGACCTCGAGCTGGACCTCCCGGAGGCCGACCCGCTTGAGCTGGAACGGTCCAACACCGAACCGGAGCAGCCGAGCGCCCGGCACAGCCTGCCGGAGTACTCCCCCGCCGACTGAGCGTCTGCCGCTGGCCGAGTAGGCGCGCCAGCGCCGTATCGAGACCTCGCAAGCCGGTCTCGATACGCTCGTTCCTCGCTACTCGACCAACGGGTGGTCGCGCGCTCCCCGGCTTCGGCGGGGCTAGCGGCGCGCTACTTCAGCCACTTGGAGACGAGGTGGTCCGCCGTGATGCGGCGGATCGTGCCCGACTTGCCGCGGAGGATGATGCTCTCGGTGCGGATGTGGGTGCGGCCGACCTTGCGCGGCCCGGCCAGCAGCCCGCCGTCGGTCACGCCCGTGGCGACGAAGAAGGTGTTGCCGCCCTTGACCAGGTCGTCCGCGTCGTACACCCGGTCGCAGTCGAGGCCGGCGGCCTCGCCGCGGGCGCGCTCTGCGTCGTCCTTGGGCGCCATGCGGGTCTGCATGAAGCCGCCGAGTGCCTTGATGGCGCAGGCGGTGGTGATGCCCTCCGGGCTGCCGCCGATGCCGACGCACATGTCGATGCGGGAGTCGTAGCGGGCAGCGTTGATGCCGCCGGCGACGTCGCCGTCGCTCATCAGGCGGGTGCCGGCGCCGGCGGCGCGGATGTCGTCGATGAGCTGCTCGTGCCGGGGGCGGTCCAGCACGGCGATGCGCATGTCGCCGACCTCCATGTCCTTGGCCTTGGCCAGGGCGCGGATGTTCTCGCCGATCGGCCGGCTGATGTCGATGACGCCGTGCCCCTCCGGTCCGGTGACGATCTTGTCCATGTAGAACACGCTGGACGCGTCGAGCATGGTGCCCCGGTCGGAGACGGCGATCACCGAGATCGCGTTCTGCCGTCCGACGGCGGTCAGACTGGTGCCGTCGATCGGGTCGACCGCGATGTCGCAGGCGGGGCCGCGGCCGTTGCCGACGCGCTCACCGTTGAAGAGCATCGGCGCGGCATCCTTCTCACCCTCGCCGATCACGACGAGCCCGTCGAAGTTGACGGTTCCGAGGAAGGCCCGCATCGCGTCGACGGCGGCGCCGTCTGCGGCGAGCTTGTCGCCGCGGCCGATCCACGGCACGGCACGGATGGCCGCCGCCTCCGTGGCCCGAACGAGTTCCATCGCGAAGTTGCGGTCGGGGTGCAGGTAGATGCTGGCGGTATCGGTGCTCGTCATGGTGGGTCCTCCCGGACGCGATGGTGAAAGGCTTCGGGTGCGTGTGTGCGCCAGAATGCTCGCCAGCGAGTTGGCGAGCCGCCACACTCAGGGTATTTCACCGTCGCTCGCTGTGGCGCAAGAATCCACGCGGCAAATCGGAAAGAATCGTGAACTTTAACAGAACAGACAAGTTCAAGCCGATCCTTCACGCGCGTCCGCCCGCGGTACCGCGGGCGCGGATGTGGACGAGGCCGGGGCTGGCTAGACTTTGCTCACACTCTCAGACCAACGCCAAGGAGCCTCCATGCCCATCGCAACGCCCGATCAGTACGCCGCAATGCTGGACAAGGCGAAGGACAAGGGTTTCGCCTACCCCGCCTTCAACGTCTCCTCCTCGCAGACGATCAACGCCGTTCTGCAGGGACTCACCGAGGCCGGCTCTGACGGAATCATCCAGGTCACCACGGGCGGCGCCGACTACTTCGCCGGCCACACCGTGAAGAACCGTGCCGCCGGCGCACTGGCCATGGCCAAGTTCGTGCACGCCGTCGCCGACAACTACCCCATCACCGTTGCGCTGCACACCGACCACTGCCCGAAGAACGCCCTCGACGACTTCGTGATGCCGCTGATCGCCGCATCCGAGGAGGAGGTCAAGGCGGGCCGCAACCCGATCTTCCAGTCGCACATGTGGGACGGCTCGGCCGTGCCGCTGACCGAGAACCTCGAGATCGCCAAGGAGATCCTCCCCCGCCTCAAGGCCATCAACGCCATCCTCGAGGTCGAGATCGGCGTCGTCGGCGGCGAGGAGGACGGTGTCAGCCACGACATCAACGACAGCCTGTACACGACCCTTGACGACGCAATCGCCACGGTCGAGGCCCTCGGGCTCGGCGAGAACGGCCGCTACATGTCTGCCCTCACCTTCGGCAACGTGCACGGCGTATACAAGCCGGGCAACGTCAAGCTGCGCCCGGCCCTGCTCAAGGAGATCCAGGACGGCATCCAGGCCAAGTACGGCACCGGCCCGAAGCCGCTCGACCTCGTCTTCCACGGCGGATCCGGCTCGACCGACGCCGAGATCGCCGAGGCCGTCGCCAACGGTGTCATCAAGATGAACATCGACACCGACACCCAGTACGCCTACACCCGCGCCATCGCCGACTACATGCTGAAGAACTACGACGGCGTGCTCAAGGTCGACGGCGAAGTGGGCAACAAGAAGCTGTACGACCCGCGCGCCTGGGGCAAGGTCGCCGAGTCGGCCATGGCCGCTCGCGTGCTCGAGTCGACCAAGCAGCTCGGCTCCTTCGGCCACTCGAACAGCTAGTACCCGCATCATGACTGAGAACGAGGCCGCTTCCACCCCCGATCCCTCGAAGCCTGATCCTTCGAAGGCGGATGAGCGGCCTCGTCCTCGGTACGGCGAGCTCGCGCCGGAGGGCTGGACCTGGCAGCCGCCGGTCCCGCCCACGGCCGAGCCACCGCAGCCGCCGGCAGCGCCGGCGCCCACCGGCATGGCCGCCCCGCGGCATTCGGCACCACCCGCACCGCCCGCCCCGCCGGCAGCTCACACTCCCGCACTGGCGAAGACGCCCGCGGACGCGCTCCGCACCGACCGCCGCATCACGATCGCCCTGCTCGTGTTCGGCCTGTTCGGCTTGTGGATCGCCATCAGCACCCTCAATTCGATTCCCGAGGCGATCCAGATGCTGCACAGCCAGCAGGGCCTCGCCGACTACGTCGCGAGCCAGGACGACATGCGCACCATCCTGATCGGCAACGTGCTGCAGGGCATCCTCTGGGTGGCAACGGCCGCCTGGGCCGTGCTCCGGCTGCAGAAGTCTCGGCGCGCCTTCTGGGTGCCGCTGGTCGGTGGCGCGCTCTCGGTCATCCTGCTCTTCGCCATCGTGTCGATCGTCGCCGCGAATGACCCCCTGCTGATGCAGCTGGGCGGCGCCCTCTAGGCACTCCGCGGGCGCGGTATCCGGGCTGCGCCGACGCTGGTGCGCGCGCGTGCGCGGTGGCAGAATCGGGTGCACGGGAGGCAAACCTCATGCGATTCACGCTGCTGATGTACTACGCCGAACAGGGCGACACGGGGATGACCGAAGAAGAGATGGCGCCGTGGCGCGATGCCTTCAATCGCTACGCACGCGAGCTCGACGACGCCGGGGTGATGGTCGCGGCCGAGGTGTTGCAGCCGTCGACCGAGTCGGCCACGCTGTCGTTGCAGGGCGGCAACCGGGTCAACCTCGTCGGCCCGTTCCAGGACACCCCGGAGAAGCTCGGTGGCTTCTTCGTGATCGAGGCGCACGACCCGGCCGCGGCGCTGGAGTGGGCGGAGAAGTGCCCGGCCGCCCAGTGGGGCACGCTGGAGATCCGCCCGACATCCGTCAGCTGGTCGCACGACGACGGCTGGCGCACCCCGAACTGAGGTGCGCCGAGCCGGCGTCGAGTGCCCGAGGCGCTACTTGGTGTTGCAGTCGGAGTCGGCCGCGGCCGGGGTGTTCCGGCCGCCGAGCGCGCGCGGGTCCTGCTTGCCGGAGCGCCCCGTGCGCAGTTCCTTGGGCAGGCTGAAGACGAGGTCTTCCTCGGCCGTCTTCACTTCCTGCACGGTGCCGTAGCCGGCATCCGCCAGGTCGCGCAGCAGCTCCTGCACGAGTTCGTCCGGCACCGAGGCGCCGCTGGTGACGCCGACGGTTGCGACGCCGTCCAGCCACTCCTGCTTGACCTCGCTGGCGTAGTCGACCCGGTAGGCGGCCTTCGCGCCGTACTCCAGCGCGACCTCGACGAGGCGCACGCTGTTGGAGCTGTTGGCCGAGCCGACCACGATGACGAGCTCCGCGTCGCGGGCAACCTTCTTGATGGCCACCTGGCGGTTCTGCGTCGCGTAGCAAATGTCGTCGCTGGGCGGATCCTGCAGCTTGGGGAACTTCTGCCGCAGGCGGCGCACCGTCTCCATGGTCTCGTCCACGCTGAGCGTGGTCTGCGAGAGCCAGACCACCTTGTCCGGGTCCTTGACCTCAATGTTGTCGACATCGTCCGGGCTGTTCACGATGGTGACGTGGTCGGGTGCCTCACCGGCGGTTCCCTCGACCTCCTCGTGGCCCTCGTGCCCGATCAGCAGGATCTCGAAGTCGTCGCGGGCGAAGCGCACCGCCTCGCGGTGCACCTTGGTGACCAGCGGGCAGGTGGCGTCGATCGCCTGCAACCCGCGGTCGGCCGCGGCATTGACGACGGCCGGCGAGACGCCGTGCGCGCTGAAGACGAGGTGCGAGCCCTCCGGCACCTCGTCGACCTCTTCGACGAAGATGGCGCCGAGCGCCTCCAGCTCGGTGACAACATGGATGTTGTGCACGATTTGCTTGCGCACGTAGATCGGAGCGCCGTAGTGCTCCAGGGCTTTCTCCACGGCGATCACGGCGCGGTCAACGCCCGCGCAGTATCCACGCGGGGCGGCGAGCAGCACCTTCTTCTCGCCGGGAACAGGATTGTTTTTAAGGTGCCCTCGGCGGCTGGGAATGCGGGGCATCCCGAGGCCGATAATGGTGGCGTCCGTCAGATTCGTCACCCCCCAAGTCTAGGCTGGGAGCCTGAGAAGATGTGGCGCGCCCCGGCGCCGCACCGGCCGGCGACATTCTGGAGGAAACCCGCGTGAGCGACGCAACACCCACCCTCGAGGCGCCCTGGCCGGTTGCCGTGCTGTCGCAGAAGATCCGCGGCTACATCGAGCGGCTCGGCACTGCCTGGGTCGAGGGTGAGATCACCCAGTGGGGCGTCTCCGGCGGCAACGTCTACGGCAAGCTGAAAGACCTCGGCGAGGACGCTACGGTCAGCTTCACCGTCTGGTCGTCGGTGCGCGCGAAACTCGACGGCGACTTCAAGCAGGGCGACCGCGTGATCGCCCTCGTCAAGCCGAACTACTGGGTGAAGGGCGGCACGCTCACCATGCAGGTGTTCGAGCTGCGCCACGTCGGTCTCGGCGACCTGCTCGAACGGCTGGAGCGCCTGCGCAAGCAGCTCGCCTCCGAGGGGCTCTTCGACCCGGCCCGCAAGAAGCCGCTGCCGTTCCTGCCGCACTGCATCGGCCTGATCACCGGCAAGGACTCGGATGCCGAGAAAGACGTCATCCGCAATGCCCAGCTCCGCTGGCCCGCCGTGAACTTCCGGGTGGTGCACGCCGCGGTGCAGGGCGACCGCACCGTCGGCGAGGTGTCGGCTGCGATCGAGCGGCTGGACGCCGACCCCGAGGTCGACGTGATCATCATCGCCCGCGGCGGCGGCGACTTCCAGAACCTGCTCGGCTTCAGCGACGAGCGGGTCGTCCGCGCTGCGGCCGCCGCCCGCACCCCCATCGTCAGCGCGATTGGGCACGAGGCCGACCGGCCGCTGCTCGACGACGTCGCCGACCTGCGCGCCTCGACCCCGACCGACGCCGCGAAGCGGGTGGTTCCGGACGTCGCCGAGGAGCTCTCCCGGGTGCAGCAGGCCCGCGCCCGCATCGGCAGCCGCCTCACCGGCATCCTCTCCGCCGAGATCGACCGGATCGCCCAGCTGCGCAGCCGCCCCGTGCTGGCCGACTCGGCCTGGATCATCGAGTCCCGCAGCCAGGACCTCACCCGCTACGTCGCCCGCGGCGCCGAGCTGGTCGAGCGCAGCATCGAGCGGGCCGGCAACCAGACCGCGGAGCTGCGCGCGCAGCTGCGCGCACTCTCGCCGCAGGCCACCCTCGACCGCGGCTACGCCATCGCGCAGCTGCCCGACGGCAACGTGCTGCGCGCCGCCGACCAGGCCCCGGCCGGCACCGCGCTGCGCATCACCGTCGCCGACGGCAGCATCACGGCCGAGTCCACCGGGCCGGCCGCGAAGCGCTGACGGCCGGGCTCCGAACGACGGGTGTCGTGCCCCGGGGCCCCAGCAGCGGCGGGGGCCAGACGGCGGGATCGGGTTCCGAACCGCGCTGTCGGCCAAGCCGCATAGAATCGAGGCATGCCCACGAACGACGACCGCGCTGAACTGAGCCTCGCAGACCTGAGCTACGAGCAGGCCCGCGACGAACTGATTCGGGTGGTGAGCGAGCTCGAGCAGGGCTCCTCCACGCTGGAGCAGTCCCTCGCCCTCTGGGAGCGCGGTGAGGCGTTGGCCCGCCGCTGCGAGGAGTGGCTGATCGGGGCCAAGGAGCGCCTGGACGCCGCGAGGGCCGGGGCAGAAGCCGCGGCATCCGCCGAATGAGCACCCCGACGGTGAACCCGCCCCAGCAGAACAAGGCCAAGGCCCCGCGCGTCGTCGCGGAGCTCGGTCGCCCGGAGACCCCAGAGGAGACCGCGGCCCGCAAGGCCGAGAACTCGCGCAAGCACCGCGCCAAGCAGACCATCAACAACCTGGTGCTCTCGCTTGCGGCCACGCTCGGCCTCGTCATCGTGATCGTGCTGATCGTTCCGCGCAGCGACAAGCCGATCGAGCGCGCCGTGGACTGGTCCTCCGTGGCCGCCGAGCTGCAGCCGACCGTCGACGTGACGCTGGTTGACCCGGCGCTGCCCGCCGGCTGGACCGCGAACTCCACCGAGCTCAGCACCGACAAGGCCGGCATCACCAGCTGGTACATCGCTCTGATCAGCCCCGAGAAGCAGTACCTCGGCATCCACCAGGGCATCGACACCGACGCCAGCTGGCTCGCCGCCAAGCTGGACGGCAACTCCCCGGTGTCGACCGCCGTGATCGACGGCGTCAGCTGGGACGTGTACTCAAACCCGAAACCCGCCGACGAGCGCGGACTGTTCCACTACGCCCTCGTGACCGAGGCCGGGCCGAGCACGATCGTGCTGCTCGGCGAGGCAGGCCCCGAGGTGTTCGATTCCGTTGCAACAGAACTGGCCCCCGATGTGCGGGCCGCCCAGGAGGATGCTCGATGAGCGCAGGCCACACGACCGCAACACCCAGCACCACCCCCGCCCAGGCTTGGGCGGAGATGCGTGCGGGCAACGAGCGATTCGTGGCCGGCAAGCCGCTGCACCCGCACCAGGACGTCGACAGCCGGCGCTCGCTCGCCGGCGCGCAGGGCCCGCGCGCCGCGCTGTTCGGCTGCGCCGACTCGCGTCTGGCCGCCGAGATCATCTTCGACGTTGGCCTCGGCGACCTCTTCGTCGTGCGCAACGCCGGCCAGGTGATCGGATCCTCGATCATCGGCTCGCTCGAGTACGCGGTCGGCGTGCTGCACGTGCCGCTCATCGTCGTGCTCGGCCACGACTCCTGCGGCGCCGTCCAGGCCGCCATCGAGTCCAAGCTTCCGGATGCCGCGCCGCTGCCGCACTTCATCGACAAGCTCGTACAGAAGATCGTGCCCGCCGTGGAGCGGGTCACCGGCGGCCGCGAGATCGCCAACGCCAGCCAGGTGGATGCCGGCTTCGTCGGCCGCGAACACCTGCGCGACACCGTGTCGGAGCTGCTCGCGTCATCCGAGATGATCAGCGACGCCGTCGCGGCGGGCACCCTCGCCGTCGTCGGCGCCAACTACCGCCTCTTTGAGGGCCGGGCCGAGACCGACGCCGTCGTCGGCGTCGTCTGAGCCGCCCCCACCACTTCTTCACTTCGAACAGCAACACTTCGAACAGCAACACTTCGAACAGCAACACTTCGAACAGCAACACTTCGATCAGCAACACTTCGAACAGCAACACCGAGACCGGACTCCCCAGTCTCAGAACACACCGAAAGGGCAACCGTGAGCAATTCAGCTGACGCGGAATTCCGCATCGAACACGACACCATGGGCGAGGTGCGCGTGCCCGTCAACGCGCTGTACAGTGCGCAGACGCAGCGTGCCGTTGAGAACTTCCCGATCTCGGGGTCGACGCTGGAGTCGGCCCAGATCGTGGCGCTGGCGCGCATCAAGAAGGCTGCCGCGCAGGCGAATGCGAAGCTCGGCCGCCTGGACCAGGGCATCGCCGACGCCATCGCCTCGGCCGCCGACGAGATCATCGGGGGCGCACACCTCGAGCAGTTCCCGATCGACGTCTACCAGACCGGGTCCGGCACGTCGACGAACATGAACATGAACGAGGTGCTCGCGAGCCTCGCCACGGCGCGCCTCGGCAGCCCGGTTCACCCCAACGACCACGTGAACGCCTCGCAGTCCTCCAACGACGTGTTCCCGACCTCCGTGCACATCGCTGTGACCGGCGCGCTCATCGACGAGCTGATCCCCTCCCTCGACCACCTCGCCGTGGCCCTCGAGGCGAAGGCCGTGCTGTGGGCGGATGCCGTCAAGGCCGGCCGCACGCACCTGATGGACGCCACCCCCGTCACCCTCGGCCAGGAGTTCGGCGGTTACGCCCGCCAGATGCGCCTCGGCATCGAGCGTGTGCGCTCGGCCCTCCCCCGCGTCGCCGAGGTGCCGCTCGGCGGCACCGCCGTCGGCACCGGCATCAACACCCCGCTCGGCTTCCCGCAGCTGGTGCTCGAGCTGCTCACCGCCGAGACCGAGCTGCCGATCACCGAGGCGAAGGACCACTTCGAGGCCCAGGCCAACCGCGACGGCCTCGTCGACGCCTCCGGCGCCCTGCGCACCATCGCCGTGAGCCTGACCAAGATCTGCAACGACATCCGCTGGATGGGCTCTGGCCCGAACACCGGCTTCGGCGAGCTGCACATCCCCGACCTGCAGCCGGGCTCCTCGATCATGCCGGGCAAGGTCAACCCCGTCATCCCCGAGGCCGTCCTCATGGTCTGCTCGCGCGTGATCGGCAACGACGCGGCGATCGCGTGGGGCGGCGCGTCCGGCTCCTTCGAGCTCAACGTGCAGATCCCCGTCATGGGCACCGCCCTGCTCGAGTCGATCCGCCTGCTTGGCAACTCCGCGCGCGTGCTCGCCGACAAGACCATCGACGGTCTCGAGGCCAACCTCGAGCGCGCCGCGGCCCTCGCCGGCATGTCGCCGTCGATCGTCACCCCGCTGAACAAGATCATCGGCTACGAAGAGGCCGCCAAGATCGCGAAGTACTCGGTCAAGCAGGGCGTCACCGTGCGCGAGGCCGTCATCGAGATGGGCTACGTCGAGAAGGGCGCGATCACCCTCGAGCAGCTCGACGCCTCGCTCGACCTGCTGAGCATGACGCACCCCGGCTAGGCAGCCGGACCGCAGCCGCAGCACCCAGCGCCGCCCCACGCACCCGCGTGGGGCGGCGCTTCTGCGTGGGCTGCGTGGCTGCCGGCCCGTCAGGCGACGGATGCGGCGGGCACCGGCATCCGCCGGGGTCCGGGCACCAGCGCGATCAGCACGGCCGCGACGAAGGCCAGCGCGCCGACGGCCGAGAGCGCCTGACCCTGCCACGAGCGGCCGCCGGCGTAGGGCGGGATCGTGTCGGAGATGCTCATGCCGAGCGAGAAGCCCGACCAGCCCTGGAAGAAGATGATGACGGCGCCGAGCAGCAGGGCGGAGACCGTGACGCGGCGCGGGGTGAGCAGCACGTTCAGGGCACGTGCGAAGCGGCCGCGCAGCAGGCAGAGCACGAGCAGGGCCACGACGGCCACGCCCCAGAACACCAGCCAGACCAGCGCCATCGCGATGCCCGAGGAGCGATCCGCAGGGCTGAGCAGCGCGTAGATCTCATCGATCTCGTAGCCGGGGGCCAGCGCCAGCGGGCTCAGCACCAGCGTCTCGTAGCCGCCGAAGGCGAGGAGGCCGGCGAGGCCAGCGAAGGCGATCCGCCCGGCGCGCGCCCGCGTGCCCGAATCGGTGGGGGCCGGCGCGGCGCGCGCCGGCAGCTCGACGCGCGCGAGCCCGCGGGCGAAGCCGATGAGGGCGAGGATGGCGCCGACGGTGGCCAGCACGAGCAGCACCGGAATCGAGGTGGCGAGGACGCCGTTCCGGTACACCCAGTCCGTCCCGGGCAGCATCGTCGCGAGCGCGGCCGGCACGATGACGCCGAGCAGCCCGAGCGCGACCAGCGCGGTGCCGACCGTCGCCAGGCGATTCGCGCCGCGCGCCGCGGCAATGAGCAGCAGGAACCCGAGCGCCAAAGCCGCCAGGCTCAGCCCACCGGAACCGGCGACGAGCAGGGCAAGCGGGCTGCCGGGCTCGGCGTTCAGGGTTCCCGTCACCCAGAGCGTCGCCAGCACGACCGGAGCGCTGACGACGAGCGCCAGCCCCCAACGCATGCGCCGCATCGTCCGATCCATGCGCACACTCTAGTGACATCCGGCGCCGAGACTGCGCGACGTGCCGTTCGGAGGCACCTGAACGACAAGTCGCGCAGTCTCGATGAGCGGACGGGGAGGTCAGGCGAGCTCGTTGGACTCCAGCATCTCGGTGACGAGGGCGGCGATCGCCGAGCGCTCCGAGCGGGTGAGCGTGACGTGCGCGAACAGCGGGTGCCCCTTGAGCGTCTCGATCACGCTGGCGACGCCGTCGTGCCGGCCGACGCGGAGGTTGTCGCGCTGGGCGACATCGTGGGTGAGCACCACCCTCGAGTGCTGCCCGATCCGACTGAGCACCGTGAGCAGCACATTGCGCTCGAGCGACTGTGCCTCGTCGACGATCACGAAGGCGTCGTGCAGGCTGCGCCCGCGGATGTGGGTGAGCGGCAGCACCTCGAGGATGCCGCGGTCCAGCACCTCCTCGAGCACGTTGTCGGAGACGAGGGCGCCGAGGGTGTCGAAGACGGCCTGCGCCCACGGGTTCATCTTCTCGGTGGCGTCGCCGGGCAGGTAGCCGAGCTCCTGACCGCCGACCGCGTAGAGCGGCCGGAACACCATGATCTTCTTGTGCTGCTGGCGCTCCAGCACCGCCTCGAGGCCGGCGCAGAGCGCGAGCGCCGACTTGCCTGTTCCCGCGCTGCCGCCGAGGGAGAGGATACCGATCTCCGGGTCGAGCAGCAGGTCGATCGCGAGGCGCTGCTCCGCCGAGCGGCCGTGCAGCCCGAACACGTCGCGGTCGCCGCGCACCAGCTTGAACTCACCACGCGCGGTCACGCGACCGAGCGCGCTGCCCCGCTCGGAGTGCACGACCAGCCCCGTGTTCACCGGCATATCCTGCACGAGTCGCGTCTGCATCCGTTCGTTCTCGTACAGCGCGGCCATCTGCTCGCCGTTCAGCGTGATCTCGTCCATGCCGGTCCACCCGGAGTCCACGGCGAGCTCGTGCTTGTACTCCTCGGCGGCGAGGCCGATCGAGGCCGCCTTCACACGCAGCGGCAGGTCTTTGGAGACCACCGTGACGGCCAGCCCGTCGTTGGCGAGGTTCAGCGCCACCGCCAGGATCCGCGTGTCGTTGTCGTTCAGCTGCAGGCCGCTCGGCAGCACGCCCTGGTTGGAGTGGTTGAGCTCGACCCGCAGGGTGCCGCCGTCGCCAACGGGGATCGGGAAGTCCAGGCGCTCGTGTTTGATGCGCAGGTCGTCGAGGTTGCGCAGCGCGCGTCTGGCGAAGTAGCCGATCTCCGGGTCGTTGCGCTTCGATTCCAGCTCGGTGATGACGACGACCGGCAGCACGACGGCATGCTCGGCGAAGCGGAACATCGACGAGGGGTCAGACAACAAAACCGAGGTGTCTAAGACGTAGACACGCTCGGTTTGTTTGATCTCCCGCGGCCCGGATTCCCCGGCCCGCGGTTCCCGTTCCGGGCTTGCCTGCCCCGACCCTCGATTGCCCCTAGACGGCTGACCAACTGTGACCACAACCACTCCCGCCTCGGCATTTCTGCCCAGTGTTGCGATTCGGCCACGTGGTTTCGAGTCGAACTTATGTGGCCGTCTCGATCAGGCGCTCGCCTGATGCACCTGACGCTACGACCGCGGGCGGCGGCGTGCACTGCGACACGCCACCGTGCAGGCAATATTTACCGAACGGATGCCGAGCACACAGCCGGGTGGCCGCGGTGTCGGCTTCGGTCGCAGGATCCATCTCACCGACGGGACTGCGGCGGGACGCCGGAGCTCGTCAGTAGGTGGCAGCGCTCGCGTAGGAGGTGAAGGCGCCCCGCACCATGTCGACGGTTTCTTCCTCCAGCACGGCGTGCACGCTGAGCCGCACCGAGCCCTCGCGCACGGTCGCGGTCACGCCGTGGTTGAACAGCGAGGCGCTGAGCAGTGTGAGGTGCTCGCGCGGCGGCTCGAGCACGAGGATGCCGGCCCGCTCCCGCTCGTTGCGCGAGCTGGCGACGGGGATGGCGAACTCGTCGGCCAGGTCGATCATGCGCGAGCCGTTGGCGGCGACGGCCGCCTGGATCTGGCCGACACCGACCGCGGCGATCTCCTCGAGGGCGGCAGCCAGCCGGGCCTCGGCGATGCCGTCCGGGTTGGAGGTGCGGAACGCCCGGGCCCCGGCGCTCGGCGGCGGGGTCGGGATCGTGTCCCATATCTCGTCCTCGTCGGTGCCGGTGAACCCGGAGAAGACCGGCGTCAGGCGGGCGAGGGCCCGCTCGCTGAGCGCCATCACACCCGTGCCCCAGCCGGCGCGGCACCACTTCTGGCCACCGCTGACGACGACATCCGCCAGTTCGTAGGGGGCGTCCACGACGCCGAAGCCCTGGATGGCGTCGACGATGAGCAGCCGGTCGCCGATCACCTGGCGGATGCCCTCGAGGTCGGCCAGGTAGCCGGTGCGCGAGTCGACCAGGCTCAGCGCGACGGCGGCCGTGCCGGCGCCGAGCTGCGCCTTGACCTGGCCGGGCGTGACTGTCCCGTGGTCGGTGCTCAGCCACTGCGGCTTCGCCACGTGCAGCGCCTCGTGTGCGCGGGAGGCGGCGATCGGCAGGCTGGGGAACTCCCCCGGCGAGAGCAGAACGTCGCCGGTCAGGCCGAACATGGCGTGCAGCAGCCCGGTCGTGGTGTTCGGGATCGCGACGATCTGCTCGGCCGGCTGGCCGAGCAGCGTGCCGGCCGCGGCGCGCAGGCGCTCATCTTGGTCGAGGATCCCCTGCAGGCTGCCGAAACGCGCGCGGCCGAGGGTCTCGATGAGCCCGGTCGATTCCGCGGACGCCGCGGCGGAGATCGGCCCGATGCGGCCGTAGTCGAGGTAGCCGGGCTCTTCGCCGAAACCGGCGGTGTAGTCATCCCAGGTGGTCATTGTTTCCTTTCGGCGGCCTCGGGTGGGCGCGCCTGGTCGAGCTATCCGCCGAAGCGGCGGTTGCGCTTCGCGTAGTCACGCAGGGCGCGGAGGAAGTCCACCTGGCGCAGGTCCGGGCCGAGCGCCTCGACGAAGTAGAACTCGCTGTGCGCGCTCTGCCAGAGCATGAAGTCGCTGAGTCGTTGTTCGCCGGAGGTGCGGATGACGAGATCGGGGTCGGGCTGGCCACCGGTGTAGAGGTGCTCGCCGATCAGATCGGGGGTGAGCCGCTCGGCGAGGTCTTCGAGGCTGCCGCCGCCGGCGTGGTGATCGGCGACGATGCTGCGCATGGCATCCGTGATCTCCTTGCGCCCGCCGTAGCCGACCGCGAGGTTCACGTGCAGGCCGGTCTTGTTCATGGTGCGGGTCTCGGCCGCGCCGAGCGCCGCGACGAGCGGCTCGGGCAGGCCGGCGGTGGAGCCGACGTGCTGCACCCGCCAGTCCCGGTAGCGGGAGAGGTCGTCGGCGAGCTCGGCGATGATCTCGATCAGCGCGGCGAGCTCATCGGAGGAGCGATTCGTGAGGTTGTCGCTGGAGAGCAGGTAGAGCGTGACCGTGGAGATACCCAGGTCGTCGCACCACTCCAGGAACTCGCGCATCTTCGCCGCGCCGGCCCGATGGCCGTGGGCGGCGGTGTCGTAACCGAGTTGTTTGGCCCAGCGACGGTTGCCGTCGATGATCATGGCGACGTGGCGTGGAAGGGTCTCCGCAGTGAGCCCCCGCCGTAGCCGGTTCTGGTAGAGGCCGTAGAGGATACCCCGGCCCAATGATTCATCGCGCGTGTGCACAGAATTACGTTAGTGCACTCCCCTGCAGACACCCACATTTCTCGCGCTGATGTGTGTCGTATCCTGAGCACATGGCACTGCATGATCCCGCTGTGGACAGCCCCGTCGACGTCAAGCCGCTCTGGCGCGGGTGGATTCATGCCGGCACCTTCCCGGTGACGATCGCAGCCGGAATCGTGCTCATCTCCCTCGCCCAGGGCGCCCCGGCAAAGTGGGCGAGCGCCGTGTTCATGCTCACGTCGATGCTGCTGTTCGGCAACTCGGCGCTCTACCACCGCTTCAACTGGAAGCCGCGCACCAAGATGCTGCTCAAGCGCATCGACCACGCGAACATCTTCCTGCTGATCGCAGGCACCTACACACCGCTGGCCGTGCTCGCTCTGCCGCCGGAGAAGGGCTTGGTGCTGCTCGCCGTCGTCTGGGGCGGCGCGCTTCTCGGCATCTGCTTCCGCGTGTTCTGGATCAACGCCCCGCGCTGGCTCTACGTGGTCACCTACCTGGCGCTCGGCTGGGCGGCCGTCATGTACCTCGGCGACCTGCTCGCGGTGAGCGTGGCGATGATGGTGCTCGTGGCGGTCGGCGGGCTGCTCTACAGTGCGGGCGCCGTCGTCTACGCGCTGAAGAAGCCCAACCCGATTCCCGGGGTGTTCGGAT
Source organism: Microterricola viridarii (assembly GCF_900104895.1). Lineage (NCBI taxonomy): Bacteria > Bacillati > Actinomycetota > Actinomycetes > Micrococcales > Microbacteriaceae > Microterricola > Microterricola viridarii. Next base: position 3,040,349 of record NZ_LT629742.1, read on the forward strand.
TCCACGAGATCTTCCACGCGTGCACGGTGCTCGCGTTCCTCTGCCACTGGGTGGCGATGCTGATCATCGTGTTGCACCCGGCCTACCACGCCGGCTAGTGGCGCCTGGCCCGGGAGCTGACCTGATCGGGTGCTACGCCACTTCCGTGGGAATCGCGCCAGCTCAACTGGCGCTGTTCCGGTTCAACTGGCGCAGTTGCCCCGCGTGCCGATCGGCTTCGGTCGCTGGAGCTCCCTCGAGCCAACGGGGAGCGCGGAACGCGCGCCGGCGGGTTGGCTACTTGTCGTCGGGGGCGGATGCCGCAGTGCCGCCGTCGGTCGCTCCGGTCGCTCCGGCCTCGCGCTCGGCCAGCTCGGCCTCGAGTCGGGCGCTGATCTCGGCCTTGTAGTTGGTGCGGCGGATGCGGCGCACCATGTCGAAGCCGATGCCGACAACGGCGAGGGCGATCACCGCGGTGGCCACGAAGCCCCAGATTCCGGGGGTCACGGTGTCCGGATCGAACTCCTTGTCGCCCGTCGCCAGTGCGAAGCGCGTCGAGAGCTCCAGAATCGTCGTGTACACGTGCGGAACTCCTCAGGATTGCCGGATAGCCTTAGACAAGCTTAAGCCACGTCGAGGCCGGGCTGTGCCCACCGGCCAGCCCCGTGCCGCGCCACAGAATTCCCGCCGATCAGGAGCCCCGCAGCATGAGCACCGCCAACGCCCAGCCGGCCGATCTCGATCAGCGCTACGGCCGCAGCCCACGCAAGGGTCGCCGCGACCGCCTGACGCTGATCATCTCGGCCGCGATGTTCGCCGTCGTGCTCGTCGCCTGGGTGGTCTGGGCCGGCCTGGACGGCAGCAAGCCGATGGTCGAGGCCCGGGATGTCGCCCACACCGTGATCGACGACCAGACCGTCCGGGTCGACTACGAGGTGTCGATGCCGATCGGCGAGAGCGCCACCTGCGCGGTGCAGGCCCTCAACGAGGACTTTGCCGTCGTCGGCTGGAAGATCGTCGACGTACCGGCATCCGACCGCTTCACCCAGGCATTCAGCGACACCGTGCGCACCGCCCTCCCGGCCAACACAGGGTTGATTTTCGGCTGCTGGCTCGCCTAAAATAAGGGTTTCGCCCCGGCTGACCAGTCGGGGCGTCAGCTTTACCCCGCGCACTATCACGAGCAACATTTCTGGCGATGCCCGGACTCCGTCCGCATCGCTCAATCCAAGGAGAAGCGATGGCATCCGACACGAGCGTTACGTGGCTGACACAGGAGGCCTTCGACCGCCTGAGCGCCGAGCTCGAGGCTCTCTCGACCACCGGCCGCGTCGAGATCGCCTCCAAGATTGAGTCTGCGCGCGAAGAGGGCGACCTCAAGGAGAACAGCGGCTACCACGCCGCCAAGGACGAGCAGGGCAAGCAGGAGGCCCGCATCCGCCAGCTCAAGGATCTGCTCAAGCGCGCCGAGGTCGGCGACGCCCCCGAGAGCAAGGGCATCGTCGAGACCGGCACCGTGATCACCGCCGTGATCGCCGGCGACGAGACGGTGTTCCTGATCGGCGACCGCGAGATCGCCGGCGACAGCGACTACGACGTGTACAGCCCGCAGAGCCCCCTCGGCGAGGCCATCCTCGGCCTCAAGGTCGGCGCGAGCACCAGCTACACGGCCCCGAATGGCAAGCAGATCGCCGTCGTGATCAACAACGTCGAGACCTGGTCCGGCCAGTAACGACCCGCACACGCGCAGAGCGCTGGGCGCCACCCCTCGGGGCGGCGCCCAGCGCTCTTCTCGTGTAACGGCTGCCGGAGCGGCTAGTTGCGGCGCTTGTCGAGCTTGGGCTCGTAGCCCTCCGCGCGGAGGGCCGCGACGACCTCTTCGACGTGGGACGGCCCGCGGGTCTCGACGGTGATGTCGAGCTCCACCTCGGTGATCTGCAGGTCGGGGCCGTGCTGGGTGTGCAGCACCTCGATCACGTTGGCGCGCACGCCGGCGAGGATGGCGGCGACGCGGGCGAGCTCGCCCGGGCGGTCCATCAGCATGACGCGCATGGTCAGGTAGCGGTCGGATGCCGCCAGGCCGTGGCTGATCACGCGCTGCATCAGCAGAGGGTCGATGTTGCCGCCGGAGAGGATCGCGACGGTGGTGCCGCTGTTCTTGATCTTGCCGGCCAGCATCGCGGCGACGGAGACGGCGCCGGCGGGCTCGACGACGAGCTTGGCCCGCTCCATCAGCACGAGCAGGGCGCGCGCGGCGTCGTCCTCGCTGACGGTGACGATCTCGTCGACGGCATCCCGGATCATCACGTAGTTCAGCTCACCCGGGCGGTACACGGCGATGCCGTCGGCGATGGTCGGCTTCACCGGGATGTTGACCGGGGTGCCGGCGTCGAGCGAGGCGATGTAGGAGGCGGCGTTCTCGGCCTGCACGCCGATGACCTTCACCTGGCGTCCGCCGGCTGCCGCGTGCTGCTTGAACGCGCTGGCGACGCCGGAGATCAGGCCCCCGCCGCCGATCGGCACGACGACGGTGTCGAGGTCGGGCACCTGCTCGAGCAGCTCGAGCGCGATGGTGCCCTGCCCGGCGACGACGTCGGGGTGGTCGTACGGCGGGATGAAGGTGCCGCCGGTCTCCTCGGCGAAGGCCGCGGCAGCAGCCAGCGTCTCGCCGAAGATCGAGCCGCTCAGCACCACCTCTGCACCGTAGTCGCGGGTGGCCTCGAGCTTGGGCAGCGGCACGTTGGTGGGCATGAAGATCGTCGCCTTGATGCCGAGCTCGCGCGCGCCGAGTGCGACGCCCTGGGCGTGGTTGCCGGCGGATGCCGCGACGACGCCGCGCGCACGCTCCTCTGCGGTGAGCGCGGAGAGCCGGTTGAAGGCGCCGCGGATCTTGTAGGAGCCGGTGCGCTGCAGGTTCTCGCACTTGAGCAGCACCGGCGAGCCGAGCACGTCGGAGAGGAAGCGCGAGGTCTCGACGGGCGTAATCTGAGCGACCGCCGCGACAGTTCCCCGAGCAATCTGCATCTCGGCCAGCGTGGGGCCGATCAGCGTGGAGGTTGTGGCGTTGTCAGTCATTGCGTCGATTCTCTTGCGTGGGGGCGGACGGGGTGGATGTCACGGCGCGGCGGTAGCCGGGCCGGGTCTGTGGGACGGTACTCCAGAGCGGCGCGCTGGGCGCGGGTTGTGGGAGCGGCGGTGTGTTCCGCCAGGCCCCGCTGGAGATGTAGTGCACCATGACGTTGAGCACGGCGGCGACGGGCACGGCGAAGAGCGCGCCGGGGATGCCGGCGAGCATCGAGCCGGCGGCGACGACGAGCACCACGGCCAGCGGGTGCACCTTGACGGCGGTGCCCATGATGAGCGGCTGCAGCACGTGGCCCTCGATCTGCTGCACCAGCAGCACGACGCCGAGCATGGCCAGCGCGATCGGCCAGCCGTTGTAGATCAGGGCGATGGCGACCGCGACAGCGCCGGTGGCGACGGCGCCGACGATCGGGATGAAGGAGCCGAGGAAGACGAGCACGGCGATCGGGATGGCCAGCGGCACCTGCAGCAGGGCCGCGCCCAGCCCGATACCGACGGCGTCGATGGAGGCCACCAGCACCTGCACCTTGACGAAGTTGCCGAGCGTCGTCCAGCCGGCCTTGCCCGCGCCGTCGACGGCCGCACGGGCCCGGCGCGGGAAGATGCGCACGGCCCAGCCCCAGATGCCCTTGCCGTCGATCAGCATGAACAGGGTGGCGAACAGCGCGATCAGCAGGCCGGCGACGAAGTGGCCGAGCGAGGACCCAATGCTCAGCGCACCGCTGATGAAGATCTGGCTGTCCTGCTGGATGGCCTCGATGACCTGTGCCAGGAAGGCGTTGATCTGGGTCTCGGTCAGCTGCAACGGGGAATCCAGCAGAGCCTGCTTGAGCTGCGTGAACGACTCGATGGCTCGCTCGCTCAGCGCGCTCGAGCTGCGTGCGATCTGCGTGATGACGAGCACCATGAGCCCTGCGACGAGAGCCAGAATGCCGACCATCGCCACGGCGATGGAGAGACCGCGCGGCCAGCGGTGGCGGTGCAGGAAGTTCACCAGCGGGCTGAGCAGCGCCGTCAACAACACGGCCACCAGCACCGGGATCACGATCAGCCGCAGTTGGACGATCAGGAAGATGAGAACGGCGATCATGGCGCCGATCAGCAGCAGACGCCACGACCAGGCCGCCCCGAGCCGCACGCCGGTCGGCAGCGACTGCGCGATCTGCTCCTCGCTCGGCAGCGCCTCCGCCGCCGGTGCTGCTGTTACCCCCGCCGAGAGCTGCACGGATTCTTTCCGTTTGGCACGCCACGGAAACCAACGCCCGCCCATGCGTTTACCCGTTGATTCGGTCATTCGCACAGTCTATTGCCGCGTATATGCCGTTTCGGTTGTGGAGCTGCGCGCGACGGCCCGACCGCTCCATCCAATACCGAGGGACTCCCCCGGTTGCGGGTTCTGTCCGACGGAATGCTGCACCACCAGCACGGTCCCGTCGCCGAGCCGCACACTCGTCCGGCGCATCGACCCGAGGAAGCTGGAGGCCAGCACGACAGCGGGGATGCCGGCCGAGGACAGTTCGATGTCCTCCGGCCGCACCAGCACCTCGACGGCGCCCGCGGCATCCGCACTCTCCAGCAGCGGCACCTCGTGCCCGTAGAGGTCGACCATGCCGCCACGGGCGACACCGCGGACGCGGTTGCTCTGCCCGACGAAGCGCGCCACGAACGAGGTGGCCGGGCGGGTGTAGAGCTGTTCCGGCGAGCCGATCTGCTCGATGCCGCCCGCGTTCATCACGGCGACGCGGTCCGAGATCGCCAGCGCCTCTTCCTGGTCGTGGGTGACGAAGACGGTGGTGATGCCGAGGCGCAGCTGGATGCGCCGGATCTCCTCGCGCAGTTGCTCCCGCACCTTCGCGTCGAGGGCCGAGAGCGGCTCGTCGAGCAGCAGCACGCGGGGCTCGGTCACCAGCGCCCGCGCCAGGGCGACCCGCTGCTGCTGGCCGCCGGAGAGCTGGTGCGGGTAGCGCTCGGCATGCGCACCGAGGCCGACCAGCTCCAGCATGGCCAGCGCCCGGCTCTCGGCCTCGCGCGCCCGCATCCGGCGCATCGCCAGCCCGAACATGACGTTCCGCACCGCGCTGAGGTGAGGGAAGAGCGAGTACGACTGGAACACCATGCCGATGTCGCGCTTGTTCGTCGGCTGCCGGGAGACGTCGACGCCGTTGACGAGCACGGCGCCGGAGGTGGCATCCTCGAGGCCGGCCAGTACGCGCAGCGCGGTCGTCTTGCCGCAGCCGGAGGGCCCGAGCAGCGAGACGAGCTCGCCCGGGCCGACGGTGAGGTCGAAGCCGTGCAGTACCTGCTGCTTGCCGTAGCTCTTGGAGACGTCGGAGAACTCGACGGTGCTGCCGGTGTGCGCGTTCATGGGGTCACTTTCTCGGCTCATGAGGGCGGGCGGATGCCGCGGCGCCCGCCGATGGATGCGGTTCGGTCGATCACGAGCAGCAGCGCGAAGGCGAAGCCGAGCGCGAGCAGCGAGAGGATCACGGCCACGTAGGGGTCCTGTTTGTTGACGACGAAGAGCGCCGTCTGCAGGTTGGGTCGGTTCAGCAGCGACGCGATGGTGAACTCGCCGAGCACGACCGCGACGGCGATGAGCAGAGAGGCGAGGATGCCGGTGCGGAGGTTCGGGGCGAGCACGCGCAGCAGCACCGTGCCCCAGCCGGCGCCGAGCGAGCGGGCGGCCTCGGCCAGGGTGGCGATGTCGACGGCGTCGATGTTGGCCTGGATGGCGCGGTAGGCGTAGGGCAGCACGGTGATGCCGTAGGCCAGGGAGAGCGGCCAGATGCCCGTGCCAATGGTGCGGCCGATCACGAGGTAGACCGGGGCCAGGCCGACCACCAGAACGATCGCGGGGATCGAGATGGGCAGCAGGCAGAGGAACTCGAACGGCCGGCGGAGGCGCGGGAACCGCAGGGCGATCAACACCATCGTCGGCAGCACGAGCAGGAGCACGATCGCGGCGGCGCCGACGCAGAGCACCAGCGAGTTGCCGAGCCCGATCCAGATCGGGCTGTAGCTGGCCCGGTTCGCCGGGTCGAACAGCGCGAACCAGTGCACCAGGCTGTGGCCGCCGTCGCCGTCTCGCAGTGTGAACTCCGCCATCGAGACAAGCGGGATGGCGAAGAGCAGGCCGATCACGCCGACGATCATCCGGCTGCCGAGGGCGCCGGGGGCGAGAACGGGCGGACGTTCCCGCATGGCGCCGCTCACTTCTGCCACCGGGCCGCGCGGCCCTGCACGACGGCGTAGGCCCACATCACGAGGCCCATCACGATGATCATACCGAGGGCCAAAGCGCCGGCCAGGTTCTCCCGGCCGAGCACCGTCTCGCTGGTCAGCGCCGCCCGGATCTGCAGCGGCACGATCTGCGAGCCCTGGCTCGCCAGCGCGGCCGCGGTCGCGTAGGAGGAGAAGGCGTTGGCGAAGAGCAGCAGGAAGCTGGCCAGGAACGAGGGGGCGAGCACGGGGAGGGCCACCCGCCGCCAGAAGGCGGCGGGGGTGCCGCCGAGTGTCAGCGTCGCCTCCACCCAGGTGCCCTTCAACGCGGTCAGCGCCGGCATGAACGTGATCACCATGAGCGGCACCTGGAAGTAGATGTAGGGCAGCACCAGCCCGGGCAGGCCGTAGATCCAGGCGCCCTCCGCGAAGATGTCGATGCCCCAGCTGTCGCGCAGCCAGACGGTGACGAGGCCCTGCAGCCCGATCGTCGCGACGAAGGCAAAGGCGAGCATGACGCCGCCGAACTGGGCCAGCACGCCGCTCAGCGCGGCGACCGTCGCACGCACGGAGCCGTCGGCGCGGAATCCGAGCAGCGCGTAGCAGAGCAGGGCGCCCAGCACCGCGCCGAGCACAGCGGTCAGCAGCGAGAGGCTGATCGAGTTGGCGAAGGTGGCGACGATGACCGGCTCCGCGAGGGCGGCCACGTTGTCCAGGGTGAAGCCGCCATCCGAATCGAAGAAGCCGCTGCCGACCGCGAGCACCGTCGGCACGGCGAGGAAGAGCAGCAGGTAGCTGGCGAACGGCAGCAGGCCGAGGATGTCGGCGCGGATGCGGCGCACCCGCGGGGCGGGGGGAACGCGCCGCAGGGGCTGGCCGGACTGGCCAGCCCCGACGGGCGTCGTTGTCAGTAACGACATGCGTGTCTGAGCGTCAGTGAGTCTGAGTGTCAGTGTGCCTGGGTGTCCGCGCGTCAGTTGACGGCCGCGGCCCAGACCTGGCCGAGCAGCGTGCCGGCTGCGGTGCTCTGCTTCTCGGTCGGCACCACGGTGTCGGCCGGGCTGTCCGGGAGGGCGGCGAAGAGCTTCTCGTCGATCGTTCCCGCATCGGCCATGGCGTCGGCGCGCACCGGGCGCGCACCGCCGGCGAGCCAGAGGTTCTGGCCCTCGTCGCTGTAGAGGAACTCCTGCCAGAGGCGGGCAGCGGCGGGGTGCGGGGCGTCCTTGTTGATCGCCTGGTTGTAGTAGCCGGCGTAGCCGGTGCCGGGCAGGATGACGACTTCCCAGTTCTTGTTGTCGGCCTTGTGCGCGGCGTTCAGGTAGTCCCAGTCGAAGACGACGGGGGTCTCACCGGATGCCACGGTGGCGGTGGTCACGTCGACCTTGAGCATGTTGCCCGCGGCGTTGAGCTCGCCGAAGAAGTCGATGCCGGGCTGGAAGTCGTCCAGGGTCCCGTCGCTCTGCACGGTGGCGAGCCCGACGGCAGCGAAGGCGGCGCCGGCCTGGGTCGGGTCGCCGTTGATCGCGACGGCGGCCTTGTAGTCCGCGCCGAGCAGGTCCTGGAGCGCGGCGGGGGCGTCGAACTTGGACGAGTCGTAGCCGATGGACATGTACCCGCCGTAGTCGCCGACGAAGAGGCCGGACGCCTCCTTGAGTGCATCGGGGATGTCACCCCACGTGGCGACCTGGTACGGCGCGAACTGCGCCGTGTTCTGCAGGGCGACGGTGAGGCCGAGGTCGAACACGTCCGGCGCGGTGTCCAGGCCGGCGTTGGTCTTGGCCGCCTGGATCTCCTCGGCGCTGGAGACGTCCGGCGACTGCTCGGTGATGGTGATGCCCGGGTACTTGGCGCTGAAGGCGTCCAGCACGGCGCCGTAGTTGGCCCAGTCGCGCGGCAGGGCGATCACGTTGAGCGCGCCCTCCGCGTTCGCTGCCGCCTCCAGGTCGGCGAGGGTGCCGAAGCTGCTGAGGCTGGTGGCCGTTGCGGCGTCGGCCCCGCCGGCGCCCGCCGTCGAGGTCTCACCGGCACAGGCGGTGAGGGCCAGGGTCAGGGCTGCTGCGGTTGCGATGCCAGCGACCAAAGTGCGCTTGGTAAACACGTGTCCTCCGGTGGGTCGCGGCGGCCGCTCCTGCTGTGTGGGGCGTTGGAACCGTTGCGAGCCTCTGCGAGAGTACGGAGGGCACATTTCCGCTTGGCTGTCGTGGCGTGAACGGCTGGTGAAGCGCGGATGGAGCGCGCGTGCGGGGCGGTTGCTGGGCAGTTTCGGGGCCGTTTCGGTGCCGCAGCCGGGGCGCGGTTCGATGCTGTCGGATGCCGGCGCTAGTGTCGTTTTTCATGGTGAACACTGTCTCTGCGGCATCCTCCCGCCGCATCGCCCTGGCCGCGCAGGGCTTCGCCCGGCCGCGCCCCGCCGCCGTCGGCAAGCGCCAGCTGAACGCGCTGATCGGGCGGATTGGGCTGCTGCAGCTCGACTCGGTCAACGTCTTCGAGCGTTCGCACTACCTGCCGGTGTTCGCCCGGCTGGGCGCGTACGACAAGGCCGCGCTCGACGCGCTGACCTTTGCCCGGGGCGGCGACTACGTCGAGTACTGGGCGCATGAGGCGGCGGTGATCCCCGTGGAGACCTGGCCGCTGCTGCGCTGGCGGATGCAGCACTACCGCGACAAGCACGTCGCCGATCTCTCGGCGTGGGCGCACGCGAACGGCCCCATGATCGACTGGCTGAAGGCGGAGCTCGCCGAGAAGGGGCCGATGCCGGCGAGCGCGATCGAGCACGACGCGAACAAGAGGAGCGGCCCGTGGTGGGGCTGGTCGGACGTGAAGATCGGGCTCGAGGTGCTGTTCCGCTGGGGCGAGCTGGCCTCGGCCGGCCGCACCCGGTTCGAGCGGAACTACGCGCTCCCGGAGCAGGTGCTGCCGGCCTCCGTGATCGAGAAGTCGGTGCCCCGCGCCGAGGCGCAGCGCGAGCTGGTGCGGCATGCGGCCGTGGCGCACGGCATCGGCACCGCCGGCGACTTCGCAGACTACTTCCGGATGGGGCGAGCTGACACGATGGCCGCCGTGCAGTCGCTGGCGGAGGAGGGCGTACTGCTGCCGGTGAGCGTGGAGGGCTGGAAGCAGCCGGCCTGGCTGCACCGGGACGCGCGCGTGCCGCGCCGGGTGGAGGCGGCCGCGCTGCTCTCGCCGTTCGACCCGGTGGTCTGGGACCGCAAGCGCGCGGAGCGACTGTTCGGCTTCCACTACCGGATCGAGATCTACACGCCGGCGCCGCAGCGGGTGTTCGGCTACTACTCGCTGCCGATCCTGCTCGGCGAGAGGGTGGTCGGCCGGATCGATCTGAAGAACGACAGGCAGGCCGGCGTGCTGCGGGTGCAGTCCGCCTGGCACGAGGAGGGCGTCTCCCCCGACATCGCCGCTCAGGTGGCACCGCTGGTGCGCGCCGCCGCCGAGTGGCAGGGACTCACCGACGTGACCGTGAACGACTGGGGCACGCTCGCGCTGCCCCTGGCCGCCGAGCTCGCCCGCGCCTGAGCGCGCCGGCGCGCCCCGATCGGTTGGGCTGCGGGTGTTGGCTTCGGTCGCTGGCGCTCCCTCGAGCCAACGGGAGTACTCGTCGGCTCGAGGGCGCCGCGCCGCGACGAAGGAGCAGCGCAGCGCCCGAAGCCGCGGAGCCAACGAGACCAGCGAGTTGGCTTCGGTCGCAAGCTCCCTCGAGCCAACGGGGGCGGGGGCCCGCTAGGAGTCGAAGCCGAGGCCCAGTGAGTCCAGCGTCTTCAGCAGCAGGTTGCGCTTGCCCTCGCGGTGGTCGGCCCGGTCGAGCGACCAGCGGGTGAGGTTGATGCCGATGGATGCCGCCGGCTCGGGCGGGAAGGGCATGCCGCGCTTCCGCACCATCTCGAGCTCGGTGCGCTCGGTCTTCTCCCCCGCCAGCTTGTCGAGCATGACATCCGCGCCGAAGCGGGCCGAGCCAACGCCGAGGCCGGTGAAGCCGGCGGCATACGCCACCCGCCCCGTGCGCGCCACACCGTAGAACGCGCAGAAACGCGTGCTGGCGTCGATGGCCCCCGCCCAGCGGTGCGTGAACTTCACTCCCTCCAGCTGCGGGAAGGTGGTGAGGAAGTGGGAGGCCAGCTTCTCGAAGCTCTCCGGGCGGTCCTCGTACTCCGTCTTCACCTTGCGTCCGGAGTGGTAGATCGCGTCGTAGCCGCCGAACAGGATCCGGTTGTCGGCGCTCAGCCGGTAGTAGTGGAACTGGTTGGCCATGTCGGCCAGCCCCTGGCGCCGCGTCCAGCCGATGCTCTCCATCTGTGCCTCGCTGAGCGGCTCCGTCATCAGCACGTAGTCATAGACGGGCACGGTCATCAGCGCGTTGCGCTTGAGCAGCGACGGGAACACGTTGGTGGCCAGCGCCACCTGCGGCGCCCGCACGGTGCCGCGGTTGGTGACGAGCTCGATCAGCGCGCCCTCCTCGTCAATGCGTTGAACGGCCGTGTGCTCGTGGATCGTGACGCCGAGCTCGACGCAGACGCGGGCCAGCTCGGCGGCGAGCTTGGCCGGGTGCACCATCGCGCAGCCCTCCTTCTCCCAGTGGCCGGCCAGGAACGTCGGCGACGCGATCTCGGCCTGCATGGCCGCGCTGTCGGCGAACAGGTTCTCGTCGGTGCCGTCGCCGGCGATCCACTCGACCTGGTGCGGCTCCACGGCGACGGCGATCATGCCGGTGCGCTCGAAGTCGCAGTCCATGCCATAGCGGGTGATGGTCTCCTCGATCGCGTCGAGGTTCTCCAGGCCGAGGCGGGTCAGCGTCTCCATCTCGTCCGGCCAGCGGGACTGCCCGTTCTCCTCGCCGTGGGTGAGGCTCGCCTCGCAGAACCCGCCGTTGCGCCCGGATGCCGCCCAGCCGATCGTCTCCGATTCGAGCAGCGTCACGGTGCGCCCCGGTGTGCGCTCCACCGCGCGGAGGGCCGTCCAGAGCCCGGTGTACCCGCCGCCGACGACCACGAGGTCGGCCGCGGCGTCGCCGGCGAGTGCCGGGTATTCCGTGCGCCCCTCTGCGATGTCGTCGAGCCAGAACGGCCGTGCCACAGCGCCCTCCAGCGCCTGCTTGACGGCGGCCCGGGAGGGGGCTGAACGTTCGAATACCGTGCGGTGCGCGGTCACTGTGCATCCTTTTCGTTGTGTGCTTTGTTTTGTGTGCTTCGCTGTGTGGTGACGGGCGGACTCGCCCGTCGGTGGGCGCTGCGAGGGTAAACCCCACAGCACCTGTCTAGCGGTCGGCGGCGCTCAGGCGTTCGCTGCGGCAGATTCCCGCGCGTCGCTCTCCCACGCCGGGCGCGGGATGGAGTCGAGCAGCAGGCGCGTGTACGGGTGCTGCGGGGCCGCCAGTAGCTGTACCGACTGCCCGCGTTCGACCACCTCGCCGGACTTCATGACCACCGTCTCCTCACACACCCGGCGTACAACAGCCAGGTCGTGGCTGATGAAGAGCACGGTCAGCCCACGCTCCGTGCGGATGTCGGCGACGAGGTCGAGCACCTGGGCCTGCACCGACACGTCGAGCGCGCTCGTCGCCTCGTCCATGACGAGGACATCGGGCTCGATGGCCAGCGCCCGGGCGATCGCAACTCGCTGGCGCTGCCCGCCGGAGAGGGTGCGCGGGCGGGCATCCGCATACTGCGCGGCGAGCCCGACCTGGTCGAGCAGCTCGAGCACGCGGCTGCGGGCCGCGCGGGAATCGAGCTTGCTATGCAGGCGCAGGGCGTCCTCGATCGAACGGCCGGCCGCGATGCGCGGGTCCAGCGAGAGGTACGGGTCCTGGAACACCATTTGCACGGAGCGGGCGTGTGCCAACCGTTCCGCGCGGGTGTGCGGCACGGTTGTGCGGTCGCGGCCGTCGACCCGGATGCCGCCGGCGTCGGCGCTCTCGAGCCCGACGATCATGCGGGCCAGCGTCGACTTGCCCGAGCCGGACTCGCCGACGACGCCGAGGGCGCCACCGCGCGGGATCGACACGGAGATCGACTTGACGGCATCCACCGGCGCCTTGCCGCGACGCCGGTAGGACTTGCACAGTCCCTCGACCTCGAGCATGGGCTCGGCAGCCTGAGCGCCACCGGCCACAGCCGGCGCGCTCTCGCGCTGTGCGAGTTCTGCCGTCTCCGCCGCGCTCAGCGCGATGCTGGGCGTGGCCTCGATGAGCCGGCGGGTGTATGGCGTCTGCGGGCTGCCGAACACAGCGCGCGCGGTGCCGTGCTCTTCCACGCGGCCGGCCGACATGACGTACACCCGGTCGCAGAGGGAGGCCGCGAGGTTGAGGTCGTGGGTGATGAAGAGCATCCCCATGCCGCGGCTCGCCCGCTGTTCGGCCAGCACGGCCACGATCTCCGCCTGCGTCGTGACGTCGAGCGCCGTGGTCGGCTCATCGCAGATCAGCAGCTGCGGCGAGCTGGTGAGGGCGCCCGCGATCATCACGCGCTGCAGCATTCCGCCAGAGAGCTCGTGCGGGTACTGGTTCATGTGGTCGTCCGGTCGGGGAAGGCGCACGGCGGCGAGCAGCTCTGTGGCCCGGGTCTTGGCCTCGGCGGTCGACTTGCCCTCGCAGAGTCGCAGGGCCTCGGTGAGGTGGTCGCCGATGGTGCGCATCGGGTTGATCCCGGCCCTCGGGTCTTGGAAGATCATGGATGCCGTGTGTCGCCGCAGGTCGAGCAGCTGGGTGACGCTGGCGCCGAGCACCTCCGTCTGCCCGAGCCGCACCGATCCGCTGGTGCGGGCACCGTCGGGCAGCAGCCCAATCACGGCGCGCGCGGTGAGCGATTTGCCCGAGCCGGACTCGCCGACGAGGCCGACGGTCTCACCCGCGTCAATCCTCAGGCTGATGCCGTCGAGAAGGCGGTTGCCGTTCGGCAGGTCCAGCGTCAGCTCGCTGATATCCAAGAGCGTCATGCGGGAACTCCCCCACCGATTCGATCCGACAATTCTTCTCCGATGATGTTGACGGCGACGACGACGATCACGACGGCCACGGCGGGCACGATCGCCGGCAGGAAGTACCCGCCGACGAGGCCGGCCTGGGCCTCGTTGATCATGGCTCCCCAGTCGGCGGTCGGCGCCTGCACGCCCAGGCCGAGGAAGGAGAGGCCGGCGAGCTCGGCGAGCACGTAGCCGAAGTTGAGCGTGGACTGCGCACCGACGATCGGCGTCACATTGGGCAGCACCCGGCGCAGCGCGATCCACGGACCGCTGAACCCCTGCACCCGGTAGGCGGACACGTAGGGGCGGCTGCGCTCAGAGAGGATGAGCTGCCGGGTGAGCCGCGCCACGAATGGCGCGTACGCGATGCTCATGGCGATGACCGGCGCGACCAGGCCCTTGCCGAACAGGGCGACCGCCATGATGGCGATCAGCAGCGAGGGGAACGCGAAGATCACGTCGAAGAAGCGACCGAGGACCGCGTCGAGCCAGCCGCCGCGCCAGCCGGCGACAAGCCCGAGCAGGATGCCCAGGATGGTGGAGAAGACGACGACGAGCAGTGGCCCGAGCAGGGCCGTCCGCGCCCCGAAGATCATCCGGCTCAGCGTGTCGCGCCCGAGGGAGTCGGTGCCCAGCCAGTGCGCGATGCTCGGCGACTGGTGCACCGCGCTCAGGTTGACGAGGTTCGGGTCGTACGGCGCAATGAACGGCGCGAAGACGGCGGCCAGCGTCATGACGGCGAGGACGCCGAGACTGACGAAGTACCAGCTGGCGGCCCGCTTCAGCCGCGGCCCACGCATCATGCGCACGGCCAGTGTTGGTGTCGGTGCACTCATCGTGCGCTCCCTCCTGCTGCCGATCGTGGGTCGATCCACGGCTCGAGCACATCGATGATGCCGTTCACGACGACGAAAGCGGCCACGACGAGCAACACGATCGCCTGCACGACGGGGAAGTCGAGCCGGTCGACGGATGCCACGAGGAGTGAGCCGATTCCCGCGAGGCCGAAGGCGGCCTCGACGATGGTGCTGGCCACGATCAGGCCGGCAACGAGCATGCCGCTGACAGTCAGGATCGGCCCGATGGCGTTCCGGAATACGTGACGGCGGATGACAACGGCCCGACGCAGCCCCCTGCTGGTGGCGACCTCGACGTGCTCGCGGCCCAGCTGCTCGACCATGGACGAGCGGGTGACCTTGCCGACCAGCACCACGAACACGAGGGCCAGGGCGATCGAGGGCAGCACCAAGTGGTAGATCCGGTCGAGGAATCCTTCGCCGGAGCCGAAGGTCGGGAACCAGCCCAGCTGCACGGCGAAGATGGCGATCAAGACGATGGAGCCGACGAACGACGGGATGGCGCCGAGCACCGTGAGACCGATCAGGATGCTGCGGTCCAACGGCTTGCCGCGGTTGAGTGAGGCGATGATGCCGGAGGCCAAACCGATCACCCCGATGAGGATTCCTGACATGACGACGAGCCCGAGTGTGACCGGCAGGCGTTCGCCGATCACGGTGGAGACGTCCTGGCGGTACTGCAGCGAACGGCCGAAGTCGCCCTGCAGCATGCCGGTGACCCAGTTGACGTATTGCTGCCAGACCGGCAGGTCGAGGCCGAACTGAGCCCGCACCAGCTCGATGGCCTCCGCGCTGGGCTTGCGCCCGCGCAGGAGGAAGCGGATGGGGTCGCCGGGCACCAGGAAGCGGGAGAAGAAGACGAGCAGTGAGGCGAGAAAGAGTGTGAGCAGCAGCCCACCCAGTTTTCCGCCGATCCGACGTGCCAGCATCATCGTGCGCCTCCCTGGCTGAACGGTGTGGTGTGGATGGACGAGGTGAGACGCCCCGCCCTGCCGCGCACCAGGCGCGGCAGGGCGGGGATGCGGCTGTTAGCGAGCGCCAATGGTTGCCGCCCAGGGGTAGTAGAGGTAGGCGACCGACGGTGCGACACCGGTGATGCGCTTGCCCAGGAACATGGTCGTCGGCCCGGTGAAGAGCGGCAGCCAGGGCAGCTCGGCATTGGCGAGCGCCTGCGCCTGTGCCGTCACCGCGGAACGCTCGGCCGGGTCGTCGATGCCGAGAGCCTCGGTGACCAGGGCGTCGAACTCCGGGTTGGACCAGTTGCCGTAGTTGCTGAACTCACCGGTGCGCAGCACGCCGTACATCTCGAGCGGGTCGGGGCTGGAGAGGTACCAGGATGTGTAGAAGAGGTCGACGCCCTCGCGCGCGCTGGGGTCGGAGAACAGCGTGGTGTACGCGTTCGGCGTCACGGTCTGGATCGTGACCTTCAGACCGATCGCTGCACCGGCGGCGGCGGTCGCCTGCGCGATCACGTTGAAGTCGTTGCCGATGGGCGCGGTGACGAAGACAAGCTCCTCGCCGGCGACCCCGGCATCCTCGACGAGCTTCTTCGCTGCCTCCAGGTCGTACGGGTAGTCTTCGACGCCGTCGAAGGCCGCGGTGACGGCGGCATCGCTGGCACCGACCCAGACCGACTTGGTGGTGTGCACGTCGGTCACCTCACCGACGCCCTTGTACGCCGCGTCGACGATGCCCTGGCGGTCGATGGCCATGAGGAGCGCCTTGCGCACGTTCGGATCGCCGAGCGGGCCGTCGAGGTTGCTGATGACGAGGTTGGAGACGGCGGTGTTCAGGCCGTAGTACATCTCTCCTGCCCCGGAGGACTGCAGCTGGGTGACTCCCTCCATCGGGATCATCCAGCTGCCGTCGACATCGCCGGACTTCAGGGCGTTGACGCGGGCGGTGGCGTCGTTGATGAAGACAATCTTGACCTCGGCCGACTTGGCGGTGAGGTCCGTGTCCCAGTAGTTGTCGTTGCGCTTGAGGGTGATGCTCTCACCCTGCTGCCACTTGTCCAGGCTGAACGGGCCGGTGCAGTTGACCCCGCCCGAGGAATTGCCGTAGTCGGTGCCGGCGGCCGCCAGGGTCGCTGCCGACTCGATGACACCGGCGGAGCCGCCCATGCCGAGGTTGAACTGCGAGTCGGGGATGCCCGTCTTCACCGTCACCTGCATGTCGCCGGTCTGCTCGATGGAGACGACGTTCTGGTAGACCGAGTACCACGATGCGCCCACCGCGGGGTCGATGATGCGGCTCATCGAAGCGACGGCGTCGGCGGCGGTGAGCGGGGTGCCGTCGTGGAAGGTGACGCCCGGGCGGATGTTGTAGACCCAGGTCAGCGGGTCGGGGTGCTCGAACGACTCGGCGAGGCCGGGCGTCAGCGTGAAGTCGGGGTTGAGGCGGAGCAGCGACTCACAGACGTTGGCGAGCACCTGGTTGTCGGCGTAGTCGAAGGCGTAGGCGTAGTCGAGGGTGTACGGCTCGGCGTAGCTCGCCCAGCTGAACGAGTCGATGTCACCGGACGGCGCTGCCGTCTGGGTGGTCATCTCCCACTCGATCCCGCCGCCCCCTTCTTCCTGGGCGGCCGGGGCCGAGCAGGCGGTGAGGGCGAGTGCGGAGGCAACTCCGACCGCGATGACGGCGGTGCGCCGACGCGCCGCCCGGCGCGTTGAGGCTGTGCGTGAGGTGGACATGCTGTGTGCTCCCTTGGTCAGTCGTTGCGTGCGTAGGCGAGGGTGCCGTCGATCCAGGTGGAGACCACGCTTGCGCTGTAGATCTCCTCCAGGGGAAGGCTGAACGGGTTGGGCTCGATCACGACCAGGTTGGCGAGGTAGCCCTCGCGCACAGAGCCGGTGTCGTGGTCGCGGTGGTTCACGTAGGCGGTGCCGGACGTGTACGCGGCCATGGCCTCCGCGAGGCTGATGCGCTGGTGGGCGCCGCCGAGTGGTTCTGAATCCGAGCCGGGCACGACACGGTTCACGGCGATGTGGATCGCCTCGAGCGGGTTCGCGCTGGAGACGGGCCAGTCGCTGCCGGCCGCGAGGCGGGCGCCGCCCCGCACCAGGTCGCCGAAGGGGTACTGGCGGGCGACGGCCCCCTCCTGCATGAACGGCAGGGTGAGCTGGTCGAGCTGGTCCTCGTGCGTCGCCCACAGCGCCTGGATGTTCGCGACGGCTCCGAGCGGAGCGAAGCGGGCGGCGTCGGCCTCCGCAACGACCTGCAGGTGGGCGAGGTGGTGCCGGCCGTCGGTCTCGCCGTTGGCGCCGCGCGCGGCATCCAGAGCGTCCAGGGCCTCCTTGACCGCCCGGTCGCCGAGTGCGTGGAAGTGCACCTGGAAGTCGTCGGCGTCGAGCGCGGTCACGATTTCGCGCAGCTTCTCGGGGTCGATGAAGGAGAGCCCGCTGTTGGCGGTGTCGTGACCGCAGCTGTCGCGGTACGGGGTGAGCATGGCCGCCGTCTGGTTCTCGGCGACGCCGTCGACCATGATCTTGACGGTTCCGAGGGAAAAGCGGTCCTCGTGGCCGAGGGCCCTCACGGCTTCGCGGCGCTCACGCATCTCCGCGGCCTGCTCGATGCCGCCGGAGCGCTCCCACCACTGCGCGCCGACGACGTGGGCGCGGAGGGTGCCCTCGCGCAGTGCGCGCTCGTAGATGCCCTGCACGTCTTGCACGCCGCTGACGGCGCCGCCGATCATGGCGTCCTGCCAGCCGGTGATGCCGAGGGAGATGAGTGCGTCCTGCGCGGCCATCAGGCCGGCGTAGGCGACATCATCGCTGATGATCGGGCGGACGTGGGCGAAGAGTGCCTCTGCCCCCTCGTGGAAGGTGCCGGCCGGGGTGCCGTCGGCCTCGCGCTCGATCCGACCGTCGGCGGGGTCGGGGGTGTTGGCGTCGATGCCGGCCAATGCGATGGCGGCGGAGTTCGCCCAGGCGCTGTGGTGGTCACGGCTGTTCAGCAGCACGGGCACGTCGGGAACGATCGCGTCCAGCAGCGCGCGCACGGGTGCGCCACCGGGGAAGTGGTCCATCGACCAGCCGCCGCCGCCGATCCATTCGATGCCGGGGTTCGCGTCGTAGTAGGCCTTGACCGTGGCGACCGACTCCTCTGCGCTCTCCGAACCGCTGAGATCGCAGGTGAGCATCTCGACGCCGCCGCCGGCGGGGTGCACGTGTGCGTCCTGGAAACCGGGGGCCAGTAGGGCACCGCCGAGCTCGATGACCTGCGTGTGCTCGCCGATGAGGGCCGCGGCTTCCTCGTGGGGCACGACGGCGACGATGCGCCCGCCGGTCACGGCAACGGCGTGACCCGACACCGGTTCACCGGTCCCGGTGAACACCGCACCACCTTGGAAAAGAATCTCTACAGCACTCACTCAGTTCCCGCTTCCTCGTCGAATGGGCCAGACGAGCCGAGACTATTCAGTGCGAGTCGCTATTGTCAACAGTGTTGACAACGGTGCTGTTCAACTCGTTATGCTGACTGCGTGCCACACCCCGCCATCGCTGCCGATGGGCGAGCGAGCATGCCAGCATGGAACGACGACAGTTGACGATCGGATGGCGACTATGGCAACAGCGGTGAAGCGCACGAGCACGCGCCCCAAAACGAGCGGTGCGACACGGGTACCGCTCGATCGCGAGCGGATCATCGCCGTGGGCCTGGAGCTCGCGGCGGAACCGGGCAGCCTGTCGATCTCGGTCCGCGAGCTCGGCACGCGCCTCGGCACAGACCCGACCGCGATCTACCGCCACTTCCGCAACAAAGAGCAGTTGATGCAGGCGTTGCTGGACGAGGTCATCCACCGCAGCGTCATCGACGTGACGGCCGACCCCGCGGAGTGGCAGGAGCGGCTGCGGCAGCTTGCTGCAGCGACACTCCACCACTTCGTGCTCTACCCGGCGATCGCCATCGAGGCGACGGTGCTCACCACGCAGGGGCCGGGCGAGTTGGCGGCCGTCGAGCTGATGCTCGACGCCTTCTCCCGCGCCGGCCTCGACGAGGACGAGGTGGTGCACCAGTACGCCCTGATGGCCTCGCTCGTGCTCTCCACCGCAGCCGGTATCGCGCGGGCCCGCGGGGAGCGCGCCCCCGTCAGCGGCGAGAAGAGCCCCTGGATCGAGGGCCCGCTGCTCGCGGACCCGCGCAAGTATCCCCTCGTCGCTTCCCTGGCCGGCAAGCTCGCCGACCTGGAGGACCAGACGCTGTTCATTTTCGGCGTCGATGCCCTGATCGAATCGGCCGAGCGCCGTGCAGCCACGCCGCGCTGAGGCCCGGGTGGTGCAGCTCCGCCGCTACCAGTTGGCCCCCGGCAGCTACGCGGAGTTCACCCAGTGGTGGGCCGAGCGGATGCGGCCGCTGCGCCTCGCGGCCGGCTTCGACATCGAGCTCGCCTACGGGCTGCCCTCGTCGGAAGAGTTCGTCTGGGCGGTGAGCGCCCCCGGCGACCTGGCGGCGTTCCTCGCCCTCGAGGCCGCCTACCTGGCATCGGAGGCGCGCGCCGAGGTCATGCGGACGCAGCCGGAGCCGGCGCTGTCGATGCAGGTCGAGTTCGTCGAGCAGATCGGCTAATCGCCGGCATCCGCTGACCCGTCCGAATGCTGCGGGAAACGCCGCGGGAAACGCCGCGCAGGACGTGGCGCGGAGCCTAGAAGCTGCCGCCCATGGTGCGCAGTCGCTCGACCCGGTCGGCGATCGGCGGGTGGGTGCTGAACAGGCGGTCCATGATGCCGGGCTTCAGCGGGTCGGCGATCCAGAGGTGCGCCATCGACGAGTTCTGGCGCTGCATCGGCCGACCGTAGGCCTCCAGCTTGAGCAGCGCGTTGGCGAGGGCCTCCGGGTGCCGGGTGGTCATCGCGCCCGTCGCATCGGCCAGGTACTCGCGCTGCCGGGAGACGGCCATCTGCACCATGCCGGCCACGAGCGGGGCGACCAGCATGGCCACGAGGCCGAAGACCATGACAATCGGGTTGCTGTTGTTGTTGCTGTTGCGGCTGAAGAAGGCCATCCGCATCAGCATGTCGGCGATGAAGCCGACGGCCACGACGAGCCCGAAGACGACCATCGAGAGGCGGATGTCGTAGTTGCGCACGTGGCCGAGCTCGTGCGCCATGACGCCCTCCAGCTCGGAGTCGTCCATGATCTCGAGCAGCCCCGTCGTCGCGGCGACGATGGCGTGCTCTGGGTCGCGCCCGGTGGCGAACGCGTTCGGCGCCGGGTCGTTGATGATGTAGACCTTCGGCATGGGCGTGCCGGTGGTGATCGAGAGGTTCTCGACGACGCGCCAGAGCCGGGGGTGGTCGGTCACCGAGGTGACCTCGATGCCGCCGCTCATGGCCACGGCCTGCCTGCTGGCCAGGAAGTACTGGAACACGGCGTACAGCGTCGCCACGACGAGCGTCGTCACCACGATCGACGGGCTCTGGTAAATGGCCCCGGCCAACCAGCCCAGGCCGCCGATGATCAGCAGAAAGAAGATGATGATGAAGACGGTGTTGCGCTTGTTGCGGGCTATCGCGCTATACATGTTTCCTGATCACGGAGTCCTGGGCAGAGGCGGGTGCGTGTGTGCGGTTCGTTCTAGAGCGGTGCGTTCTAGAACTGCACGCGGGGCGGCTCGGCAATCGCCGCGGCATCCGCCACCTCGAAGAACTGACGCTCGCCGAAGCCGAGCTTGCCCGCGAAGAAGTTGTTCGGGAACACCTTGATCTTGGTGTTCATCTCGCGCACGCCACCGTTGTAGAAGCGGCGCGCGGCCTGGATCTTGTCCTCGGTGTCGACGAGCTCACCCTGCAGCTGCAGGTAGTTCTGGCTGGCCTGGAGCTGCGGGTAGGCCTCGGCCACCGCGAAGATGCTCTTCAGCGCGCTCTGCATGTGGTTCTCAGCGATGGTCGCATCGGCCGGCGTCTGCACCGAGAGGCTCTCGGCGCGGGCCTTGGTCACACTCTCGAACACGCCACGCTCGTGGGCGGCGTAGCCCTTGACGGTCTCGATCAGGTTCGGGATCAAGTCGGCACGGCGCTTCAGCTGCACGGTGATGTCACTCCACGCCTCGTCGACGCGCACATTCAGCGTGACCAACGAGTTGTACGTCGCCCAGAGGTAGATGCCGACGATGGCAGCGAGGACGACGACGATAAGAATCGGGATGAGCCATTCCATGGCAGATGCTCCTTGAGAACGCGTGTTTGTGGTGCGGGACTTGCTTGGGTGCTTCTCCATACTATGGGTCGGTTTCCGGCATTCATGGCGTTCCCACCAGACTCCAAGGCGCCCCGCCGCATACTCCCGGCCTGCCGCCGCGACGCGCCGCGAAAACGACCCCGGTTCGGGGGTATCTGCGCGGCGGGAAGGGGCGAATAATACGAGCATGACAATCACTGCGGATGTCGCCGACGTCGCGATCAGCATCGACGGGCTGCATGTGCGGCGAGGGAAGAGCCCCGTGCTGCACGGGTTGCGGCTCTCCGTTCCGCGCGGCCAGGTGGTCGGCCTGCTCGGCCCGAGCGGATGCGGCAAGACCACCCTGATGCGCTCGATCGTCGGGGTGCAGCAGATCGAGTCGGGAACGGTCACGGTGCTCGGCCAGCCCGGCGGCAGCGCCGGGCTCCGGCACAGGATCGGCTACGTCACCCAGGCGGCCAGCGTCTACGACGATCTCACGGTGCGGCAGAACCTCGACTACTTCCGACGCGTGCTCGGGGCTCCGGCCGGGGACACGCAACGCGTGCTCGAGGCGACCGCGCTCACCCCGCAGGCCGAGCGCCTCGCCGGCGATCTCTCGGGCGGCCAGCGCAGCCGGGTGTCGCTGGCGACGGCGCTCCTCGGCTCCCCCGAGCTGCTGGTGCTCGACGAGCCGACGGTGGGCCTCGACCCGGTGCTGCGGGTCGAGTTGTGGGGGATGTTCCACCGGCTCGCGGCATCCGGGGTCAGCCTGCTCGTCTCCAGCCACGTGATGGACGAGGCCACCCGCTGCGACCGGCTGCTGCTCATGCGCGACGGCGAGATCCTCTTCGACGACACCCCGGCGGCGCTGCTCGCCAGCGCCGGCAAGAGCGACGCCGAGGGCGCCTTCCTCGAGGTGATCACGCGGCAGGGCCCGCCGACGCCCGCCCGGCATGTGCTGCCGCGCAAGCGCCCGGGCCACGGCGCGCGGAGGGAGCACTCGTGAACGCGCGGAGGCTGTTCGCGACCACGGGCCGGGTGCTCACCCAGATCCGGCACGACCCCCGCACCATCGCGCTGCTCCTGCTCGTGCCGACGCTGCTGATCGGCCTCGTGGCGTGGATCTTCTCCGACACGACGGTCTTCGACACGATCGGGCCGGCGATGATCGCACTGTTCCCGTTCATCGTCATGTTCCTGGTGACCAGCATCGCCACGCTACGGGAGCGCCGCACCGGTACCCTGGAGCGGCTGCTGGCGATGCCGCTCGGCCGCGGCGACTTCCTGGCCGGCTACACGCTCGCCTTCGGCGGGCTCGCCGTGGTGCAGGCCAGCATCGCCGTCGCCTTCGCTGTCTGGGTGTGCGGTCTGGAGATCTCCGGACCAATCGGCCTGCTGCTGGTGGTGGCGGTGATGGACGCCGTGCTCGGCACCACGCTCGGCCTGCTGGCGAGTGCGTTCGCCCGCACCGAGTTTCAGGTCGTGCAGTTCATGCCGGTGATCGTGTTCCCGCAGATCCTGCTCGGCGGCATCTTCCTGCCGCGCGACCAACTGCCCGATGTGCTGCGCGCGATCAGCGACTGGCTGCCGCTCTCGCACGCGATCGACGCGCTGAACGACGTCGCGGCCGGCGTCGCCGACTACGGCCCCGTTTGGGTCGATGTTGCCATCATCGCCGCGTGGGCGATCGGTGCGGTTGTGCTCGGCTCGCTGACGCTGCGGCGACGGACGCCCTAGCCCCGGTATCCGGCATCCGGCATCCGGCATCCGGCATCCGGCATCCGGCCTCCGGTCTCCGGTCTCCGGTCTCCGGTCTCCGGTCTCCGGTCTCCGGTCCAAAACCGACCACGGTGCGGGGTCTCGATACGCTCGTTCCTCGCTACTCGACCAACGGAAGCCGGCAACCTCCGTTGGCTCGAGGAAGCGCCAGCAACCGAAGCCACCCCCGCCTCCGCGCCACTTCCCGCCATCTCCGCCGCCGCGGCGGGACGCAGAGCGCAGAAAGTGGCGCGGAGCGCGCCCTCCCCGCTGGTCGAGTAGGCCCGCCAGGGCCGTATCGAGACCCGGCATCCGGCCGGAAACCAAGCCCCCCACGAGGTCTCGATACGCTCGTTCCTCGCTACTCGACCAACGGAAGCGGGCAATTCCCCGCTGGCTGGAGGGAGCACCAGCGACCGAAGCCCGGAGCGTGTGCGCGATCAGGTTGGAGGGGTTTCCTTGTGGCCGCGGCTCCTACTCGACCAGCACCGGCTGGCGCTCGCGCTGCTGTTCGAGCAGGTCGGCGAGCTGGGTGCGGGACTTTGTCGATCTTCGCCAGGGCGTCTCGACCTCGCTGCGGCCGTTCCGCAGCCAGGGCGGGGGTTTCACGTCCGGGACGCCGTCGATCATCAGGATCCGCCAGCCGCTCGTCTCGATGGTGCGGTGGTGGTACCAGCAGAGGAGGACTCCGTTGCAGGTCTCGGTTTCGCCGCCGTCGCGATAGGCGATGACGTGGTGGATCTCGGACCAGGCGGCCGGGATGGAGCAGCCGGGGATGATGCAGCCGCCGTCGCGCAGGCTGATGGCCCGGCGCTGGACGGCGTTGAACACCCGATCGGTCGTGCTCAGGCTGACCAGGCGCCCGTCGTCGCCGATCAATGCATGCTGGAGGCCGCCCGCGCAGGCGAACTGCTCGACGGCGCGCAGGGACAGCGGTGCCTCGCAGCCCTCGATGAACCCGGACCCGTTGTGGGCGGCGAGGTCGGCCTGCCGCACCGAGACCAGCACCGTCGGGGCGGCCCCGCCCAGGGTTGGGGCGGCGGCGCTGCGGGCGGCGCCGTCGATCAGGCTCGCGAACACATCGTGCCGGGCCTGCGCGGTCGCCCGCGGGTCCTTCGGCTGGTCCGGGTCGGCGTCAGCGAAGGTGGGCTTCGAGCGCGGGCTGAGGTACGCGTTCAGCAGGGTCTCGAACTTCGCGTCGATCTCCGGCAACAGCGCCATCCTGCGGTGGACCAGGCCGCCCCGGGTGAGGCCGCCGCTGATGCCGCGGGCGGCCATCGCCCGCTCCTCAATCGGTTCGGTGCCGTCCTCATCGCGCACGCTCTCCCAGACCCGGGCCTGCCCGCGCACCTCGTCCGCCGCGAACGGCAGCGCGGACTCGATCGTGGGGCCGGTCGCCGCGGCCACGAGGGCGGTCTCGGCGTGTTCGACGTTGAGGTCGCCGACCCGGCCGCGGATCGGGTCGAGAGTGTCGATGATCGCCAGAGCGCTGTCGTAGCCGAGCGAACCGGCACGGAGGGCGTCGGCAACCTGCTCGAAGCGGGCCGGCATCGTGTCCCCGGTGAGCGCGGTGCGGGGCCGGACGGCCGCCCCGAGCCGCATCCGCTGCGTGAGGGTGCGCTCGGACGCCAGCGTCACCCGGGCGAGGAGTTCGACCCCGTTCCGGCAGCCCTTCCTGGCCGAGAGGCGTTCCTCGCCGAGCTCGCGGCGGGAGCGGAACGCGACCTCCCCAGCGGCCCGGATGCGGAGAGCGTCGGCGAGCCGGCCGACGGCCTCGGCCGTCGCAGTGAGCTCGAGCAGGGCGTCATCGCGCAGCATCCGCTCATCGGATCCGGCGAGGGCGGCGGCGAGGAGGGACTGTGCCTCTGCCAGCTGCCCCGTCGCGATTCCCATGACACCATTTTACGGCGGAAAGCAAGGGCGTGACGAAGAAAATCCCTGATGTGGATAACTTTCTGTTCGTGCGGCGGGGTCTCGATACGCTCGTTCCTCGCTACTCGACCAACGGGTTGCGGCAGGGCCTGTTGCCGGTTCCGACGGGCTCGACCAGAGGGCTTCGGTCGCTCGTTCCTCGCTCCCTCAGCCGACGTGGGGAGGGAAGCTCAGCCGACGTGGGGAGAGGGACACGCGAGTCGCACGCTGACTGGAGGCGGGGCGCGGGAGTCGCACGCTGGCTGGAGGGAGCGCCAGCGACCGAAGCCCTGACACAGCAGGAGACGGGCGGGGTGTCGACACGCTCAACCAACGGAGCCCTTTGGACGGGCGGCGCGGAGGAGCGAGCGGCGCTCAGTCGCCGAGCACCCGGCGCAGGTACGGGTTCGCGAAGACGCGGTCCGGGTCCAGCTGGTCGCGCACGGCGAGGAAGTCGTCGAATCGCGGGTACACCGTGCGCAGCGACTCGGCGTCGCGGTAGTGCATTTTGCCCCAGTGCGGCCGGCCGTCGTGCGCGATCATGATCTGCTCGACGGCGCGGAAGTACTCCTCCGGGTCCTCGCGGAAGAAGCGGTGCACTGCGATATAGCCGCTCTCGCGGCCGTACGCCGTCGACAGCCAGTTGTCGTCGGCGGCCGCCGCGCGCACCTCCAACGGGAACGAGATCTTCCAGCCCCTGCGCTCGATCAGCGCGCGCACCTCGGCGAGCGCGGCCGGCACCGCCGCGAGCGGCACCGCATACTCCATCTCGCGGAAGCGCACCGTCCTGCTGGTGGTGAAGACCGACGGCGAGAGGTCGGTGAAATCGCGATTGCCGGTGACCTTGTCGGCCAGCCGGCTGAGCCGTGGGATGGTCGCCGGCGCGAGGCGGCCGAGGTTGCACAGCGCCCGGTACAGGGTGTTGCCGACGAGCTCGTCGTCGACCCAGCGCTTGAACGGCGGGATCGGGGCGAGCACGGCGTCCCCCGGCAGCCGGGTGTTGGTCTTGGTCAGCGCCGTCTCGGTGTGCGGGAACCAATAGAACTCGAAGTGGTCGACGGATGCCGTGCGCTCCAGGAACCCGTCCATGACGGCGGCCAGCGGCTCCGGCCGCTCGACGGCCTGCAACGCGAAGGCGGGCACCAGTTGCATCGTGATGTCGACGATCACGCCGAGCGCGCCGAGTCCGAGCCGGGCGGCCGGCAGCAGCTCGGCGTTCGATGTGTCGCCGTTGCAGTCGGTGCCGATCCGCATCAGCTCGCCGCGGCCCGTCACCAGCGTCAGCCCGATGATCTGGGTGGCGAGCCCCCCGAGCTTCAGGCCGGTGCCGTGCGTGCCCGTCGAGGTGGCGCCGGCGATGGTCTGCTTGTCGACATCGCCCATGTTCGGCAGGGCCAGCCCCAGCGGGGCGAGCAACCCGGGCAGCTGGTACAGATTCGTCCCGGCCGCGAGGGTCACCTGGTGCTTCGCCACGTTGTGGGCGATGACGCCGCGCAGCCCGGAGAGCTCCAGCTGCACGCCGGGCGCCACCGCGATGCCGGTGAAGCTGTGCCCGGCTCCGATCGCCTTGATCGGGAGCCCGGCGGACGCGGCCGCCTGCACGGCGCGCTGCACGGCGCCGACGCTGGCCGGGCGTTCGACGCGCACCGGGCGCACCGACTCGCTGCGGCCCCAATTGCGCCAGATCGCCCCGGTCGCGGCCATCGTTGCTCCCCCACTGCTCGTTCCAGTCCCTGCCGCTCCCGGGGCGTGGCCCTCGCGGGTGCTCTCTCCACTCACAGGAATGCCTTTCCCTCGCCGCGATAGCTGGGCATCATGCCCACCACCTGGTCGCCGTCGACCAGCGCGAATTCGTTGACGTGCTCGGCGAGTTCGCCGGACTTCGTGTGCCGCAGCCACACCCGGTCGCCGGGCCGCAGTCGGCGGGCCGCCTCCCCGGTGAGCGGGCTCTGCACCTCGCCGGCCATCTCGCGCGACACGTAGCTCAGGCCCTCCGGCCAGACCAGTTGCGGCAGCCTGTCGACGTTGGGCGGGCCGGATGCCACCCACCCGCCGCCCAGCATGGTGGCGGTGTCCCCCGTGGCCTTGCGCACGATCGGCAGCGCGAACGCGGCGGCCGGCGCCGGCGCGAAGTGCTCGTAGTTGTCGAAGAGGTGCCCGCCGAAGATCCCGCTGCCGGCGGCGATCTCGGTGACGGACGGGTCACTCGCCGTGCTCTCCAGCGAGCCGGTGCCGCCGCCGTTGACGAACTGCAGCGGTGCGATGGCGCGCACAGCGGCCACCGCGGCGCCGCGGCGCTCGTGCAGCTCGGCGACGGACTGCCTCTGCATCCACCGGTTGACCGCGCCGTCGACGGGCTTGCCGATTGGCCGGTTGCCGACGCCGGCGATCTGCGCCTCGTACGCCATCATGCCGACGAGCTCGAAACCGGGCCGGGCGACGATGTAGCCGGCGAGTGCGCGGGTGTCCTCGACGCTGTGCACCGGGGACCGCCAGACGCCGAGGTGGCCCAGCACGGGCGCGTTCCAGGAGGCGTCGAGTTCCAGGCACACCCGGATGCTCTCCCGCTCCCCCGGCTTCAGCACCGCGTCGATGACGTTCAGCTGGTCTGGCGAGTCGACCATCAGCGTGACGCGGGCGGCCAGCTCCGGCGAGGTGGCCAGGCGCCGGATGGCGGCGCGGTCCACGCTCGGGTAGCCGACGACGACGTCGTCGACCGTCTCGGCCAGCCAGAGTGCCTCGGCCAGCGTGTAGGCGAGCACTCCGTGGTAGCCGGGCAGGGCGAGCAGCTGCTCGATCACCCCGCGCACGCGGAGCGATTTGCTGGCCACCCGGATCGGCGTGCCGGCGGCCCGGCGCAGCATGTCGCTGGCGTTGTGCCGCAGCGCGTCCAGCGCCAGCACGGCGAAGGGCGGGTCCAGCTCGGCCGTGGCGGCGTCGAGGGCGCGCCAGTAGTCGGCGCCGTCGAAGCGGGCGGGCAGCGCGGACGCCGCCATGCCGGCATCCGGCAGCTCGAAGCCCGAGCGCAGCAGGAGCTCTGTCGTCATCAGCGCACTCCCTTCACTCGCGAGACGGCCAGTGCCCCGGCGAAGGCGAAGACGGCCGACATGAGGAACAGCCCTTGGAAGCTGCCGAGCATCGCCACGGTCGCGGCGCCCAGCATCGGGGCGATGGCCTGCGGCACGGTGGTGGCGATGTTCATGATGCCGAGGTCCTTGCCGCGGCTGGCCGGGTCGGGCAGCACCTGGGTGGCCAGCGCCTGGTCGACCGAGAGGAAGCAGCCGTAGCCGAGCCCGAGCAGCCCGGCGGCGACCATGGCAACGGGCAGGCTGGGGAAGAACGCCAGCATCAGCGCGGCGACGGCCTGGGCACTCGACGACATGAACACGAAGGACTTGCGCCGGCCCAAGCGGTCTGAGAGCCGGCCGAGCACGAGCGAGGCGAGCACGACGAAGACCATGTAGATCAGGGTGAGCAGGATCAGGTTCTCTTCGGCGTTCGCATCCTTCAGCTGGAACATCAGAAAGTAGAGCAGCAGGCTCGTGCCGAAGGCGTTGCCGAAGTTCACCAGGATGCGGCTGAGCAGCGTCCAGCCGAAGTCGGGGTAGCGACGTGGGCTGATCCACAGGCTGGCCAGAATGCCGCGGGTGCTGAGCGGCTCGCGCTGTGTCGGCAGCAGCACGGCCTCCGGCTTGAGCAGGAAGGGGATCATCAGCAGCACCAGCAGCACGGCCATCGAGAGGTAGCCGAGCAGCTGGCCGGTGAACACGGTGAGCACCAACACAAGGCCGAGGATGGTGCCGACGGCCTGCGGCGCCGACATCCAGCCAGACACGTAGCCGCGCTGGTTCACCGGCACCTGGTCCGAGATGGTCGCGGTCAGCGCGGCCGTGAGCACGCAGAAGCCGGTGCTGGCGATGATCCAACAGATCGCGATGCCCACCAGCTGGGTCTGGAAGCCGAGTGCGACCAGCGCGGCCGCGAACATCGCCGTGCCGACGGCGATCCACGGTCGGCGGCGGCCGAAGCGGGAGGTGGTGCGGTCGCTCAGCGCGCCGGTCAGCGGGAAGGCGAGCATCGCGATCAGCCCGGCGATGCCGGAGATCACGCCGAACGCGACGACGCTGTCCGTCCACTGCGCCGGCTTGAGCTGGGCGTCGATCTGCAGGGGCAGCAGCATCTGCACGGGTGTCAGCTGCGCCATCCAGATGCCGAGCCAGGCGCTGCCGAAGGCCGCGATCCAGCGGCCGGGAACCCGCTGGGTCGGTTCGGCGAAGACGCCGGGCAGCGTCGGGGCGCCACCGGCGCTCGTGGCCGTGGTCGTGGGGTCGCCGCTCATGACTGCCTGCCCAATCCTGCGAGCGCATCCGCCGCAAAGTCCATCACGGATGCCGCGGCCGCGTCGTCGCGGTCGACCAGCCAGGAGACGGTCAACCCGTCGGTCAGCACCACCAGCAGGCGGGCCACCTCCTCGACGGGAAGGATCCAGGTCGTGCCCGTGTGCTCGGCCGCCGTCGTCAGCGCGGCCGCGGCGAGCGTGTAGTAGTGGTCGTATTGCAGCCGGGCGAGCTGTTCCATGCCTTCCGAGCGCAGCGCCTGCTGGGTGAGTTCGAGCATCGCCTGCTCGCGCAGCGGGTCGGCGCGCAGCAGGTCGGCGTAGCGCTGCAGCCCGGCGCGGATGATGTCGCGCAGGGAGGCGTCGCCGTAGGGCCCGGGCAGCACGGCCGCCTCCTCGTGCGCGACGACGAAGGAGATGAGCTCGTGCATGAGCTCGTCGCGGGAGGAGAACGCGTAGTGGAAGCTGGCCAGCGACATGCCGGCCTCGGCGACGATGGCCCGCGTGGTGGCCGCCGCGACGCCCTGGGTGGCGACGACGCGCAGCGCCGCCTGGACAAGTGCCGCACGGCGTTCCGCCGCGGGGATGCGGGGCATCTGGACCTCCTTACACGACACTGAGCAAGTTTGTTCTCCGCCGCGCAATCGTGCGACGTTTCAGAAGTGGGACATTCGACCCACTTGTTGAATGTGAAACAGTATGCACCATCGGCGTCCAAACCGCGCCATGTTCGCCGTGGTTGCCGCCGCGCACTATCGTTCGAGAATGCGACTTGGAGTTCTCGACGTCGGTTCGAACACCGTCCACCTGCTGATCGTCGACGCCCACGTGGGGGCCGCGCCCGTGCCGATGGCCTCGCACAAATCGGTGCTGCGCCTGATGCGCTATCTGCTGCCGGACGGCTCGATCAGCGCGGAGGGCATCGACGCGATCCTCGAATCGGTGCGCTCGGCCGCCGCCGTCGCCCGCCAGAACAACATCGACGAGCTCCTGCCGATGGCGACGTCGGCGCTCCGCGAGGCCACCAACGGCCAACAGGTGCTCGACCTGATCGCCGCGGAGACGGGCGTGGAGCTGCACGTGCTCTCGGGCGACGACGAGGCCCGGCTCACCTTCTTCGCCGTGCGCCGCTGGTACGGCTGGTCTGCCGCCGACACGCTGCTCTTCGACATCGGCGGCGGTTCGCTGGAGATCGCGGCCGGGGCGGACGAGTTCCCCGCCGTCTCGCTGTCGCTGCCGCTCGGCGCCGGCCGCAGCACGATCGCCTTCCTGCACGATGACCCGCCGACATCCGCCCAGATGAACGCGCTGCGCGAGCACGCCCGCTCCGTGCTCGAGGAGGCGCTGCCCGCGTTCGCCGAGCTGCCCGCACCGGTGCACGTCGTCGGCTCGTCCAAGACGATCCGTTCGCTGGCCCGTCTGGCCGGCTCGCTGGTGGACGGCGTCGGCGCGCTGGACCGCTCGCTGCTGCGCCGCTCGCAGCTGGAGGACTGGATCCCCCGCCTGGCGAGGATCCCCGCGGATGCCAGGCCCGCGCTGCCCGGCATCACCGCCGACCGCACCTTCCAGATCGTGGCCGGCGGCATCGTGCTCGCCGAGGCGATGGCGGTTTTCAAGGTGAAGGAGCTCGAGGTCTCGCCGTGGGCACTGCGCGAGGGCGTGCTGCTGCGCTACCTCGACCGGCTGGGCTAACCGCCCGCTGGACCGGCCTCCTGCTCGACCCCGCTGTCGATGCGTGTGCCGTCGCCGCGGCGCGAATTCTTCTCGGTACCCCCACAGGGACTCGAACCCTGACTCGGACGATTTTAAGTCGTCTGCCTCTACCGATTGGGCTATAGGGGCGCGCTGTGCAGTCTAGCCGCGAACAGAACGGCCCCGAGGCGATGCCTCGGGGCCGTTCTTCAACACGTGTGCCGAGGCACCGCCTACTTGGCGGCGACGGCCTCTGCAACCTCGACGACCTCGGCGGCGACCTTCTTGGGTGCGCGCGCCTTGGCGGGGGCCTTGGCCTTCGCCGGAGCCGCGTCGGCCGGGGCCACGTCGGACGTGGCCGCAGCGGTCTTGGCTGCAGGGGTCTTGGCCGCAGCGGTCTTGGCCGCAACAGTCTTCGCCGCGGGCTTGGCGGCCGCTGCCTTGGCCGGGGCCTTCGCCGCGGCGACCGGAGCAGCCTCGACGGCGGGCTTCGGGCGGGAGGCGAACTCCTCGAACGCGGCGCGCGGGGTGGTCACCGCAGCCAGCGAGACGATGTCGCGACCGAGGAAGAAGTTGTTGATCCAGCCCCAGATCACGCGGATCTTGCGCTCCCAGGTCGGCATGGCCAGACCGTGGTAGCCGCGGTGCGCGAACCAGGCCGGGAGGCCCTTGATCGCGATCTTGCCGGACTGGAACACGCCGTAACCGATGCCGAGGCCGGCAACAGCGCCCATGTTCTTGTGCAGGTACTCCTTGGGGCCCTCGCCACGCAGAACGGCGACGATGTTCTTCGCGAGCAGCTTGCCCTGACGAACGGCGTGCTGGGCGTTCGGAACGCAGTAGCCGCCGACGCCGCCGCCGGAGAGGTCGGGGACGGCGGTGATGTCACCGGCGGCCCAGGCACCCTCGACGATGTCGTCTTCGGTTCCGATGCGCAGGTCGGCGCGCACCTGCAGGCGGCCGCGCTCCTCCACGGGGAAGTCGGAGCCGCGCACGACGGCGGGGTTCGCCATCACGCCGGCGGTCCAGACGATGAGGTCGCTCTCGAAGCTCTCGCCGGTCGACAGCTCGATGACGCCGCCGACAGCCGACTTGAGCTGCGTGTCCAGGTGTACTTCTGCACCGCGCTGGGCGAGGTTCTTGAGCACCCAGTGGCTGGTCTCGAGGGACACCTCGGGCATGATGCGGCCCATCGCCTCGATGAGGTGGAAGTGCGTGTCGTCGAAGGTCAGCTGCGGGTACGAGCTGAGCAGCGAGCTGGCGAAGGAGCGCAGCTCGGCGAAGACCTCGATGCCGGCGAAGCCGCCGCCGACGACCGTGAAGGTGAGCAGGCGGTCGCGCTCGGGCCCGGCGGGCATGGCCGCGGCCTTGTCGAAGTTGGTGAGCACGCGGTCGCGGATCGCGACGGCCTCCTCGATCGTCTTGAGGCCGATGGCCTCATCCGCGACGCCCGGGATCGGGAACGTGCGGGAGACGGCACCGGCAGTGACGACGATGATGTCGTAGTCGAAGGTGTAGGGGTCTCCGACGGGCGGCGTGATCGTCGCCTGCTTGGTGGCGTGGTTGATTCCGGTGACCTTGGCGGTCAGGACGGTGGTCTTCTTGAGGTGCCGGCGCAGCGCGACGACGGAGTGGCGCGGCTCGATGGAGCCGGCGGCAACCTCGGGGAGGAAGGGCTGGTACGTCATGTACGGCAGCGGGTCTACGACAGTGACGTCAGCTTCGCCCTTGCGCAGCCACTTCTCGAGCTTCCATGCGGTGTAAAAGCCGGCGTAGCCGCCACCGACGATGAGGATTTTGGGCACGGTTGAGGATCTCCTACGTGATCATGGATGTGCGAAAACCGCTTACCTGCGCAGTATTCGCCTGAAATGCCGTGTGGCCCCTATGCCCAGCAGCACAATAAGGATAGCAAATCCTGCGAGCACAAGAATCGGCACGACGACGGTGGTCATCGTGAAACTGTTCGGGATGATGGATGCGAACGAGCCCTGCTCCGGCGCGGGAGGGTCTGCCTTCGCCACGATCGGCTCGCGGGTGGCCGGCTCTTCCTCGCTCGGGGCCACCGCCGCGCGGCGGTGCAGGTGCACCCACTCTTTGAGCTGGGTCTCCGGGTCGGTGCTGGCGGCGGCGACCTCGGCGTTGACGGCGGCATCCGCGTCGATCAGCCCGTTGCCGTAGATCTGCACGGCTCCACGCGGAACCGCCGTGGAGACGACTCGGTTGATGACGTCGGCCGCGCCGAGCTCCGGGTAGGCGGAGCGCACCAGCGCGACCAGACCGGAGACGATCGGGGCGGCGCCGCTGGTGCCGTCCCACTTTGCGTAGCCGCCGCCCGGCACCACGCCGACGAGGTCCTCGCTCGGGGCCGCGACCGAGATCGTGATGCCCTGCGAGGAGGCGTCGAAGCTGGCGTCACCGTCGCGGTCGACCCCGGCGACCGTGAGCACGCCGGGAATCGTCGCGGGAGCGCCGACTGCTGCCGTCCCGGCGCCGCGGTTGCCGGCGGCCGCCACGACGACGACATCGTGCTCGAAGGCGTAGAGGAAGGCGTCATCCCAGCTCTGCGGCCAGTCCAGGGTGTTGCGCGTGAGGGACATGTTGATCACGTCGGCGCCGTTGTCGACAGCCCAGCGCACCGCGGTGGCGATCTGATCGTCGTTGCTGACCGTCGAGCCGGTATTCGTGCCGAACGCCACGGATGCCGCAAGCAGCTCCGCCTCCGGGGCGACGCCGATCACGCCGCTGCCCGGCACCGGGCCGCGGCCGCGCCCGGCGAGCAGGGAAGCCACCATGGTGCCGTGCTGGCTGTTGTCGCCGACCGGGGTCTGCCCGTTCTGGGTACCGATGCCCGAGGCGTCCATGCCGCCGACGATGGCGCCCTTGAGCTCGGCGACGGAGCCGTCGATGCCGGTGTCGATGACGGCGACGGTCACGCCGGCGCCCTTCGTGCTCAGCCAGGCCTCGTCGAAGCCGTAGTCGGCGAGCCAGTACTGCATGTCTCGGATCTGGTCGGCCTGTGCCGGCGGGGCATCGATCACCGTGGTGCCCAGTGTGACGGCGGCGACGATCGCCACCGCCGCTGCAGTTCCCCACCGCCCCCAGCGCCGCATCAGCGAGTGGCCGCCGCTCGCCCGAACGTCAGTCGTCTGCAACTCACTCGTCGATCCCGGGATAGACCACGCACTCGCAGACTGCGGGCGACCAGGTGGAGCGGGCCAGGGCGAGGTCGCCTATCGGGTTGACGCCGGGGCCAGCCGCGAGGGCGTGGCCGGCGAGGGCGTGCAGGCACTTGACGCGCACCGGCATGCCTCCGGCGGAGAAGTTCTCGAGCTCCGGCACGACCAGGATGCTGTTGCGGTCGGCCAGGTAGGCCTCGTGGGCGCGGCCATAGGCGGCACGCAGCTCCTCGTCCTCGCCGAGCATCTCGTTGAACTCGTTCATCACCTGGGTGGCCTCGAGGAAGGACATCGCCGCCGTGGCAGCCGGGTGGGACAGGTAGTAGAGCGTGGGGAACGGGGTTCCGTCGGCCAGGCGCGGCGCCGTGGAGACCACGGTGGGAGCGCCGCAGACGCAGCGTGCGGCGATGCCGATCACGTTGCGCGCCGGGCGGCCGAGCTGCGCCGAAACGATGGCGATGTCCCGCTCGGAGGCCGGATCGAAGGGGGGTGTCGTCATGGTGCTGGTGCGCTTTCTGCAAGGCCCGCCGTCATCACGGAGGCGAACATTGACTGTAACCAATCAAGCTGGGTGTTTTGAATTTCGGCGGTGACGGGGGCCTGCGCGCTCTCCTCCACCTGCGCCGGGAGGTCGATCACGAGGAAGCTCACCTCGCCCGGCATCACGTAGTAGAGCCGGTCCCTGGCCTGCGTGATGACGAAGGTCCGGTCGTTCCAGCGCTCGCGCTCTGCATGCAGGGAGTCCACCTCCTCGCGCTGTGCCTCAACGGTGGCGCTGAGCGCGGCGATCTCCTGGCGCTGCTCGACGAGCACGCGGAGGCCCGGCGCCAGCACGACAACGGCGAGCACGAGGATCACCATCATGATCAGGGAGAAGCCGGAAAAACGGATGCCGCGCAGCCAGCCCCCGCTCGGGGAGTCGCCGGTGGCCATGGCCACCGGCACCTTCCGAGTGTGCGTCTTCGTCGAGGTGTCAGGCATTGCCCTGATCCTCCATTCGAAACGCCGGGTGCGTGCTGCGCGGCAGAAACCGCGGGGAGCGAGTTACGCGGTGAAGCGCGGGAACGCGCTGCGGCCGGCGTAGACGGCGGCCTCACCGAGTTCTTCTTCGATCCTCAACAGCTGATTGTACTTAGCGACGCGCTCGCTGCGGGCAGGCGCACCGGTCTTGATCTGACCGCAGTCGGTGGCGACGGCGAGGTCGGCGATCGTGGTGTCCTCGGTCTCGCCGGAGCGGTGCGAGAGGATCGCGGTGTAGCCGGCGCGCTGCGCCATGGCGACGGCATCCAGCGTCTCGGTCAGGGTGCCGATCTGGTTGACCTTGACGAGGATCGAGTTGGCGGTGCGCAGCTCGAGGCCCTTGGCCAGGCGCTTCGGGTTGGTCACGAACAGGTCGTCACCGACGATCTGCACCTTGTCGCCGAGCTGGGCGGTGAGGTGGGTGTAGCCGTCCCAGTCCTCCTCCTCCAGCGGGTCCTCGATGGAGACCAGCGGGTACGCCTCGACGAGCTCGGCGTAGTAGGCGACGAGCTCCTCGGCCGAGAGCTGCTTGCCCTCGAAGTGGTAGCTGCCGTCCTTGAAGAACTCGGTGGCGGCGCAGTCCAGGGCCAGCGCGATGTCCTTGCCGGGCACGTAGCCGGCGATCTGGATGGCCTCGACGATGAGGTCGAGGGCCGCGCGGTTGCTGGGCAGGTTGGGGGCGAAGCCACCCTCGTCGCCGAGGCCGGTCGCCAGGCCCTTCGACTTCAGCAGGCCCTTGAGGGCGTGGTAGGTCTCGACGCCCCAGCGCAGAGCCTCGCTGAAGGTCTCGGCACCCAGGGGAACGATCATGAACTCCTGGATGTCGACGTCGTTGTCGGCGTGCGAGCCGCCGTTGATGATGTTCATCAGCGGGACGGGCAGGGTGTGCGCGTTCGGGCCACCGAGGTAGCGGAACAGCGGCAGGTCGAGCGAGTCGGCCGAGGCCTTCGCGACGGCCAGGCTGACGCCGAGCATCGCGTTGGCGCCCAGGCGGCTCTTGTTCTCGGTGCCGTCGAGCTCGATCAGCGTGGCGTCGACGACGCGCTGCTCGGTCGACTCGATGCCGTCGATCTCGTCGCCGATCTCGTCGAGCACGGCGTCGACGGCCTTGAGCACGCCCTTGCCGCCGTAGCGGGCTGCGTCGCCGTCGCGCAGCTCGTATGCCTCAAACGCACCGGTCGATGCGCCGGAGGGAACACCGGCGCGTGCGACGGTGCCATCCTCCAGGAGAACCTCGACCTCGATGGTCGGGTTTCCACGGGAGTCCAAAATTTCGCGAGCGCCTACAGCCTCGATCAGAGCCACAACTATCTCCTTGAGTAAGGGGGGTATGGGATGCGGAAAACACCGTCGTGATCCACCGCCCAGTCTACTCACGCGGCGGGCGGGGCAACGGAATCCGTCTCAGCCCTGCTGCCTGGCCTAGCCGCCGAGCGGCTTGAACTCCAGCTGGCCGGCATCCGTCACGCCGTGGCCGAGCAGCGCGAAGCGGGTGAAGCCGTCGGCCTCCGCCCGCTCGAGCAGCGCCTTGAGGTTCTTGCTGCGCTTCTCGAGGCGCACCCGCGTTCCGGATGCCACCAGCTGGCGCTTGAGCGCCATCAGCTCGGCCGGCAGGGCGTCCTTCTCGTGCACGATGACGGCGGCATCCGCCGTGCTCGTGGCGTCCTCCGGCAGCAGGTCGACGATGCGCTCGAAGCCGATCGAGAAGCCGCAGGCGGGCACGTCGGTGCCGAGGAAGCGGCCGATCATGCCGTCGTAGCGGCCGCCGCCGCCGAGCGAGTAGCCGAGGTCGGGGTGGGCGATCTCGAAGATGGTGCCGGTGTAGTAACCCATGCCGCGCACGAGGGTCGGGTCGAAGACGAGCTCGACCTCCGGCAGCGCGGAGCGCAGGGTGAGCAGCTCGGCGTATGCCTCCTGGTCGAGCCAGGCGGGCACGCCGCCGTCCAGCAGCTCCCAGCCGGCGTTCGCGATGCTCTCGAGCGTCTCGGCGATGCCCTCGGCTGCGATGCCGAGGCCGGCCAGCTCCTCGGCCACTCCCCCGGCGCCGATCTTGTCGAGCTTGTCGATGGTGATGAGCGCCCGCTCGTACTGCGTCTCCGGAACGCCCCAGTGGGCGAGCAGGGCCGCCAGGATGCGACGGTCGTTGATGCGGATACTGCAGCCGGTCAGGCCGAGCGCGTCCAGTGTGCCGGCGGTGGCGCCGATCAGCTCGATCTCGGCCAGCTGGCCGGCCTCGCCGATGATGTCGATGTCGCACTGCACGAACTGGCGGTAGCGGCCCTTCTGCGGGCGCTCGGCACGCCAGACGGGCGCGATCTGGATGGCACGGAAGACGCCGGGCAGCGCGGAGCGGTGAGTGGCGTAGAAACGGGCCAGCGGAACGGTGAGGTCGAAGCGCAGGCCGAGGTCGGCCAGGGCGAGCACGTCGCCGGAGGCCGCGGCGGCGGCCAGGTCTTCCGCGCCGAGGCCGCGCTTCATGACGGCGAAGGCGAGCTTCTCGTTGTCGCCGCCGAGGCCGGAGTGCAGCCGGGCCGCGTCCTCCATGACCGGCGTCTCGATCTCGTCGAAGCCGTGCGCGGCGTAGCTGGCGCGGATGATGCCGAGCGCGTGCTCGCGACGGGCCTTGTCGGCGGGGAGGAAATCGCGCATGCCGCGGGGCGGGGTGACAGTCTGAGCCATGCCCCCATTCTTTCAGAACGGCCGGGGGTGCTCCGCGCGCTCGGCCGCCCGCGGCATCCGCCCCTCCCCTTTCGCCCGGCCCTCCCCTCGAGAGCCGCCGAGACGACAGTTGAGCGTGTTCCCGGCGGCCGGGAACACGCTCAACGGTCCTGTCGATGCGGGGCGCTGCCCGCTGGCGCTAGTTAGAGGGCGCCGGTTAGTGGGCGCCGCCGGCGGCCTCTGGCGCGTCGGAGTCGACGCCGCCGTCGCCGATCGTCTCGCGGGCGACGAAGTTCTCGATGTCGAACAGGTTGTCCTTGGCCCGCTCGGCGATCGTCAGCAGCGTGCTCATCGAGGCGACCTCCTCGACCTGCTCCTTGAGGAACCAGAGCATGGCCTGCTCGCCGAGGGCGTCGCCGTCGCGGCGGGCGGCCTTGAACAGCTCCTCGATCTGGGTGGTCACCTGCTTCTCCTGCGCGAGCGCGAGCGCGACCGGCTCGACGACGTTGGCGAACTCGTTCTGCACGGCCGGCACACCGGGGATCGTGATGGGCAGGCCGCGGTCGAGGCTGTACTGCACGAGCATCATGGCGTGGTTGCGCTCCTCCACCGACTGGCGGTAGAAGTGGGCGGCCAGCTGGGGAAGGTCGTGCCCGTCGAACCACACCGCGATCGCGATGTACTGCTGCGAGGCGGCAAACTCGTTGCCGATCTGGATGGTCAGGAGTTCGTTGAAGGTCTTCTCGCTCATGAGGCGACGTTACCGCCGCGAATGCCGCGCTGGCTAGGGAGGGCAGGCTAGCCTGAGCACACACTCGCGATCGATGGGGGCACGATGAGCGCAGCACCGGTGGGAATCAGCGTGAGCGGCGTCAGCCGCAGCTTCGGGGCGGTGCACGCGGTGCGCGACGCATCGCTCGAGGTGCGTCCGGGGTCGGTCACCGGGTTGATCGGCCCGAACGGTTCCGGCAAGACCACGCTGCTGCTCATGCTCGCCACCTTGCTGCAGCCGGATGCCGGCAGCATCCGCATCGCCGGGTTCGACCCGATCGGCGACACGACAGAGGTGCGCGCCCGGATGGGCTGGATGCCGGACGTGCTCGGCGCCTGGCCGACACTCACCGTGCGCCAGGCGGTCGAGACCACGGGCCGGCTGTACCGGATGCCGCAAGAGCAGGCGGCGCGGCGCACCGAGGAGCTGCTCGCCATAACCGGCCTCACCGCTCTCGCCGGCCAGTCGACCCGCGTGCTCTCCCGCGGGCAGAAGCAGCGATTGAGCCTCGCCCGCGCCCTCGTGCACGACCCGGCGGTGCTGCTGCTGGACGAGCCGGCCTCCGGCCTCGACCCGGCCGCCCGGGCCGACCTCCGCACTCTGGTGCGGCGGCTGGCCGGTGAGGGCACCGCGATCCTGGTGTCCAGCCACGTGCTCTCCGAGCTCGACGAGATGGCGGATGCGGCCGTGTACATGTCCGCGGGCGTCACGGCGAGCGCCGAGGAGGTGGCCCGGGCGCAGAGCAGCCTGCGGCAGTGGCGGGTGCGCGCCCTGGACCGCGCGGTGCTGGCATCCGCGATCGCCACCATCGGGATGCCGGCCGAGCGCGTGGCCCTGGACAACGTGGGCGCGCTGCTCTCGTTCACCGACGAGGCCGAGGCCGCCGCGGCGCTCGGCCGGCTCGTCGGCGCGGGCGCGGCCATCAGCGACTTCGGGCCGGCCGTCGGGGTGATGGAGCACACCTTCCTCGATCTGAACCGCGACGTGAACCGCCCGCAACCACTGCCGACCGAGGGAGGGAGCGCAGCATGAGCACGACGATGACCACCCACACGGCCGCCGGCCCGACCGATTTCTGGGCCGGCATCCGCCTGATCATCGGGCTCGAACTGCGCCAACGTGTGCGGGGCGTGGCCTGGTACGTGTTGCTCGGCGTCTTCTTCGTGATCGTCGGGCTCGTGACCCTGCTGCTCTGGTTCGCCACGAACGCGATCGATTCCGGCGGCGGCGGCATGTTCTCCACCATCATCTTCTTCGTGCTGTTGCTCGGCTCGCTGGTGTCTCCGGCGCTCAGCGGCAACGCGATCAACGGCGACCGGGAGACTGGGGTGCTCGCCACCACGCAGGTGACGCTGACCAGCACCTGGCAGTTGGTGCTCGGCAAGTTCGTGGCGGCCTGGCTGACGGCGCTCGCCTTCCTGGCCGCCGCGCTGCCGTTCCTGCTATTCGCCGTGGTGCTCGGCCAGGTGTCGATCGGCACCATCGCGGTCTCGACGCTCGTGCTCGCCCTGGAGCTGGGCGTGATCGCCGCGATCGGTGTCGGGCTGAGCGGCATCCAGACCCGGCCGCTGTTCTCCATCGTCACCACATACCTGGTGATCGCGGCGCTCAGCGTCGGCACCCCGATCCTGTTCGGCCTGGCCGGGTTGGCGACGCAGTCCACGGCGACGAACACCTCGATCGACTACAACTGGGACGAGCAGGCAAACGGGGAGGCGGGCGACCAGTGGACCTGCGCCGCGCCCGTCGTGATGGAGTACTCGGTTCCGCGCTTCGACTACTACTGGGGAGTGCTGGCCGCGAACCCCTACGTGGTGCTGGCGGATGCCGCTCCCGGCACCTTTGACGACAACGGCAACCCGCGCGACCTGTTCGGCTGGATCGCGGTCGCCGTGCGCGGCGCCCAGCATCCGCCGGAGCTGAACAGCGTGTACGACGCCTGTGCCGATGGGCTGGGGCCGAACGACCCGCGCCCGAACGACTACGAGACGGCCGAGCAGATCTACAACCGTTCGGTGCCGTCCTGGTTCGTCGGGCTCACGGTGCACCTGCTGCTCGGCGCGGGCGCGCTGTTCTGGGCGGTGCGCCGCACCGACACCCCGGCGAAGCGCCTGCCCACCGGCAGCCGGGTGGCGTAGTCACGGCGAAGCCAGCGAAACACAGGACCAGAGCGGGGCGAGCCCCGCGGAGCGACCCGGCACCACTCTGCTCCTGCTTTTTCGGCAAGGTGGGCGCTGTTGGCTTCGGTCGCTGGCGCTCCCTCGAGCCAACGGGAGAAGCCACGTCGGCTGGAAAGCGCCGCGCCCTCACGCCGGCTGGAGGGCGCCGCGCCGCGACGAAGGAGCAGCGCAGCGCCCGAAGCCCGGGAGTCGACGCGCAACCGCCGCGGTGCGGCTACTCCGTGCCCTCGGCCTCTCGGATCTCCGCCTGGAAGTCGCGCAGCGTGCTGCGCAGCGCCCGCTCCGCGTCGAGGCCGCGCGCCTTGGCGCTGGCGACGATGGCCAGCAGCATCGGGCCGAGCTCGTCCTCCGTGCTGAAGGCGGCGCTGAGCGGCGAGCCGGCATCCGCGCCGTCGTCGATCAGGCCGAGCTTCGCCGCCTTGCCGAGCAGCTTGTCGGCGAGCCCGAGCGAGGGCATGCCCTGCGGGATGCCGTCGAGCACGCTCGTGCGCTCCGGCTTCTCCGCGGCTTTCAAGTCGTCCCAGAACGCGACGACGTCCTCGGAGGTCTCGGCGACGACGTCGCCGAAGACATGCGGGTGCCGGCCGATGAGCTTCGCGTTCAGGGTGGCGGCGACATCCTGCACGGTGAAATCCTCGCCCGCGGTGTGCGCGGCGATGTCGCTGTGCAGGATCACCTGGTAGAGCACGTCGCCGAGCTCCTCGATCATCTCGTCGCGGCTGCCGGCCTCGATCGCGTCGACCAGCTCGTGTGTCTCCTCGACGAGGTACTGCACCAGCGAGGCGTGCGTCTGCTCCGCGTCCCACGGGCAGCCGCCCGGTCCGCGCAGCTTCGCCACGGTCGCGATGAGCGCGTCCAGCGGGGTGCCCGCGGCCTCCGCGGGCGTCGTCGGGGCGGATGCGGCAGCGGCGGTTTCACTCATGCGCCCAGCCTAAGCGCCGACCTTGTAGGTCTCGGCGCGCTCGCTGCGGACGATTCCGACGACGCCGAACGCCAGCACGCCGAGGAACCCGCCCATCAGCAGGATGAACGCCCACGGCGCCGCCCAGCCGGGCACGCCGAACCAGGTCAGCAGGGCGACCGTGCCGATGAGCAGTGCGACACTCAGCGCGAGGCGTTCCAGCATGCGCCGGGTGAGCAGCAGCGTCTGCGTCGTGGCGGGGGCGCGCGGGGAGAGCTGCATTCCGGCGGCCGGATGCGGCTGGCTCCCGCCGAGTGCGTCGAGCACCGGCAACAGCGCGGCCAGCACCCACATCAGCAGGGTG
Organism: Microterricola viridarii; assembly: GCF_900104895.1. Lineage (NCBI taxonomy): Bacteria > Bacillati > Actinomycetota > Actinomycetes > Micrococcales > Microbacteriaceae > Microterricola > Microterricola viridarii. The sequence goes on from NZ_LT629742.1 coordinate 3,082,389, forward strand.
GCCCCGAGGCCGATGAACACAGGTAACAGGAAGCCGCCCACGCTCTTGGCCGCCCAGGCGTCCGGCTGGAAGGCGGCGTCGAAGTGCACGGGCATCGGGTCGGGCACGGCCGGGTAGTGCGCGATGCCGATGCCGGCCACGGCGAGCAGATAGCCGAACCCAGCGAGGATCGGCCAGAGCCGGATCCGCGCCGGCGGCGCCGCCTGGGCCGCGCTTTGTGCGCCCTGCTCGCTCTGTGTCTCCCCCACGCCTCGACCCTATCGCGGCAGCCCTCATCCTTCGCGGGACCGACGGCATCCGCCCCACGACCGGTACACTGATTCACGGTGAGCCGGGAAGTCTGGTCGGCGGGCACATGTGCTCTATGACGTCGACTGAACCCAATCTGGAGGGCCATCTGTGGCTATTTTCCGTTCCGAACGCTACGCCGCGATGCTGCTCCTGGGCGCGGCCGTCCTCGGCCTTGTGCTCGCCAACAGCGCGATCGGCCCCGAGCTGCTCGCCCTGAAGACCGCCCACCTCGAGCTGCCCTGGCTCGGCCTCGATCTCTCGCTCGGGCATTTCGTCAGCGACGGCCTGCTCGCCATCTTCTTCTTCATTGTCGCCGTCGAGCTCAAGCGCGAGCTGGCGATCGGCGAGCTGAACAGCCTGAGCAAGGCCGCCCTGCCGGCCATCGCGGCGCTGGGCGGCGTCGTCGTGCCCGCCGGCATCTTCCTGTTGATCACCGCCGGATCGGGCTGGGAGAACGGCTGGCCGGTGCCGACGGCGACCGACATCGCCTTCGCGCTCGGCCTGCTCGCCATCTTCGGGCGGGGCATCCCGACCCGGGTGCGGGTGTTCCTGATGGCCCTGGCCGTGCTCGACGACCTGGTCGCCATCCTCATCATCGCCTTCTTCTTCACCAGCGACGTGCAGCTGAGCTCGCTCGGCTTCGCCGCCGTCACCCTGCTGCTGTTCTCCGGCGTCAGCCGGCTGCTGCGGCCGCGCTCCGGCTACATCCTCAGCCGCAAGGCGCAGTGGCCGCTCATGCTGGCGATGTGGGTGCTCGCGATCCTCACCTGGTACTTCGTGTTCCAGTCCGGTGTGCACGCCACGATCGCCGGTGTGCTTCTCGGCCTTGTCATGGCGCGCCGCCCGGGCAGCCGCGCCGTGCACGGGCTCGAGCCGTGGTCGAACGGCCTGATCCTGCCGCTGTTCGCGTTCTCGGCGGCGCTCGTCGCCATCCCCACCGTGAGCCTCACCCAGCTGAGCCCGGCGTTCTGGGGCATCCTCATCGCCCTGCCGGTCGGGAAGCTCATCGGCATCACGCTGGCCGGCGGGCTCAGCGGGCTCGTCGCCCGCCGCTTCGGCGGAATCTCGCTGCGGATCGGCGACCTCCTCGTCGTCGCCTCGCTCGGCGGCGTCGGTTTCACCGTCTCACTGCTGATGAATGAGCTTGCCTTCGCGAGCAGCCAGGAGGTCGTCGACGAGGGCACCATCGCCGTGCTGCTCGGCTCGGCCGTCGCCATGGTCTGCTCCGCGGCGTTCGTCAGCTGGCGTGCGGCCCAGTACCGGGCCGGCAAGCTGGCCGCGACGCCGACGGACGAGCCGGCGCCGGGCACGGCGCCGCTGTTCTAGGCTGACGGGCATGCACTCTCACGGCGGCGACGACTCCGCATCGACCGAGCCCGCGTCTGCGCACCTGACGGCGGAACTCCGCCCGCGGGAGAGACCGCGCGGCATCCGGGGCGTCATTCACACCGTCGCCTACCTGGCCGGCACAGCCCTCAGCCTCGGCAGCCCGTCGGTGGCCGACATCATCGTGGTGCGCACCGCAACGGGCAACGAGGTGCTGCGCAGCAGCGCCGGGGATCTCGTCGAGGCCGACATGCTGCTGCAGCGAATCCACGGCGACCTCGAGTCGATGACGGTGAGCGAGTTCCTCCGCGAGTGGGGTCACATCAGCTGAGCGGCCGGGGTGGCCCCGGCCGCCGCGCCGGCCACTCCGCCCGCTATTCGGCCTGCTTCCCCGGAGCCTTCTCCTGCACCTTCTCCTGCACGACGACGGGCGGCGGGAAGATGGCGGTGAGCAGCTGGCTCACCCACTCCAGCAGCGCGGCATCCGGGTTCTCGTTGTCGGAGAGGTCCGGCAGCGGCACCGAGAGCACGCCCTGCTGCGCGAAGTAGCGCGAGCCCAGGTACATGCGCTGCAGGCGCACCTGGATCGAGTCCGGCAGCGTGGCCTGCGCGATGCGCAGCTTGTCGCCCATCGCGACGACCTCGCTGAGCCCGGCCCGCTGGGCCTGCCGGCGCAGCTTCGACACCTCGATGAGCGTCTGCACGGGTGCCGGCGGCTCGCCGTAGCGGTCGACGAGCTCCTCCAACACGAGGCCGATGGTCTCGTCCTTGGCGGTGATCGAGCTGGCCGTGGCCAGCTTCTGGTAGGCCTCGAGGCGCAGTCGCTCGCTGTCGACGTACTCCTCCGGGATGTGCGCGTCGACCGGCAGCTCGAGCCGCAGCTCGGTCTGCCCCTCTGCGACGTCGCCGCGGAACGTCGACACCGCCTCGCCGATCATCCGCAGGTAGAGGTCGAAGCCGACGCCAGCGATGTGCCCGGCCTGCTCGCCGCCGAGCAGGTTGCCGGCGCCGCGGATCTCGAGGTCCTTCAGCGCCACCTGCATGCCGCTGCCGAGCTCGTTGTTCGCGGCGATCGTCGCCAGCCGGTCGTGCGCGGTCTCGCTGAGCGGGGTGTTCTCGTCATAGAGGAAGTAGGCATAGGCGCGCTCGCGGCCACGCCCGACGCGGCCGCGCAGCTGGTGCAGCTGGCTGAGGCCGTACTTGTCGGCGCGGTCGATGATGATGGTGTTCGCGTTGGCGATGTCGAGGCCGGTCTCGATGATCGTCGTCGAGACGAGCACGTCGAACTTGCGCTCCCAGAAGTCGGAGACGACCTGTTCGAGCACCGCCTCGGAGAGCTTGCCGTGGGCGACGGCGATGCGTGCCTCCGGCACCAGCTCGGCCAAATGGGCGGCCACCTTGTTGATGCTGGACACCCGGTTGTGCACGAAGAAGACCTGGCCCTCGCGCAGCAGCTCGCGCTTGATCGCGGCTGCAACCTGCTTGTCCGAGTACGGCCCGACAAAGGTGAGGATCGGATGCCGGTCCTCCGGCGGCGTGGCCAGCGTCGACATCTCACGGATGCCGGTGACAGCCATCTCGAGGGTGCGCGGAATCGGCGTCGCACTCATCGCGAGGATGTCGACGTTGGTCTTCATCTTCTTCAGCGAGTCCTTGTGCTCGACGCCGAAGCGCTGCTCCTCGTCGATGATGACGAGGCCGAGGTCCTTGAAGACGATCGAGTTGGAGAACAGCCGGTGGGTGCCGATGACGACGTCGACGGTCCCGTCCAGCAGGCCGGAGATCACCTCGGCCGACTCCTTCTCGGTCTGGAACCGGCTGAGCGCGCGCAGGTGCACCGGGAAGCCGGCGAAGCGCTCCTGGAACGTCTCGAAGTGCTGCTTCACGAGCAGCGTGGTCGGCACCAGCATTGCGACCTGCTTGCCGTCCTGCACCGCCTTGAAAGCCGCCCGCACGGCGACCTCGGTCTTGCCGAAGCCGACGTCGCCGGAGAGCAGCCGGTCCATCGGGATCGGCCGTTCCATGTCGGCCTTGACCTCGTCGATGGTCTGCAGCTGGTCGGGCGTCTCGGCGTAGGGGAACGCCTCCTCCAGCTCGCGCTGCCAGGGCGTGTCCGGCCCGAAGGCGTGGCCCTTGGCCGCCATCCGCGCGGAGTAGAGCTTGACCAGCTCGACGGCGATGTCGCGCACCGCCTTGCGCGCCTTGCTCTTGGCGTTGGCCCAGTCGCTGCCGCCCATCTTGCTGAGCGCGGGCGCCTCGCCGCCAACGTAGCGGGAGAGCTGGTCGAGCTGGTCGGTGGGCACGTAGACCCGGTCGCCCGGTTGGCCGCGCTTCGACGGCGCGAACTCCAGCACCAGGTAGTCGCGCACGATCGTCGGCGCCGCGGCGATGCCGGCCGTGCGGGAGGGCCCCTTGGGCCGGCTGCCTGCGGCGACGGTGCGCTGGGTCATCTCGATGAAACGGCCGATGCCGTGGGTCTGGTGCACCACGTGGTCGCCGGGCTCCAGCTGCAGCGGGTCGACCACGTTCTTGCGGCGGCTGGCGAGCTTCTTGACCTGGCGCGAGTCGTAGCCGACGGCGCGACCGTAGAACTCGCTCTCGCTGATCAGGGCGAGCTTGGCATCCGACAGCTCGAAGCCGTGTGCGGCCTCGGCCTGCACCAGATAGGCGACGCCGGGCTCGGGCTCGGCCGGGAACGAGTCGACGATCTGGGCGGCGAGCCCGCGCTCGGCGAGCACGTCGTTGGCGCGCTCGACAAGGCCGCGACCGCCGGCGACGATGGCCAGGCTCCAGCCGTCGGCCAGCCGGGTGGCGACGTGCTCGATGGCGCCGCCGACATTGCCCTGGAAGCTCGGAACGGCCTGGCTCTGCACCCGCACCGTGGTGCCAACCTCGAGGCCGGCCACGAGCTCGGCGATGCTCTCGTCCGTCAGCTCCGCCAGGGCGTCGCCAGAGTCAAACACGGAGAAGGTCCACCACGGGTGGTCCGGCGTCTTGTGCCCCGGCGCCCCGAGGCGCACCGCATCCCGCACGGCGTTGAGGGTGAGGAAGTCGCCGGATGCCAGGTCGATCGGGGTCTCGGCACCGAAGGTCGCCGCGCTCCAGGCCGCCGAGAGGAACTCCCGGTTCGTCTCGGCCAGGCTGACGGCGCGGCTGGCGACCCGCTCGGGCGAGAGCACGGCGACGGCGGCGCCGTCCGGCAGGTAGTCCGTCATCGGGACGAGCTTGTCGACGAGGGCGGGCGCGAGACTTTCCATCCCTTCGACCGGGATTCCCTCGGCGATCTTGGCGAGCATCTGCGACAGGCTCGGGAACTCGTGCTGCATCTCGCGGGCCCGCTGGCGCACCGGCTCGCTGAGCAGCAGCTCGCGGCTCGGCGGCAACAGCACGCTCGTCACCGCATCCGGCAGCGAGCGCTGGTCGGCCACCGAGAAGGCGCGCATCTGCTCGATCTCGTCGCCGAAGAAGTCGACGCGCACCGGGTGCTCGGCGACGGCGGGGAACACGTCGAGGATGCCGCCGCGCACGGCGAACTCGCCGCGCCGGGTCACCATGTCGACGCGGGTGTAGGCCAAGTCGACGAGCTGGCCGGCGAGCTTGCCGAGCTGGTAGCCGCGGCCGCCGGCGACGAGCTCGATCGGTTCGAAGTCGGTGAGGTTGTCAGCGACGGGCTGCAGGGCGGCCCGCACGGAGGCGACGACGATGAGCGGATGCGGCGGCGCGGCGGCGGCAGCCTCTCCCCCGGCCCATTCCTCGCCCCACGTGCGCATCCGGCGCAGCGCGAACAGGCGCCGACCGACGATCTCTGCGCTCGGGCTCAACCGCTCGTGCGGGAGCGTCTCCCACGCGGGGAAGTCGATGATCTCGGCATCCGGGACATAGGCGGCGAGGTTGGAGCGCAGCGTCTCTGACTCGCGCCCGGTCGCCGTGACGATGAAGAGCACGGGCGGTTTGCCCGCCTCCCGGCGGCGTTCGAGCAAGGCAGCCAGCAGCGGCGGGTTGAGCCCCTCGGCGAGCGAGAAGTCGGCATCTCTGGAGTACTCGGCCAGGGCCGCTTCGAATGTGGAGGCGCGCGAAAGCGCACGAGACAAGCCCTGAAGTATCACCCTCAGATTCTACGCAACCACCCGGGCGCGGCGTCGGCCGGGCGGCGGTGCCGAGAGCGAACGCACTCGTGACCCAGAACCCAGTCGTGGCCCAGAACCGGGGAGGCCCTGGGCCACGACGAGGCGGTGCGCGGCAGCGCAGCTCCGGCTAGGCGGCGCGCTCGCCTGCGCGTGCCCTGGGCTGGCGAGGCTTGGGCTGGCGCGCGATCGCCTGCGCGAAGAGTGGCCAGAGCAGCAGTGCGACGGCGGCGCCGAGCGCGATGCCGGCGAACGTGTCGCTCAGCCAGTGCGCCGAGAGGTAGGTGCGGTTCAGCACGGTGACGATCACCAGGACGAGAGCGGTGATCCAGGCCCAGCGCCGGTTGATCAGGAGGCAGAGCACGACGACGAACAGGGTGAACCCGGTGAGGTGCCCGGAGGGGAAGGAGCCGAAGTCGACCGTGACGAGCGGGTCGTTCGGTCGTTCCCGGCTGACGACGGCCTTGACCACCTGGGCGAGCGTGGACGCCAGCATCGTGGCCACGAAGAAGTACAGCGCGGCCCACCAGCGGCGCAGCACGAGCAGCGCGACGAGCGGGATCAGGATCGTGAAGATGGATCCGATCGGCCCGCCGGTCGTGTGGTCGACGACGACGTTGAACGCGGTGAACGCGTCGTTGCGCGGCGCGAGGACGACGTCGTGCCACCACTGGTCCATGGCGACGAACCAGGGAGAGTTCGCACTGGCCAGCACGCTGGCGAACAGCACGGCGAACACGGCCAGGCTGATGAGCCCCCAGGCGACCGCGAGGCGTGCGGGCAGCTGCGCGCGGCGCGGGGGCGCCTCGGCCAGGGGCGTGGTGTCGGACGAGATCGCCATTGATGCTCCTTCTCGGTGCGCCGCTCAACACCGAGCGGCATTCGGTTTCTAGAGACTATAGCGTCGCGGGCAGCTCGGGGGTCAACACGGGCGCGGGGCGGCGTCTCCCCCACCGGAGGGCGGGCATGCCAGGACCGTGTCGAGACCACACCTCCCGCGGGCAATCGCGCCGCGTGCGGGGTCTCGATACGCTCGTCCCTCGCTCCTCGACCAGCGGGAGATTCACGCCGGCTGGAGGGGGCCGCGCCGCGACGACGGAGCAGCGCAGCGCCCGAAGCCCCGGAGCCAACGGGAAACCGTTTCGGGTGCGGGTCTCGATACGCTCGTCCCTCGCTACTCGACCAACGGTGTCCGCGGCGTTGGCTTCGGTCGCAAGCTCCCTCGAGCCAACGGGAGATTCACGCCGGCTGGAGGGGGCCGCGCCGCGACGAAGGAGCAGCGCAGCACCCGAAGCCCCGGAGCCAACGGGAAACCCAGCCGCGTGCGGGGTCTCGATACGCTCGTCCCTCGCTACTCGACCAACGGTGTTGGCGGCGTTGGCTTCGGTCGCAAGCTCCCTCAAGCCAACGGGAGATTCACGCCGGCTGGAGGGGGCCGCGCCGCGACGAAGGAGCAGCGCAGCACCCGAAGCCCCGGAGCCAACGGGAAACCCAGCCGCGTGCGAGGTCTCGATACGCTCGTTCCTCGCTACTCGACCAGCGGTGTCTGCGGCGTTGGCTTCGGTCGCAAGCTGCCTCGAGCCAACGGGAGACTCACGCCGGCTGGAGGGGGCCGCGCCGCGACGAAGGAGCAGCGCAGCACCCGAAGCCCCGGAGCCAACGGGAAACCGCACCGCGTGCGAGGTCTCGATACGCTCGTTCCTCGCTACTCGACCAACGGCGTCGGCAGGGTTGGCTTCGGTCGCTGGCGCTCCCTCGAGCCAACGGGAGATTCACGCCGGCTGGAGGGCGCCGCGCCGCGACGAAGGAGCAGCGCAGCGCCCGAAGCCCCGGAGCCAACGGGAAACCGCGCCACGTGCGGGGTCTCGATACGCTCGTTCCTCGCTACTCGACCAACGGCGTCGGCAGGGTTGGCTTCGGTCGCTGGCGCTCCCTCGAGCCAACGGGAGATTCACGCCGGCTGGAGGGCGCCGCGCCGCGACGAAGGAGCAGCGCAGCGCCCGAAGCCCCGGAGCCAGCGAGAAACCCAGCCACGTGCGGGGTCTCGATACGCTCGTTCCTCGCTACTCGACCAACGGTGTCGGCGGCGTTGGCTTCGGTCGCAAGCCCCTCGAGCCAACGGGCAACGGCGCTACGCGGAGGGGGCGTGCACCTTCTGCTGGGCAGCGAGGAGCCCGTCGGTGATCACGAGCTCGACGGCATCCGCCGCATCGGAGAGCAGATTCGGCAGCACGGAGCGCTCGGTGGACGAGAAGCCCTGCAGCACGAAGTCGGCCGGGTCCTGCCGGCCGGGAGGGCGCCCGACGCCGACGCGCACGCGCACATACTCGGGCGAGTTGGCGGCCTTGGCGATGTCGCGCAGGCCGTTGTGGCCGCCGTGCCCGCCGCCGATCTTCAGCTTGATCGTGTCGAACGGGATGTCGAGCTCGTCGTGCACGACGATGAGGCGCTCCAGCGGCAGCGAGTAGAACTTGAGCAGCGCGGCGACCGGGCCGCCCGAGGTGTTCATGTAGCTGTTCGACTTCGCCAGCACGAGCTTGGGCCCGCCGGGACGCAGGAATCCCTCGGCCACCTGGGCGGGAGTCTTGTGTTTCTTAAAGGTGGCACCGATGCGCGAGGCGAGCTCGTCGACGACCATCTGGCCCACATTGTGGCGGTGGTTGGCGTAGCCGGGCCCGGGGTTGCCGAGCCCGACCACCAACCAAGTGTTGCCGGGCACAGAATTCACAGAGTGCTCCTTCTGCGCCCGGCGAAACAGGGTGAAAATGATTACTCGGCTGCCTCGGTGCCCTCGGCCTTGGCGGCGGCGAGAGCGTAGATGCTGAGGACCAGAGCGTTGGGCTCCTCGACCAGGGTCGAGCCGGCGGGCAGCGTGACGTCCTTGGCCAGGATCTGAGCACCCTCGGTGAGGCCGTCGACGTTCACGACAACGCTGGTCGGGATCGCGGTGGCGAGGGCCTCGAGGCGGAGGGTGTGCAGGTCCTGGTCGACCTGGTTGCCCGAGAAGGGCTCGCCCTCGACGTGCACGGGGATCTCGACCTCGACCTTTTCGCCCTTCTTGATGACGAGGAGGTCGATGTGCTCGATGATCTGGCGGACCGGGTCCTTCTGAACGTCCTTGACCAGGACGAGCTCGCTCTTGCCGGCGATGTCGAGGTCGAGCAGCGCGTTGGTCTTGCGCAGGATCAGGCCGATCTGGTGGGCGGGCAGGGTGACGTGCTGCGGCTCGGTGCCGTGGCCGTAGATGACGGCGGGGATCTTGCCCACGGCGCGGATCTTGCGGGCAGCGCCCTTGCCGAAGGACTCGCGGACCTCTGCTACAACCTTGTCAACGTCGCTCATGATGATTCTCCTTGTGGGCAAAGCCCATTGTGGGCGCTGGGCCCAGATCGATGTCCGTCCAGACCGGGGGCCTGGATCGTCAACTCGAACGCATGTCAGCGTGAGGACAAGCCGCGAAGCCCCTCCACCGCGTCGATAACGGATGCCAGATTCGCCGGTGTCGGCTGGTCTGCGGCATCCCTCGCCGAAGTTCAGTCGCCAAGCTTAGCAGGCCCCGCCTGAGTGCGCCGCGACAGCCCTACCAGTCGTGGACGGTGCCGTCCGCGAGGCGGTTGTAGGGCAGGTAGGCCTGCTCGTACGGGTACTTCCCCGCCTCGTCGACGTTGAGCTTGACGCCGATGCCGGGCTCCTCCCCCGGGTGCAGCAGGCCGTTCGACCAGGTGAACGACTGCTCGAACACGCTGTTGGTCCGGGCGCCGTGCTGCATGTACTCCTGGATGCCGAAGTTGTGGATGGCCAGCCCGAGGTGCATGGCCGCCGCCATGCCGACCGGCGAGATGTCGGTCGGCCCGTGCATGCCCGACTTGATCTGGTACTGCGCCGCATAGTCCAGCACCCGGCGCAGGTGCGTGATGCCGCCCGTGTGTGTGACGGCGCTCCGCACGTAGTCGATCAGCTGTTCCCGGATGATCTGCTGGTAGTCCCAGACGGTGTTGAAGATCTCGCCGATCGCCAGCGGCGTCGTCGTGTGCTGGCGCACGAGGCGCAGCGCCTCCTGGTTCTCGGCCGGCGTGCAGTCCTCCAGCCAGAACAGGTCGTATGGCTCCAGCGACTTGCCGAGCTTGGCCGCCTGGATCGGTGTCATCCGGTGATGGCCGTCGTGCAGCAGGGGGATGTCCGGGCCGAACTCGTTGCGCACCGCTTCGAAGACGCCGGGCAGGTGCCGGAGGTAGGCGCGGGTGTCCCAGTCCTCCTCGGCCGGGTGCGCGCCGCGTTGGGCCGGCTCGTGGTCGTAGCGCACACCCTCGTTGCCGGCCAGCCCCTCGTTGGAGGCGATGCCGTAGATGGCCTTGAGGCCGGGCACCCCGGTCTGGATGCGGATGGCCTGGTAGCCCTGCTCCTGGTGGGCGCGCACGCTGTCGAAGAGCTCGGGCAGGGTCTTGCCGGAGGCGTGGCCATAGGCCAGCAGCCCGGTGCGGGAGGCGCCGCCGAGCAGCTGGTAGAGCGGCATCCCCGCCGCCTGCGCCTTGATGTCCCAGAGCGCGACGTCGACGGCGGCGATGGCCGCCATCGTCACGGGGCCGCGGCGCCAGTAGGCGCTGCGGTAGAGGAACTGCCAGGTGTCCTCGATGCGGTGCGCGTCGCGGCCGATCAGCAGCGGCACGACATGCTCGGAGAGGTAGGAGACAACGGCGAGCTCCCGCCCGTTGAGCGTCGCGTCGCCCAGGCCGACGAGCCCGTCGTCGGTGGTGAGCCGCAGGGTGACGAAGTTGCGGTCGGGGCTGGTCACGATGACCTCGGCTTTGTCGATCTTCACAGGGTGTTCCTTTGCTTCGGTTAAGTTCGTGTCATTCGGGCGCGGATGCCGCGGGCTACCACTCGGCGAACGAGCCGTCGGCGTGCCGCCAGAGCGGTGTGCGCCAGGCGTTGCCGACGGCGTCCGCGGCGCGGACGGCCGCCTCGTCGACTTCGATGCCGAGGCCGGGCCCGGTGAGGCGTTCGATGGAGCCGTCGACGAAGCGCAGCGGCGTCTTGTCGACCACGTAGTCGAGCACCTCGGCGCCCTGGTTGTAGTGGATGCCGATGCTCTGTTCCTGGATCAGGTAGTTCGGGGTCGCGAAGCCGACCTGCAGGCAGGCGGCCAGCGCGATCGGGCCGAGCGGGCAGTGCGGCGCCAGCTGCACGTCGTAGGCCTCGGCGAGGGCCGCGATGCGGCGCACCTCCGAGATGCCGCCGGCGTGCGAGAGGTCGGGCTGGGCGACGGCGATGCCGGACTGGAGCACCGGCAGGAACTCCTGCCGGTTGTACAGCCGCTCCCCCGTCGCCACCGGCACGGACGTGCCCTGCACGAGCTGCCCGATCAGGTGCGAGTTCTCCGGCACGACCGGCTCCTCGATGAAGAAGGGGCGCAGCGGCTCGAGCAGCGGCGCGATGCGGCGCGCGTTGGCCAGGGTGAAGCGGCCGTGGAAGTCCACGGCGACGTCGCGGTCGGGCCCGAGCACCTCCCGGGCGGCCTGCACCCGTTCCAGCACCCCGTCGATCTCGGCGACGGTGCCGATCCGGCCCATCACTCCGGAGGCGTTCATCTTGACCGCGGTGAGGCCGACGGCCATCTGCGCCGCGATCGCGTCGGCGACCCCGCTCGGGTCATCGCCGCCGACCCAGCCGTAGACGCGGATCCGGTCGCGCACGGCACCGCCGAGCAGCTCGTGCACCGGCACGCCGAGGGCCTTGCCCTTGATGTCCCAGAGTGCCTGGTCGATGCCGGAGACGGCACTGGCGAGCACGGCGCCGCCGCGGTAGAAGCCCGCCTTGGTGAGCACCTGCCAGTGGTCCTCGATGCGCGAGGCATCCTTGCCGATGAGGTATTCGGCGTGTTGCTCGACGGCGGCCCGGACGATGCCGGAGTTGCCCTCCAGGCTCGCCTCGCCCCAGCCGACAATGCCCTCATCCGTCTCGATGCGCACGAAGAGCCAGCGCGGCGCGACCGCGAAGGTCTCGACTCTAGAGATCAGCACCGGTGCGCTCCGTCCTTGTTCCTGTTGCCAGGGTTCCTGTTGCCAGGGTTCCTATTGCCGCGGTGGCCGCGCCGAGTGCGGCGACGACCGCCTCGACGAGCTCCTGCGGTGTGCGGGCGATGTCGATGGTGACCCCGCGCTCGCCGGCCGCGAGCGGCTCGAGCGTGTCGAACTGCGACTGCAGCAGCGCGGCCGGCATGTACTGGTGTGAGCGCTGGCCGATCCGTTCGGCGACCAGCTGCATCGACCCGGCCGGGTGGACGACGAAGAGGCCGGGCACGCTCTCCCGGAGGAGGTCGCGGTAGCGCTGCTTCAGCGCGGAGCAGGCGACGACGATCCCGTCGTCGGCCCCGGCGCTGAGCGTGCTGCCGACGGTGCGGAGCCAGGGCTCGCGTTGCGCGTCGGTGAGCGCGCGGCCCGCCGCCATCGCCGCCACGTTCTCCGGCGTGTGCAGGTCGTCGCCGTCGACGAATCGGTAGCCGAGTCGCTCGGCCAGGAGCTGTCCCAGCGTGGATTTGCCCGCGCCTTGGACGCCCATCACGACGATGGGCGTGGTGTTCTCGCCCACGATTACCCCTTCGTCGCCCCGGCGGTGAGGCCGGAGACGATGTATTTCTGTGTGAAGAGTGCGATGACCATGATCGGCAGCGTGATCACCACGGCGGCCGCCATCAGTCCGCCCCAGTCGATGCTGGCGTAGGCGACGAAGTCGAAGATGGCCACCGGGAGCGTCTTCGTCTTGGAACCGGAGAGCACCAGGGCGAACATGAAGTTGTTCCAGGAGAAGATGAACGAGAGGATGCCGGCCGTGGCGATGCCGGGCACAGAGAGCGGCAGTGCGATCCGGAGGAACGCGCCGATCGGGGTGAGCCCGTCGACCAGTGCCTGCTCCTCCAGCTCGAGCGGCAGCGAGTCGAAGAACGACATCATGATGTAGACCACCAGCGGCAGGGCGACGAACATGTGCGAGAGGATCAGCACCTCGTAGCCGCCGACCATGCGCAGGTTGGAGAAGATGAAGTACCACGGCACGAGCAGGCTGACGCCCGGGATGATGCGGGCCAGCAGCACGAGCGCCGCCGACTTGTTCATCACGAAGCGGCTCATCGAGTACGCGGCCGGCACACCCAGCAGCAGCGAGAGCCCGGTCGAGGCGAAGCCGACCCAGAAGCTGTTGAAGATGTACTCCAGGTAGTTGGCCTGGCCGAAGACCGTGCCGTAGTTCTGCAGCGTCGGCTCGAAGATGAATGACTTCGACGAGTCGTAGATGTCGACGTTCGTCTTGAGCGAGGCGAGCACCATCCAGGCGATCGGCGCGACGAAGGTCAGCACGATCAGGACGAGCATGACGGCGCGGAAGACGTCGTAGGGGCGCTTCGCGCGCTTGCGGGTGACCAGCTCGACGGGCGTTTCCCGCTCGGCGGCGCTGGCGGTCTGGGTCGTGGTCATGGTCATGACTTGTCCTTCTTGCGGCTGGCGGTGAGGATCCAGATGCAGGCGATGATCATCGCGAAGAAGATGATCAGCACGGTCGACGAGAGGCCGTACTTGTTGTAGTCGAAGCTCAGTCCGTAGGCGTAGATGTTCAGCGTCTCGACCTCGTGGAAGGACCCGCCTCCCTTGCCCTTGGTGGCATAGAGGATGTCGAAGGTCTTCAGCGCGTCGATTCCGCGGAGCAGGATCGCGGTGATCACCGTGGCCCGCATCAGCGGCAGGGTGACGTACCAGAAGCGCTGCCAGGCGGTCGCGCCGTCGACGCGGGCCGCCTCGTCCGGCTCGTCGGAGAGCGACGTGAGGCCGGCCAGCAGAATCAGGACGACCATGGGGGTCCACTGCCAGATGTCCACGAACATGAGGGTGGTCAGCGCGGTCGCCTCGCTGGAGAGCCAGGGTTGTGCCGGGATGCCGAACCAGGCGAGCGCCTGGTTCGCGAAGCCGATGTTCGGCTCCAGGATGAGCCGCCACATCATGCCCACCGCGACGGGGGTGGCCACGAGGGGCAGCAGGATCGCGATGCGCACCCAGCGCTCGCCCCGGAAGGCGCGGCGCAGCAGCAGTGCGATGGCCATGCCGAGCGCCAGCTCGAAGAAGAGCGCTCCGGCGGTGAAGTAGACGGTGCGGCCGACGGCCGGCCAGAACCGGGTGAAGTCGCCCAGAACCGTGAAGTAGTTCTCCAGGCCGATGAAGTTGGACTCGGCGCGGACGGAGCCGCGGGCATCCGTCATGCTCAGGTACAGGGTCCACACCACCGGGAAGGCGATGAGGAGTGCGGTGAAGACCATCGCCGGTGCGGCGAAGACCCACTTGCGGTTCGTGTTGGCCCAGCGGGAGAACTGCTCCCCCTGGCCGATTTTCTTCTCGAGTACGGCGCTCATGTGAATTCTCCTGTGGAGGGGTGCGGCCGGCCCCGCAGGGCGGGGCCGGCCGCGTTCTCGAGTGGTTACTTCTCGTCGTCCAGGAACGCCTGGAACTCGGCCTGCGCCTCGGTGATGGCGGCCGCGACGTCACCGCCGGTGATGGAGACCACGATCGGCTTGCCGACGATCTCGCGGGCCTGCGGCACGCTGATCACGATCGGGCGGTCGTAGCCGACGCCGACCTTGCCGCTGCCCTTGATCGCCTCGGCGAGGTCGGCGGGGAAGGATTCGATGCCGGCCGGGTTGTCCCAGACCGAGGTGCGCGGGCCGGGGACGCCGGCCTGCTGGATCTGCAGCGTCATGTCGGCGCTGGTGAAGTACTCGATGAACTTCCACGCGCTGTCGTAGTTCGGCGAGTCGGCGTTGACGCCGAGCGCCCACGCGGCCACGTTGTACGGGCGCGATCCGTCCGGGCCGGCCGGGAACTGGGCGAAGCCGACGGTGTCGGAGATGGTCGAGTTCGCCGGGTCGGTCGCGTTCTTGTAGAGGCTGTCCGCCTCCGTGTAGAACGCGGCGTTGCCCTGGGTGAAGATGGCCATGGCCTCGGGCCAGCTCATGTCGGTCGAGACGTTCTCCGGGCCGTACTCGCGGATCAGCGTGCCGTAGATCTCGTACGCCTCGGCCGCCTCGGCGGTGTCGATGGTGGCGTTGCCGTCCTTGTCGAACCAGTCGCCGCCGCTGCTGTAGAGGAAGCTGCTGAACTGGGTGACGGCGGCGGAGACCGCGGTGCGGGCCACGAATCCGGCCACACCCGGGTTGCTCTCGCTGATCGTCTTGGCTGCCGCCTGCAGCTCGTCGAGGGTCTGCGGAACCTCAAGCCCTGCGGCCTCGAGCAGGTCGGTGCGGTAGTAGAGCACCTCGCGCTCGGTGATGATCGGCACGCCGACGACCTGGCCGTCGATGGTGGTGAGCGAGACCGGGCCCTCCTGGAAGTCGTTCCAGTCCCACTCCGCGTTCTCGTCCACCGAGCCGGAGAGGTCGGCGACCCACCCGTTCTGGGCGAAGAGCTTGGCCTCCTGCAGCGGCCGGAACATCATGACGTCGATCTCGTCGGTGCCGGCGTTGAGCTTGACGTTGTACTGGTCGGAGAGCTGGTCCTCGCCCAGCTGGGTGAGGTTGACCTTGATGCCGGTCTCCTCCTCGAAAGCCGGGAGCGACTTCTTGACGATGTCCGTCCAGACGTGGTTCGCGAGGGTGACGTTGAGGGTTGCGGACTCGGAGCCCGCCTCCGGTGCTGAGGAACTGCACGAGGCGAGGGCTGCCACGGCCATAACGGCGGCTGTGGCGACTCCGGCGGCTCGCAGGATGCTGTGTCGCTGCATTGTGTGTCTCCAATTCCGAGCCAACGCCACTTTGCGCTGACCCCACAGACGCGTCTTTACGTCTGCCTAATCACCGACCCTAGTCAGAATGATCTGATTTATACAAGAGTCCCCTCGAGATGGATATGATTTGCTCGTGGTCACCAATGTCGAACTCTCCGCCTCGCCGCCGTTGCACGGCTCGGTCGCCGCGCGCACGAGCGATGGCGAGGGTTTGCACTCCCAGGTTCTCGATGAAATCGGCCAGGCCATCTGCGAGGGCCGGATGCCGGCAGGCATGACAATCAGGAGCGAAGAGCTCGAGAATCGCTACCAGGTGTCCCGCTCGGTGATCCGCGAGAGCCTGCGCGCCCTCGAGGCCATGGGGATGATCGCGTCCAAGCGCCGCGTCGGCATCCGGATCCTGCCGATCAGCGAGTGGAACGTCTACGACCTCAGCGTGATCCGCTGGCGCCTGGCCGGACACGGCCGCATCGCGCAACTGCGCTCGCTCACCCAATTGCGCTCGGCCATCGAGCCGGAGGCGGCCAAGCTCGCCGCCAGCCGCGGCGCGCTGGGCGAGGCCAGCGACCTGATGGGGCTGGCCGGCCGGCTCTGGGCGGCGGGCCGGAGCGGCAACGAGCGCGAGTTCCTCACCCTCGACGTCGAGTTCCACTCGCTGATTCTGCACATGAGCGGCAATGAGATGTTCGCCAGGTTGAGCAACCTCGTCTCCGAGGTGCTCATCGGCCGCACCCACTACGGGCTCATGCCGAAGTACCCGCACGACGAGGCGCTGCAGCTGCACGTGAATGTTGCCAACGCGATTCAGAGCGGCAACACCGAGATGGCCGGGCAGTCGATGCTGCGCATCATGTCGCGCACCATCGACGAGATGGGCGAACTCTGGGACATGGACCTGATTGCGGACAGCGCGGTCGAGCCGCACGAAGGCACGGCGATGCACGAGCACTGACGCCCGCGTCCCCCGGCGGATGACGGACGTGCCGCCGCCATCCGCTCTCATCGCCCGCACCGATTCTGCGCCTACACGGCCGAGTCGGCGCCGAGGATCACGGTCTTGATGCCCTCGCCAGCCTGCGCCGCATCGAATGCCAGCTGCCAGTCCGTGATCTCCACCCTGCGCGTGACGAGCGGCGCCAACCGCACGGCGCCCTGCGCGAGCAGCGCCATCGCCCGCCGCCAGGACTGGGCGGTGGAGGCGAAGCCGCTGCTGACGGTGAGCTCCTTGTAGAGCACGAGGTCGATCGGCAGCGTGACGTCGCGGCCGAAGATGCCTACCTGCACGTAGCGGGCACCGCGCTTGGCCGCGCGCAGCGCGGCGGCCGCACCCGGTGCGCTGCCCGAACACTCAATCACCACGTCGAAGCTGTCGGCCGGCGGCGTCTCCGCGGTTGTCGTGATGCCGAGCTCGGCCGCGATGGCGAGGCGCTCGCTGTCGCGCGCGAGGCCGGCGAGCGTGACACGGCCGCCCATCGCCTGCGCCACCTGGGCGGCGATCTGCCCCATCGCTCCCGGGCCGGTCACGAGCACGCTGTCGCCGGCGTCGATCACGGGCGGGTCGAGCAGGCACTGGGCCACGCAGGCGAGGGGCTCGGAGAGCACGCCGTCGAGCGGGCCAAGCGTGGCCGGCAGGCGGTGCAGATTCAGCACCGGCATCCGCACGAATGCGGCAAAGCCGCCGTCCTCGAAGGACCCGAGCGAGCGCCGAGTCGGGCACAGGTTGCGCCGGCCGGCCCGACACCACTCACACACCTCGCAGGTGGAGTAGTACGTTTCGCAGGCGACGCGCGCACCGATCCAGGCCACGTCCTCCGGATCGCCGACCTCGACCACCTCGCCGAGGATCTCGTGGCCCATGGCGACGGGCGCCTCGTAGCCGTACTCGTCGTGGGCGATGTGCACGTCGGTTCCGCAGATCCCCGTTGCGATCACCCGCACGACCGCAGTGCCCGGCAGCGCTCGCGGCCGGGCGATGGCCTGCAGCACCACATTGTCGGCACCGGGGCCGGTCTTGACGACGGCGAGCATCTCGTGCTCGGTGAGTGCGGGCGGTGTGCTGGGCAAAAGACTCTCCTCGTGGCGGACAGCGCGGCCCCACGTCGGGCCTCGGCGCTCCTCCTCTCCGACACTAGCAGGGCATATGTTGTATTGTCAGAACAAAGTCACGGTCGTTTGCCCCTCGTCGGGCAGCAGAAGGCGAGCTCAGCATGGCCATCGCAACGCGAGATCTGTTCCTCGACCTGGACCGCTCCAGCCCCGTCCCGCTCTACTTCCAGTTGGCCGAGCGCCTCCGCGCCGCCATCGAGGGCGGCGTGCTCGAACCCGGCGCCCGCATCGAGAACGAGGTGGCGCTCGCGGCCCAGATCGGGATGTCGCGCCCCACCGTGCGCCGCGCGATCCAGGAGCTCGTCGACCAGGGCCTCCTCGTGCGCCGGCGCGGGGTCGGCACCCAGGTGGTGCGCGGGCGGTTCGCCCGCGAGGTCCAGCTGTCCAGCCTGCACGACGACCTGGTGCGGGGCAATCGAGAGCCGAGCACGCGTGTTCTGGAGTACCGAGTCGTCGCCGCCGACGCCGAGCTCGCCGCACAGCTCGGCGTCGAACCGGGCACCGAGCTGCTTTCCCTCGAACGGCTGCGCTCCGCCGACGGCGTGCCGATCGGCCACCTGCGCAACCACCTGGCCCCCGAGTATTCGGACATCCCGCGCGAAGCCCTCGAGCGTTTCGGCCTCTACCAACTGCTCCGTGGGCGCGGTGCCAGCATGCGTGTCGCCAAGCAGAGCATCGGTGCGCGGGCCGCGAGCGCCCGCGAGGCCGAGCTGCTCGAGACCGAGGTGGGGGCCCCACTGCTCACCATGTCCCGGTCGCTCTACGACGACACAGGGCGGGCGGTCGAGTACGGCTCGCACTGCTACCGCCCGGACCTGTACTCCTTCGAGGTCACGCTGGTCGAGAAGTAGCCGCGGCGCCGTGCACCAGCCCGGCGGCGGAGTCGACGGCCGACGCGACGTCCCCGCCGCGCGGGTAGAGCAGGGTGCGCCCGACGACCAACCCGCGCACACCCGGCTGGGCGAGGGCGGCGGCCCAACTGGCGTAGACCTCGTCCGGTTGTGCGTTCGGGTCGCCGCCGAGCAGGAGCGTCGGCAGCGTGGTCGCGGCCATCACGCGCTCCATCTCAGGCACGACGGGAAGCTTCATCCAGCTGTAGGCCGAGCTCGTCCCGAGCGCCGAGGCGATCGCGATCGAGCGGATGACGGCATCCGTGCTCAGATCGTTCACGATCGCGCCGTCGCGCCACTCGCTGAGGAACGGCTCGAGCATGATCGGCAGCCGGGCGGACGCGGCTTGGCCGACGGCGCCGGCGGCTGACTCGAGGGTCGGCGCGGTTGCCGGGTCGGCGAGGTTGACCCGGAGCAACAGCTTGGCGGCGTCGAGGCCGGAGGCGACGGCGCCCGCCACGTCGTACCCGGTGAAGCGGTCGTCCATCTCGAAGGCCGCGCCGCGCAGGCCGCCCCGGTTCATGGAGCCGACGACGACCTTGCCGTCGAGGGCGCCCAGCAGGGCAAGGTCATCGATGATGTCAGGCGTCGCGAGCATGCCGTCCACGCCGGGGCGGGCGAGCGCGACGACCAGGCGCGCGAGCAGCTCGGTGCGGTCGGCCATCGCGCGCGGGTCCGCCCCGACGGCCAGTGCGCCCCGCCCGGGGTGGTCAGCAGCGATGAGCAGCAGCCGGTTGTCGCCCTGCAGGAGCGGGCGTCGCGCGCGGGAGGCCAGGGCCTCGGCGATGGCGGCGGGGTTGACCGCACGCGTCTCGCGCAGCCCGGCGAGGTCGAGCGCGCTCATACGAGGGCCGCCATCATCGCCTCGACCTCGGCGCTCGTCGGCATGGCCGTCGAGCACTCCAAGCGGGTGGCCACGATCGCGCCGGCCGTGTTGGCGAAGTGCAGCGTGCGCTCGAGTGGCCACCCAGAGAGCAGGCCATGGCAGAGCGCTCCGCCGAATCCGTCTCCGGCGCCGAGCCCGTTGACGACCTCGACCGGGATGGGCAGCGCCTCGACGGTCTCGGTCCGGGTCTTGGCGAGCACGCCCTTCGGCCCCTGCTTGACGATGGCAAGCTCGACGCCGCGCTCCAGCAGGGCGTCGGCCGCGCGATGCGGGTCGGTCTCCCCCACCGCGATCTCACATTCCTCGCGGTTGCCGACGGCGACCGTGACGTGCTCGAGCGCACGCTGAACCTGGGCGCTGGCCTCGGCCTCATCGCTCCAGAACATCGGGCGGTAGTCGAGGTCCAGAATCGTGTTCCCGGTACGCCCGCGCGCCTCCCACGCGGCGAAGTGCGCGGCGCGGCTGGGCTCCTCGCTCAGGCCGGTCACCGTCGACCAATAGACGCGCGCGGTACGGATCGCGTCGAGGTCGAGCTCCTCCGCCCGGATGACGAGGTCGGGAGCGAGCGGCTGGCGGTAGAAGTAGAGCGGGAAGTCGTCCGGCGGGAAGATCTCGCAGAAGGTGACCGGCGTGGCCAGCCCGGCCACCGCGCTCACGAAGCGATTGTCCACGCCAAGACGGGCGGCCTCGGTGCGCACGAAACGGCCGAACGGATCGTTCCCGACCCGCGTGATGATCCCCACGTCGCGGCCGTGCCTGGCCGCCGCGACGGCGACGTTGGTGGCACTGCCGCCGAGGAACTTGCCGAAGCTGGTGACCTCGTCCAGCGGGAGACCGGTCTGCAACGGATAGAGGTCCACCCCGGATCTGCCGATCGCCAGAACATCGAACACCACAGGGCTTCCGTCAACCACGCTGTCTCCCTCGAACTTTGTCTTTACATACTGACATAGTATTCACCGGCTGCCAAGGGAGCCGGGGCCGGGCCGCCGCGCCCGCCCGCGAGCGGATACGCGGACAGGCCCAGTCCGCGGGGTTCCCCGCGGAGTGGGCCTGTCGGCATCGAGTGTTAGGAGAAGCGCAGCAGCACCTTGCCGCTGGCGGCGGAGTCGCGCGCGACCTCGAACGCCTGGAGCGCGTCGGCGGCGTCGAACTCGTGCGTGACGACCGGTCCCACCTGCAGCGAGCCGTCCGCCAGCGCGGCGATGACGTCGTCGATCTCGTCGTTGAAGCGGAACGAGCCGACGAGCTCGAGCTCGCGGGTGATCGCCAGCGAGATCAGCGCGGGCTGCTCGCCGGAGGGCAGCAGGCCCACCATGACGACACGGCCGCCGCGGGTCGTGCCGCGCACGGCCGAGGCGAGGCCGCGGTAGTTGCCCGAGGTCTCAAAGGCGATGTCGGCCTGCACGGCGGCGATGGAGTCGGCATCCGTCGCCACGATCGTGCGCGTGGCGCCGACGGCGGTGGCGATCTCGAGCGGCTTGTCGAACATGTCGACGGCGATGATCTCGGCGGCGCCTGCGCGCTTCAGCACGGCGACGGTGAGCGCGCCGATCGGGCCGCTGCCGACGACGAGCACCCGCTTGCCGCTGACGTCACCGGCGCGCGAGACCGCGTGCCAGGCCACGGCGGCGGGCTCGACAAGGGCAGCCTCGCGCAGCGAGAGGCCGGCCGGCAGGGCGCGGAGCATGCGCGCGGGCAAGACGGCGAACCGGGCGAAGGCGCCCTCGGTGTGCGGGAAGCGCGCCGCACTGCCGAGGTAGGTGCAGCCGGGCGAGAGGTTGGGGCGGTCGGCCGGGTAGGGCGTCCCGTCGCCGGGGCCGGGCGTCGCGGGGTGCACCGCGACGTCGGTTCCGGATGCCGGGCCGCTGCCGTCGGCCGCGGCGACGAGGACGCGGCCGACGACCTCGTGGCCGAGCAGCATCGGCGCCTTGAGGATGGACTCCCCCGCCGCGCCGTGCTGCCAGTAGTGCAGGTCCGAGCCGCAGATGCCGCCGTAGGCGATCTCGACGACGGCCTCGTCGGCGGCCGGGGTCGGCACAGGGACAGACTCGATGCGCATGTCGCCCGCGCTGTGCGCGACGACGCCGAGGGTTTCGGTGGGGATGGTGCTCATGTTCTTCTCCGCTACTTCTGGGAACTAAACGACGACCGTCATGCCGCCGTCGATGAAGACGACCTGACCGTTGACAAAGTTGGAGCCGGCAGAGGCCAGCCACACCGCGGGACCAACAAGGTCTTCAACCGTGCCCCAGCGGTGGGCGGGCGTGCGCCCCAGGATCCACTCGTTGAAGACGGTGTCGTCGACGAGGTTCTGCGTCATCTCGGTGTGGATGTAGCCCGGCGCGATCGCGTTGATCTGCAGGCCGTGCGACGCCCACTCGGCCGTCATGGCACGGGTGAGGTTGCGGATGCCGCCCTTGGACGCCGTGTACGGCGCGATGGTCGGCCGGGCCAGGTCGGTCTGCACGGAGGCGACGTTGATGATCTTGCCCGCACCGCGCGGGATCATGTGGCGGGCGGCCTCGCGGCCGACCAGGAAGGCGCTGGTGAGGTTGGTGCGGAGCACCCGCTCCCAGTCCTCGACGTCGAGGTCGAGCATCGGGACGCGGTGCTGCACGCCGGCGTTGTTGACCAGGATGGCAAGCGGGCCGACCTCGGCCTCGACCCAGTTGATGGCGGATGCCGCGGCCGCGGCGTCCGTGACGTCGAAGGCGATCGCGCGCACGCGCTCCTCGCCGATCTCGGCCGCCAAGGCCGCGCGGGCGGCTTCCAGCCGCGCCTCGTCGAGGCCGTTCAGCACGATGGTCGCGCCGGCGGCCGCGAGGCCCCGGGCGATCGCCGAGCCGATTCCCCGGCTGGAGCCGGTGACGAGGGCAATCTTGCCTGTGAGATCGAACATGTTCAGTGTCATAACGCTCCTCGGTGGTGCTGTGTGCTGGCGGGGGCGCGCATCGCTGATCGCGATACGCGCCCCCGCAGAACTGTTGTGTTACCCAGTGGCACTAACCAGTGGTACTAAAAGGTGCTGGCAATCAAGTAGATGGCGAGCGAGAGGATGAAGCCGCAGGCACCGATCAGGGCCTGGCCGACGGTCCAGGTCTTCAGCGTGGTCTTGGTGTCCATGCCGAAGAACTTGCTCACCAGCCAGAAGCCGGAGTCGTTGACGTGGCCGGCGAACACCGAACCAGCCGCGAGGCTGAGCACGATGGCAACGGTCTGCACCGCGTTGAACTCGGGGTTGCCGAGCACGACCGGCTGGATGAGCGCGGCGGCGGTGGTGAGGGCGACGGTGGCCGAGCCCTGGGCGATGCGCACGACGGCGGCGATGACGAAGCCGGCGACGATGACCGGCAGGCCGATCGCGTCGAGCGAGTCGGCAATGGCGTTGCCGATTCCGCTGGCGCGCAGGACGCCACCGAACATTCCACCGGCACCGGTGATGAGGATGATGGAACAGATCGGGCCGAGCGCGCTGTCGACGACGGTCTCAACGAGCGAGCGCTCCTTCTGCTGGCGCCATCCGAGCAGCCACATGGCCATCAGCACGGTGATCAGCAGGGCGATCGGCACCTCGCCGAATGCGCGCAGGATCTGGACCCAGGTGTCCTCGAGCGAGACGACGCCGGCCGTTGCCAGCATGTTCAGGCCCGTGTTGAGGAAGATCAGGCCGAGCGGCAGCAGCAGCAGGAAGACGATGGTGCCGAGCTTCGGGGCCGAACGGAACTTGTTCTCGATCGAGTCCGACGGGGCGTCCAGGATGGTCGGCACGGGGATGTTGAAGCGACGGCCGAGGAATCCACCGAAGAGGTAGCCGGCGAGGTACCAGGTCGGGATGGCGACGAGGAGGCCGAAGATCAGCACGAGTCCGACGTCGGCACCGAGCAGGCCGGTGGCGGCAACGGGGCCCGGGTGCGGCGGCACGAAGATGTGCATGACCGAGAAGGCCGCTGCGGCGGGGAACGCGTACAGGAGCAGCGAGCCGCCGAGGCGACGCGCCACCGTGAAGATGATCGGCAGCATCACGACGAGGCCGGCGTCGAAGAAGATCGGGAAGCCGAACATCAGCGAGGCGATCGAGAGCGCGAGCGGTGCGCGTTTCTCGCCGAACGTCTTGATCAGGGCGTTGGTGAGCACCTCTGCTCCACCGCTGACCTCGAGCATGCGGCCGAGCATCGCGCCCAGACCCACGAGCAGCGCGACGCTGCCGAGGGTGGAGCTGAAGCCGCTCATGAGCGTCGGAACCAGCCCGGCGGCGGGGATGCCCGTAGCAACCGCGGTCACCACGCTGACCACGATCAGCGCCACGAAGGCGTGAATGCGGAACTTCATGATCAATACGAGCAGCAGCGCGATTGCGCCGGCTGCGACGAGCAGGAGGCCTGGCGTACCAAGCGTCCAGTTGAGCTCGAGGTCAGTCATCGTTGTCTTTTCCTTTTTGTGGATTGTTTCTGCACGGAGTGCAGCGCTGCTGGTGAGCAGATGGGGCTGGTGGTGCGGGTAGGTAGTGCAAGTGGATGGAGCGGTCGGATGCCGCTCAGGTGCTGGGTTACGGGGTGGCCGCGTCGATGACGGAGAGCCGGTCGAGCACAAAGCTCACGATGGCGTCCGGCTTCATTGTGAGGTCAACGATCACTTTGCGCTCGTCGTCCTGCAACGGTTCGAGCGTGCTGAACTGCGAGTCGAGCAGCGTGTTCGGCATGTACTCGTGCACGCGGTGGCTCTGGCGCTCGGAGATGATCCCGCGTGCGCCGTCCAGGTGCACGAAGACCGTGCTGGGCGCGTAGGCGGTCAGCTGGTCGCGGTATTTGCGCTTGAGCGAGGAGCAGGCGACGACGATGGGGCGGCCATCGGCCAGCTCGGCGCCGATGCGCTCGGCGATGATCTCCAGCCAGGGCGCGCGGTCTTCGTCGTTCAACGGGTGGCCGGCAGCCATCTTGGCCTTGTTGGCGCGGGGGTGCAGGTCGTCGCCATCGATGAACTCAATGCCCAGCGCGGCGGCGAGGGCGGTTCCGATGGTCGACTTACCCGAGCCCGACACACCCATCACGATGAGCGGGGGAACGTTTGCGGGCACGGTGTTGCCATGCACAGGGTGATCAGACACGATCTTGGACTCCTCAGACGCTTCATTACATCTGATTCTTCATCGATACTAGATTCATAAATCAGATTTATTAGGAATACGCTAACACGTCGAAAGTTCCTCAGCTCCCACTCATCCGACGCCCACGCCAGCCCCAGCGAACGGTTGGCTCCCGCCCAGCACCTGACACTGGCACCTCGTTTGTCATGCGAGCATGAGGTGGTCAGGGCTTTGCTAGCGTTGACGCAGGGCGGATCACTCTGCCCGCTATTCCACCCAACCTCGTATTGGAGCATCCCCGTGTCGAATTCTCAGGCAAACATCGGCGTGATCGGAATGGCGGTGATGGGTTCGAACCTCGCTCGCAACCTCGCCAGCCGTGAAGGCAACACCGTCGCGATCTACAACCGCTCCGCCGAGAAGACGCGCGCCGTTGCGGCCGAGTTCCCGGATGCCGGCTTCGTGGCGACCGAGACCATCGAGGACTTCGCCGCCTCGCTGCAGAAGCCGCGCACCGCGATCATCATGGTGCAGGCCGGCCGCGCCACCGACGCCGTGATCAACCAGCTCGTCGAGGCCTTCGAGCCGGGCGACATCATCGTCGACGGCGGCAACGCCCTCTTCACCGACACCATCCGCCGCGAGAAGGCCGTGCGCGAGACCGGCATCAACTTCGTCGGCGCCGGCATTTCCGGCGGCGAGGAGGGCGCGCTCCTCGGCCCGTCGATCATGCCCGGCGGCTCCGCCGAGGCGTGGGAGACGCTGGGCCCGATCCTCACCTCGATCGCTGCGGTCGTCGACGGGCGCGCCTGCGTGACCCACGTCGGCACCGATGGCGCCGGCCACTTCGTCAAGATGATCCACAACGGCATCGAGTATGCCGACATGCAGCTCATCGCCGAGGCCTACGACCTCATCCGCCGCGGCACAGGCAAGAGCCCGGCCGAGATCGCCGAGATCTTCGCCGAGTGGAACAAGGGTGAGCTCGAGAGCTACCTCATCGAGATCACCGCCGAGGTGCTCCGCCAGACGGATGCCGCCACCGGCAAGCCGCTCGTCGACGTGATCGTCGACCAGGCCGGCGCCAAGGGAACCGGCGCCTGGACGGTGCAGACCGCCCTCGACCTCGGCATCCCCGTCTCCGGCATCGCCGAGGCCGTGTTCGCCCGCTCTCTGTCCTCGAAGCCGGCACAGCGCGCCGCCGCATCCGCCCTGCCGGGCCCGGATGGCGACTTCGCCGTCGCCGACGTCGATGCCTTCGTCGAGGACGTGCGCCTGGCCCTCTACGCCTCGAAGATCATCGCCTACTCGCAGGGCTTCGACGCCATCGTCGCCGGCGCGGAGGAGTACAACTGGGACATCAAGAAGGGCGACATCGCGGCCATCTGGCGCGGCGGCTGCATCATCCGCGCCCAGTTCCTCAACCGCATCACCGACGCGTACGCCGAGAACCCGGGCCTGGTCGCCCTGGTCACCGCGCCGTACTTCACCGACGCCGTCGCGGGCGCCCAGTCGGCATGGCGCCGCGTCGTGATCGCCGCCGCCCAGGCCGGCATCCCCTCCCCCGCGTTCTCGTCGTCGCTGGCGTACTACGACGGCCTGCGCGCCGACCGCCTGCCGGCCGCGCTCGTGCAGGGCCAGCGCGACTTCTTCGGTGCGCACACCTACAAGCGCGTCGACCGCGAGGGCACCTTCCACACGCTCTGGTCCGGCGACCGCAGCGAGATCCAGGCAGTCGACGCTCACTAGCCGTCGATTCACGACAGCGCCGCCCCGCTCTCGCGGGGCGGCGCTTTCGCGTCTGCGGATGCCACGTCCCGCCCTCGACGTCGGAGCCGCCGCGGCGTAACATCACCCGGTAGTCGCACCGGTCGATGGTGCCCCAGGAGCACACCACCATGGCTGCCAGATCAGATCGCCCCGTGCCGTGCCGGCGCCCGCTCCGCGCGGCCGGGCGCCCCCAGCAGGGAGTCGTCGCGGCCTCCGCCCTGCTCGTCCTCCTCGGCTTGACGGCGTGCGCGCCGAACAGCGCACCGGGCGATGGCGACCCGCCTGCGCAGCCGACCGCCGGCTACCCCCTGCACACGGGCATCATCGCCACGACGTTCTGGGTCGGCGAGATCTTCGACCCGAATGCCTCCGACGGCAGCCAGATGATCTCGACCTACGACGGCGAGTGGTTTGCTCATTACGGCGGATGCGACGGCGACGACTCTGCGGGCAGCTGCGAGACCGAGGCGCGCAGCGCGGCCAATGACTACTTCCCGAACTCGATGACGCCGCTGCTCAACCCGTTCTACCTCGACCTCCCCTTCGACGACGTCAACGACCCCGCCGCGTTCGCCCGCCGCGCCGAGGTGATCCCCTGGGCGAACGCGCCGGAGTACCAGGGGCAGGCGGAGAACAGCTCGGTGAGCATGATGCTCAACCGCTGGGTCAAGCTCATCAAGGGCGATCGGGTCTGTTATGGGCAGATCGCCGACGCGGGCCCCGGCCAGTACAACGACGCCGAGTACGTCTTCGGCAGCGACGACGCCCGCCCGCAGAACCAGAAGTTCAACGGCGCAGGCATGGACGTCTCGCCCGCGTTGAACGGCTGCCTGGGGTTCAGCTCCCTGAACGGAGAGGATGACCTGGTCGACTGGCAGTTCGTCGAGGAATCCGATGTGCCGCCCGGGCCGTGGCTGCGAGTGGTGTCACGGGGCCACGAGGTGCAGTGGTGATGGGGTCACCGCTCGCATGAGGGCGCCCGGCCCGCCCTAGACCGTCGTGTCGCCGGAGACCAGGTCCAGGCGGCGTGCGGGACTGACCCAGCGCCCATCGCCGCCGACGGCGCGCGATGCCCGCAGGGTGCTCAGGCAGATCCACGCGTCGGCCGTGCGCACGAGGGGGAAGAACACGCCGACGAACAGCATCTTCGGACGCCCGAGGACGAGCGCGGCGAACAGCGTGAGCGCGTAGTCCGGCAGCACGATCACGAGCAGGACCTCGCCCGGGGTGACGAAGGACAGGAGCTCGTCCGACCAGGCGGCAGCAGTGCCCCACAGGTCCAGCCCTGGCCACATCGCGTTGTCGACGCTCAGCACGGTCGCGGCATCCGGCGTCGTGATGAGCTGCGCCAGGATCGTCGTTCCGAGCAGCACGAGCAGCGCGAGGTACACGAACGCGCTCGTCGTGATGTCGACGATGTAGAAGCCGACCGCAACCCAGAAGACGTGCGGCCGGAAGTGGTGCTTGCGCACCGTCTGCCAGAACCCGAGGCTCCAGCGCCTCGTCTGGTTCAGGTAGTCGTGGATGGTGCCCGGGTCCTGTGTGTACGCGACGGCGGCCCGCGGGTGGAACGCGATCCGGCCGAGCCGCTGGGCGTGCACCTCGAACGTCATGTTGAAGTCCTCAATCACCAGGCCCGGAGGATCGATGTCGATGTTCGGCAGCACACGGGTGCGGTACATGCTCGCGAAGCCGGGCACGATGAAGATCGCGTTGGCCCGCTTGGCCGCTTGCCCGTATTTGAGGAACAGCTGGAGCACCACGTAGAGACGCTCCCGGTAACTCACCAACACGCGGCCGAGCCGCGTGGGCGGCGCCGGGCTTGCCAGTGTGCGCACCCGGCCGGCCACGGCCACGACCTCTGGATCCCTGAACAGCCGGAGCCCGGTGACCAGGTAGTCGGGCGCCAGATGGGTGTCGGCATCCAGCAGCACCATCACCTTGAATTTCTCGACGATCTCGAAGTGCTCGAGCGCCGCGACCAGGGCACCGGCCTTGCCGCGGTTGGGGTTCAGGTCGAGCACCTGCGCGCCCTCAGCGCGCGCGATCGCGACCGTGTCATCGCTGGAACCGTCGGACACGATGTGGATCTGCGCCAGCGGCAGATGCATGGCCGCCTGTCTGATGGTGCGCGCTATCACGGCGGACTCGTTGTGCGCGGCGAGCAGGATCGCAACGTCGGACAGCCCGATGGAGTCGATTTCCTCGGCGCCCCGCCGTCGAATCTTCGGTCGGACCGCCAGGGAATGGGTTCCCAGTCGCTCGCCCACAAAGCGGAGCATGCCGATGACGATCCAGAAGACCGTGCTGACGCCCGTGAGCAGGAGTATGACGATTCCAATGAACACTCGCCACTCCCGCCGCTCTCTCGCCCCTCTCGGGCGCCGGCGTCATCGGTCAGCGGCAGAGCCCGACAGGCCCACCGTGACGGCCCCCGAGGGTGACTCCGCGACCACGATAGCTGCTTTGCGGTGGGCACGCCAGCGCTTTCCCGCCACATCGAAACGGCCTGGTGAAGCTCGAAAGTGACCCCCAAAATGGGGGTACAACTCCCCGTGGTCATTTATTTTTCGCGATGCTAAGGTCCCCTAGTGAAGTCGAGGAAATCTCGAGTTCATAACGTACGCAAATTTGTTTGTGATCATCGGGGTGACCACGACTCGCACGACGAGGAAACCGCCATGGTCTTGGACAACACCCGTTCGCGCAACAAAACGCAGGGTGCCGCGCTGCTTGAACCGATTGAGTTCGAAAACGTTGATCTCAACGCTGTTGATCTCAACACCGTCGAGTTCATTCCCGGCTCCGTTCTCAAACGACTGCCGGAAGAGTCGCCCTTCAGTTACGACATTGCGATCATCGGAATGGGCTACGTTGGGCTGCCGACGAGCCTCGCCTTCGTCGAATCGGGCCTCCGGGTACTGGGCGTCGAGCTGAGCCAGCTGCGCATCGACGCCATCACACGCGGCCACGTTGACCTGCTGGCGTCCGACCAGGACCGCCTCACCCGGGCGCAGCAGAGCGGATTGCTGCACGTCTCGAGCGATTCCGCACTGATCTCGCAGGCCGCAACCGTGATCGTCTGCGTGCCCACCCCCGTCGACGCGTACCTTGTGCCCGACCTCAGCCTGCTGAGGAGCGCATGCGCCACGGTGGTGCAGCACGCAGTGGCGGAGCAGGTGCTGATCCTCACCTCGACGTCGTACGTCGGAAGCACGAGAGATTTGATGATGAATCCGCTGATCGAACGCGGATTCACCCCCGGAACCGACATCTTCATCGCGTTCAGCCCAGAGCGCATCAACCCGGGCGCGGCTGGTTACGCCCACGAAGATGTCCCACGCGTGGTCGGCGGTGCAACCCCGAATTGTACCGCCGCCGCGGCTACCATCGTTGGCGGCTACGTCAACCAGATTCACCTGGTCAGCTCGATGGAAACGGCTGAGATGACCAAGCTCGTGGAGAACATTTTCCGAGCGGTGAACATCGCGTTGGCGAACGAGTTCGCCGACGTCAGCGCGTTGCTCGACCTCGATGTCGTCGAGGTCATCAACGCCGCGGCCACGAAGCCCTACGGCTTCATGCCCTTCCTGCCTGGGCCGGGGGTCGGTGGACACTGCATCCCCTGCGATCCGCACTACCTGCTCTGGCAGCTGCACAAAGAGCGGCGCAGCGCACCGCTGATCGAGCAGACCATGAGCCTGATCGCGGCCCGCCCACGCCGCGTCGTCGACCGAGTGCGGGAGCTGCTCTCGACCCACCGGCGCGGTCTGACCGGAACCCGGGTGCTCGTCGTGGGCGTCGCCTACAAGCCCGACGTCGAGGACGTGCGGGAGTCGCCGGCCCTCGAGGTGCTCAGCGCTCTCCAACATGAGGGCGCGATCGTCGCCTACTACGACCCGCTGTGCCCGCACGTGCGACTCCACGACGGGTCGTTGCTTTCCAGCGTCAGTGACCCGACCGAGTTCGGCAGCGAGGTCGCCGTGATCCACACCGCCCACAGCGGAGTCGATCTGGGCTGGCTCGACGAGGTCGAGTTCGTGCTCGACACCAGCTACACCGCTAGTGCCATCGCCCACGCGGTGCGCCTCTAGCCCCACAGACGACGGAAGTCGCCCGCTTCGAGCCATGCGACTTCCGTCCCCCTTCCGCAGAACACCGCAGAACACCGCAGGACAACCGCTTCACCCGTTTCACCCGTTTCACCCGCTTACCCGCGAACCCGCATTTGTTTTCCGTTTGAGAGCACGGCTCGCGACGCACGGCCCGCCACACCACAACCCGACGATCGGAATCTGATGTCCCGTCATCTAGCCCGCGCCCGCCACGAGTCGACTCCAGCCCCTCAACCCCCAGTGGCTGAACAGCCGCCTCGACACCGAAGACTGATCGCCCTCGGAACCGTCGCCGCCCTCGCGGTGACGATGGGTGTGACCGTCCTGGCAGCGGCGCCCGCGCAGGCTGCCGGCGAGACGGTTGTGTCGCTCACCTTTGACGATGCCAATGCCGACCAGATGCCCGCAGCCCAGATGCTGAGCACCAAGGGGCTCCCCGGCACCTTCTTCATCAATTCGGGCTTTGTCGACCAACCGGGCTGGATGAGCACTGCCGATCTGGCCACGCTGGCCGCAGAGGGACACGAGATCGGCGGCCACACGCGCAGCCACCCCGATCTCACGCAGGTGCCGCAAGACGAGGTGTTGCGTCAGATCTGCAACGACCGTGTCACGCTCAGCAACATGGGCTACCAGGTCACCAGCTTCGCGTACCCCTTCGCCTCGGCCAACGCGAGCGTCGAGGCGGCAGCCGCGAGCTGCGGGTACAACAGCGCCCGTGGGCTCGGCGATCTGCGCACTGCACCCGGAACGGAGTGCGCATCGTGCGACTTCGCCGAGTCGATTCCGCCGGCCGACCCGTACTGGACCCGCGCGGCCGACCAGGTCGATGCCACGTGGACGCTTCAGAGGCTCCAGCAGACGGTCACCGATGCGGCCGCGAACGGTGGCGGCTGGGTTCAGCTGACGTTCCACCATGTCTGCGATGGCTGCGACGACCTCGCGATATCGACAGCCGTGTTCGACCAATTCACGACATGGTTGGCGGGATGGAAAGACAACGCGACAAAGCTGGTCAAGACGGTGAACGGGGTCGTCGGCGGCGCCGTGAAGCCGCTCGTTTCCGGACCGGCCTTCGTGCCGCCGCCGGCCGCGGGGCCCGGCGTGAATGCCCTGCAGAACCCCGGTTTCGAAGAGATCGCCGCGGCGGGCATCCCCCGTTGCTGGTGGGATTCATCCTTCGGCCTGAATACCTCGTCATTCGCCACGGTGAGCCCCGGTCGAACGGGCACGTACGCCTCGCAGGTAACCGTCAGCGGGTACACGACAGGTGATGCCAAACGGCTACAGATATTCGACGGCGGCGCGTGTGCGCCCACCGTTGTGGAGGGCCAGACGTACTCGCTGCGCTCCTGGTACAAAGCGACGGGAGTCACCCAGTTCACCGTGTACTACCGCCAGACGGACGGAAGCTGGATCTACGGTACTTCGAGCCCGTGGTTTGCCGCCGCGACCGACTACACCCAGGCGCTCTGGACGACGCCGGCGATTCCCGCAGGCGTGAACGGCATCAGCTTCGCACTGAACGTCTTCGGGAACGGAGAACTCACCACCGACGACTACTCGATGTACAACACCGTCGGAGCCCCGGCCACCGATGAACTCGTCGCCCCCGCGCCCACCATCACGGGCACCGCCCAGGTCGGCTCTGTGTTGACCGCCAACGCGGGCACCTGGACTCCGGCTCCCGTCACCCTGGCCTACCAGTGGCTCGTCGCCAATGTCGCTGTCCCCGGCGCCACGGCAGCGACATACACACCGGTCGCCGGCGACGTCGGCAAGACCGTCACGGTGCAGGTCACTGGAACCAAGACGGGCTACGTCACCAAGGCCGTGACCAGTGCCGCGACCGCCGCGGTGGCCGCGGCCCCGCCGCTCGTGCTCGTCGCGCCGACGCCCACGATCACCGGCACCGCCAGGGTCGGCTCGGTGTTGACCGCCAACGCGGGCACCTGGACTCCGGCTCCGGTCACCCTGGCCTACCAATGGCTCGTCGCCAATGTCGCCGTCCCCGGCGCCACGGCAGCGACATACACACCGGTCGCCGGCGACGTCGGCAAGACCGTCACGGTGCAGGTCACCGGAACCAAGACCGGCTACGTCACCAAGGCCGTGACCAGTGCCGCGACCGCCGCAGTGGCCGCAGCCCCGCCGCTCGTGCTCGTCGCCCCGACGCCCACGATCACCGGCACCGCCAGGGTTGGCTCGGTGTTGACCGCCAACGCGGGCACCTGGACTCCGGCTCCGGTCACCCTGGCCTACCAGTGGCTCGTCGCCAATGTCGCCGTCCCCGGCGCCACGGCAGCGACATATACACCGGTGGCCGGCGATGTCGGCAAGACCGTGACGGTGCGTGTCACCGGAACCAAGACCGGATACACCACCAAGGCCGTGACCAGTGCCGCGACCGCCGCAGTGGCCGCAGCCCCGCCGCTCGTTCTCGTCGCCCCGACGCCCACGATCACCGGCACCGCCAGGGTCGGCTCGGTGTTGACCGCCAACGCGGGCACCTGGACACCGGCTCCGGTCAGCCTGAGCTACCAGTGGCTCGTCGCCAATGTCGCCGTCCCCGGCGCCACGGCAGCGACATACAAGCCGGTGGCCGCCAACGTCGGCAAGACCGTGACGGTGCGCGTCACCGGAACCAAGACGGGCTACACCACCAAGACCGTCACCAGCGCCGCGACCAGCCCGGTCGCCGCAGCGCCAACACCGCGAGGCCCACAGCGGCTCGCGGGCGCAGACCGCTTTGAGACGTCGGCCCTCGTCTCGGCAGCGACCTTCAGCGCTGGGGTGCCCGTCGTCTACATCACCACCGGCGGCGACTACCCGGATGCACTCTCTGCCGGGCCAGCCGCGGGGACGGGTGGGGGCCCGGTGCTGCTGGTCTCGCGCGACGCGATCCCGCAACCCGTCAAGACCGAACTGCTGAGGCTCAAGCCGGCACGCATCGTCGTCGTGGGTGGCACCAGTGTTGTCTCTACCGCAGTACAGACTGCGCTCGCGCAGATCGCCCCGACGAGCCGTGTGGCTGGCGCCGACCGCTTTGAGACGTCGGCCAAAATCTCGGCCGCCAGCTTCAAGCCTGGTGTTGCGGTGGCGTACGTTGCCGCCGGGACCAACTTCCCCGACGCCCTCTCGGGTGGCGCTGCGGCCGGCTCCGTGAAGTCGCCTGTGCTGCTCGTGACCTCCACGGGCATCCCCGAGGTGATTCGCGCAGAGCTTCAGCGGCTCAAGCCCGGCAAGGTCGTAATCCTCGGCGGGACCGATGTCGTATCGGCTGGGGTGGCGACTGCCCTCGCTGGGATCGCGCCGACCTCGCGGGCTTCCGGAGCGGACCGGTACGCGACGTCGGCGAAAATTTCCAGCACCACATTCTCTCCCGGAGTGAAGGTGGCCTATTTGGTCACCGGAGGGAACTTCCCGGACGCCCTCTCGGCCGGCTCTGCGGCGATCGTCGGCGGTGGACCGGTCCTGCTCGTGCAGGGTGGTTCCCTCCCCACCGCCATCGCGGCCGAGCTCTCCCGGCTGCGCCCCCAGCGCATCGTTGTGCTGGGTGGCCCGGTGGTGGTGAGCGAAGCGGTGTTGAACGCCGCACAGACATATGTGCGCTAGCCCTGACTGTCGGCGGCTGGACGCCCGGCCGCCGACACTGCCGATAACCCGCTCGCTCCATCCGCGACACATCGACCTGGAATGCGATAAAACACAATGATCACCACAGTTACCGGCGGCGCCGGGTTCATCGGCAGCCACCTGGTCGAGCAGTTGATCGAACGCGGCGACTACGTCACCGTCATCGACGACCTCAGCACCGGCTCGATCGAGAACCTCGCCCCCGTCCTCGGCCACATCCGAATGCGCTTCATCGAGGGGTCCATCCGCGATCCGGAGGCCGTGGCCAGCGCTGTCGAGGGCGCCGACCGCGTCTTCCATCTGGCTGCCGCTGTCGGCGTGCGCCTCATCGTGGAGCACCCGCTCGAGAGCCTGCGGACGAACATCCACGGCACAGAGACGGTACTCGACGCGGTGCGTGCGGCCGGTGCGACGCTGCTGCTCGCCTCGACGAGCGAGGTGTACGGCAAGAACACCGCAGACAGCCTCGACGAGGAGGCCGACCGGATCCTCGGCTCGCCCCTCAAATCACGCTGGACATACGCCGCGGCCAAAGGCATCGATGAAGCTATCGCCCACGCATACTGGCGCGAATACGGGCTTCGCGTCGCGATCGTGCGACTCTTCAACACGGTCGGCCCCCGACAGACCGGTCGCTACGGCATGGTCGTTCCCACGCTGGTCGGGCAGGCCCTGGCCGGCGAGCCCGTCACCGTGTTCGGCGACGGTTCGCAGACGCGCTGCTTCGGCTACGTCGGCGACGTGATCCCGGCCCTGATCGCCCTGGCGGAGGAGCCGGCCGCATACGGGCAGGCGTTCAACCTCGGCGGCCGCTACGAGGTGTCGATCCGAGACCTGGCGCAACGGGCCATCGACCTGCTGCACAGCGACAGCTCCATCGTCTACGTGCCGTACGCCGAGGCCTACCCGGAGGGCTTCGAGGATATGCAGCGTCGAGTGCCCAACAACGGCAAAGCCCGCGAGCTGATCGGCTTCGACCCGCAGACAACGGTCGACGAGATCATCGCCCATGTCGCAGCGGCATTGTCGACCTCTGGCGCGCGCCGCGCCGCCGTCACGGAAGTCGCCGTCGAGGAGTTCGCCCCCGGCGTCGTCGAGCAGTCGGGCGAGCCAGAACTGGCGCTCGACGAGCGGCTGGCCTACAACCAACGGGTGGTCTAGGCCGGTCGCGATCGTGGTCTCCGCCGTGCGCCTCGCGCCAGGCGGAGGCCACGGGCGGCCAGCCCGACGACGAGCACGACCCCGGCCGTCAGCACGCCCTGCCAGGGCAGAGTGAAGGCCAACAGCGTGCAGCCGACGGCTCCGACGACATGCACGGACGGGTGCAGCCAGCGCTCGGCAACGGGTTGGCGCAGTGCGGCCAGGTGAGCGATCGCATAGTAGGCCAGCACGCACGTGGCCGAGAAGCCGACCAGCCGGGCCGGGTCGAGCAGGAGAACGGCTGCCATCGCGAGCACGGCGACGACGAGCTCGGCGACAACCGGTGAGCCGCGTCGATCCGAGACCCGACTGAGGCTGCCGGGCAACTCCTGGTCGCGGGCCATCGCCAGACCGGTCCGGCTCAGCCCGGCCAGAATTCCCAGCAGAGAGCCGAGGCACGCCAGTGCGGCGACGAGGCTCACCACGAGCACCCACGTGTTCGGGCCGCCGGACAGGCCCGGGCCACCGGTGACAATGGCCGCCACCTCGGCCAGCGGCGAACTCGAGCCTGCAAGGCGCTCCGGGCCCAGAACAAGCACGACCGAGAGGCCGATCGCCGCATACAGTCCGAGAGCGATTGCCAGCGCCCCGAGGATCGCGCGGGGAAGGGTGCGGCGCGGCTCACGCACCTCTTCGCCGAGGGTGGCCATGCGCGCATAGCCGGCGAAGCAGAAGAACAGCAGCCCGGCCGATTGCAGCACGCCCAGCCAGCCGGCACCCTCCCCGGGCAGAACCGGGGCCGGGGACGCTGCGACAGGGCCGCCGCCCGCCGCCCACAGCACCACGAGCACCACCAACCCGCCGAGGCCGACCAGGA
The DNA here is from genome assembly GCF_900104895.1 of Microterricola viridarii. Lineage (NCBI taxonomy): Bacteria > Bacillati > Actinomycetota > Actinomycetes > Micrococcales > Microbacteriaceae > Microterricola > Microterricola viridarii. Next base: position 3,118,398 of record NZ_LT629742.1, read on the forward strand.
CGACGGCCACGAAGGCTCCGCTGAAGCGGGCCGTGCTGCGCACGCCGAGTGCGTTGACGGTCGCCAGCACGGCGATGGCGCCGACCGCCACCCAGCGCCCCTGCCCCGGCCAGAGGTACTCACCGGCGATCAACGCGATCGCCCCGGCCGAGGCCGTCTTCCCCGCCAGGAACAGCCACCCCGCCGAGAAGCCCCACCACTGTCCGAGCAGCGCGCGGCCGTAGGCGTAGGCGCCACCGGAGACGGGGTGCGCCATGGCGAGCTGGGCAGAGCTCAGCGCGTTCAGCGTGGCGATCACGGCCGCGATCAGCAAGCCGATCAGCAGCCCGGCCCCCGCCGCCTCGGCCGCCGGCGCCCAGACGTAGAACACGCCCGCACCGATCATCGAGGCCAGGCCGATCGATATCGCGCCGGGAATGCCGAGGTGACGTCGCAGTGTGTTCACCCGCAGATCGTAGCGGGG